>CAZZHK010000003.1:0-138873 GCA_964653725.1 uncultured Planctomycetales bacterium | reverse complement strand
CCGCCCATCATCGGATGGCTGCCGCGTGAATCCCGGCCTCCACCGCCCATCATCGGATGGCTGCCGCGACCCATCCGGCCACCGCCCATCATCGGGCGACCACCGCGCGAATCCCGGCCTCCACCGCCCATCATCGGGCGGCCACCGCGCGAATCCCGGCCGCGGCCGGGCTCCTGGCCTGCGCCGCAGGACTTGCACTCGTCGTCGTCACCCCAGTCCTTGTCGTCACCCCAGTCCTTGTCGTCGCCCCAGTCCCTGTCGTCACCCCAGTCCGCCTTGTCCTTCCTTTTGTCGCCCCTGCCCTTCTTGTCGCCCCCCTTGTCCTGCTTGCCCTTCTTGTCGCCCCCCTTGTCCCGCTTGCCCTTCTTGTCGCCCCCCTTGTCCTTGTCATCGTGTACTTCCCGGGCCGCGTCCCGTCGGTGGGACGCATCGGCGAGATTCGCATCGCGCTCAATGGCCACCAAGCGCGTCGTCGTGTCCTTGAGAATGACCCTGAGTGCCTTCTTCGTCTTCATGCCCAGGAGGGTCTCGGCCTCGTCCGCGTCGATAACGCTGCCAGCCTGCAACTTCTCGACAACGCTCTCCAGCAGGTCACGCATCTCATCGACCTCGTCCTCCTGCAGAGGCACCAGGCAGGGCACGGACATCAGGGCCAAAGTGATCATCAGCATTCTTGTTCCTCGTTCGTTTCGGTGGTTTGTTCCTCCGGAAGCCGATCCGGAGGTGTTGATTCGGCGTTGCCAGCGCCGGCCGGCGGCGCCGTGTCCAAGCTCTCTCCAGCGGCGAGGGCCACGAACATCCACTCCTCCTCCGGAGTCATCTGCTCGTACTCCCACGCCGCCAGCGCCTCTGCCAGGTTCTCCTCCGCCTGTGCCTCGACAGGAGGCAGGACCACGGCAGGCACAAGGAACCCGACGATCAGGGCTGCAGCCGCCATGGGCAGGCGCCAGGTGCGGATTCTTTGATCCTCCGCAGCCAGGTTGGTCGCGGCGCGCGAGGCCAAGGCCATGCTCGCTGTAAACCCGCTGGGAGCGCCGGGCGCTTCCAGTTCGCGCAGCAGCAAATCGATGGAGTCGTCGTCATTCATGGGGATCGGGTTCCGATGCGTCCTCAACCCCCAGCAAAGGCTCTAGTTCCGCGCGGAGCGCCCGTCGCGCACGGTGCAGGAGGCTCTTGACCGCCTTCTCGGTCGAATCGATCACTTCCGCCACCTCTATCAGGGACAGGCCGTCTATTGCCGCCAGCAGGATTGCGGCCCTCTGATTCTCTGGAAGACGTCCGATCGCCTCATGCAGCAGTGCCTTGCGCTCGTCGCCCTCCAGGTCCGCCACCGGTCCGTCGACCCGAAGATCCACCGCCATCGGCATGTCCGGCGCGTCGAGCGACGGCATGCGCCGCTTCGCGCCGCGCTGGGTCTCGTTTACCGCCACGTTGAAGACGATCCGGTACAGCCAGGTCGTGAACTTGGCTCTCGGCTCGTAGCGCGGCGCCGCCTTCAGGACCCGGAGGAACACGTCCTGGGCCAGATCCTCGATGTTGGAACGCGGCCCCAGGAACCGGTACAGCAGGGCAAACACGCGGTCCTGGTTGCGCCGCACCAACTCGTCGAACGCCTCGCTGTCGCCGGCCGCATAGGCTTGCAGCAGTTCCGCATTTCGATCGACGGGGCCGGACATGGGCGCGGCCCTAGAGCCACCGCATCTGGGCGAAGGGGAAGACGACGGCGACCGCCAGACCGGCGAAATCGCGCCGTGGAACGGGTCCCCAGAACCGGCTGTCGTAGGAGTGGGGCGCCGGCGAGTTGTCTCCCAGCAGGAAGTACTCGTCATCCCCCAGGTGGAGGGCCTCCGCGACGGCATAGCGGCCGTCCCCCGTGTAGTGGAGATCCCGGAAGACGGCGTGCCATGGGATGTCCAGATCCAGACCATGAGCGCTCATCCGAACCGATGCAATGGAGCGGATCACCAGGCCGCGGCTCGCGCGACGCGCCGCGAAAGGTGAGTTTTCCTTGTAGTGATGCATAGGGACCAGGGGCTCACCGTCTGTCAGGACGGCCAGCGAGTCATCCACGTTGGAGACCTCCACACGCCGCAGCTCTCCTGTGGGCCACCTGAAGGGTGCCTTGGCCAGCAACTGAGTCCTTCCATTCATCGTCCGGCTCAGGCGAAATTCGCCCTTGTCACGGAGAAACTGGAAGGTGAACAGGTCGCCACCCTCCTGGAGACTGAACTCGATGCGACCTCCGTCGGTGGTCGGAACGACATCCGCACGCAGCGCGAGATCGCGCACCGGGATCCGGCCGACCCTGATCCGGCCGTCCTGGTCGATGTAGTTGTCGTGGATGGGCAGCCGGTTCGCGAGGGTGGTCGGCGCAGACCCATCGGCCGTCCGGGCGGAGAGCCGGAGAAGGCCGCCCTGGTGGACCCGCCAGGGGCCCGTCAGGGACCAGAAGTCTGCCGGATCGTGGAGTCGGGAGTCGTGAAGAGGGGCCCTGAGACGCTCCCAGGAAATGCGGTCCTTGCGCAGCATCTCCCCGTCCACGAAGACGTCGCCCTCGATGATGCGGATGCGCTCCCCCGGCAGCCCCACGATCCGCTTCACGAAGGTCCGGTCCTCGTGGGGGCGTTCGAAACAAACCACGTCGTAGCGACGGGGATCGCGAATCGAAGGCACCACGACCACCCGGTCCTCGTAGGCCCCCGGACCATGGAGCGCGGGCTCCATGGATACCGACGGAATGCGGTACACATCGACCGTCGCCCAGACGGCCAGCGACACGAGGGCGACTGCGGCGGACGCCCGCTGCAGCCCTGCCCTGCCGATGCGGCGGGAAGTCATCCGTCCTAGTACGAACTGGCCTGCGCCAGCAGGAAGAAAATCACGCAGGCCGAGATGTCGCTGAGCGCGATCAGGAACGGACCTGCGGCAATCGCCTCGTCCACCCCGACGGCCCTGCACAGGGTGGGAATCGAGGCGCCGAGCACGGCCGCCCAGACGACCGAGGCGAACAGCGCCGTGCCGACCAGCATGCCCAGCCCCTCGCGCTCCTCGAAATGGCCCGCCGCGAACCAGGCGATGGCGCCGCACACTAGGCCGACCAGCATGCCCACCTTCACTTCGCCCGCAAACACACGCCACAGGCGGCCGGACTCGACCTCGCCGGTCGCGAATCCGCGCACCAGAACGGTCGACGACTGGATGCCCACATTGCCGGCCAGACCCATCAGGACCGGCACGTAGCGCAGAAGGTCCAGACCCCGGTGTCCGGCCATCTCGCCCAGTCCACCGCCCATCACGCCGATGAAGTAGTCCAGGACGCGGGCTGTGGCGACGCCGACGACCAGAGTGGTCAGCAGCCAGGGCATGCGCAGCACGACGCGGCGCACGATCGTCTCCTGGGTCGGGTGCCGGGATGCCGTTCCGGCCATCCGGTAGATGTCCTCGCTGGCCTCCTCTTCCACGACCTCGAGAACGTCGTCGACGGTGACGATTCCGACGATTCGGTTGCCTGCAGTGACCACCGGCAGAACGCTGAGGTCGTAGCGGGCCATCACTGACGCCACGTCCTCTCGGTCGTCGTCAGGAGCCGCCTGGACGACATCCGTCACCATCACGTCGGAAATCGGTGTGGTCAGTTTGGCCTGGAGCAGTTCACGGACCGAAACGACGCCCTGGAGACACGTGTCGGCGTCCACCACGTACGCCGTATTGATCGTCTCCGCTTCGGTGTCCCGCTTGACCGCCTTGAGCGCATCGGACACCGATCCGCCCGCCGGAATGACGGCATAGTCGGTCGTCATCAGGCCGCCCGCGCTGTCCGGCTCGTAGCGCTCGAGCTCGCGGACATCTTCCGCATGCTCGGGCTCCATTTCTGCCAGGACCTCCTCCTCCATCCGGTCCGGCAGCAGGTCCACGAGGTCGGTCGCGACGTCATCCGGCAGCAGGTCCAACAGGTCAGCCACCCGCTCGGCGGGCAGGTCGTCCAGGATCTCGCGGCGGTAGATCTCGTCGGCTTCTCGCAGCAGGAGCGCCGCATTCTCGTCAGGCAGCCACCCCACGAGCGCCAGGCGCTGGTCACGGTTCAGGTCGACCAGGCGTTCGGCCACCTCCGCCGGGTGCGCGGAGATCAGCTCGTCCCGGACGTGCTCGGCAGGTCCGTCCGCACGTCCCCAGAACCCCTGGAGGTCGTCCAGAAGCTGGTCCAGACGGCGGTCCTTGTCGTCGGCCTGCGGCATGACGGCACCCTACGCTATTCTGGCGGTGCTGATAGCCGTGTCTGAATCCCCCTTCCGGACACACTGGCGGCGCATCCTGGATTTGGCGGATCGGCTTCGGACCATACGGAGCCGCCTGGCCGATCCGCGTGAAGCGCCTGACCGCCTGCCCCGCCTCAAGGAGGAGGCGCGAGCGGCTCGAGTTTCGCTCGAAGACCTTCTGAAGCAGGATGCCGCGAGCGGCGCACTGGCCCGTGTCCTTCCCGCCCGCGAGGCCAACGGAGCGACCCTGGTCACCCTGGCCCTGCTGTTCCGGGAGCAGCTGTCCGAAGGGCCCGAAGGAAGGAGCGGTCGCCAGCTTCTCGACACGCTCCACGAGACCTCCTACGAGAAGCTTGGCGACATCGACACCCTGGGGCCCGACGGTCTGCTCCGGTCGCTGGGCCTGGTTCGTGCCGTCCTGCCCGCCGGCGGCGGATCGGACCCGCTGGACGCGATGTTCACCATCGCCCCGGCCGTGTTCGAGCGTCTGGCCGACATGTTGGCGCGCGAAGCATCGACAGGAGGGTCGGTCGAGGGATACGAGGCAGCCGACGACCACCTCCTGGACATGAAGGCGGTGAGCGGACTGTGTGAGCGCCGGTCCCTGGCCCTGTTCGCGGAGCTGGAGGGGCTCGGCGATTTGGGACCGGGCGCCGATCCTGACGTTCTCACGCGCCGCATCGGGAACCGTCTGGACGTGATCGCAACCCGTCTGGGAGCCACCGCCACGGGGTCCGAGCAGTTTCCGCTGGTCCGGCTGCAAAAGCAGTTCCATCTGGGGGTGGACGAATCGCTCATCCTCGTCCACCTGCTGTTCCGCGAACTGCGGCGTGGCGAAGGCCACGCCACTGCGAACGAGATGGTGCAGCTGGTCTCGACCGGCGACAGCGACCTCTTGGGCAAGCGGGCCCTGCTTGGCCGCGAAGCGCCGCTCGTGGCGTCAGGGCTGGTGGTCCTGGAGGACGCCACAACGGGTACCCGGCTGGTGACCCATGTCAGCCTGGCTCCCTGGGCTGTGCGCGCGTTGCTGGGCGAGGAGTTCAACGACAGCATCGTCCACGGCCCGCGCCTCGAATAGCGCATAGGATGGGCCGGCCATGGCCCATGAGGATCTGATCCACGACTGGAACGACGATGGAGCAGCGCTCGAGGCGCCCCAGAAAACGATCGAGCTCGACGACGAGACGCTGCGAGACGGCCTTCAGAGCCCCTCAGTCCGGGACCCGGAACTCGACGAGAAACTCGACCTCCTGCGACTCATGGACACGCTCGGGATCGACACCGCCGACGTCGGTCTCCCCGGCGCAGGCGACCGCGCACGGGAGCACATCCTGGCCCTGATCGGGGCGATTCGCGACGAAGGCCTCTCGATCGACGCAAACGTCGCCTGCCGGACGCTGGTGGGCGACATCGCGCCTGCCGTGGAAATGACCCAGGAGACCGGCGTCCCCTTGGAGGTCTGCGCCTTCATCGGCTCCTCGCGCATCCGCGCGGTAGCCGAGGACTGGGACCTGGACGGCATGGTCGAGCGCTCACGGACCGCGATCCGGTTCTGCGTCGAGAACGACATGCCCTGCATGTACGTCACGGAAGACACCACGCGTGCCGACCCGGAGATCCTGCGAACCCTCTACCTGGCGGCCATCGAGGAGGGCGCCCGGCGTGTGTGCGTCAGCGACACCGTCGGCCATGCAACCCCCGAGGGGGCGGCCGCGGTCATCCGGTTCGTGCGCGAACTGGTGGACGGGACCGGCGAAATGGTGAAGGTCGACTGGCACGGACACCGCGACCGCGGGATGGGCCTGTCCAACTGCCTGGCGGCCCTGCGTGCCGGTGCGGACCGCATCCACGGCACCGCTCTTGGCATCGGCGAGCGCTGCGGAAACGCGGAAATGGACGTACTCCTGGTCAACCTGAAGCTGCTCGGCTGGATTGACCGCGATCTGCAGAACCTGCCCGAATACTGCGCACTGGCCAGTCGGGCCACAGGCACGCCGATCCCGTCCCAGTACCCCGTGGTCGGTACGGACGCCTTCGAGACGGCCACCGGCGTCCACGCCTCGGCGGTGGTGAAGGCACTGCGTCGCGACGATCCGTGGCTCGCCAACCGCGTCTACTCGGGCGTCCCCGCCGACGAGTTCGGGCTGGCGCAGAAGATCTCGGTGGGCCCCATGTCCGGACGCTCGAACGTGTCCTTCTTCCTCGAGAGCCGCGGCCTTGCGGCGGACGACGAGACGGTGGGCAGGATCCTGGAGAAGGCGAAATCCACCCCCCGGGTACTCACGGAAGCCGAAGTGCTCGAGGCCGCCGGCCTCGACGCGCAGTGATCTAGGACGCCTTGGCGCTGCCGGCCGGCCGCTGGGGAGCGGCCTGCTGCGAGGGATGGCCCATCCGGTTCCGGCAGGTGTGGCACTTGTAGTAGAAGGACCGCTGCCGCTCGAGGCAGGTCTCTTTCGTGATGCGGTGCACGATCAGCGCGCGAACACCGTTCTCGGGTTCGGGGCACTGGATGCGCCCGCTGCCTGTCGTCGATCCGCCCATGTCTTTGCTCGGGGAGCCGAAACTCCCTCCCGATTCTACCCCTGGATTCAGGGGGCGTGAGAACTCAACCCACTATCCACGGATTGAAGGAACGTGAGCGCCATTGCGGCCGCCTCAGGGGCGCGGTGGGAATCGCGGCTGAGTTCCATGGAAACAAGGCCCTCGTACCCGCACACGGTCAGGGCACCCAGGACATCCTGGAAGTCGACCTGGCCCAGGCCTTCGCCCGGCACAAGGTGCTCGTGGACTCCGGTGGCCATGTCCTCGAGGTGGACATGGGCCAGGTCGTCGGCATGGCGGTGGATCACCTCGGACGCCGGCCCCTCGCGCGTGACAACCAGATGGCCAACGTCCAGGCACAGGCCGACCGACCCTCCCAGCCTCTCCGACGCAGCACGCCAGTGGTCCATGGTCTCGACCAGCATGCCCGGCTCCGGCTCGAGGGCCAGCTGAACCCCCAGGCGTTCCGCAGCCGGCGTCAGCGATGCCACACACTGCTCGAGCCGGTCCCAGGCGTCCTCCTCCCTGACATCCTCCGGCAGGACGCCGCTCCAGAAGGACACCACGCCCGCCTCCAGGTCGTTCGCCATCTCCAGGGCCGCCCGCAGGAAGCCGGTGCGGCGCTCGCGCAGCTCGGGATCGGTCTCCAGCAGGCTGGGCCGGTGCTTTGCGCGGGGGTCGAGCAGGAAGCGCGCCCCGGTCTCGACCACCCGGTCCAGGCCCTGCGCGTCCAGGAGCGACCGGGCGCGGGCGCGCTCATTTGCGTCGGTCGCGAAGGGGTCCAGCAGGTGGACATCCAGGGTCAGGGCGATCCCGGCGTAGCCAAGGTCTGCAAGCAGGCTGACCGCATCGTCCAGCCGGTGGTGGGCCAGGCCGTTGGTGTTGTAGCCGTAGCGGAGCATCACGCCTGCCGAAGAGCCACCGCCAGGATGACTCCCAGGGTGACCACCAGCGCGCCCACCGCCGCCCACATCGTCTGGCGGCCCGCCGCAGGGTCGGGGCTGCCGGTCTCGGCCGGCGCCTTCGGCTTGGCCGATGACTTGGGCTTGCCCTTGCTGCTCTTCTTCTTGGCCATTGAGACGTGAGGCTACTCGAGGCGCAGACGGGCCGCGTAGCCGCCTCCGTGGCCGGGCCCGGGGAGGCGCTCTGTCTCCGCCTCAAGCGCCCATCCCTCGTTGCGGATCATGAAGGCGCGGACCCTCTCGGAGTTCTCCGCGTGCTCGATGGCGCAGGTGGAATAGACCATGCAGCCGCCCGGAGCGGTGTGGGAGGCAGCCCGGTCCAGGACGTCGTCCTGGATGGCCAGAAGGGACTCCCTGGCCTTGTCGCCGAAGCGCCATCGGGCCTCGGGCCGCCGGTCCAGCACGCCCGAGTTCGAACAGGGGACGTCCGCCAGGACCCACGGGAACAGCTCGGCCTCCTCGGGCGGCCGCACCTCGACGGCCACGCCCAGCCTCTCCGCGCCTGACCCCACCAGCGCCAGCCGCTCGTCGTCCGGGTCGTCGGCCACCACGGCCGCTCCCCGTTCGGCCAGCGCACAGGCCTTGCCGCCAGGGGCGGCGCACAAGTCCAGGACAGGCTCACCATCGGCAGCCTCCACCAGGCCCACCGCGTCCAGGGCGGCCGCGTCCTGGACCGAGAACAGCCCGTTCCGGAAGGCCTTCGTCTCGAAAGCGGGTCGCGGACGACCGGGCAGGTCCAGCAGTCCCGGCCTCGGACCGGGAGCCGTCTTGATCCCCTCGTCTGCCAGCGCCTCCGCCAGCGAAGCTTCGTCCCCATGGCGGGGATTCGGCCGCAGGGTGGTCGGCGGCGTTCGGTTGCCCAGGTCCATCAGGTCGCGTGCCTGGTCGGGGCCGAAACGGCCAGTCCATGCCGCCACCAGGTCGTCGGGATACGAGTAGGCGCGACCCATGAACTCGGGGTCGGCGGGATCCGGCAGCACGTCCCGGTCGAGCCTCGCCGGCGAGTGGCCGGGAGCGCGTGGGAGTTCGCGCCTCGGGCCGGAGCCGCCGGTCTCGAGCGAGCGCTCGACGGACCGCAGCAGGCCGTTCACGAAACGGATGTGTCCGGATCGGCCACCGCGTGCCCGCACCGCCTCCACCGTCTCGTGGATGGCGGCGTAGCCGGGAATGCCCTCCAGCAGCAGAAGCTGGCACAAGCCCAGCCGCATCGGGTTCATCAGCGGCGGCGCGATGCGCCCGCCGCTCGCGAAGGCGGAGCCCACGGCGTCGAGGGTCCGGCGTCTGCGCACCACCATCTCGACCATGGCAACCAGGAACGCCCGGTCCTGGGCATCGAAGGCCTGGCCTGCCTCCGCCGCCGCCCTGCTCGGAGAGACGGTCGAAAGGCACTCCAGGGCGGCGCGCCGCGTTTCCATCCCGAGGCTCACGGCGACTCAAACCGGGCCTGGTCCGGGAGAGGCGTCCCGCGCAGCCAGTCCGCAGCGCTCATTTCGCGGCGGCCGTCGGGCTGGACCCCCTCCACCATGTAGGAGCCGCTCCCGCATGCCACCGCCAGCCCGCCGGGACACTCTGCGGCGGATCCAGCCGGGCCGGCCGCTGGCTGATCCATGGGTCGGCCGCGATGAATCGTGAGTCCGCGGCCCCCCAGCGAGGTGCGGGCTCCGGGCCACGGCGTCACGGCGCGGATCTGGCGGTCCACCTGGGTGGCGGAAGCGGGCCACCGCACGCGGCCGTCATCCTTCACCAGACGCGAGCACTCGGTGGCCTGCGCCTCGTCTTGCTCTGTGAACGCCGCAGTGCCCTTCTCGATCGCCCCCAGGGCTGCGTCCAGGCACTCGCCGCCGAGGCCGCCCAGACGGGCCAGCAGCTCGCCCGCCGTTTCGCGGTCCCCCACTTCGGTCCGCCGGGACAGGACCGCGGGGCCTGCGTCCAGGGCCTCCACGGTCCGGTGGATCGTGACGCCCGTCTCCTGGTCCCCCGCCAGGATGGTGGCGGGCACCGGCGCGCCGCCCCTGTGGCGAGGAAGCAGGGAGGGATGCACGTTCAGGAAGTCAACGTGGGGCACTGCCAGGACCTGCGGTGACAGCAGGACGCCGAACGCGGCGACGCAGGCCACATCGGGAGCCGTCGCGGCCAGAGGGGCGGGATCGGAGGGGTCCTCCCAGACCACCGTCTTCACGCCCAATGCCTCGCCGGCAGACCTCATGCCCGCATCCTCGGTCTTGCGGCCCCGCCCTGAACGGCGCGGCGGCCGGACCAGCAGGACGTCGGGCGTTCTACCGCACCTGACAAGGGCGTCGAGCACGGCGGTGCCGAAGGGCGCTGCAGCCAGGAGGGCGAAACGGAGACGGTCCAGCCGGACTAGAGGTGCTGGGCGACCGTCGCCTGAAGATCTTCGTATGGGCGCTGCCCGATCATCGTCTCGACCACTTCGCCGTCCTTGATCAGGAGGAAGCGCGGAATCGAGGTGACCGCATACCGCATGGCGGTCCCGGAAGCCTCTTCGGTGTTGATCTTGACCACCCGGAGGGTGTCCCCTGACTCCTCCGCCAGGCGGTCGATCACCGGACCCATGGCGCGGCAGGGGGCGCACCAGGGCGCCCAGAAATCGACGAGCACCGGGACTTCGCAGTCCAGGACTTCGGCCTGGAATGTCTCGTCCGTTACGTCCAGCGCTGCCGTACTCATGAATCCTCCAACTCCTCGGCCGCAAGCGACCGTTCGATCATTTTCTCGTCAGTTGACTTCAGGGAGATGTCGATCGCCCCGAAGGTCGTCTTCTGCGCCACCTCTATGACCCCGCCCTTCACCAGCTCGAGGAGAGCGGCAAACGTGGCTGCGCGGGGCGCCCGTCCGGCTTCACCCGACAGGCAGTCGTTGAAGGTTAGTCGATCGCGGCCCCGCAGACGATCCACGATCTCGCGCATGAAGCGTCGGATCGGGCGGGGGTCGTGCTCCACCCTGTGGATCGGAATGACGCTGGTCTCGCGCTTCAGTCGCTCCCACAGGTCGGCCAGGTCCCACGCGGTCACCTCGTCCAGGTTGATCTCCGGGTCCTCGCTGGTCTGCTCTTCACGGCCAACACGCACGGCGAAGCGGCGTGCCCGCTCCCGGGCCTGTCCGCCCATGGCGTCGGCCGCCTCCCGGAAGCGGCGGTAAGCCATCAGGTGGCGCACCAGGTCCATGCCCGGGTCCAGGTCGTCGTCCTGGCCAGCCGTCTCGTCCACCGGCAGCAGGCTGCGTGACTTGAGGAGCACCAGGGAGGAGGCGCACACCAGGTAGTCACCGGCGGCTTCGACGTCCAACTCCTCCAGGGCCTCCAGATGGGCCAGGTAGGCGTCGCAGACATCCGCCACCGAAACGGTGGAGATCTCCACCTCCTGCCGCGTCACCAGGTGAAGCAGCAGATCGAGCGGTCCCGAGAAGACCTCGTCGAGGCGGACGGTGAAGCCCATCGCCCCTATCCCACCAGACCGAGGAGGGTGTTGCCCACCGGCACCACGAATGCCCGCCACAGGCCGCCGATCACGTTGGGGAAGCCGGGGATGGTCCCCGGCAGCCACAAGAGGGCGATCAGGATCAGGAAGCCGAACCGCTCCACTCGCATGAGGGCAGAGGCAGCCCGGTCCGGCAGCAGCCCGGCCAGCACGCGTGACCCGTCGAGCGGCGGGATCGGCACCATGTTGAACGCCGCAAGGAACAGATTGAAGGCAACCGCCGTCATCAGGATGTCGTAGCCGGTCGCGCCGGGCGGCCATACGCCGAATCTCTTGGACGCCCCGAACACCAGGGCGAACAGAACCGCCAGGAGGATGTTGCTGGCCGGGCCCGCGGCGGACACCAGCATCCAGTCGCGCCGAGGTTGGCGCAGACGGTGGAGCGAGACCGGCACCGGCTTGCCGCCTCCGAAGAAGAACCCTGCCGTGGTCAGCATCAGGAACGGGATCAGTACTGACCACCAGAGGTCCAGGTGCGGAAGGGGATTCAGGGTCAGACGGCCGCGCTCCCGGGCCGTGGAATCCCCCAGCCGGTCCGCCGCCCAGGCGTGGGCGGCCTCGTGGACCGAGAAGGAGAACAGCAGCAGCGCGAAGGCCGCCAGGTCCGATGCTTGGAGGTCCACGTCCAGGATTCTACGAGCCGCGCACCCCGCGCCCACCCACTACAATCCGCGTCTACAGCGCCATGGACCCCTCCATCACGCGGGCCCGCGAGGTCATTCGCCTTGCCCAGGACGCCCTTGAGCGGCTTCAGGACCTCCTCGATGCCTCCTTCCTCGACGCCGTACGCGAAATCCACGCGTGCGGGGGCCGCGTCGTGGTCACTGGGATGGGGAAGGCGGGCCTCGTGGCCCGCAAGATGTCCGCGACGCTCGCCTCCACGGGCACAGCATCGCTCTGGCTGCACCCGGCCGAGGCCCGGCACGGCGACCTGGGCCGCATCTCGTCCGACGACGTGGTGATCGCCTTCTCCAACAGCGGCGAGACGGAGGAGCTGACCAGCCTGCTGCCCTCGATCCGCCGGATTGGGGCTCGGATGATCGCTGTGACCGGCCAGTCGGACTCCACGCTGGCCCACGAGGCGGATCTGGTGCTCTCCATTGGCACCCTGGAGGAGGCCGGACCGATGGGGCTGGCGCCGACCACGTCCTCCACCGCCATGATGGTGCTGGGCGACGCACTCGCGATGGCTGTGCTGGACGCCCGCGGCTTCACCCCTGAGGAGTACGCCGCCAATCACCCCGGCGGATCCCTGGGGAGGCGCCTCATGAGGGTCAGCGAGGTCATGCGCCAGGGCGAGGCCCTGCCGCTGGCCGGTCCCTCTGACACCGTGCGGGATGCGGCCCTGGTCATGACATCCACGCCGGGCCGGCCTGGTGCGGTCCTGATCGTCGAGGAGGACGGCCCGCTGCTCGGCATCTTCACGGACGGCGACATGCGCCGGGCCCTTGTCGACGGGGACCCCATGGACCGCGCCGTCACCGAGGTCATGGGCCGCGACCCTCGCACCGTGGGGCCGGAGGCCCTGGTGGCCGAGGCGGAACGGCTGCTCCACGAACACCATGTGGACCAGGTGCCGGTCGTCGACGGGGACGGGAAGCCCGTGGGGCTGCTGGACATCCAGGACCTGTTCGGCCGCAAGTGACCCTTTCCGCGGACACCGCCGCAGGGATCGCACTACTGGTGCTGGACGTCGACGGCGTCCTGACCGACGGCCGGATAGCGATAGGCGTGGACGGGACGGATTCGCCCGTCAAGCGCTTCCATGTCCACGACGGGCTGGGCATCCGCCTGCTGCAGGCAGCCGGCATCGAGGTCGTTCTGCTTACCGGGCGCAACGATGACGCCACCCTGAAAAGGGCCGCAGAGCTGGACCTCGCCGTCGTCGCAGGCGCATCCGACAAGCCGGCAGATTTCGCAAGACTCCTGGAGGACCGGGGCCTGAGCGCCGAACAGGCCGCCGTCATGGGCGACGACCTGCCCGAGCTCCCCTTGTTCGCGGTCGCAGGAATGTCCTTTGCACCCGCCAACGCGCGTCCGGAGATACGCGAAGCCGCGGACTGGGTCGCGGACGCCGCAGGCGGAGACGGGGCCGTGCGCGAGGCGGCCGAAGCCCTTCTCCGGGCCCGGGGCGCCTGGGAAGAGGCGCTGGCCCGCTTTCGGCTGTGAACCGCGCGGCTGTCTTCCTTGTGCTGGCCGCCCTCGGCGTGGCCCTGCTGCTACGCCTGGACAGCGGACCCGGCCCGGCCAATACCCCGCACTCCCCTGCACCGGCATGGACCGGCTCCCGCCCGGAGCCTCCTGCCCCGAGCCCCGGCCCCGTCACCCAGGAGCCCGGTCCCCTGGTCGAGATCCCGGCCGTTCCCGGAGTCGGGATCCGCGCTGACGGGCCCTTTGCCCTGGTCCTGTTCCGGGAGGACACCGACATCCCGGCGCTGAGGATCGAAGGCGCCGGCGCTGAGCCGGACGAGACAGGCGAGATGTTCCTGGTGCGCGATGCGCAGCTGACCCTGTTCGGCCCCGATGGCCTCTCCGTCCGTGCGTCGGTGGACGCCGCCACGGCCCGCGTGCCCGCGCACACGGAGGCCGACAGCGTGGTCCTTCTCGAAGGGGCGGTCGGTCATCTGGCGGAGGACAGCGCAGCTGGCCCGCTCACCGTCACCTCGGCGATGGCGAGGGCGTCGGTGGACTCGTTCGCCTCCGACGGCGAGGTGACCATCACGAGCCCCGGCGCCGTCTGCCGCGGCACCGGCGTCTCCTGGTCCGCAGCAGACGGATCCCTGGTCGTCGAGCGCCGGATCCGCATCGAGACGACGGAAGGTGCGGTGGTCACGTCGAACGGCCCGTTGACCGCTGCCTTGGACACATCGGGCGGATGGCGGATCGAAGCCGCGGGCGGCGTCACGATTGACCCCGGCCCTGACCTGCCCGCCGGGCTGTCCGCGGAGAGGGCCTTCTTCACGGTCAGAACCTCGGACCAGGGCCCCGTCCTGGAAAGCGGTTCGCTGGCCGGCCCGGTCACCTTCGAGGGGGACTCCCTATCGGGCACGGCCACGGGGGCCACGATTGGGGCGGACCGCCAGGTCGTGCTCCATCAGCCGATTCGGATCAGCCTGCCAGACATGGCGCAGGGTGCGGAAATGACGAGCGCGACGCCGATGCGCCTGGACCATGCCGAGGATCATGACGAGCTGCGGGCGGCCATCGATGGCGCCGTGACCATTCAGGATCCGACCGGCGCGGTCCTCCATGCAGCCTCGTTCCGGACCGTCATGGCGGGTCCGGACGGCGGTCGGTCCGCCGTATTCGGGGGACCCGTCCGCGGCAGTCTGCCGAGAGCTGACGGGTCCGTGATCTCGTTCCGGGCCGAGGACGACATGGTCGCCTTGGACGGCGCGTCGGGCCTGGCACTGGGCGGTTCCGTCCAGGCCGTCGTCAGGGGCGGGCCCCGCGACGGGCAGGTCATGGAGGCCGACCGGCTGGACCTCGGCGCGGACGGCGCATTGGCGGCGCGAGGCCGCGTGAGCCTGGACGATCCGGCGTCCGGCCTGGTCCTGACCGGCGAGGAGATGAACCGGGGCGCAGACGGATCGACCTTGGTGACGGGCTCTCCCGCACGCCTGGTGGACGGACGCCGCAGCATCGAGGGCGAACGCATCGAGATGGCGGCAGGCGGTGCAAGCGCCACGATTTCGGGCGCGCCCCTCGTGCTGAACACCGACCAGGGACCGGTGCAGGCCCGGCAGCTGGTCTGGACCCAGGAGACGGGCAGCGCCGTCCTGACCGGCGGGGTCGAAACCCGCTCGGAGGTCATGGGCTGGATCGTCGACTGCCGGCGCCTTGTCGTCGACCAGGGGAGCGGGCTGCCCCTCGAGGCGGACGGCATCGTCGTCCGGGTCGAGGGCCGGCCATGAACTGGGTCCTCGTCGCCCTGGCCTGGGCTGCCCAGGATCCGGGCACACGCCTGCCGGGCGGGACATACCGGCTGGAATCGGCACGGCGCCAGGACCGGGGGGGCGAAGTCGCCTACATCCTGCGAGGGCTCGACGCCCTGCTGGACGACGGCACCCGCATTTCGGCCGATGCCGGCGTTGCCTTCATCGACGGGGAGGCCTGGAAGGCCGGCTCAGGCGGCCTGCTGGCCCTCTACGCGGAGGGCCGCGTTCATGTGGAGCGGCCCGGATTCGGACCTGGGCAAATCGACACCCTGGACGCCTCGTCCCTCTTCTATGAGACGGCCACCGGCCGCGGCGTGATGCACCGCGCAACCGCACGGCTGCGCACCACGCTCCGAGGCAGCCCTGTGCCGATCCTGTTCCGCGCCGACCGGATGCGCATCGAGACAGACGGAACGCTGAGCGCCCAGGATGCCGTGATCACGACCTGCGATTTCGACGTCCCCCACTACCGACTGGTCCTGGGCTCCGCGTCGGTAAGACCCGGCGACGGGGCCTTCGATCTTGAAGGCGCCACGCTGCTGGTGGGGCAGGATCCGTTGCTGCCGCTGCCGCACATGTCGTTCGCGGGGCGTGAGGGCGAAGAGCGTCTGCCGCTGCGCAGCGTTGCGCTCGGTGGTTCGTCCCGCTGGGGTCCGCGGGTAGAGACCCAGTGGGAAACATCCCACACTCTCTCACTGGGAGGCCGGACGCTGGTCTCGAAGGAGGCCTCTACGCTTCTTTGGGGCCTCGACCGCGGCCCCTATGCGGGCACCGAGGCGGTTTGGACGTGGGGCGACGGCGCCCACGGCCTGGTGAGGCTGGATGGCCTGGTGGACAGCGGCGCGGACCGCGGCCTGCTGGTCGAGACCGACGGCACCGAATCCACGGCACGCGGGAGGCTCCTGTCACGGGCCCGGATTCCTCTCGGCCACCGGTCCCGGCTGGACGTCACCCTGAACGCCGCCTCGGACGCGGCCTACCTGAACCAGTTCCACGGCCATGAGTCCAAGACCGATGACCTGCCCGGGACGGAGGTGCGCCTGCGCACCGAGCGAGGGCCGCTGGTGGCGACACTGGCGGCCTCACCGCGGCTCAACGACTTCGAGGGCCAGGCTGCCTTCGCACTCGGGATCGAGCAGACGGACGGACTGACCGAGAGGCTGCCGGAAGCGAACCTGGCCTGGATGCCGCAGGCGGCCGGACCTGTGACCCTCGCCGGACGGGTGTCGGCCGGCTCGTATCGCCTGCATCGCGGGGCCGGCGACCCGCTGGACAGGCGACAGGTGGACCGCCTCGATTCGCGCGCCGAGGTGCGGTGGCCCATGGGGCTGGGCCCTGTCAGGGCCATCCCTTTCGCCTCGGCCGGCTGGACCGGCTACTCGCAAGGCCTGGACCCGGCCGACACGTCCCTCGGGCGCTACGACGGGCTGGTGGGCCTCCGGCTGACGAGCCGGGCGACCCGTTCGTACGGACGGTGGCTCCACGTCATGGACCCTGGCGCCTCGCTCGGCGACCGCTACGCAGTATCGATCGCCGGCGGTCTCCTGATCCCCGTGGACGAGGTCGAGGGTCTGGTCGAGGAGCAGCGCCTGGACTTGGCGCTGCGAAACCGCCTGTTCCGGACCGGCAAGGAGGGCCTCACTCCGGTCCTGGACCTCGACATCCGCACCGCCTGGCTGCCCGACGGCCAGTTGGACAGCCTCCTCCATCCCGATCCATCACGGCGGTGGGATCCGCTCCGCACCGACCTCACATGGGAGCGGACAATGCCCGGCCTGGGACACACCCGGATCCGTCTTGAGGCGGACTGGGATCTCAACACGGCCGAGGGGGCGTGGTTCGAGAGTGCGCTGGAGTGGGCGGGCGGACGCACCTGGGAGGGCATGGTGGGCTATTCGACGGCGCGGCCTGGACCCGGCTTTCCCGCCGACTACCGGGCCCTTACGGCCGGCTTCCTGGTCCATGCGGGCCCCCAGTGGGACCTGATGGCGCTCGAGTCGTTCGATCTCGGCGAGTCCACCCCGCTGGCCCATACCGTACGCCTGGTGAAGCACCTCCACGACGCGGTCCTGGAATTCGACTTCTCGTTCGACGCCGGCCAGGACGACACGCGCGTGTCCGTCAACATCATCCCCCTGTTCCTCTACGACCACGCACGCAACCGATTCCGCTCCCCGCTGGAGCCGTCTTTCGCGGGAGTATGGGGCCCGTGACGCTAGCCGTCCGACGCGTCCTTGCGCTGCTCTGCGGGCTGGCCGCAGCCGGAGCATTGATGGAGGTCGTGGCCAGGACCCTTGAATGGGGACCCTCACTGCACCCCCACCACCAGCTCCACTATTACCTGCAGGTCCCCGACCACGACCTGATCTACCGCTACCAGTCCGGGGTGCGCACATTCTTCAAGGGGACCGAGGACCGGGGTGACATCGAGGTCCGCCTGAACAGCCGCGGCTACCGTGGCCCGGAGTGGGCGGACACCGCCCCGAGGAACACGTTCCGCGTGGTCGTCCTCGGGGACTCTTCCACGTTCGGGCTGCGAGTCGATGAGGACAGCACATACCCGCAGGTGGTCCAGCGCCTCCTGGCGGACCGGGTCCGGACGGCCGCCCCTGCCTCACAGGCGCGAGTCGAGGTCCTCAACATGGGGATTCCCGGCTACACGTCCCTCCAGGGGGTCCGCCTATGGGAGCTGGAAGTGGAGCAGCTGGACCCGGACTTCATCATCTGGGCGCTGGGCTTCAACGACTCGTTCATGCACCCGGACCCCGACCGTCTGCGGCTCGAGACGCTCAGCAACCCTGTGCGGTTCTGGCTGGACGGCTGGGCCAGGAAGAGCCGCCTGGCCTTCGCGGCCGCCTGGTTCCTGGACCAGCGGGGCCGCCCCATGCACTTCGGGCCCCGGGTCGGCCGCGGAGAGTTCGACCAAAGCGTCAGGCAGGTGCTCGAGCAGGCCCGTGACGCTGGAATCGGCACCGCCGTCGTGGATCTGGACATTCCCAACTTCTACGCACGCCGGGTCCTGGAGGCGGCGGCCGCCGATCATCAGGCGCCGTTCCTGCATGTGCGGTCCCTGTTCGAGGAGCACCAGGAAGCCTCGGTGGGTACCGCCGAATGGCCTGGGCTCGCGCCCGCCGGCCAGGGAAAGGCCGAACGCCGGAGCTTGACCATTCGCGCCATGACCAAGGGCGGCCAGGAGTCCCTCATGACCCTTGTTGCCCGCCCTGACCTGCCAGGCCGGCAGTTCGACATCCTGACGATGAACGACAGTGGCGAGAACGGTGACGAAGTCGCGGACGACGGTGTCTTCACCGTGACGGGACGGCCCACGCGGTCGGAGCCGATCGTCTTCGCGTTTGCGCCTCACCACAAGGACATCCAGGACACCGTGTCGTTCCGGTATTGGCACCGAATCCCGTGGCCGGTCGGGGAGCAGGGGACGACCATCCTGACCCCGGTATTCCGTCCGGATGTCAGCCCGTTGACGGGCTTGACCATGGCCGGCGACGCGATCCATCCCACGATCCGCGGCAACCGCCTGCTCGGGGAGGCCCTGGCCGGCAAGGTGGCGGAGACGCCCGCCTGGCAGGCCTTTCTCGGCTCGCTCCGCTAGACTGCCGCGATGGGCTGGCCGGGAGCCACAGAGTGGATCGTCATTGGAATCGTTGCCGTGCTTGTGTTCGGCGGTCGTCTGCCGGAGGTCGGCAAGACGGTCGGCAAGACGCTGCGCCAACTGCGACGCGGGCTGGACGACCTGAAGCGCGACATCGATCTGGGAGACGACCTGGATGTGGCCCGCGAGGTGAAGGACCTGGGCCGCGACCTTCGGGACAGCGCATCCTCCGCTGCGGAACCTGACCAGCCGACAGACGACGAGGCGCAGCCCGGCGGCTAGACGTCCAGGTTGGTGGCTTCGAGGGCGCGCTGCTCTATGAAACGCCGGCGCGGCTCGACCTCATCCCCCATCAGGGTCGAGAAGATCCAGTCCGCCTCCATCATGTCCTCGACCGTCACCTGGTAGAGAACCCGCCTCTCAGGGTCCATGGTGGACTCCCAAAGCTGGTCCGGGTTCATCTCGCCCAGGCCCTTGTAGCGCGTCACCTGAAGACGGGACTGCCCGCGCTCGCGAATGGCCCGGACCATCGCCGGTATGCCCGTGACCGCCTGCGGCGTCGCGGCGTCGCTGTGGAGCTCGAACTCCTCGTCGCCGCCGGTGGGGATGCCGGCCTCCTGCAGCCGGTTGAGCCGGGTCGCCAGCTCGCCGCGCTCCTTCATGTGGATGATGCCGATGTCCGATTCCTCCTGTGAGACCCCGCGGCCCGGCCCCTCCCAGATGACCGGCCCCCGCCCCAGCGAAGCGGTCAGCTCCTCGATGAGGCCGTCCACGTCATCCTGGCCCATGAACTCCGGTGTGCGGTCTCGGAGGACCAGATGGGTCGGAAGCTGATCGGCCTCTTCGCCTGCCGCAAGGTAGTCGTCCAGTGTCACTCCGAGAGAGGCCCGCTCGAACCCCTCCGCCAGCTCCGCCATGCGCCGCAGGTCGCCCTCGTGGCTGCGGACTTCGCCGTTGGAGAACTCGCGGCCTGAACCTGGGTGTGCGATGACCAGGCCGTCAAGCCCCTGCTCCATCAGCAGCTCCTCGAGGTGAGGGTGGGTGCGGAGGTAGGCCTCCTTCTTGCCCTGCTTGATCTTGTAGAGCGGTGGAGCCGCCACATAGACCTTTCCTGATTCGATCAGCGGGCGCATGTGCCGGAAGAAGAAGGTGAGCAGCAGGGTGCGGATGTGGCTGCCGTCCACATCAGCGTCGGTCATGATGACGATCTTCCCGTAGCGGGCCTTCTCCGGATCGAATTCGTCCTCCCCGAACCCGGCGCCCACAGCCGCGATGATCGTCTGGATCTCGGAGTGGGCGAGCATCTTCTCCGGCCGCGCCTTCTCGACGTTGAGGATTTTGCCCTTCAGGGGCAGGACCGCCTGGTACTCGTTGTCCCGTCCGCTCTTGGCCGAGCCGCCGGCCGAATCACCTTCCACCAGGAACAGCTCGGTCTGCTCGCGGTCCCGGCTCTGGCAGTCATAGAGCTTGCCTGGCAGCGAGCCGCTGGCCAGCGCACTCTTGCGCCGCACTAGATCGCGAGCCCGCCGCGCTGCATCGCGGGCTGCGGCGGCCTCCTTCGCCTTGAGGATGATCTTCTTGGCGTCCGACGGGTTTTCCTCGAGGAACGCCTTCAGCGACTCGCCGAAGGCCGCCTCGACCAGACCCTGGATCTCGCGGTTGCCGAGTTTGACCTTGGTCTGGCCCTCGAACTGGGGATCGGGGACATAGACCGACAGGACCGCCGTCAGCCCCTCGCGGTAGTCGTCGCCGGAGGGAAGGGCCTCGTTGTCCTTGAAGATCTTCTCGGTGCGCGCATACCGGTTCAGCACCCGGGTCAGGGCCGCCCGGAAACCGGCCAGGTGGGTCCCTCCGTCGCGCGTGTGGATGTTGTTGACATACGCGTAGACGCTGTCCGAGTAGTCGGAGGTGTATTGCATCGCCACCTCGATCCCGACCTCGCCGTCATCCTCGGAAACCGCGGTCCGCGAAAAATGCAGGACGTTCTGGTGCATCGGCGTGCGGGTCTCGTTCAGGTGGCGCACGAACGCGATGAGCCCGTCATCGAAACGGAAAGAGTCCTCCTGGCTGGTCCGTTCATCGCGGACCGAGATCTCGAAGCCGTATGCGCCCATGAGAAAGGCCAGCTCGCGCAGACGGGCCACGACGACGTCGTAGCTGAACTCGATCGTCTCGAAGATATCGGGGTCGGGCAGGAACTTCACGGTGGTCCCCGTGCGGTCCGTCTTGCCGGTGACAGACAGGGGCTCGGCCGTGTCACCCCGCAGGAAGGACATTTCGTGGACCTGGCCCTCCTGGTGGACCCGGACGGTCAGGTGACTGGACAGCGCGTTGACCACGGAGACACCTACACCGTGCAGACCGCCCGACACCTTGTAGGAGGCTGCGTCGAATTTCCCGCCCGCATGGAGCCGGGTCATGACCACCTCGACGGCGGAGATCCCCTCGGTCTGGTGGACGCCCACCGGGATGCCCCGGCCGTTGTCGCGAACGGTGACGCTGCCGTCCACGCCCAGCATGACCTCGACATGGTCGCAGTGGCCGGCCATTGCCTCGTCGATGGCGTTGTCCACCACCTCCCAGATCAGGTGGTGGAGCCCCTTGGTCCCGGTATCCCCGATGTACATAGCCGGACGCACACGGACAGCCTCGAGACCCTCCAGAATCGTGATGGAGGCCTCGTCGTATACGCCCTCCTTCGGCCGATCCTCCTCCCGCGGATTGGTGGGTGCGTCGGGTTCCTCAGGCATGCTGCCCCCCAGGAAGGAACCGGATGTCCTTCACGCGCCGGGAGCCGAGGACCTCGGCCAAATCGGCCAGCAGCCCAGGAACTGCGAACTGCTGCCACTCGGCCTTGTGCGGCGCACTCGACACCTCGACGTCCAGGCGCCCGTTGGCGAACCGGACCGCCTGCGAATGCCGCCGCATGTCGTCATCGGCAACCTCCCTGTAGGCGTCCAGCACGGAGGCTTCTCCCTGACGACGCCCCCGCCCCGCCTTCGAGAGGATCTTCCGGGCCGCGTCGCCCAGGTTTCCAGCCGGTTCCGTCATGTAGAAGCAGGGTCAGGCGTTCATCGGCATGACCACGTAGACGTGGTCATCACCCAGGTTGATGCGTCCGGGTGCCTGCGGCCCCGTCAGGCAGAATTCCACATCGCCGTTGGCAACCTTGAGGCCGTCGAGCAGGTAGTCGGCATTGAACGTAATCTCGAAGGGCTCCCCTGCGTACTCCACCTCCATCTTCGCGTGTCCCTGTCCCCAGCCGCGGGCAAGGGTTTCAAGCCCGAGAACACCGGCGGAAAGTTGGAACCGCACGCCCCGGGCGTCATCAGCCAACTGGGTGGTAACGAATCGCAGCCGTTGGGCCAACGTCCCGGCGTCCACCACCAAGCGGATTTCCGCACCCTCGGGAATGACATCCTGGTACTTGGGAAAATCACCCTCCAGGATTCGGGTAAACACCCTGTGGCTGCCCGACCGGAAGGCCACCTGGTTGCTCCCCACGTGAACCGAAACAGGATCGTCACTGTCTCCCACCAACTGGGCGACATGCTGGAAGGCCCGGCTCGGAACGATTTTCGAGGATTCGTCGTCGACAGACCCTGTTTCGGCCTTTGAACAGGCCATGGCCAGCCGGCGACCGTCCGTGGCCACCAGCCGGACAACATCCTTCTCCACGCCGAAGAGAATCCCGTTCATGACGTAGCGGCCTCCCTCCTTGCCGGCGGCGAAGGCCGTGTGCCGCACGAGATCCGCAAGGCAAGCGCCCGGCATCTCGAACGATCCCGCATCATCGAAATCGGGCAGCACCGGAAACTCGGAGCGGTCCGCTCCCACCATCTCGGCGTTCTCCTCCTCGCCCTTCAACTCCAGGAATCCTGCCTCTGACCCGGCGTCATCCCCCTCGGCCATCCAGGACTCCGTCTTTGCGATCCACTGCAGCTGCACCTTCTCGCTGGCCAGATTGCGAACCGAGTCAGCCAGCCGCCGTGCCGGCACCACCACCTCGCCCTCCTCCTCGATGCCTACGTCGAGGCTGGTGCGGATGGTAATTTCCAGGTCGGTGGCGGCCAACTCCAAGACGCCGCCAGCGGCCGTCATGTGGACGTTCTCGAGGATTGGCTTGGTGCTGCGCACCGGGACCACCGAGGTGACGGACCGGAGGGCTTCCTGGAGGGCTTCTCGGTTGCAGATGATGTTCATGGAATATATCTCTTCTTCTTCATCATAAGGCGGCACACGGGGCGGTCGTGAGCCCATAACCTTTTGATATAACAGCGGTTGTGAAAAACATGGGGGTCAGGATTCGGTGGGGTCCACCTGGAGGGGCTGGGGAGTCCTGTGGGGAGTTTGTGGAGCCCTGAGCGGTCGGTAGGTGGAACTCGGAAAACCCGTCGTTGTGCCCACAAGAGGCGCCCTGTTCTCCACAGGTTGCGACCTCCGGCAGGGACCCAGATGTAGTGGGTGCGCCGGCGCCAGACACTAGAGAGGAGTGTTGCAGCGGACCCCTAGGAGCGGTTCCCGGTGAGCGCACGGCAGTGCCGGTCGACGAGTGAGCGCAGCGAGGGATCGTCCTTGAGTGCGTCCCCGATCCGGTCAACCGCATACAGGACGGTGGTGTGGTCGCGGCCTCCGAAGTAGCCGCCGATTTCCGCCAGCGAGTGCGAGGTCAGTTTCCTGGCCAGGTACATCGCTACCTGGCGTGGCCTGGCAATGGATTTTGTGCGCTTGGCAGAGAGGAGGTCGCTCACCCTCACGTCGGGCACCTGCTCCAGGACGACGTTGATGATCTCCTCGATGGTGGCGGCCCGGGACGGAGCGTCCAGGTGGCTCGGCAGCGCCCTGCGGGCGAACTGTAGAGTGATCTCGGCGTTTTCCACCTGGGCCCGGCCATGCACCGTGTTCACGGCCCCCTCCAGCTCGCGAATGTTGCTCTTGACGTTCTCCGCAATGAACTGCGCCACGTTGTCGGGCATGGGGCAATTCCGCATGGCGGCCTTCTGGCGGATGATTGCGACGCGCGTCTCATAGTCAGGCGGGATGATCTCGGCCGAGAGCCCCATCGCGAAGCGCGAGACCAGGCGCTCATTCAGGCCCTTGATCTCGCTCGGCGGCCGGTCGCTGGAGACGACGATCTGCTTGCGGGCGTTGCACAGCTCGTTGAAGGTGTGGAAGAACTCCTGCTGCGTCCGCTCCGTGTTGGCGAGGATGTGGATGTCGTCCACCAGCAGGACGTCGGCACCGCGGTACTTGTGCCGGAAGTTCGTGAGGTCGCCGGTTTCCAGCGCCTGCAGGAAGTGGTTGATGAAGGTTTCGCTGGAGAGATAGAGGATCTTCGTCTCCGGCACCCGCTCCAGGATGCTCAGGCACATGGCCTGCAGGAGGTGGGTCTTTCCGAGCCCCACGGACCCGTGAACGAACAGCGGGTTGTAGGTGTTGCCTGGGGACTCCGCCGTGGCCAGGCAGGCGGCATGGGCGAAGTTGTTGGACTGGCCGACCACGAAGTTCTCGAACGTGTAGTCCGGATTGATTGCCACCCCGCCGGTGGGGGGCGCAATGGGCATGCTGGCCGGCTGGCCCGCCGCCGCTTGCGGCCGCGTTCGGGGGGGCAGCGGCGGCGCGTCCGGGGCGACCTCGAGCCTGACTCGCATCTTCGCGCCCATGACCTGCTCGACGGACCGGGCCAGCGGGCCCTGGTAGTGGTCCTTCAGCCATCCCTGGAAGAAGGCGGTCGGCACTCCAACCACGACCTCGTCGCGCTCCACCTCCATCAACACCGTCCGGGGAAACCAGGTTGCGAACTGTTCACGCGTCAGCCGCTCGCGAAGGTCCTCGAGGATCGCGGCCCAAAGGCCGTCCAGGTCGTTTGCGCGCTCCTCCGCCGGCGCGCTGGCTGTCACAGTTGCTTCCATCTCACCTCACCCGAGAGGGGCCACAGGCACCGCCCATGACGTGCGTGAACCCTCGTTGTTTTCTTGTATTTGTCCCGGTTGGCGACCGGTGGAAGCACTATCCACAACGGGCACGGCCGAGTCAAAAAGAAACGGTCAGAGGAGCCGTAATCCGGCAAGTTTTCTCCCCAGCTCCTCCACATCGGCCGAGCGTGTGGCCCGCCCCAGGCTGAACCGGATGGTGGCGAGCGCCTCGGAAGGGCCCATTCCCATGGCAAGCAGCGCGGGGGCGGGCTCCACCGACCCGGAAGCGCAGGCCGAGCCGCCAGAGATGCACACCCCGGCTGCGTCGAGAGCCAGCAGGAGCTCCCTGCCGTCCACGCCCGCGAACGAGGCGGACACCGTGTTGGGAAGGCAAGACCCGGGGGGGCAGGGAAAGCGCGCTGCCGGCGCAGCCTCGAGGATCCTCTCGCGCAGGTCGGTGGACAAGGCCGCCATCCGCGGGGCGTCCTGCTCCTGCCTCTGGGTCGCGGCCTCCAGTGCCGCAGCCAGGCCGACGATGCCGGGAAGGAACTCGGTCCCGGGCCTCATGCCGCCTTCCTGGCCGCCGCCGTGCAGGACCGGTGCCGGTTCTGCCCCCTCCTGGACGGCCAGGCAGCCGACCCCCGCTGGGCCGTGCATCTTGTGCGCCGACAGGGTGAGCAGGTGAGCGCACCGCAGAGGCCCCAAGGGGATCCGGCCCGGCGCCTGGGCGGCGTCCGAGTGCAGGAGGATGCCTGGGGGCAGCCCGGCTGCGACCTCGGCCACCGGCTGGACGGCGCCGGTCACGTTGTTGGCGGCCATCAGGGACACCAGCCTGGTGCGGCCGGGAACCACGGCCTCCAGGACCGCGTCGGCAGCCACCACGCCTTCCGGGCCGGGGGCTACGCGCGCGATCTCCACGCCCCGCTCCTCCAGGTGGTCCGCCACTGCGCCGACCGACGGGTGTTCGATCGCCGAGACGACCAGGTGGCCGGCGAAATCGGCAAAATGGCCGGCCACCGCCAGGTTGTTGGCCTCGGTGGCGCTCCCGCAGAACACCACGCCGTCCTCGGGGACACCGATGACCGCAGCAACACTCGCGCGGGCCTCGTCCAGGGCAGATCGGGCTCGGCGGCCGGCTGCGTGCACGCTGCTCGGATTTGCGCATGCCAGCACCTCGGCCATGGCGTCCGCCACCGCCGGGTCCAGCGGCGTGGTGGCGTTGTGGTCGAAGTCGAGCTCGGTCACGGCGCCACCTCGGTGTAGATCGATTCGTAGAGGCCGATCACGTCGTCCATTGCGTAGTCCGACTCCGACCGGCGGCGGCCCTCCTCGCCCAGCCCCGCGGCCCTCTCAGGCGTGGACAGCACATCGAGGCAGGCGGTCGCAAGCGCCTCGACGTCGCCGGTCGGGGCCAGCAGCCCGGTCTCGCCGTCCCGGACCAGTTCGGCGATGCCGCCCCCGTCCGTGCTGACGACTGGCAGGCCGCAGGCCATAGCCTCGAGGGCGGCGAGCCCGAACGACTCCGAGTCGCTGGCCAGCAGGAAGGCGTCGCCGCCCTGCAGCAGCCCCGGCACGTCCCTCACCTCCCCGGCGAAGACCACCGAATCGGTCAGGCCCAGTGCACGCACGCGGTTGCGCACCACCGGCAGCTCCGGCCCCTCGCCCGCCAGCACCAGTCGCGCCGGCAGCTCCTCACGGACCCTGGCGAAGGTCTCCACCACGTCCAGCGGCCGCTTCACGGGCCGGAAGTTCGACAGGTGGATCAGGGTCGGCCCGTCATCGGCCACCCAGGAGCCACGGTCTCCGTCCCGTGGCCGGAAGCGCTCGGTGTCCACGAAGTTCGGCACCACGCGGATCTCCGCGTCGGGCGCGAACAGCTCCGTTGTGGCGTCGGCCAGGTGCCGGGAAACAGCCGTGACCGCATCGGAGCGTGACAGCGACCAGCGAATGACCGGCCCATAGGAAGACTCCGCCCCCACCAGGGTGACGTCGGTCCCGTGCAGTGTGGTCACGACCGCCGGTCCGGGCTCGCCCAGGCTCTCGCGTGCGAGCAGTGCGGACACGGCGTGGGGGACCGCGTAGTGGGCGTGCAGCACGTCGAGGCCTTCCCGCCTGGCCACTTCCACGACGCAGGACGCCAGGGCCAGGTCATAGGACGGGTAGCGGAACAGCGGATACGTGAAGACCTCGGCCTGGTGGAAGTGCAGGCCGCGCGGCGCCGCCCCCATCCGGAAGGGGCTGGCGTAGGAGAACAGGTGGACCGTGTGGCCTGCCTCCGCCAGCGCACGGCCCATCTCTGTTGCGACGGCCCCGCTGCCGCCGTAGGTCGGATAGCAGAGGATCCCCACCCGCATCGGGCGGGTGGCCGCGGCGCGGCCTGCGCCGGTCACGACTGGGGCTGGGGCGCGCCCGTCATCGGCGCAGACGGCTCGACCTCGGGCGGCTCGACTGCGCTCACCCCGCCGTTCGATTCGGCCTGGTCCAGCGCGTCCTCTGGCCCGGGCTCCGGCTCCCGGCAGAACCGCTCCATGTATTCCCCGGCCAGCGCCTCGAAGTCAGCCGCGCCGTTCGATTCGGGGTCGTAGGCGAAGATCGATGTGCCGTGGCTCGGCGCCTCGGCCAGGCGAACGTTGCGGCGGATCCTCGTGCTCCACACGCGGTCACCGAAGAAGTCCTGGATCTCGCCGAGCACCTCCTGCGCCAGCTTCGTCCGCTCGTTCACCCGGCACGGGATCACACCGGACAGGCGCAGCCCCGGTTGCAGGCGCTTGGCCACCAGGTCCACCACCTCGAGGATCTTGGCCACGCCCTGCAGGGCGAAGAATTCGGCCTGCAGCGGGATCAGGACGTGCTCCGCGGAGCACAGTCCGTTGATGCACAGAAGGCCCATCGAGGGCGGGCAGTCGATCAGGAGATCGTCGTATTCGTTGCCGTCCGCGAAATGCTCGCTGAGCGCATCCCACAGGAGGCCCTCGCGGCGCATCATGCTCACCAGCTCGAGCTCGGCGCTGGCCAGGTCGATCTGGCTGGGTACGACATGGAGGCTGTCCTCCGCGGCCGGCCGGACCGTCTCGGAGATGGTCGCGTCGCCCGTGAGGACGTGGTAGACGGTCCTCTCGAGGGCATTCGGGTCCAGTCCCATGTGCACAGTGAGGTTGGCCTGGGGGTCCAGGTCCACCAGCAGGACCCGCCGCCCGCGCCTGGCCAGGGCAGCGCCCAGGTTGGCAACGGTGGTCGTCTTGCCGACGCCCCCTTTCTGGTTCACCACCGCGACCCTGTTCATGTCTGTACGGCCCAGGTCAGCCCGTCCAGGGGCAGCAAGCCATGGACGGTGTAGGCCTCCGCATATTCTACGCCTACGGCAAGGCCGAACGCACGGTCCCGCTCCTCCATCCTGTCCAGGATCGTTCGGCCCCCGGGCAGCCGCCCCGACCCGCGATGATCGACCACCTGGCTTACATAGCACTCGCAGGCGGACCTCTTGGTGGCCCAGACGTCGTCGACGGGCACCACGAAGTCGGGTCGCAGAGGAGTCATCCCCAGCTTGTGGATCACGAGCCGCGGGCGGTGGTGCTCGCCCTCGAAGCCGGCGTTTGCCAGCCCGGCCAGGAATGCCGCGGCGCGACCGGCGAGGCCGAGCGCCGCGTGGTCCGGATGAGGGTCCTCGGGGTGCGGGACCAGGAGGGTGTCCGGGCAGTGGCGCCGGATGGCTCCGACCAGCGCTGCGCGCAGTTCCGCACCGTCGACCAGTCCGGCGTCGGGCAGGCCGAGGTTCTCCCGGATCTCGAGGCCCATGACTTCCGTGGCGGCACGGCATTCGGCCGCGCGGGTCTCGGGGTCGCCGAAGGACCCGGCTTCGCCTCGCGTCGCGTCCACAACGGCGACTGATCGGCCGGCGCCCAGTTCCTTGAGGATCAGGCCCCCGCAGCCGATTTCGGCGTCGTCCGGGTGGGCGACGATGCACAGCAGATCCACGCTCATGTTGATTCGGACTCCTCGGCCACGATGACCGCATGTTCCATGGCGAAGGGGCCGCTGTCCTGCGTCAACTGATCGACGACCGCCGGCCCCGTCTGTGCCATCAGCTGCAAGGGTCCCCAAACGCGCTCCTGGGGGGCCCGCGCCGGAAAGAAGGTGCCCGCGATCATGGCGGCCTGCGAGCGTCCCGCCCCTGCCCTGCTCCGGTGGGCGTTTCGTGTCTTGCGCTCCAGCTGCAGGAAGGAGCGTTCGACCGACCCCACGGTCTTTGCCCCCGCCTTCGACAGGTCCGGGTCGATGTCCGACAGGGCGTCCTCCAGCCCCCGCACGTCTTCCGCCGCGGACGCCGCAGCGGCCCGGATCCGGTCCAGGACCGGCGGGTCGGGCGGCGCCGGCAGCCGCTCAAGCATCTGGTCCTCCGGGCGGAAGCAGTCCGCAGGGTCCAGACCCAGGCGGTTCAGGAGGTCCGCCACGGGCCGGTCGACCACGGTGACCGATGGGCGCGGAAGCAGCGGTGATCGAGGCACCTCGAGCAGCTCGAACAGCGACCGGGTCTGGGCGTGGTAGGCGATTTCGGTGGGCCCGCCCAGATAGACAGCGACATTGAGCGCTTCGCCCTGGCAGACGGGCCTCAGCAGGACCCCGGGACCCCAGTCTGCGGGGTTGCCCTCGATGCGGTCCGCCAGCTCATCGGGCGCGACCAGGTCCCTCTCGTCGCCGACCCGCCAGCCTCCTTCGGCCAACCTCACCGGGGTGCGCTGTCCTGCGGCCTCCGTGAACATCCAGGGCGCCGCGCCGGCGTCCAGCACAGGCGGTTCCAGGCCCAGGGACCGCAGAGCCGCCTCGTCTCCGTCCGCGGCTTCGGACAGGCGGCCGGCGGCTCTCGCGGCACGGGCCAGGACCGGCGCCGTGCGTTCACGGATTTCGCGCGGCTCGACGGCAGCCAGACGCTTGGCGAACACGCAGTCCAGGAAAGCCGTGAAGGCCTCGCCCAGGCGGGCTCCCGCGATGGGGCGGCACACCTTGGCGGCCTCCTCGAGACGGGGCAGTCCGTCCAGCACGCCCAGCGCCTTGTCGAACAGCGCCGCCGCCTCGTCGCCCAGGACGATGTCGGACAGGAACGGTCGCCCCGACGGGGCCTCCAGGGCCAGAGTGTGGACGTCGCTGCGCCCGGGGGCGACCAGCCGGATGCGGCAGGCCTCCGCGAAATCGTGGTCCTCGGAGTGGTTCCAGAAGACGGCGTCCCGGCCCGCTTCCTCCGCCAGACGGACCGCTCCGGCGGCCTTCAGAAGGTGCACCATCGATCCTCCAAACAGCCCCGGCTGCTGTCCGGTGACGACCTTCCCCTCCAGCAGGTCGTCGGGACCTGTCGGCGGAGGCGGCAGCAGGTCGCCCAGATCGCCCGACAGCCATGAAAGGAAGGCCGGCGGCGCACCGAGTGCGTCCCATCCCACGGCGGCCAGACGGGTCATGCGGTCAGGGCGACGCCGGCGTCGCGGGCGAAGGCCGCCACGGCCTCCACCAGGGCTTCGCGCCACTCGGCCCCCCCCTGCGTTCCCGCCTTCATCACGGACCTCGACGCTGTGATGATCCCGCCGTGGCCGGCGTCGTCGAACGCCGCGCCCAGCGCTCCGGTGTCGCCGCCCTGGGCACCGACGCCCGGCAGCAGCATGGGTGCGCGCGGCATGGCGGACCGCAGGACCGGTATCTCCTCGGGCCTGGTCGCCCCCACCACGGCTCCTACCGAGGACCAGCCCGCATCTCCGACCAGGTCCGCCCCCCACCGGTCGACCGCCTCCGCCACCCGGATCGCCAGGCCGCCGGTCTCTGGGTCCTGGAACTCGTTGCCCGAGGGGTTGCTGGTGCGGACCAGGATGAATGCTCCCCCGCCGGTCTCCGCGCAGGCCTTCAGGAAGGGATCGACTCCGTCGGTGCCCAGCCACGGGTGCAGGGTCACTGCGTCGGCGGGGAACGGGGCATTCGGCCCCAGATGGGCGGCGGCGTAGGCGGCGGACGTGGAACCTATGTCGCCGCGCTTGACGTCACCGATGGAGAGCAGGCCCCGGTCCCGCGCCGCCGCCAGGGTGTCGGCATAGAGGGTCATGCCCTCGGGGCCCATGGCCTCGAAGAAGGCGACCTGGACCTTGACCAGGGGGACGGTCCCGGCGCACGCATCCAGCAGGCCCTCGATGAAGGTGCGCCAGGCCGAGGGACCGTCGCCCAGCTCGGCGGCCAGGGCATCGGGCAGCAGGCCGGGATGGGGGTCGACGCCGACGCAGGCCGGTGCGCCGCACGCGTCCCGTGCCTCGAACAGGCGGTCCCCGAAGTGGCCCGTCATTCGTTCCCTCCCGGGCTTTCCGGCGGCGGGGGCGCCACGCCCAGCGAAGGGTCGTCGACCCGCTGGGGGTCCGGCAGCAGGACGCCGCCCGAGACGGTCATGCGCAGGGCCTCATCCATGGTCATCGGGATCGGCAGGACCTCCTCGACGCGGACCCACACCAGGAAGCCGGTGAAGGGCGTCGGGGATGTGGGCACGAAGACCCCCATGCGCCGGCACCCGGTCTGCTCGTCGATCGACTCCATGCCGGGCGACGTGGCGAACCCGACCGTGTAGATGTCCTTGCGCGGGTAGGGGATGGCGACCACCGACTGGAACCCCATCTGGCTGTCGTCGGTGAAGAAGCCGACGATCTGCTGGGCGCTCGGATAGATGCGGCCGAGGACGGGAATGCGGCGGACTAGGCGCTCGAAGCCGGCGAAGAGCCGCCGGCCGAGGAATCCGGTCAGGAAGACGCCCAGGACAAACGTCAGGGCCATCAGCAGCACGAAGCCGACCCAGCCCGGCAGTTCGCCGTCCGTTGAGCCTGGCACGAGGCCCACGAGCGACCTGCCCCACTCGCTGGCACCCAGGATGCCGGAGGCGGCGCGCGCCACCGGGCGGCTCATCTGCTCGACCACGAAGTTGAAGGCGAACAGGACCACGAACAGTGTCAGGAACGTGGGCAGCAGAGCCTTGAGGCCCCTCCTGAAGAAGCGTGCGACCCGGCGGTCGTCCGTGTGGGTGGTGTCCTTGCTCATGGCGGCCGTCCTGCGCATCGGATGCTACCGGGCGGCGCGGCCTTCAGGTCAGGAACAGCTGGGCGGCCGCATCGGCGCGCAGGAGCCCCTCGTCGGTGAGCCTCAGGCGTGTCCCCTCCCGGGCCAGCCAGCCCCTGTCCTCCCACACGTCGAGGACCTCTCCCCTGTCCGCCAGGGGGTCGGCGCCGGTGGCCTGCGCCACCTCGAGGACATCCACGCCCTCGGCCATGCGCAGGCCGACCAGCATCCGCTCCGCCATGGCGATCTCAGGCCCCACGGTCTCCTTCTCGTCGACCGGATCCTCTCCGGCCTGGACGGCCCCAAGGTAGGCGCCCAGGCGGCGGGTGTTTGTGCGGCGTTCACTTCCCAGACGGCTGGCGGCGCCGAGACCGACGCCCAGGCAGTCGGCGCCGCGCCACCCGGCGCGGTTGTGCCGGCACTGGCCGAGCTCCGACCTCGCGAAGTTCGAGACCTCGTAGCCCTCCAGTCCGTGATCCGCGAGCAGGGGCCGAGTCATCCGGAACAGGGCCTCCTCGGCGTCGTCGTCGATGGGTTGCGCCGCGCCCTGCAACCCGCGGCGTACAGCCAGGGCGGTGCCCTCCTCCCAGGTCAGCGCATAGCACGAAATGTGCTCGACCCCGGTCCCGGCCGCCGTTCGGAGGTCCCTCCCCCAGGAGGACTGTGTCTGCCCGGGCCACGCGAAGATGAGGTCCAGGGAGATCCGGTCCAGTCCGGCGGCGGCAGCGGCTTCCACGGCGAGGAGCGGGGCGTCCGCCCCGTGGGTCCGCGTCAGCACCTTCAGGCCGGCCGGGTCGAAGGTCTGGGCTCCGATGCTCAGGCGCCCGATGCCGCCATCGGAAGCGGCCGCGAGGGTCTCGGCGTCCGCCGACTCGGGGTTGGCCTCGCAGCTGGCCTCCACTGCAGTCGTCCGGAATCCGGTCCGCTCGTGAAGGCCGTCAAGCAGATGGCTCATTTCGTCTGGGCCCAGCTCGGTGGGCGTACCGCCGCCCAGGAAGAGGGTGTCCACCGCGGCGCCCGCCGGCCAGCGCCGGGCGGTCTCGTCGAGCACCGCCTGGAGATAGGCGGCGTGATTGCGTCCCCGGCCGCCGACGACCGGGAACGCGCAGTAGGCGCAGACCGCTTCGCAGAAGGGGATGTGGACGTAGAGGCTCAGTCGCCGGGCCGTCATGGCCCGGTGACCCTACGTCACGCCGCCTCGCTTGCGCCCTCGCCGCTGAGCAGCCGGTAGAGCTTCTTCAGCGTCCGGGTCTCGATCTGCCGAACCCGCTCGCGGGTAATGCCCAGCCTCTCGCCGACCTGCTTGAGGGTCATCGGCTGGGCGCCGTTCTCTGTGGAAATGCCGAAGCGCATGCGGAGGATCGATGCCTCCCGCTCGTCGATGACGTCCAGCAGCCGAGCCAGGGACTCGAGCTCGCTGGCCTTCAGGACCGCGTCGGCCGGCGTTTCGTCCGAACGGTCCTTGATCAGGTCGTGGCCTCCCTCGACCGCGTCCAGGCTCACTGACGGCAGCGAATTCGCGTTCATCATCGTTCGGCGGATGAGCCGCGGATTGTCGCTCTCCAGTTCCACCCGCTCGGCAATTTCTGCCGGCGTGGCCGGCCGGTCGAGCTGGGCCGCCAGCGCGTTGGTGGCGTTGCGCCAACGATGGACCAGCTCGGCCATGTAGGAAGGCAGCCGAACGGGCTTCACGTTGTTGACCAGGGAGCGCCTGATGGACTGCTTGATCCACCAGGTCCCGTAGGTGGAGAAGCGTGTGCCAACTGTGGGGTCGAATCGCTCGACGCCCTTAATCAGGCCGAGGTTGCCCTCCGCGATCAGGTCCATGAGGGACAGCCCTCGACCCGTGTAGCGCTTGGCGATGGACACCACGAGCCGCAGGTTTGCGCGGATCATGTGCTCGCGGGCTTCCGAATCGCCCTTTTGGATCTTCGTCGCCAGCTCCTTCTCCAGTTCAGGAGTGAGCAGGGCGACCTCATTGATTTCCTTGAGGTATGTTTCCAGGCAGCGTTCACTCGACACGGTTTCTTGTCCTCGGGTTAATGACGAAACAACTTCGCTATGGGTGTTGTCGTCAAATTCGGGGACGCACCTTGAGCAAAACACCGGTCTCGGATAGGAAGCCCCCCGCCTAGCCATGAACGAGTCCCTTCGACCCCCCCCCTCCCGCCACGAATCGGAGATTTCTCTGGAGGAAATCCTTTCTGAAGCCGACTTCGTGCCGCTTCTCAAGGAGCAGGCCCAGCCGATGCAGCGGTTGCTGCATCTGCTCCACGAGACGGATCCGACCACCTGGAGCAAGAAGCACTACTTTCGGCTCGTCGACCAGGCCCAGTCGCTGGAGTCCTACCTTGACGACTATGGGGCCAGGTCCAACCGGACCACCGCCTTCCTGGTGGAAATTGTCGCCAGCCTCCGCGGGTTTGGCCTGAGCGCCTATTCCTTGGAGCACCTTCGGACCCGGATCGACCGCTATGGCCTGGCCGAGGGCGCCGGAGATGATTTCCGGGAGGACCTGGACGCGACCCTGGCCTTCCTGCGCAAATCGCTGGTGGGCCTGATCGAGGCATTTGTCTCTGAGAGCGGTCTCATCGGCATCGAGAACGGGGAGACGCCCATGAATGCCGGGCAATTGGAGGATGCGCCCGTCCACCATCACCTGCCGGCCAATCTGGACGAAGCCGAGGTCATCCAGGAGAAACAGAAAATCGCCGAGGTGGCGTCGCGGTTCATCGACGCGTCTGACCTGTTCGCGGACATGGAGGTGCGAAAGCTGTCCGGACTGGCTGAAATGCAGTCCTACGTCAAGGAGCGGTGCAGCGAGGAGGCATCCCGAGCCCTTGAGTCAGTTATCCATAACTTGGAGTCCACTTACGATACATATATCAAGAACACACCGGTCGAGTCGTCCGACCGCAACCTGCCCCTGCTGCGCGGATATGTGGCTGTGGTGCTGCACCTGATGGAATTCGTCACCCATCAGGTCCACTTCTACGTCCGGCACGAGAATGATGTGCGGGATGAGGGCTCCAAGGCGCAAATCGCCGCCCTGGTGGACAAGGCGGCTGTTCTGGACAGGGTGGTGAATTTCGGCCTCCACCACGCAGACCGCTTCATGCGGTTCGGCCGCACGGTGGCCGAAGCAATGCTGTCGTCCTACACGAACATCAAGACGGTGCGGCTGGCCCTGCCGGAGGATGTGAAGCTGCACGCGCGGCCGGCGTCGCTCATCGTCTCCGTGGTCGTACATTATGGGACGCCGGTCGAAATGGAGGTCGAGGGCAAGCGCTGCAACGCGGCCTCGATCATGCAGGTGATGATCACCGCGGGAACCCACCCTCACGCCCAGGAGCTCATATTCCACGGGGATGAACGCCCTCTCAAGGACCTCGAGACCCTGTTCCGAGGCGGTTTGGGGGAAAAGGGCCTGGGCGACCTGCAGGAGCAACTCTCCTACCTCAAGGAGTAGCGGCGGCTAGACGCCGAGGCGCAGGCGTTCGGCCAGCATGCGCGGCAGCCCGGCCTTGATGATCTTGCGGCCCGCCTTGTCCACGTCGTAGGCGATGCGCTTGATCCACACCCTCTGCGCCTCGGTGTCGTAGATGCAGTAGGCGGCCCTGGGGTCCTCGTCACGCGGCTGACCGACCGATCCAACGTTGATCAGTGCTTTTTCGGCGCCTGATACATCAACCTCTGATTCGAACGTGTACCGGATGGATCCCAGGTCGTCGGTCGGTTCGGTGAAGATCACCGGCACATGCGAGTGCCCCACGAAGCTGATCTTGGTCTGCTGCTCGGCCAACGACCTGCGTGCGTCGATCGTGGTCTGGATGTAGCCGAACTCCTCGGGGCGATTCAGGGAGCCGTGGACGACAGTGACATCCTCGAGGATTTCCACATACCGGAGTGCGTCCAGATAGTTGACGGTCTCATCCGACATGGACCTGCGAGTCCACTCGATGGCTGAGCGCGCGTAGTTGTTGAAGTACTCGATGTCCAGGCGATCCAGGGCCGCCATGTCGTGATTGCCGGTCACCACCAGGGGGTCCAGGTCGCGCAGCAATGCGCAGCAGTCGTTGGGCTGTGCGCCGTAACCCACCACATCGCCGACCTGGATGAACTTGTCCAGGCCCTCCTGCTCGCATTCCCTGACCACCGCCTCCAGGGCCTCCAGGTTGCTGTGGATGTCACCAAGGATTCCGTAGCGCATGGAAATTCCGCCTACCGGCCGCCGTTGGCTGTCGGGCTGCGCCGGGTTAGGTGTCCCAGCGTCAGCCACAGGCCAGCGGCCAGCGCCGTGCGGACAATGTAGACCAGAATCGCCCCGAGGGGCACTCCGATTCCGCCCGGATCGGCCAAGGCCGGCATCCGGGCAGGATGCACGGACGACCCGAGGATCGCCCCCCATGGCCCTGCAGGGGCCCACCAGGCGCCTGCGGCGAGAAGCAGCATGAGGCAAGCGCCTGGCCCCCCCGGGAGCCCGGCGGCGCGCACCGCCAGGGCCATGGCGGAAAGAACGAGGCAGGTTGCGGTCCATGCGGCTGCGTCCAGAGTTGAGGGGCCCTGGGATCCGGCAGACATCCATACCGCCCAAGCCGGAGCGGCCAGAACTGCGTGGGAGAGAGCAAGGCCGAGCCATTCGCCGGTCCCGCCCGCCGCCCCCATCAGGCTCCGCCAGGCCGTCTCGTCCACGGACCGCTCCAGGAGCATGGCAGCACCCCACAGGGCCGGCAGCGCGGCGAGGACAGCCCTGCAGGCTCCGGCAGGGTCGCTGGGGGCCAGCGGGTTGCTGGATCCGAGGACCGCGCCCAGGCAGAGCAGGGCGCCAAGGCCGCCAATGGCCCAGGAGGAGGGGGCCGCGCAGCGCTCCGCAAACCGGTATTTCGCCGTTTTGTTCATGGTCTAGCAAACCCCCGCAGGTAGTGGGCCGACCAGCGAGCGACCACCGCATTTTGTGGTTTCACAGGGATCCGCGTTGGAACCATGACAGCAAGCACGCTAGGTTGTCCACATCCCCATGGGAGGGGATGTCGGCCCGACCAAGGGCACGAGGGCAATATGACGACTGAAACCAAGCGCTTGGGCAAAGGGCTCAAGGATCTGCTCGGGCCGACCGCTGCGGCGGGATCCCCCGAGACCGAGGCCGGAACTCTCATCGAGGTGGATGTTTCCAAAATCCACCCCAACAGGCACCAGCCGAGAGAACGGTTTGACCCCCAGGACCTCCAGGATCTGGCAGGGTCCATCAAGGAGCACGGCATTCTCCAGCCCATTCTTGTGCGTCGCGACGGCGACGGCTACGAGATTGTGGCCGGAGAGCGCCGTTGGAGGGCCGCCAAGCAGACCGGCGTCGCCACAGTGCCGGCGGTGGTCAGGGATGACGTGGACGATGGACAGCTCATGGAGATGGCGTTGGTCGAAAACGTCCAGCGCACAGACCTGAACCCGATCGAGAAGGCTCGCGGCTTTCGGGCCCTCCAGGAGCGCCTGGGGCTGACCCAGGAGGATGTGGCGCGGAAGATCGGCAAGGACCGGTCCACCGTGGCCAACTTCCTGCGCCTCCTCGACTTGCCCGAGAGCATCCAGGAAAGCGTTTCACGTGGAACAATCTCCATGGGGCACGCCCGCGCGCTGCTGTCCATTGCTGATCCGGTCCTTCGCGAGGAAGTTCACCGCAGAATCCCCGAGGAGGGCCTTTCCGTCCGGGAGGTGGAGCAATTGGCGTCGTCGGGCCGCACATCGCGTCCCCGTTCCCGTGTCATGGCGGAGGAGCCGGAGGCGTGGGTGGAGGATGTCCAGAAACGCCTCTCCGATCACCTCGAGGCCCAGGCAAGGGTCCATCGGGGCAGGAGCGGAAAGGGCTGGGTAAAGCTGGCGTTTGCCGACGACGAGGATCTGCAGCGGCTGCTGGACAAGATCGGCCTGCCGGCCGACCAGGTCTAGCCGGAAACGGTCGCGGCGGTGATGACCGCCGGCGTCTCAAGGTAGCCGTCCTCGGCGGCAGGGCCGTCAGCGAGGGCCTCCAGGACCCGGAGGCCCTCAGTGATCGTGCCAACCACCACTTGCGAGCGGTCCAGCCACGGCTGGTCCTCAAGGACGAGCGAGAACCTGGTGGGGTGGCTCAGGGGCTCGGAGCCCTCAAGCGGCGCCATGCTGACAGCCCCGGCAAAGTGCGAAAGGCTGGAGGGCTCCCACGCAATACCCTCGACAGGGTCTGAATCGGCGCTCCACGTGCTTCTGTCCTCGTTTCGGGTGCGGAGGTCTCCGCCGTGCACGGCTCCTGGCTGGGTCTTGGCGAGCCGGGTGCCGTCAAGCTGCCCGTCGCGCACAGCGGCTACCAGCGCCTCGACATGGGCGGGAGCCTGGTCGGCCCTCAGGGCCAGCACCACGGTCCCCAGGTCCGTTTCGAGGGTCAGCCTGACAGCGTCGGCGGGCGGTTGGGGGTGCAGGAACAGCTGCGGATGCGCATCAGCCCAGGCCGCGTCAACGGCCATGCCTGCGCGCAGGCCCGCGACGGCGCCGCTCGTGACAACCGGATGCCCGGAATAGCGGGCCTCCAGGTCCCCGATGACCTCCAGGGCAGCATCACTCCGTTCGTTGCGGCGCGCCAGGCCGGCCAGCTCAAGCAGGAACCACGGCTCGGCGGGCGTGTCCTTCATGTCCGGGCGCGCTTCGGCCAAATCCTCGTAGCGAGCCATGCGGACAGAGCGCCCCTGATATCGGAATGTGGGTACCGCCGCTCGGTAGGACTCCCAGGCCGTCTCGTAGGAGGCTTCCTGGCTGCGCTGCGTGAGGGGCCGCCAAGCCAGTGTGCCCATTACGACCACCAGGAAGGCGGCCCCGAATGCGCGGTTCCGGCCGATAAAGGCGAGAACGGGGTCCTGGGAGGGCGTTTGCGGTTCGGTGGCCATGGAGAGGTCTCTGGGGATGCAGTGTGGGATTGCAGCCGCCTTGTAGGGGCGGCGCGGACCGTGAGTCTAGCCTGTTGTCGTCACCTCGACGGTGAGAACAACCGGCCGTCCCGGCTCCTGTGACTGTTCGGCGATTCGGATCTGCGCCTGGGTGCCCCGCTTTGCAAACGTCAGCACCGCGTCTCCCGCGTCATCGGCCGTGTCCACGAGCGTCCAGGCGTGGTCCGGCATGCGGTTGAGGAAATAGCGCCGAACATCGGTGGGTGTACTGCGGCCGCGATAAGTGAGCCGCCCGACCCTGAATTCCCCGGACTGGTAGGAATAGGAGTTCTTGGGGCCACGTTCGAGGACGTACCCGTCGGGGGCCGGAATGTCCGAAAACTGCGTCGCGGTCAGTCGCGCTGTCGAGGCGGCGGGCCCGACGGCCCCGCCGACCTGCGTCGTGCAGGATGCTGTCGCGAGAAGCGTGGTGCCGAGAACGGTTGCGGTCCAACTGGGTGCTTGCATGCGTCCCTCCCTGGGTGCTGTCGTTATGAGTGCCGCGATTGGATTGTAGGAATGCCGTTAGGGCCGATCCAACGGAAAAACCGAACCGTCTGGGTGATGCACCTTCGCCGCTAGGATAGGACATCTGCATATGGCTACCGTGGGTGATCTGAATGACGGCACTCTGGTCCTCAACCGGGGCTGGCGGGCCATCCACGTCACGACGGTGAAGCGCGCGCTCGGCCTGATCATCCGTGACGTGGCCGGGGTGCTCGGGCCGGACGACTACGACCTGCATGACCTCGACTCCTGGTGCGCCCTGGGGAACGGCAACGGCCATCCGGTGATCCGGTCGCCCTCGATGGCCATCCGGCAGCCTGAGGTGATCGTCCTGCGGCGCTATGACGGCCTTCCGATTCGAAGGGTTCCGCTAACTAGAAGGAACGTGCAATTGCGTGACGGCGGCCTGTGCCAGTACTGCGGCAGGCCTCCTGGTGCCGGCCGCGGCACCGTGGACCACGTGCTTCCGGTCTCGCGCGGCGGCCGCAACGTGTGGGACAACGTGGTGCTGGCCTGCAGCGCGTGCAATCGCCGCAAGGGCGGCCGGACTCCCGAGGAGGCCTGCATGCGCCTCCAGCGGCCAGCCAAGCGGCCCCGGTGGACACCCGTCCATCACGTGCCGCCGGCCCGGCGCAAGGAATCATGGGGCCGCTTTCTGGGCGGCCTCGGTGTGGCGACCAATGGTCACGGGACGGCGGAGGACGAGGCATGACGGGCAAGTGGGTGGCGGCCGCGGTTCTGGTCCTGGCGGCAGTGCCTGCGTGGGCGCAGGGAGAACGCGAGGAGCTCCTGGGCGAGCTGGGGTCTCGCAGGGGCAAGGTGGCGGCGGGCGACACGGAGGGGCTGTACCGGGTAGGGCGCTGGGCGGACGGGGTCGGCCTCCGCAGGGAGGCATCCCGCATCTTCAAGGACGTGCTGAAGCTGGATGAGGACCACAAGGGGGCGCGGGCGGCACTGGGATATGTCAGGCACGGCGGCGACTGGGTCAAGGAGTCCGACCTCGACAAGATCCGCGCCAAGGAGGAACTGGCGCGCTACAAGGCCCTGGGGTGGGTGAAATACAAGGGCGACTGGATGCCGAAGGAGCAGGCGGACCTCATGAAGGCTGGCATGGTCCGCTTCGAGGACCCGGGGACGGGCGTCATGCGGTGGCTCACCAAGGAGGAGGCCAAGAAAGCCGAGAAGGGGTGGGTGCGCTGGGTGGACGGCCGCTACTACTCCCCGGAAGACACCCAGAAGCTCGCTGAGGGCCTGTTTCCCATTCCAGAGCGCAAGAAGGGCCGGCGGCCGAAAAAGGGCAAGGCCGAGAAGATCAAGTGGGTGTCCGAGCAGGAAGCGGACATGTTTCATTCGGTCCTGGACCCCATGGAGGACGCCTGGACCTTCCGGGAGGAGCGCTGGGTCCTGTACACGAGCCTGCCGTGGGAAAAGGCGCTGGAGGCGCGGGATGCCGCCATCGAGGCGGACAGGGAGATCTTCCTTAGGATGGGCGAATGGGCGCCGGCAGTGCCTGTACCCCTAATGGCCTTCAGGAACCGGGAGGAGTTTTCGGTCTACGGCGCGCAGTTCGGCGGCGAGGTGAACTGCGAGGGCCTGTTCGGCGCCTGGCTCTCCGAAAAGGACGAGGACCGGGGCCGGCCCGCGGTGCTGGTCTGGGAGAAGGCCCAGACGGTGGAATGGGGTCCCCTCAACCTCAAGCATGCCATGGTTCACGCCTACATGGCCCGGCTGCCGCTTCAGCCCCCGCCCTGGGTAGTGGAGGGTCTTGCGGCCGACATTGCACGAATGGACTCCAATGCGAACCGCGAGCGCGTGGTGCTCACCTACAACCTCCAGAACCGGCTCAAGGGCCCCGTGTCCCTCCAGGAGCTGGTGACCGACTTTACTCTCAGCATCGGCCAGAGGGAGGTGTCGGAGCGGCATGTGTCAACGGCGGCGCTCCTGTTCCACTGGGCCCACGTAGAGCGCCCGGAGGGGCTGAATCCGCTTCTGGACGAACTGCTGGAGCAGTGCAGGTCCGGCGACGTCAAGGCGTGGTTCAAAGCCACCTTGGCGCTTAAGAACTGGCTGAAGGAGGGGCATGACGAGGATGTCAAGCGTGTGCTGCAACAGTATGTCTAACGTAGTGCAAGTGTAGGGCAACTGCACCATGTTGGCATATTAGGTGGCATCTCATTGGTTGGCCGGGGTGTGTGGCCCTTCTGTACTGCGAATGTGGGGATCTACCTGGCGTGTAAGTGAAGGACAAATGCCAGATAGTGGCCGAAAGACGGTCTTTGTGGCCTGGCACGAGAACCTGATGCTGTCCGTGTTCACCCATCGCGACCTGGATCTGACAGCGATGGTGTCCAGGCATTCGGACGGCGAGTACCTGGTTCGCGTCGCTTCCGGGATGGGGTTCGGGAGCGCGCGTGGTTCCACCACACGAGGCGGAATCACAGCGATGAGGGGGATGCTCGATTCAGCGCGCGCGGGGCATGGGCTGGCGGTCACGCCGGACGGTCCGAAGGGGCCGCGCCGGGTGGTGCAGCAGGGCGTGGTGCAGCTGGCGGGGGCGCTGGACTGGCCGATCGTGCCCGTGTCATATGCGGTGCGCGGCGCGCGGAGGCTCCAGTCCTGGGACCGCTTCTGCGTTCCCAGGCCGTTTACCCGGGTCGCGTGGAGGCACGGGGCACCGGTGCGCTGTCCGGCCGACCCTGATGAGGCGACGGTAAAGGCCCTTTGCGGGGAGGTCACCGCGTCTTTGGACGCTGCGGAGGCGGAGGCGCACGCCGCGTTGGGGATGACGAACTCGAAAGGCGAATGACGCAGCTCGATCTGGTCCTCCGGGGCGGCACGGTCGTCGACGGATCGGGGGCTGCCGTCCGGATTGCGGATGTGGCCGTGACCGGCGGAAGGATCGCCGCGGTGGGGGAACACGGAGGGATGCGGGGAGCCGAGGAGGTGGACGCCTCAGGGCTCGTCGTATGTCCCGGATTCGTCGACGTGCACTCCCACATGGACCTGGTGTGGGCGATGGGCCCTGAGGCCCAGGCCCGCTACGGCGGTCCGCGGGTCCGCCAGGGGATCACTACGGAGGTCGTGGGCAACTGCGGCCTGGGGGCGGCACCGGTCGGGGACGCCAACCGCGGCCTGATCGGCGCGGTCAACGCTTTCGTCACGCCCCCCGACTTCGGGCCCGAGTATCCGTGGCAGGCGACCGCCTCCTATCTGGAGCGCGTCGAGGAGGTTGGCACGCTGCTGAACGTCGCCGCCCTGGTGCCGCACGGGCCGCTCCGCACGCTGGCCACCGGCCGCATGGACGGGACGCCGGACGCCGGACAGATGGACCGCATGCAGTCGGTGCTTGCGGAGGGGCTCGAGGCCGGCGCGCTGGGCGTCTCGTTCGGGCTCATCTATCCGCCCGGGCAGTATGCGCCGACCGACGAGCTGGAGGCGCTGGGCGAGGTCTGCGCCCGCGGCGGCGGCCTGGCCGCGTTCCACCAAAGGGCGGGCAACGCTGAGTTGTGCATGCAGGCACTGGCCGAGCTCGGGGAGGTGGGGCGCACAGGATGCCGCGTCCATCTGAGCCACGACCACCTGCACGGCGAGGACGCGTGGTCGCTTCTCGAGCGGTGGGTTGCGGCAGGCGATGATCTGCGTGCCGAGGGCATCGACCTGGCCGAGGACGTCATCCCCTACACCGGGGTCAACACGACCATGCTGGCGATCCTGCCGCCCTGGGCTTTGGCGGGCGGGGTGGAGGGCTTTCTGAGAGTGGCCTCGGACCGCGTGGCGAGGGTCCGCATGGCGGACGAGATCCGCCAGCGCGTTCCCTCCTGGCCGCCGTGGGGACCCGACGGTTGGTGCACGAACATCGTCCGCGAGTCGGGCATCCGGCGCATCCGCGTTGCGCATGCCGGCGGCGGCGCCTCGGACGGCGTGGTGGGGATGTCCCTGGAGGAACTGGGCGAGGCCCGCGGCATGGATCCCGTTGATGCGGTGATCGACTTGCTGATCGAGGCCGGCGGCGACGTGACCATGCTGTGTTTCGGGATCTCCGGCGACGAGGACACCGACGCCGTGCTGCGCCAGCTGATGGCCCTGCCCACGCGCTCGATCTGCACTGACGCCTGGGAGACCGGCCAGGCCTGTCCCCACCCCGGCGCGGCCGGCGCGTTTCCCCATGTGCTGGCGCGCTACGTGCGCGAGACCGGGACCCTGGGCCTGGAAGAGGCGGTGAACAAGATGACCGGCCAGCCCGCCGAACGCTTCGGTCTGGACGGTGAAGTAGGGCTCGTCGAGGCGGGCCGCCGCGCCGACCTGGTGCTCTTCGATCCCGAACGGATCGCCTCCACTTCCACCTTTGCGAATCCCCGCTCCGACCCTGTCGGCATCGAGGGGGTGTGGATCGGCGGCCGGCGGGTGGTCGCCGCCGACGGATCCCTCGAGGCACTGGACGCGGGCTGCGTCCTGCGTGCAGGGGGCTGAGGAAGAACAGTGGCCGCCAATATCGAGATCAAGGCGCCGCTGGCGGACCGGGCGGGCGTGCAGTCCCGGCTGCGGGACATGTGCGCGGACGAGCAGTGGACGCGGCGCCAGCTGGACACCTTCTTCTCCGTGCCTCGAGGGTGGCTGAAGCTGCGCGAAGAGGACGGCCGGGTGGAGCTGATCGCCTACACGCGCTCGACCGACGACGCCGGTCCACGGGCCAGCGACTACCAGGTCCTTCCCGTCCATGACGCCGCCGCCATGAGTGAGCTGCTGGCGCGCGTGGCGCCGATCGATGCAGTGGTCGAGAAGCAGCGCACCATGTGGCTTTGGCGGCATACGCGCATACACCTGGACCGGGTGGCCGGACTGGGGGACTTCCTGGAGCTGGAGACCGTGCTGGACGGGATCACGGAGGAGGCCGCCATGGCCGAATGCGACGAGGTCATCGCCGCCCTGGCCCTCGACCGATCGACGTTTCTCGCGGTCCCCTACCGCGACCTGATTGCCGTCTAGCGGCGCCGCTGGGAGGGGTCGGCGCCCTGGTTCCAGGCGGGGACCCCGTCCTCGTCGGCGGTGTGGCGGACGGCCGCGGCGACGGTGGCGACCGCTGCCTCCATGTGGGCGTAGTCGAGGGTGTCCGCCTCGTCGCTTACGCGGTGGTAGTCGGTGTGCAGGTTGTAGGACGACAGGGTGTGCGCGACCACGCCGCGCAGCGCGAGCGCGTAGTTGTCCGAGCGCCGGAAGAAGTTCTGTTCGGGCCGCAGGTCCGGGCTGATCTTCAGGCCTGCGCCCGTCCAGGACTCGCGCAGTGTGGACAGATCGTGGCCGGTCAGCCACAGCCCGCCGGGTCCGCCGGCCAGCGGGTCCGGCCGGCCGATCATCTCGACGTTGATGTTGGCGGCGAGCGATTCGAGAGGGACCGTGGGCTGCTCGATCCAGTGCTGCGTGCCGACCAGACCGATCTCCTCTCCTGAAGCGAACAGGAACAGGAGGGTGCGCCGTGGCGCGGGCTCGGTGGCCATGTGGCGTGCGACCTCCAGGATCGCGGCGCAGCCAGAGGCGTCATCGTCGGCGCCGTTGGCAATGTCGTCGCCGTCCTTGTCCGGGCGGCCGGTTCGGCCCAAGTGGTCCAGGTGGGCGGAGACGAGCACCACGGACCCGGCCAGATCCGTTCCTGGGATGCGGCCCAGCACGTTGGGCGCGAACAGGGCAGTGTCACGGGCCTCGACCGACACCTCGACCTGCCAGCCGTCCAGGAGCCGGTCGCGGAGGCCGCCCGACACGGCGATCACGAGGGCGCTGCTGCCGTTGTCGGTGCTCGGGCGTCCGCGCTCCGGCCGCGGTGTGCGGGCCTCCATCAACCGTGGGTCGGCCTCGCCGTCCACGAAGACGACCGCCTCGGACCGGTCCGTGAGCCGCCGGGCCCTCAACCTGGAAGTGCGTCCCTCGACCAGAAGCCCCCCGCCGGCTTCCTCGGGCGCCTTGCGGTTGCCGCGGCGGGGGGTCCCTTCCCAAGACCCCGCCCCGGCAAGGACCCGGAACTCCTCATACGACTCCTGGATCCGGCGGCCGCTGCTGCCCTGGACGGTCATGACGGTTGCCTTGGTCACGGTCCGCTTGTGGAACGGGACGTCCTGGAAAAAGGTGCCGTCGTCTCCCGCCGGCTCGATGCCGGCGGCCTCCAGCTGCGTCGCCACCCAGCGTGCGGCCAGCTCATAGCCCGGCTCGCCGGTGCGGCGGCCCTCCAGGGCATCGGAGGCGAGGTGGCCGACGGACGCCTCGAGAGCGGCGGCCGACAGCGGTTCGAGTTTCGACAGATCCGGCGCGCCGGCGGCCGGTGCGGCCTGCAGCAGGAGCGCGGCGAGGACAGCGCTCATGTCACTCCGCCAGGACGTGGTCGGCGATGCGCAGGAAGGCCTCGCAGCCGACCGCCAGCGCTCCCACCGGGCAGTGCTCGTCGACCTTGTGGGCCTGGCCGGGGTCGCCCGGGCCCAGTTTGTTGACCGCCGGGATGCCGGCCATGCCGAAGTAGACCGCGTCGTTGCCGGCCGGCGTAGTGCGGACCTCGGCAGCGATCCCGGTGTCGGCCAGGGCCGCCACGGTATGGCCGACCAGCGGGTGGTCGGCGGCGATCTTGTGGCCCTCGCGCGCAAACTGCGGCGTGAACTCGATCTCGAAGCCGTCCTCGGCGTGGCCCGCGAGCATCCCTTCGAATGCGGTCCGGAACAGCGCCAGGTCATCGGCATCGAGCGGCGGCGTCGGCCGGCAGTCGACCACGAAGGACACGCGGCCCGGGATCGAGTTGGTGCGCTCGAGGTCGCCGGCCAGCAGTGCGGTGGGGGTCAATGTGCTGGGGCCCAGGTCCGGGTCGTCGTGCTCGGCCGCCAGCTCCCCCGACAGGCGCGGCACGTCGGCCAGGATCGCCAGCGCCTTGGGGATCGGGTTGCGGGCCAGGTGGGGGCGCGAGCCGTGGCCGCCCTCTCCGGTCACGTGGACTTCGTAGAAGACCGAGCCGCGGTTGCCGATCGAGAGGTGGTCGAGACCGGTGGGCTCGGTGACGATCACCGAGGTGCGGGCCGGATCCCAGATGCCCTGCCCGACTGCCCAGGGGACCAGCGCCGCCGTGCCGTCGCCGGTGGTCTCCTCCTCGAAGGTCCAGGCCATCATCACGCGGCCCGGCCGGCCCGCGTTCTTCCAGGCCAGCGTTGCCTGGGTGGCGCACACGATCGAGGCCTTCAGGTCGCTGGCGCCCAGGCCCACGATCCGCTCGCCGTCCTCGGTCACATGGGCGTCCCACGGCGAGCGCGTCCACAGGTCCTCCTCGGGCTCGACCGTGTCCAGATGGCCGGAAAAGACGAGCGCGTCCTCGCCCTCGCCGGCCCAGGCCAGGACGTTGCGGCGGCCGTCGTCCAGGTCGTGGGCGGCCACCTGCAGGCCGAGGTCCGCGTAGCGGGCCAGGAGCCAGTCGGCGTAGGGCCGCTCGTTGCCGGTGCGCGAGTCGATGGAGACCTGCGCCAGAAGGTCCTCGACCATGGCATCCACGCGGCTGTCGGCGAAGGCCCGGGGATCAATCAGCGGTGAAGTCACGGGGCGGCAGTCTCGCCGCCCTCGTGCCCCGGGTCCAGCCGCAGCGCGACGCAGTTGCAGGTCACTCGCTTGTTTGCGACCAGGGTTTCGTAGAAGGGGCAGGTCTTGCAGCCCTCCCAGAAGTCGTCGCCCTGGGGCAGGTCCGCATAGGGGACGTCATCGAAGCCCAACGCCCGGTTCATCTTCTCGATCGTGGGCGAAAGGGTGAGGCTCACATAGGCCGCGTTTGGGTGATTCCTCCGGCTTACCTCCATTACCTTTGCCTTGATTGCGCTCGCAATACCCATCCTTCTGGCCTTCGGGTCCACAACCACTCCCGACTGGCTGAGAAAGCGACCGTCTTCCCATGTCTTCAGGTAGCCGGCGCCCACGAATTCCCCGTCCAGGAAGGCCAAGACGGCCTCGCCATTGGCCACGCGGTCCTCAAGCAGTCCCTCGGGCCTGACCGCGATGGCCGCACCGGCCTTGCCGGCCTCCGCCTGCAGTTCCCTCCAGCGCGGCACGAACTGCCGGTCGTCGGGGTCCTCCGCCACCCGCACCTCGATCCGGTCCCGCCGATCCTCGGCGCCGCTCATCCGATCCGGTCGACGAGCAGTGCGGTCTGGGCCCAGAGACGGTTCTCCGCCTGGTCGACGACGGCCGAGTGCGGCCCGTCGAGCACGCCGTCGGTGGCGATGACGCCGCGGCGCAGCGGCAGGCAGTGCATGAAGAAGGCGTCGTCAGCGGCGGCCGCCATCTTGGCCTCGTCCACGATCCACTTGTCCCGCAGGTCCGCCTTGGCGGCCGGCTCGTCCTCGAAGCGGCCGTAGAACTCGCGTGAGCCCCAGGACTTGGCGCACACCACGGTGGCGCCGTCGACAGCGGCGTCCACGTCGTCGGTCACCGCCAGCGAGCCGCCGTTCGACTCGGCCAGGTCGCGCGAGCGCGCGACGACATCGTCGTCCAGGTCCCAGCCGTCCGGCCGCGCGATGGTCACGTCCATGCCCAGGAAGCAGGGCGACTGCAGCTGGCTGTGGGGCGTGGCCAGGGCGAGGGACTTGGGATGCCAGGCCCAGGTCAGGACATATTTCTGGCCTTGGGGCTCGGGGACCCGCTCGCGAAGGGTGACCAGGTCGGCCAGCCCCTGGCAGGGGTGGCCCAGGTTCGACTCCAGGTTGAGGAGCGGCACCTCGCTGGCAGCCGCGAAGGCCTTGTGGAATGCGTCGTCGCGGATGTCCTCCCACGAGCCGGTGACGGCCGCCGTCTCCGACGACGTCGTTGCCAGGTCGCAGCGCCGGATGCCGATCGCGTCGGCGTAGCGGCTGAGCACCGGTGCGGCCTCGCGGATGTGCTCCTGGCCCGCTCCGTCCATGACCACACCGTCCCTGTGCTCGAGCACCCAGGAGTCCGTGCCGGGCGCCAGGATCTGCGCCGAGCCGCCCAGGCGCGTCATGGCGCTGGCAAACGACGTGCGGGTCCGCAGGCTGGGGCTGAAGAACAGGCACACCAGGACCTTGCCGTCCAGGCGGCCGATGTCCTCGCCCCGCTTGGCCGCCAGCGCCCTGTCCGCCAAATCCAGGATCTGGCCCGGATCCTCGTCCAGGAGGTCGAGGAAGTGGCGCGGTGCGGGGTTGCCCACTACGGGCAGACCGGCGCCAGGATCTGCGCCAGGCCGGGCTCGCCGCGCTCCGCCAGGTCGTAGGTGACGCGCACGTGGGGGCGGTCAATCTGGACGATGCGGCCCAGGTCGATCGGCGTGCCGATCACCACCGCATCGCAGTCGACCGCATTGATGGTGGCCTGCAGGTCGGCGATCTGCTCGTCGCCATAGCCCATGGCGGGCAGCAGGCACCCGATCTCCGGATAGGACTCGAAGGTGCCCTTCAGCGTGCCGGTCAGCCACGGCCGCGGGTCGACCAGTTCCGATGCGCCGGCGGCCTTCGCCGCCACCGTGCCGGCGCCGAACGCCATGCCGCCGTGGGTGCAGGTCGGGCCGTCCTCGACCACCAGCACGCGCTTGCCCTCGATCACGGACGGGTCGGCGCAGACCGGAGGGCTGTCCGCCTCCATGACGGTGGCGCCGGGATTTCTCTCGGCAGCGGTGGCGCGGATGGCCGCGGCGCCGCCGTCGGGCGCGGTGTCCATCTTGCCGATCAGGATCACGTCGCAGCGGTCGAAGTTGACGTTGCCGGGGAAGTAGGAGGTCTCGTGGCCGGCCCGGTGGGGGTCGGCGACGGTGATCCAGACATCAGGCCTGTAGAAGGGCGTGTCGTTGTTGCCGCCGTCCCACAGGATGATGTCCGACTCTGCCTCCGCCTCGGCCAGGATCGCCGCGTAGTCGACGCCGGCGTAGACCACGCCGCCGGCGGCGATGTGGGGCTCGTACTCCTCGATCTCCTCGATCGTGCAGTCGTGCTTCGCCAGGTCGTCCAGTTCCGCGAACCGCTGGACCGCCTGGGCGGCCAGGTCGCCGTAGGGCATCGGGTGGCGGATCGCGGTGACCCGCAGTCCCTGATCGCGCAGGTAGGCGGCCACGGCGCGCGTGGTCTGGGACTTGCCGCAGCCGGTGCGCACGGCGGTGATCGCGACCACCGGTCTGTTCGATCGGATCATGGTCGCGTCGACATCGAACGGCTCCAGACGGGCTCCCGCCGCCTCGCAGCGCCCCGACAGTTCCTCTACGTGGCCCATCGACACGTCCGAATAGGCCATCACGCACAGCGTGGCGCCGTGCTCTTGAATCACATCCTCGAGGTTCTCCTCGGGGACGATCGGAACGCCTTGCGGGTACAGCGGGCCGGACAGGCTCGCCGGGTAGCGCCGGTCGTCGATGTTGGGGATCTGGGTCGCCGTGAAGGCCACCACCTGGGCCTGCTCGTTGTCGCGGTAGCAGGTATTGAAGGTGTGGAAGTCCTTGCCGGCGGCGCCCAGGATCACGACGCGGGGGGTGTCGGTCATCCCGGGGATGTTACCGGGCGCGCCGCCCGGGGTCGAAGCGGGCCGGTTCGGTATGGTGCCGGCCATGGTCGCTAGGGGCATGGACGGCGCGGTGATGGCGGTGGGGCACGAGCTGCTTCTGGGACATACGGCGGACGACAACGCCGCCTGGATGGGGGCGCGCTTCGCAGAGGCTGGCGGCGTGATGGGGCGGTTTGCCGTGTGCGACGACGACACGTCGGCGATTGCCGAGGAGGTGGCCCGCCTGGTCGGCATGGGGCCCGCCTTCCTGTTCACGACGGGCGGCCTGGGCCCGACCTGGGACGACATCACGCTGGGCGGCGTGGCGGAGGGGCTGGGCCTGGATGTGGCGGAGGACGCGGACGCGCTCGAGATGATCCGCGCCAACTACGAGCGCGAGGCAGAGCGCGGCAGCGTGGCTGACCCGGCCCTTACCCCCGACCGCGCCAAGATGGCGCGCCTGCCGGTGGGCTCCACGCCGCTGCCCAATGCGGTGGGATCCGCCCCGGGGGTGCGCATCGAGATGGGGTCCACCACCGTCTTCTGCCTGCCTGGCGTGCCCGAGGAGATGAAGTCGATCTTCGACCAGAGCGCGCTGCCCGAGATCCGGGACCGCTTTGCGGGACGCGAGGTCGTCCAGTGCGAGTTCCAGGTGGAAGGCACCGATGAGTCCACTCTCGCGCCCGACCTGGTGGCGGCGCGCGCCGAGTTTCCCGATGTGTGGATCAAGTCCCGCGTGCGGGTGATGGGCGGCGGCTTCGCGATCCGGATCTGCCTCGAAGGGTCTGACGGGACGCGCGTGGAGGCTGCACGCGCCTGGCTGGAGCCGCGGCTCGGCGCCTGACGATCAGGAGCCGGTCCGGATCCAGGTGGCGTTGGCCAGCGCGGCTGTGAATCGGCGGTGGTGCTCCGTGCCCTCCCACTTGGTGGCCACGGTCGGGCGACCCTTTTTGCCGATCACATAGGTGATGGGCTGGACCCAGGCGCCGTTCTCCTTGCGCTGCATGGAGCCCTCGCGCCGGTAGATCTTCACAGGCCTGCTGTCCCTGGTCACCGCGGCCATCACCTCGCCCCCGAACAGGTCGACGGTCGTCTTCAACCCGTAGCCCGCGGCGGGAATCCGTTCGACCGACAGGAAGTCGGTGATGTGGTCCCCGATGTCCTCCAGCTGCTGGATGCCCCACCCCGGCTTCGGGACCTCGAAGCTCACGGTGTTTGCCGCCAGGTCCACGGAGGTCAGGAGAAGGTCAGCATGCTCCGACTCTGTGGCCGCCTCTCCGGAGGCCAGGTTGATGCCGATGCGCCGCGTGGCGCCCTCGTGGACCACCAGCCGGAGCTGGGCGTGGCGGACCGGGAATTCCTCGGCCGGGCGGGGGACCAGCTCGACCCTGCGGCCGCCGCCCTCCCACCGCCGGAAGTGGTAGCCCGGCGACACCGCGGACATGTCCATCCGCCGGCCGTGCATGAGCGGGAAACGGTAGTGGCCGGTGCGGTCGGTGCGGGTCGCATAGACCTGTTCGCCGGGGACCAGGACCGTGCCTTGGCGCATCTTGAGGACCACTTGGGCACCCGGGATCGGGGTGCCTGACGAGTCCACGACGAACCCCTCCTGGGGCATCGCCGGATACCACTGGAAGAACCAGACCGCCGCGCCGGTGGCCATCAGGCCGACCAGGGCGCCTACGGCTGCTTGCTGTCCGAATCGTGCGCGCATGATGGGATGTGCGTCCTCCCCTCCTAGACGGAGGATATCGCACCATGGGTCCCCAGGACCGGGTAGAAACCGCTTTCCTAGGAGGGGCCGAGCACCGTGTCGGTTGTCTTGAAATGGACCTTGGCGCAGCGCCGCAGGCCGTCGGGCCCGTGGATCTCGATCAGGCGACGGGCGCACCTGAGCACCGGGTCACCGGCGCCGGGGTGCAGGTCGCAGGCCATCTCTTCCGCAAGGGCGGCCAGCCGGTCCAGGAACAGGTCGCGGGCCAGGATCGAGGCAGCCGCCACCGACGGGTTGGCCTCGGCGCGCGGCACTGCCACCAGTTCCACGGCGCCCAGGCTCTCGAAACCCGCTTCCACTCGGTCCGTCTTGCCGAAGCGGTCCAGAAGCACTCTGCGGCAGCCGGTCTGTTCCGCCACATCGACGATGGCCTCGGCGTGGAGGTCGGAGAGCACATGGTTGACGTTCCCGGTCTTCTCCCAGGCCGCGTTGTAGTCCTCGCCCTCGAGCAGCCGGGTGGCATAGGGAAAGCGGCCGCGGATCTCCTCGGCGGTGCGCCGCACGGCGGCCAGAGACATCGCCTTGCAGTCGCGGATCTCGCCGCCGCGCATGGCCTCCTGCTCGTCGGCGGTGCAAAAGACGGCGGCCACCACCAGCGGGCCGAAGTAGTCGCCTTTGCCCGACTCGTCGGCACCGATGCGGTCGACCAGGGGCCCGGTCTTGTCCTCCTTGGCCGGCGCATGCTTCAGGCGGTCGGCGCCCAGCACGCGGCCCAGGAAGACCGCCGCCGCGCGGCCTTGCGCCACGCACTTCATCGAGCGGTAGCAGACGATGGTCACGCCCTCGCCCTTCCAGCCAAAGCGGGCGTGGGCGACCCGGTGAGCGGCCATTCCCTCGGCGCCGCAGGCGGCGTCCAGAAGGTCCGCCTCCGCCTCGCTCAGGGTCACGACCGTGGTGCCATTGGCCACGCCTGAATGATAGATTGGGGACCTCCGCGTTCGCGAGGACCGGGTGCTGACATGGCCGAAAAGGAGTCGACAAAAACGACCGCGCCCGAGGGCGATGTCCGTCCCCTGCTGATCGAGCGGGAGATGCGCGACAGCTACCTCAACTACGCGATGAGCGTGATCCATGCCCGCGCGCTGCCCGACGTTCGCGACGGGCTGAAGCCCAGCCAGCGGCGAATCCTGGTCGCGATGAACGACCTGAACCTGGGGCCGCGGTCCAAGCACCGGAAGTGCGCCAAGATCGCCGGCGACACATCGGGCAACTACCACCCCCACGGCGAGTCGGTGATCTACCCGACGCTGGTCCGCATGGCGCAGGAATTCAACATGCGCTACCAGCTCGTCGACGGGCAGGGCAACTTCGGGTCCATCGACGGCGACCCGCCGGCCGCCATGCGGTACACGGAGGCGCGCATGTTCGGGCCGGCGGTGGACGCGCTGGCCGACCTCGACAAGGACACCGTCGACTTCGAGCCGAACTACGACGAGACGCGGATGGTGCCGACCATCCTGCCCGGCGGCTTCCCCAACCTGATCTGCAACGGCGGCTCAGGCATTGCGGTGGGCATGGCGTCCTCGATGGCGCCCCACAACCTGACCGAGGTCTGCAACGCGCTCGACGCGCTGCTGGACGATCCCGGCATCGACGTCGCGGGCCTGATGAAGCACATCCCCGGCCCCGACTTCCCGACCGGCGCGATCGTGTGCGGCAGACGCGGCATCCACGACGCGTACACCACCGGCCGCGGCCTGGTGACGGTGCGCGGACGACACACCATCGAGGAGAGGCGCGGCCGCTCTTTGATCGTGTTCACCGAGATCCCCTACGCGCAGTCCAAGTCGCGGATCGTCGAGAAACTGGCCGACCTGGTGCGCGGCGAGACCATCACCGGCGTCTCCGACATCCGTGACGAAAGCGGCCGCGACGGCATCCGTCTGGTGATCGTCTGCAAGAAGGACGCCGAGCCCGAGGTGCTGGTGCGCCAGATCTTCCGGCACACGCCGCTGCAGAGCACCTTCTCGATCATCAACCTGGCGCTGCAGAACGGGCGGCCCACCACACTGACCCTGAAGGGGATCCTCGCCGCCTGGCGCGACCATCGCCGCGAAGTCATCCGGCGCCGCACCGCCTTCCTGCTCGACAAGGCGGAGCGTCGGCTGCACATCCTCGACGGCCTCAAGATCGCCCTCGCGAACATCGACATGGTCATCGAGATCGTGAAGAAGGCGGCGGACGTCGACTCCGCCAAGAAGGAGCTGGGCGAGACCTTCGAGCTGTCCGGGGTCCAGACCCAGGCGATCGTCGACATGCGGCTCGGTCGCCTGACCGGCCTCGAGCGCGACAAGCTGGAGGAGGAGCGCCAGGGGCTGATCACCGACATTGCCGACTACCAGGACATCCTGGAGCGCGAGGAGCGCGTGACCGACATGATCCGCGAGGAGGTCGAGAGGCTGCGCGACCGCTACGGCGACGAGCGCCGCACCGAACTGGGCGAGCCGGTGGACAACCTGGAGGAGGAGGACCTGATCGAGGAGGAGCAGGTCGTGGTGACGGTCACCCAGGACGGCTATGTGAAGCGCACCCCGGTGGCGGACTACCGGTCCCAGGGCCGTGGCGGCCGCGGCGTGAAGGGGACCGGCACCAAGGAGGGCGACGTGGTGAGCCATCTGTTCGCGGCCTCCACGCACGACTACCTGATGCTGTTCACCGATCAGGGCCGGGTGCATTGGCTCAAGGTCTTTCGGCTGCCGGCCGGGTCGCGGACCAGCCGTGGGCGCTCGCTGGCCAACCTGGTGGAGCTGCAGGAGGACGAAGGCGCCATCACGCAGGTGCTGGCGGTCAGCGGCTTCGACGACCGCTCGGTGATCTTCGCGACCGAGGCGGGGACGGTGAAGAAGACCGCGCTCGAGGCATTCAGCCGGCCCATGCGGGGCGGCATCCGAGCCATCGACCTGGCTCCGGGCGACCGCGTGATCGGGGTCGGCCTGTGCGGCGAGGGCGATGCGATCGTGCTCGGCACGCGCGCGGGCAAGGCGATCCGCTTCAACCAGGACCAGGCCCGGGCCATGGGGCGGGTGGCGCGCGGCGTGCGCGGCATCCGCCTGGCCGAGGGCGACGCGGTGGAGGGCATGGTGGTCGCGCCGACCGACGGCGAGGGCACGCTGATGACGGTGTGCGAGAACGGCTACGGCAAGCGCACCCTGGTGGCCGACTACCGGACCCAGGGCCGCGGCGGCCAGGGGCTGATCGACATCAAGGCCACCAAGCGCAACGGCCCGGTGGTGGCGATCCTGGCCTGCGACGAGGGCGACGAGGTCATGTACGTGACGGCCGGCGGCATGATCGTGCGGACGAGAGTCGCGGACGTCTCGACCATCGGCCGCAACACCCAGGGCGTGAAGCTCGTCGATCTGAAGGACGGCGACACGGTGGTCTCGGTGACGCTGGTTACCGCGGACGAGGACGAAGAGGACGCGGTCGTGGCCTCGGGCGAGGAGGAGGAGTGAGCCTCGAGACCCGGATCCGCGAGGATATCACGGCGGCCATGAAGGCCGGCGAGAAGCAGGTGGTAGACACCCTGCGCATGGCGGTGGCGGCCCTTTCGCGCGCCCAGGTCGACAAGCGGGGGCAGGGCGACGGGGGTGATGCTGCGCTCTCGGAGGACGAAGAGGTCAAGATCCTGCGCACCTGCGTCAAGATGCGCCGTGAGGCGGCCACCGCGTTCCGGGACGGCGGTGCCGAGGACCGCGCGGTCGCAGAAGAGGAGGAAGGTGTCATCCTCGAGGCCTACCTGCCCCAGCTGATGGACGCGGGCGCCACCGAGGCGGCGGTTCGCGCCATCGCCACGGAACTCGACCTCTCCGAACCGGGCGACATGGGCCGGCTGATGGGGGAGGCGATGAAGCGCCACAAGGGCCTGCTCGACGGCGGCCTCGCGCGCACCGCCGCGCAGACAGTCCTCGGCGGCTGATGTCCTGCTGAATCTCGACAGCGCCGTTCGATAGAGTGGGGGGATGGGTGCGTGGGCGGAGAGGACCTGGGACCTGCTGCTGGCGACGGCGCCCGCCTTGATGGCGGGCTTCCTGGCAGCGGGGCTTCTGCTGTTGTGGGTGCCGCGGCTGTTCGTGAAGCGGAAGCTGGGGGGCAGCGGGATGGGCCCCGTGGTGCGGGCGGGGATCGTCGGCGTGCCGCTGCCTTTGTGCTCGTGCAGCGTGGTGCCGGCGGCGGGCGCGCTGCGCGAGGCGGGAGCCAGCCGCGGCGCGACACTCTCGTTCCTGGTCAGCACGCCGGAGACCGGCGTGGACTCGTTCGCCGTGTCCTGGGCGCTGCTCGATCCTGTGGCGGCGGTCTTCCGGCCGCTGGCCGCTCTTGTGACCGCGGTGGTGACCGGCGGCGTCGCCCAGGCCGCGCATCCCGAGGATCCGGTCGAGGAAGCGGAAGAGGATGCGCTCAGCTGGCTGTGCCGGATCTGCCCGCCGGGCACGGTCCGCGAGCCGGGCCACGACCACGGCCTCGGCGAACGGGTCCGGGCGGTGGCGCGCCATGCCTTCGTCGATCTGTTCGACGACATCGTGCCGTGGCTGCTGGGCGGCCTGGCGGTGGCGGGGCTGATCACTGGCGAGGAAGCGAGCGCGTGGATCTCCGAGCGGATGCCGACCGGCGCCGGTGCCTACCTGGCGGCGTTGGCCCTGGGTCTGCCGGTCTACGTCTGCGCCTCGGCTTCGACGCCGCTGGCGTTGGGGCTCCTGGCCGCGGGGCTCAGCCCCGGCGCCGCCTTCGTGTTCCTGCTGGCCGGTCCCGCCACCAACGCGGCCACCGTGCTGGCTGTACGCGGGATGCTTGGCGGCCGCGCGCTGGGCATCTACCTGGCCTCGATCGCAGGCGTCTCGGTGGCAGCCGGCTTCGGTCTCGACGCGCTCTACGGGGCGCTGGGCGGGCCGCATTGGGCCCTGCCCTCGCCGCCCGGCACCGAGGCCTCCCACGGCGGGCCGCTGGCCTGGGCATGCGCCGCGCTGCTGCTGATCGGCTGCGCCGGGACGCTTAAGCGGCGGCTGGTGGGAGGCGGTTCCGATCACGTGGACCACGGCCACGGGCGATGAAGGCATCGGCGGACCGGCAAGGGCGCGGGGCCCGCACGCTGGCCGGCGTGACGCTGGCCTCGCGAGTGCTGGGCCTGGTGCGCGACATGGTGTGCGCCCATGTGTTCGGCGGCGGCGCGGCGTTCGGCGCCTTCCTGGCCGCCTGGACGGTACCCAACCTGTTCCGCCGCATGTTCGCCGAGGGCGCGGTGTCGGACGCGGCCGGCCCTGAATTCGTGCGGAGGCTCGGGGGCGCGGATGAGGACGGCGACATCCGCGCCGGCGACACCGAGCGGGCCGCGGCGCGGACCCTGTTCCGGCGCCTGTTCGGCTCGATGCTGGCGTGGACCGGCGTCTCGCTGCTGGTCTGCATGGGCGCCGCCGCGTGGGTCGCGGGGCCGGGCCGTGCCACCGTGGCCGGCTGGCTCGAGGACCCCGGCCAAGTCGACCACCTGGCGGCCCTGCTGCCGTGGCTGCTGCCCTACGTGGTGCCGATCTGCCTGCTGGCCCTGGCGCGCTCGGCGCTCAACGCCTTCGGGCGCTTCGGCGCCCCCGAGATCGGCCAGCTGGTCCTGAACGGCGCCTGGATCGGCGCGGCGCTCCTCTCACGGAGCACGGCCGTCCTGGCGGTGGTGGTGCTGGTCGCGGGCTGCGCGCAGTTCGCGGTCACGATCCCCGCGCTGCGGCGCGAGCGGCTGTGGGGGCCGCCAGAGTGGGCGCCGAGGAGCGGGGAGGTCCATCAGGTCCGCCGACGCGCGGCCCAGGTTCTGGTCGCGGTGGCGGCCGCCCAGGCAAACGTCCTGGCCGACCGCTGGATGGCGATCGGGCTGGTGGGGCCGGGGGCGACCACGCACCTTTTCTATGCGTTCCGCTTCGTGCACCTGCCCTTCGCCCTGTTTGCGCTGTCGGCCAGCACCGCGGCCTACCCGGAGATCGCTCGCTTCGAGCACGACCGCGAGGAAGTGGGCCGGATCCTGTCGCGGGCGCTGAGCCAGGCGGCCGTGTTCCTGCTGCCGGCGACCGCCGGGCTGGTGGTCCTGGCGCCGCGGATCGTGGACGTGTTCTTCGGGCACGGGGCGTTCGGGGACGCGGACGTGGCCTCCACGGCGGCGGCGCTGGCCGCCTACACGGCGGGCCTGCCGTTCATGGCGCTGGCCACCCATCTGGCCCGGGTCTGCCGCGGTGTGGGCGACTTCCGGAGGCCGGCCTGGGCGGCGGCCTGCCTGGTGCCCATGAACATCGGCCTGAACTGGGCGCTGGTCCGCGCGCCGGGCGGGCTGTGGGAGCCGATGGGGGCGGCGGGGCTGGCCTGGGCGACGAGCGCTTCGTTCGCGGTCCTGGCGGCCGTCCTGGCCTGGATCGCGACCCGGCGCAACGGAATCGCGGTGCGCGTGGGCGGGCTGGGAGTGCTGACGGCCGTCTCTGTCGCTGTCGGCGGGGCGGCCTGGTGGGCGGAAGGGACGGTCGGCCAAGCGCTGGGCGAGAGCCCCGCGCTGGCGGCCGGCGTCCTGGCGGGTCTGGTTCCCTTCGGCGTGTGGGTCGCGCTGGCCCGTCCCTCGGCGGTCCTGGAATTCCTGCCCGGAAGCCGGAATCGCTGACCCCGCAGGGGCGCAATCGGCGAAAATCCACTCCTGACGTGATGGACCCTGGGAAAGAGCCCCACGCGGCGCTAAAAGAGTGGACGTTCGGCGGTATCGCTTTTTAGGGAGGCACAATTGACCGACTCATTTACGGCTCGCAAGGCGGCGGACGCGGCTTCGGCTGCGCCGCTCGAGGCAATCATCGACGTTCCGGAGCACCTGCCGGAGCCGGACCTGACAGAAAACGCGCGGACCGTCCTGGCGGCGCGCTATCTGATCAAGGGCGAGGACGGTCAGCCTGTCGAGCAGCCGCGCGAGCTGTTCTGGCGCGTCGCCCACCACATCGCCAAGGCGGAAGCGGCGTACGGCGCCACCGACGCGAAGATCTCGGCCGTCGCCGAGGAGTTCTACGACCTCATGGCGACGCGGCGCTTCATGCCCAACTCGCCGACCCTCATGAACGCCGGCCGCCGCATGGGCATGCTGTCTGCCTGCTTCGTGCTGCCGGTGGACGACTCCATCGAGGGCATCTTCGACTCGATCAAGGCCACCGCCCTGATCCAGAAGTCCGGCGGCGGCACCGGCTTCGACTTCAGCCGCCTGCGCCCGCGCGGCGACCAGGTCAAGTCCTCGGGCGGGACCACCGAGGGGCCGCTGTCCTTCCTGAAGGTGTTTTCGTCGGCCACCAACGCGATCCAGCAGGGAGCGTTCCGACGCGGAGCCAACATGGGCATGCTGCGGGTCGACCACCCCGACGTGATCGAGTTCATCCGCATCAAGGACGACCGCTCCCAGCTCACCAACTACAACCTGTCCGTCTCGGTGACCCAGGAGTTCCTGGACCGCCTGGCGGAGAACCCCGACCAGCCGCACCGGGTCAAGAACCCGCGCAGCGGAGAGGTGTTGGACCTGGTGGACGCGAGCGGCAAGTCCTGGACGGTGGGCGAGGTCTACGAGCTGGTCTACAGCCACGCGTGGGAGTCCGGCGAGCCGGGGATGATCTTCATCGACCGGATCAACGACGCGAACCCCACCAAGCACATCGGCCTCATGGAGGCGACAAATCCGTGCGGCGAGCAGCCGCTGCTGCCGTGGGAGGCCTGCAACCTGGGCTCGATCAACGTCGGCTCCTTCGTGAAGGACGGTGCGGACGGTGCACCCACCCTCGACGAGGAGGCCTTCAAGAACACGGTGACTACGTGCGTCCGCTTCCTGGACGACGTGGTCGAGGCCAACAACTACCCGCTGCCGCAGATCCGCGAGATGTGCATGGGCAACCGGAAGATCGGCCTCGGCGTGATGGGCTTCGCGGACGCCCTCTACAAGATGGGCATCGCCTACAACTCGGATGCCGGCGTGGACTTCGGGGAAAGGGTCATGCAGCTGGTCAACGACACCGCGCACGAGGCGTCCAGCGCCCTGGCCGGCGAGCGCAAGCCGTTCCCGTTCTGGGAGGGCTCGACCTGGCACAAGGAAGGCCGGCCGATGCGCAACGCCTGCTCCACCACGGTGGCACCGACCGGGACCATCTCGATACTGGCCGACTGCTCGGGCGGCATCGAGCCGATGTTCAGCCTGGCCTTCATCCGCCAGGTCCTGTCGGGCGCCAAGCTCCCGGAGATGAACTACGTCTTCAAGGAGGTTGCCGAGAAGGGCGGCTTCTTCACCGAGGAGCTCCTCGAGGATTGCCTGACGAGCGGCACGATCCATCACCGCGAAGAAATCCCCCAGGAACTCCGCGACGTGTTCGTCACCGCGCATGACGTGAGCCCCGAGTGGCATATGCGCATGCAGGCGGCGTTCCAGAACCACTGCGACTCGTCGATCAGCAAGACGATCAACTTCGCAAAGGACACCAGGGCGGAGGACGTCAAGGAGGTCTACGACCTGGCGATCGAGCTCGGCGTGAAAGGTGTGACCGTCTATCGCGATGGCTGCCGCGACACGCAGCCGATGAGCCTCAAGAACAACGCCGACGGCAAGGTTGCCGAGGGCAGCGCGGACAAGGAGGCGGACGCTGACGTGACCATGCGCCCCGCAGCGGCTGCCCCCGCCGATGTGGTTCCGGTGACGCCGCTGGTGCTGCCGGAGATCATGCCGAGCGTCCGGGTGCGCCAGATGACGCCCTTCGGGAACATGCACGTGAAGATCTCGGTCGACCCGCGGGTGGGCCAGGGCGCGGAACGCGAAGTGTTCGCGCAGCTGGGCAAGGGCGGCGACATCGCCAACTCCGACCTGGAGGCGATCTGCCGGCTGCTGAGCCTGTTCCTGCGCTGCGGCGGCTCCTTCATGATGGCGCTGGGCCAGCTGGAGGGGATCGGCTCGAGCCTGATGGTCCCGACCAAGGACGGCACGATCCGTTCACTGGCCGACGGCTTGGCGAAAGCCCTCGAGAAATACGCGGTGGCCAAGAGCGAGTACGGGATCAAGGCCCTGCTGCTCGGTGAAGTGGATACGGCCTGCCCTCCCGAAGGCTCGAAGACGGCCGCCTCCACGCCTCCTCCGGCCAAGCCGGCCAACGACATGACGGCCTTCAAGGTCCACTGCCCCGAGTGCCAGGGCGCGTTGGCCTACGAAGAGGGCTGCGTGAAGTGCTACGGCTGCGGCTACTCGCAGTGCTAGCGCGCTAGCGGGTCAGGAGGATCCAGTCGCGGGGGCCGCGGCTGATCCGGACTTTGGATTCGGAGAGGGCCAGCGTGCGGATCTCCGCGGAGCCGCCGGCCTGCAGGTCGCCGGCCTTGCGCGGCTGCTGAGCGTTCGGGTCCGGCCGACCGGGTGTGCGCCGGTAGCCGAAGACATGCCGGAGTTCCAGATCGAGGGCATTTGTGACGGACCACTTCTTGGTGCCGACCTCGACGATCTCGTCCTCGCCGAACGTGGTCGGCACCCGGGCGATGATCGAGTAGGAGAGCGTGCCTTCGCAGAACAGGAAGTTGCCGCGGACGCGCTCGATGGCGCCGGACTGGTCGGGCAGATGAACCTCCTGGATCCGCCACAGACCGTGGAGCGACTCCTGCGCCTCGACCCGGCGCTCTTCGAGCTTCCGTTGTCGGGCGGCCTCGGCTGTTTCGGGCAGGGGGTCCTGGATGAGCAGGGAAAGGGGAAGGAGCAGAAGAGCGGTTCGTGCCATGCGCGCCATCTTCGGGGCGCGGGCCGAGGCTTTCCACTCCGTACACTGGTGGCGTGACGAGCGAGGTCCGGAAACTGGGCGTGCTGGGCGTCGTCGGAAATCTGGCGCTGGCGGGTGTGAAGCTGTTCGTGGGGTCGTTGGCGAGCAGCGCCGCGCTGGTCGCGGACGGCGTTCACAGCGCCTCCGACACGCTGGGCAGCGCCATCGCCTGGATCGGCATCCGCTACGCGGAGGTGCCGCCGGACGAGGACCACCCCTACGGCCACGGCAACGCCGAGGCCTTGGCCGCCCTGGCGGTGGGCGTGCTGATGACGGCCTCGGGGCTTTTCATGGTCGTGCGGTCGCTCGACCTGCTGGGCTCGCGCGAGACCCTTGAGGCGCCCGGCGCGCTCGCCCTATGGACGGCCCTGGCCTGTGCGGGTGTCAAAGAGGCAATGGCACGGATCACCCTGGCCGGCGCACGCAGAACGGGCAGTCCCGCCCTGGAGGCGGAGGGGCGCGACCATCGGGGCGACGCCCTGACCGCCCTGGCGCCGGCTGCAGCGGTCGGTTTGGCCCGTCAGGGCGGCTGGGCATTCCTGGACCCTGCGGTCGGGGCGCTGATCGGCGTCTATGTGGCGATTCTTGCCATCCCCGTGCTGCGCATGAGCGTAGGTATCCTTATGGACGCGGCCCCCCCAGGGGATCCCGTGGGCCGCATCCGGTCGCTGTTCGAGACGGACGAAGAAGTAAGAGCAATCCACACCATCCGCGTACATCAACTGGGCGCCACCTGGCGCGCCGATCTGGAGATCGACGTGGACGGTGGTCTGTCGGTCACGGACGGCCACGCCATCGCACACCGGGTCCGGGACACGATCGTCGGGGCTCTGGATTTCTGCGAGGACGTCCAGGTCCACGTGAACCCGTACGGGGAGGCAGGCGAGTGATCGCCGCGCTGTTCCTGGCGGCGCTCCTGCAGGGCGACAGTTCCAGCGTGGTGTCGGTGTCGGCGGAGGTGGTGGACGCGGGCCCCCTCCAGCCGGGCGCGACCTTTACCGCCGCGTTGTCGGTCGGCATCCAGGGCGGCTGGCACATCAACAGCCATGAGCCGCTGGACGAACTGCTGGTGGCCACCGTCTGGGACCCGGGCGCCGCGCCGGGGATCGCGTTCGACGCGGTCGCCTACCCGCACGCCGAGGTTCTGGACCTGGGCGTGCTCGGGGAGATGAGCATCTGGGAGGACGAAGCGATCCTGAGGGTGACCGGCCATGTGGCGCAGGATGCGGTGCCCGGGACGAGGGTCGTGGCCGGAACTCTGCAGGTTCAGGCCTGCGACGACAGCGTTTGCCTGCGGCCGGCCCGCGGCAGGCGGGCGGTCAAGGTGTCCATGGAAGTGGTGGTCGCCGGCGACGGGGCGGCAATGATCACCGCGCCCGACCCCGGTCTGGACCCGGTCCGCGGTCCAGGGGAGCGGGCCGTGCCGTCCCCGTCCGAGGCCGCTCGCCTGAAATGGGGCGTCATCGGCCCGCCCGTGCTGGTGTTCCTGGGCCCGGACGGGACCGAGGTCCGGCGCTACCCCGAGAAGGTGGGGGCGGACGAGATCCTCGAGGCCCTCGAGGCGGCGCGTGCCGGCGAGGCCGCAGAGACCGGCGAGAGCCGTGAGCGGACCGGGCTGGTGCTGCTGCTGGCGGCCTTCATCGGCGGCCTGCTGATCAACCTCACCCCCTGCGTCTACCCGATCATCGGGGTCACGGTGGGCTACTTCGCCAACCAGAAGAAAGGCGGCTGGGCGCTGCCGGGCTTCTATGCGCTGGGCATCGTCATCACGTTCACGGCGCTGTTCGTCGGAGCCGCGGCTGGCGGCGCCATGTTCGGCGCGCTGCTGCAGAGCAGGGCCGTCAACCTGGCGTTCGCGGCCCTGATGGTGATCCTGGCGGCGTCCTCGTTCGGCGCCTTCACGATCCAGGCCCCGACGGGCCTGCTGGACAAGGTGGGCGGAGCGCGCACCGGCGCGCTGGGCGCCATGGCCATGGGCCTCACGATGGGCATTACGGCGGCGCCGTGCGCCGGGCCCTTCATTCTGGCCCTGCTCCCCGAGGTGTTCCGGGCCGGTGACATGGCCACCGGCATCAAGACCGGCCTCAGTCTGTCCGTGGGCCTCGCGCTGCCCTATCTGTTCCTCGGCTTCTTCAGCGGCCGCGCCGGCGCGATGCCGAAGCCCGGAGGATGGATGGAGTGGGTCAAGCACCTGCTGGGCTGCGCGATCCTGCTGGTGGCGATCTGGTTCTTCCAGGTGGCCGTGCCCCACAACTTCATGATCTCGCTCGGCGTCGGACTCACCGCTGTCGGCATCTTCCTGGGCCTCATGAGCCCGCACGGCCGCGACGGCGGCATGAGGGTGGTGCGCGTCGTCGCTCTGGTTGCGTTCGCCGGACTTGGACCCCACGTAATCCGGCAGGGCATGCGCGAGGGCCTGCCCTTCGAGCCCTACACCGAGGAGGCCCTGGCGGCGGCCCGCGCCGAGGGTCGCCCGGTCTTCATCGACTTCACGGCCAGCTGGTGCATCCCCTGCAAGGTCATGGAGCACGGCGCGTTCAAGGATCCGGCCGTGGTCGCGGCGGCGCAGGGTTTTGTCTGTCTTCAGGTCGACCTGACCGAGGACGACGACTCCTAGCCCCGTGGCCCCGGTCGGCAAGCGCGTGACGCTGGGCTCCTCGGGGCTCTCCGTCTCGCCGCTGGGGATCGGATCCTCCTACGGCATCGGCCAGACCGACGTCGAACGTGCCTTCGACGCCGGGATCAACCTCCTCTACTGGGGGTCGTGGCGGCGCCGGGGATTCGGTGCGGCGGTGAGCGCCATCGCGCGGCGCGACCGTGACGACCTGGTGGTGGCGGTTGAGTCCTACTCGCGTTTCTCGCCACTGGTGCGGCCGTCGGTCGAGATTGCTCTGCGCCGTCTGCGGATCGAGTATGCCGACATCCTGATTCTCGGAATGTGGAACCGGCCGGTGCCGCCGAGGATTTTCGACGCCGCCCGGCGCCTGGTCGAGGCCGGCATGGTGGGGCACCTGGTGGTGTCCTGCCATCAGAGGCGGACATTCACGGAACACGCTCGACGGGAGGGAGTCGGAGGCCTGATGGTCCGCTACAACGCGTCGCATCCGGGCGCCGAGGAGGACGTCTTCCCCCACCTGCCCGAGGGCGGGCCCGGGATGATCGCCTACACCGCGACCTGTTGGGGGCGGCTCGTGGACCCCAAGCGCACCCCGGCCGGCGAGCCGACTCCGCGCGCGTCCGACTGCTACCGCTTCGCGCTGACCCACCCGTCGGTCGACGCCTGCCTGATCGGACCCAGGGACGGCAAGGAACTGAACGAGGCGCTCACCGCGCTCGACCGGGGCCCCATGGACTCGGACGAGCTGGCATGGATGAAGCGCGTCGGTGGTGCATCCGTGTGACGGACGCAGTCCGTGTGCGGGTGTTCGTTTCCGGCGTGGTGCAGGGGGTGTGCTTCCGCTGGGAGGCCCGCCGCGCTGCGGAGAGGCTGGGGGTGGACGGCTGGGTCAGGAACCTGGCAGACGGCCGCGTGGAGGCGGTGGCCGCGGGGCCGCCGGACGCGGTCGAGGGCTTCGTCGACTGGTGCGGGGAGGGGCCGGCGGCGGCTTCCGTGAGCCGCGTGGACCGCCTGGACGAGGACCCCGGAGGCCTGGCCGGCTTCGAGATCCGGCCTAGCGCCTGACGACCGGCTCGAGGCGCACGAACTCCATCGACCCCAGCCGGTCGGCGTGCAGGGTGAACCCGGAGATTCCCTCCTCGGCCATGTGGAATTCCACAGTGCGGCCGGTGCCCTCGAACGAACCGTTCTTCTGAAGGTGCAGCCGGGCCATGTTGCCGCGGCCCATGTCCAGGCGCAGATCGGCACGCATCCGGCCCGGGGCCACGCGCCATGTGCACTGCAGCTCCTCGCTCCAATAGGTCCCGACATAGGGCGCGGAATCCTCCAGAGGCGGCGAGTCGCGACGGCGGCCGGGCCTGCCTCCCGCATCCACGCCACTCTCGTCGGCGTGGTCCTTCCGAGTGACCTCCTCACCTGTCTCTTCTTCCGGAAGGCCGTCCAGGACCACGGCGGCCACTTCGTAGGCCGTCTTCTCGACGGGCAAGCGCGAGGAGTTGGCCAGCACCATGACCGAGGTGTCGTGATCGGGAAGGCGGATGGTGGAGGCCAGGTAGCCGACCCAGGCGCCGCCGTGGCCGATGACCTGCTGCCCGCGCCACTGCTCCTCGTAGAGCCCGAAGCCATAGCCGGTGTCCGTGCCGTCGTTCAGGACCCCGGACGTTTCCATCAGGGCGACCAGATCATCGCCTCCCTCCAGGACGCTGTCCTGCAGGTTCGCCATCCACTTGGCCAGGTCGTGGATGTTGGTGAACACGCCGCCGTCACCGACGTGGTTCAGGGTCGTGATGTCCAGCGCCCACTTGTTCCGGCCCGCCGGCGAGTAGCCGAAGGCCCGGCCCTCCACCACGTGGTCGTGCCGGTCGTGGAAGTGGGTGGACTCCATCCCCAACGGGCTGAACAGGTGGTCCTGGGCAAACCGCTTGAGGCTCTTGCCGCTGACCTCCCGTACGATCTCGCCGAGCAGGAAGTAGTTGGAGTTGGTGTAGCGGTAGCGGTCGCCGGGTGCGAAGACGAGTCCCTTCTGCCGTGCCAGCATCTCGCGGGTCTCCCCGGGGCTGTAGGCCGCGCCGGGGTCGAGCCCGGACAGTTCGGCCAGCGTCATGTACTCGCGCAGGCCGCTGGTGTGGTGCAGCAGGTGGCGCACGGTCACTGGTGTGTCCAGGGGCAGGAAGTCCTCGAGATAGGTCCGGATGTCCGCGTCCAGGTCGATCTCGCCGCGGTGGGCGAGGATCGCGATGCACATGGCGGTGAACTGCTTCGAAACGGAGCCGATCCGGAAGATGGTCCCTGGGCCGTTGGCATTTCCGTTCTCGAGCGAGGCCAGACCGTAGCCGCGCGCGTAGACCACCTGGCCGCCCTGCACGACGCCCACGGCCGCTCCCGGTCCCGCGTCGTTGGCCAGGTGCGCCAGGGCCGCGTCCAGTCTGCCCCCCAAGTCGTCCGGCCCCTGGACCGGAGACACGATCGCCAGCCCGACGATCAGCGTCAGCATTGCCCCCAGACTACCCGACGATCAGAATGGGACCGTGGACGGCAAGGAGGCAGCGGGCCGCAGGGCGGCGGAACTGGTCCAGGACGGCATGGTCCTGGGCCTGGGCACCGGCAGCACGGTGGCCTTTTTCCTGGACGCCCTGAAACAGCGGATCGAGGCAGAGGGGCTTGCCGTGTCCGGCGTGGCAACCTCGGAGCGCACCAGTGAGCGCTGCCGTGAACTGGGGATTCCCACCGTCGGCCTGGACGAGGCGCCGGTCCTGGACCTGGCGGTGGACGGCGCCGACGAGGTGGACGGTCGCCTGGACCTGGTCAAGGGCGGAGGCGGCGCGCTGCTGCGGGAAAAGGTGGTCGCGGACGCCAGCGCGCGGCTGGTGATCATCGTGTCCGAGGGCAAGCAGGTGGAGGCCCTGGGCGTCACCTTCCCGCTGCCGGTCGAGGTCGTGCCCTTCGCGGCGACGCCGGTGGCGCGCTGCATCGCCGCCTTCGGCGCGGATCCGGTGCGCCGGACCGGCCACGACTCGGAACCGGTCGTCACCGACAACGGCAACTGGATCCTGGACTGCACGTTCCCGGGGGGGATCGGCCATGCCGGCGGCATGGAGACCGACCTCAATGCCATTCCAGGCGTAGTCGAGAATGGCCTGTTCGTCGGAATGGCGGACCTGCTGATCGTCGGCAAGGCCGATGGCAGCTGCGACGAGTCCGCCGCTCCCGACAGCGACTAGAGGCTCTGGATGAAGGCCAGGATGGCCTCGATGTCCGCGTCCACGTCGCTGGACACCAGGTCCAGCTGGACCAGGGTGCCGCGCACGTCGTGCTCGGTGTTGCGGAGCTTGCCCAGCGTCGGCCAGACCTGGCTGCCCGGATCGACGGTCGAGCGCAGGCTCTGCACCGCGTGGTCGTGGAAATAGGGACCAGTGGAGAAGGCGCCCAATTTGGTCGGAATCCCGAACTTGGCGGCGCCCCGGGTGAAAAACTTCTGGTTCGTCTCGCCTATGAAGCAGAGGTCGGAATTGATGTCGTCCCGGAAGAAGCCGTCGTCCAGGTCCGCGTGCAGAGGATCGTAGGATTCCAGGTCGGGGATGCCGTCCAGGTTTCGGTCCACATCGGGGATCCCGTCGGGGATGGGATCGCCGGTTGCGTTGTTCACCAGGTCGACATTCACGCCCGAGTTGACATCCTTGAAGGCATTGCCGATCAGGTTTTCGGCCAGCACGACACACGGGTCCTGCTCTGTGGGAGGCAATGCCGGGTCCATGATCGCGATCAGGTCCTTGGTGTACATCAGCTCCAGCGGCGGCACGGCGTCGATGTCGATGTCCGGGTGGCACTCGTTGCAGGCCGCGTGGCGGAGGGTCGGATTCAGGCCGGTGTCGTTGCGGCCGTGATAGAGGTCGCGGCCCAGCGCAGCCAGCGCACTCAGGTGCCCGTTGTGGGTGTTGGGGTTGAGGGGCACAGGGACCATTTCGTGGTAGGCGGTCAATGCGTCCTGCTCGTCGTCGGTGAAGACTCCTGTGCCGCCGTTTTCTCCGCCGAACATCGGGCCGGTCTCGCCCAGGTTGAGCCGGCCGGATTTCCAGAGCATGTAGCCGGTGGCAAAGGCACCGCCGTGCAGCTGGTTGGTGGAACGCGGGCCAGCCGGCCGGTCCCAGACGGTGCCGTCGTCGTTGCCCTCGAAGTGGCAGCCCTCGCAGGAGTTGTTGAAGTTGCCTGTGGTCTGGGATCGGGACCCGTCCGTGAAAATCTCCTTGCCCCGCCGCTGCGAGTCAGTGAAGTGGTCGTTCGTGACCAGCGGGATCCGGTCCCCCAGCGACGTGACTGAGCAGGTCTCGAAATCGACCTTCAGGCGCGAAAGGTCGCGGCTGACCTCGTTGGCGATGTAGAGGAAGGCGTCCTCCTCGGGCGTGTCGGGGTCCTCGATGAGCAGCATGGCGACGGGCGTGTCGCCCACCATGCGCGAGGGGTCGTCTAGTCCGGCGATTTCGGGCCGCGGGATGTCCCGGCGCGGCCACATGCCGTAGTGCTCGACGTCCTTGGAGGGGTCAGACAAGTCGTTGTAGTGAATGACGAAGTCCTCGCTGGCCCGGTTCAGGAGCACGGCTCCGTTGCCGGAAGTGGTGAACGCGATGCGGCTGGGCTGGGCGATCCGGTAGGGGAACGCGTCATCGGGAGTCTGGGTCCCGTCCGGTCCGAGCACGGCCTTGAGGCCGTTGCTGACGGCCAGGCCGTACGGCGCCCCGGCGTCCAGGGCCGCCGCCTGAAGGATGACTTCGGATCCGGCCAGTGCGGCAGCCGTGCCGACCGGAATCGGGATGTCCACGGACCCCGCGCCCGCGGCGCCTGCGGCACCGCCGCATACGAACGGGACGACGACGACCGGGAGCGTGTACAGGTGCGCATCCAGGACGGGCAGATCCAGCTCCGTGGTGCCAAGGGCAAGGATGCCGATGGTGCCGCCCACGGCCCCGCGGACCTGGAGAACCGGCGTGGTCCCCTGGACCGGCGCGGAGTCCGCCATCAGGGAGACGCGATAGTTGCCTGAGCCGCGGTTGGCGGTGCCGAAGGCGACAAACGAGGTTGGGTTGTTGGACTGGGACAGTTCATGCTGCAGGCGGGAACTCTCATCCGAAGGATCGGAGCCGTCATTGCGCCATTCGAACGATTCGTTCATCGCATCGATGAAAGTCAGGGCAGGATAGACGCGGTTGGCGAACGCAGGCGTGCTGCCGAAGTCGAACGTGGTGTCGAACTGGGCATTGTGCAGCACGTGCGGCACCAACGCGATCGTTCCGGAAGGGTCAAGGGTCACATCCTCGAGCCAGCGCGGGTCGCCCTGGCTCCTGACCGTCTGGACGCGAATTGGATTGCCGGCCGTGTCCTCGTTGTCGTAGACGTCTATGTGGATCTTGGAGGACAGCGAAGCTCCGACCGCCATGCCGGTGGCATCCGTGGCGATGTCCAGCACGCTGATCCAGGGCGATTTCGTGTGCGCGACGAACAGTTTTTGTCCATCGGGCGTCAGGGACATGCCACGCGGGTATTCCAGGTCGGCGATCCGGTCGCCGTCAGCGTCCAGGTCGGCCGAAGTCATGCCGGCGGGCGGATTGCCCATGTTCCGCGGATACTGGTAGGCGAACATCACGGCATCGGCGGCGGTGTCCAGGAAGGTGACGTCCGCGCTGCGGAAACCGGTCACCGCGGCCCATTGGCCGCTCGGCGCGATCACCACGCCGTGCGGCTCGACGCCCACTTCCAGGATCGTCTTGGTGACGGCCTGGCCGGCCACGTCGATCACCGAGACGGTGCCGAACACCTCGAAGCCGGTGAAGTTGAGGAAGGTGCGGTCCAACGGCACGTTGCCGCGGCTGTTGGTGACGTAGGCCTTGGCGCCGTCGGCAGTGATCGCGATGTGGCGCGGCTTGACGCCGACCGGCACCTCCGCCAGCAGGGTGCCGGACATGCGGTCCACGAACGAGACCGAGTCGTTGTCCTGGTTGACGACCAGCAGCGTGCTGCCGTCGGGAGTGACGGCAATGCCATTTGTCGTCACGGACTGCGCGGCCGCGGGGGCGGCCAGCAATGCGGAAACGACGACGAGACGGGGGAATTGCAGCAAGTACGGTGCTCCTTATCGAGCTCAGGGGGCTTGAGCGCCCTGAACGCAACGTCATGGCAGAAAGTCGGAAAGCGCCTACGCATAGAGTACCCCGCTTCGACGGTTGGGGTAACTCACCGAATGCCGGAGGCTTGGGACGCCTAGAATGGCCGCGTGACCCGCCGAGCCCTCGTCACCGGCGCCACCGGCTTTGTCGGGACCGCGCTGACCGCGCGCCTGGCCGAGGAGGGCTGGGTGGTGCGGGCGCTGCACCGCGCGTCCAGCGATCTCGGCCACCTGCTGGCCCTGGGCGCGGAGTGTGTGGAGGGGGACCTGGACGGCCTCGATGCGGAGCGGATGGCCCGTGCGGCCGACGGTTGCGACGCCGTCTTCCATGTCGGCGCGGTGATCGGCTGGTCGCTGCGCGATCGGGCGGTCATGCAGCGCGTCAACGTGGCAGGCTCTCGCGCGGTCTGCCGGGGGGCTTTGCAGGCGGGGGTGGGACGACTGGTCCACACGTCCTCGATCGCGGCGATCGGGCCGGCGAGCGGCCCGGACGACGAGGTCGAGGAGGGCCGGCCCGACCACGAGATCACCATCGGCTACCTGGCGACCAAGCGGGACGCGGAGCGTGAGGTCCGCGCGGCGGCGGCGGACGGCCTGGACGCAGTGATCGTGAACCCTTCGGTGATCTTCGGACCCGGGGACCGCCAGAACTCGGCCGCCTATGTCCAGCGCGTGATGAGCGGTCGGGTCCCGTTCCTGCCGCCGGGCGGCGCCAACGGAGTCGGTGTGGACGATGTCGTGGACGGCCATCTGCGGGCCCTGGAGCGCGGGCAAAGCGGCGAGCGCTACCTGCTGTGCGCCGAGAACCTGCTCCACGCGGAGCTGTTCGAGCGTGTCGCGCGGATGGCCGGCCGGAACGGCAGCGTGCCGCGGGTGCTGCCGGCGGTCGTGTGGGCCTCGCTGGCGCCGGTGCTGGCCGTGGGCGAGCGGCTGGGGCTCGCCAGGCCGCCGTTCACCAGCGACCTGGCGCGCACCGCCACGTGGTTCATGTACGGCTCGCACGCCAAGGCCGCCGCGGAACTCGGGTATCGTCCGGGGCCGCTGGACGACGCGCTGGAGAGCGTGGTGCGGCGACTGCAGGAGCGGCCTGAGTGACCTCCCACCCGATCGACTCCATCATCAGTCTGCTGTCGGACGATAGTCGGCACGTGTTCAAGGTGTGCGCGGAGACGCTCATCTCGATGGGCGCCGAGGCGGTGCCCGCCCTGGAAATGGCGACGGAGAGTCCGGACCCCGTGCTGGCGAAGCGCGCCACCCGGGTCCTCAACCGGATCCGCGCCGGCCAGAACGAGAAGGCCTTCGAGGACTTCCTGGCGGCCTGCGGCGAGGACGTGGATCTGGAGGAGGGCTCTCTGCTGATCGCCTCGATCGTGAATCCGGGATGCGTGCGGGCGCACTATTCGGGGCTGCTGGACGAGATGGCCGACCAGGTGGCGCGGCGGCTGGGGCCGAGCCGCGAGATGGACGCGGTGGTGCGTGCCATGCGCTCGGAGATGTTCGGGGCGCTCGGCTTCTCGGGCAGCCACGAGGACTACGAGGATCCGTCCAACTGCCTGATGGATCGCGTGATCGATTCGCGGACCGGGATCCCGATCACCCTGTCGCTGGTCTACTTGTTCCTGGGCCGCCGGATCGGCGTGGAGTTCTCCGGGATCGCCCTGCCCGGCCACTTCCTGGTGGGGCTGCCGGGCGCGGCCGCGGAGGGCCCCTGGGTGGATCCGTTCCATGGCGGCCGGACCGTGGACAGGGGCCAGATCGACCAATACCTGGCCGAGCGCCGGATTCCGGCTCTGGAGGTGCCGCTGGAGCCGGCCACTCCGCTGCAGGTCCTACAGCGCCTGCTCCGCAACCTGCACCTGGCCTATGAGCGCCGCGAGGACCGTGGGCGGGCGGCCATGGTGGGCCGCTGGGAGCAGTTGGCCGCGGGCGAGTCGCCGCCGCCGCTGCCGCCCACGCTGTAGGGTGGCAGCCATGGGGCGCCGGGCCTTCGTAATCGTGTTGGACAGCCTGGGCGTGGGGTCCCTGCCGGACGCGGACGCCTTCGGGGACGCCGGCGCTCACACCCTCGACCACACGCTGGGCGCCGTCGGTGGGGGCGGCATTGCCCTGCCGCGGCTGGAGGCCTGGGGGCTGGGCTGCGTCGAGGGCGTGGCCTCGCTGGGGCAGCCGGGGCGCCCGCAGGCGTCGTTCGGGCGCCTGGCCGAGGTCTCGGCGGGCAAGGACACCTCGAGCGGCCACTGGGAGATGATGGGGGCGCCGGTCTCCGACGCCTTCACGACCTTTCCGGACGGATTCCCCGACGACCTGATTGCGGCCTTTTGCGAGGTGGCCGGGGTCGACGGGGTGCTCGGCAACGAGCCGGCTTCAGGAACCGAGATCATCGAGCGGCTGGGCGCCGAGCACGCTGCCGCAGGCCTGCCCATCGTCTACACCTCGGCCGACTCGGTCTTCCAGATCGCGGCGCACACCGACGTCGTGCCCCTGGACACCCTATATGGGTGGTGCAGGGCCGCCCGCGCCCTGCTGGACGAGCGCCGGGTGGCCCGCGTGATCGCGCGGCCATTTGTCGGCGAGCCTGGCGCCTATGTGCGCACCTATGACCGCCGCGACTTCTCGATGGAGCCGCCTGCAGCGACCGTGCTGGACGCGCTGGTGGCCGGCGGGGTCGACGTGGTCGGGGTGGGCAAGATCGGCGACATCTACGCCGGGCGCGGCGTGCCGCGCTGCATCCACACCGAGGGCAATCGCGACGGGATGGCGGCGGTCCGCGGCCTGGCCGAAGAGGTCGACGATGGGCTCGTGTTCGCGAACCTGGTCGACTTCGACATGCTCTGGGGCCATCGACGGGACCCGGCGGGCTATGCGGGCGGGCTGAGCGACTTCGACGACGACCTGGCGGCCCTCGAGGCGGGCGGTCTGCGCGAGGGCGACCTGGTGATCCTGACCGGCGACCACGGCAACGACCCCACCTGGCGCGGCACCGACCACACCCGGGAATACGTCCCGGTGCTGGCGCACATCGCGGGCCAGGACGAGGGCCGCGACCTGGGGACCCGGCCGACCTTTGCCGATCTGGGCGCCACCGTGTTCGAGGCGCTGGGCGGCGGCGTGTGGGATGGACCCGGGAGCTCCTTCCTGGAAGAGTTGACCAAATGAGGCGCGCTTCGTGAGGCCGGCGGACGTCATTCGTGCCAAGCGCGACGGCGAGACGCTGCCCGCGGCGGCGATCCGCTCCTTCGTGGGCGGGATCGCGAGAGGCGAGGTCGCCGACTACCAGGCATCCGCCTTCCTGATGGCGGTCTTCCTGAACGGGATGGACGCCGTCGAGACGTCGGCCCTGGCCTGCGCCATGCGCGACTCGGGCGACGTGATGGACTGGGCGGACGGCGCCCCGGTCGTGGACAAGCACTCCACCGGCGGCGTGGGCGACAAGGTAAGCCTGGCGCTTGCGCCGGTCGCGGCGGTGTGCGGGCTGCGGGTCCCGATGATCAGCGGGCGCGGCCTGGGACACACGGGCGGGACGCTGGACAAGCTGGCCGCGATCCCCGGCTTCTCGTCCGATCTGGAGCCTGGTCGCTTCCGGGGGATCGTGGACGAGCTCGGCTTCGCGATGGCGGGCCAGGGCGATCGGCTGGCGCCCGCCGACCGGACCCTCTACGCGCTGCGCGACGTGACGGCGACGGTCGAATGCCGGCCGCTGATCGTGTCCTCGATCCTGTCGAAGAAGGCGGCCGAGGGGCTGGAGGGGCTGGTGCTGGACGTGAAGTGCGGCGGCGGCGCCTTCCAGGACCTGGATGGCGGCCGATCCCTGGCGGCGGACCTGGTGGCGACGGCGCAGCAGATGGGCATGCGGTGCGCCGCCTGGCTGACGGACATGGACCGGCCTCTGGGGCTTGCGGTCGGCAACGCGCCGGAGACCGCCGAGGCGCTGGCCTGCCTGGGGGGCCACGGGCCTGGCGACCTGCGCGAGGTCGTGGTGGCGCTGGCCGGCGAGATGCTGCGGCTGGGCGGGCTGGCCGACGATGAGGCCGCGGCCCGCTCGGCGGCGGCGGACGCACTCGACTCCGGCGCGGCGGCCGAGCGCTTCGCCGCGATGGTCGAGGTCCAGGGCGGCGACCCGGCGGCGGTCGGAGACCCGGCCCTGCTGGCGGCGCCCGACGCACGCGTCGAGGTCCGCTCCGGCGCGCTCGGCACGGTGGCGGCGGTGGACGCGCGCGGGCTGGGGAAGGTCTGCCTGGCGATCGGCGCGGGGCGCGCGCGCGCCGAGGACGAAATCGACCCGGCCGCCGGCCTGGTGATGGCCGCCCTGCCCGGCGACGAGGTGGTGGAGGGCGACCTGCTCTGCACCCTGCAGGGGGCGGGCGACCTGGAGTCCCATGTGGACGCGGCGCGGGCCTGTTTCTCCATTCCCGGCCCCGGCGCTACCGTCGAGCCGCGTCGGCTATTGATCGAGCGGGTCGGCGACTGACTCATGGACGACCTGCAGGGACTCATCGGTGTGGCGGCCCTCCTGGGGCTGGCCTGGGCGTTCTCGACCGACCGCTCCAGGATCAGCGGCCGCGTGGTCGGCTGGGGGCTGGGGCTGCAGTTCGTGTTCGCGCTTCTGATCCTCAAGACCGATGCCGGGAGAGCGTTTTTCGGGGCCGCCGACGCGGCAGTGCAGAAGCTGCTGGGCTTCTCCTATGAGGGCGCCTCGTTCCTCTTCAAGTCATTTGGCGGCGGAGTGATCGAGGGCCCGCTCCAGAACTTCGCCTTCGTGGTGCTGCCGACGATCATCTTCTTCTCGGCGCTGATGGCGGTGCTCTACCACCTGGGCGTCATGCAGGTCGTGATCCGCGGGATCGCAAAGGTCATGCGGTCGACCATGGGGACCAGCGGAGCAGAGACGATGTCCGGCGCCGCCAACATCTTCGTCGGCCAGACCGAAGCGCCGCTGATGGTGCGCCCGTTCGTGGCCGAGATGACGCGCTCGGAGCTGATGGCCATCATGACATGCGGCTTCGCGACCGTGGCCGGCGGCGTGATGGCCATGTATGTCGGCATGCTGGCGGACACGGTGCCGGGGATCGCGGGCCACCTGATGGCGGCCTCGATCATGAGCGCGCCGGCCGGCCTGGTGATCGCCAAGATCATGGTGCCCGAGGACGGCACGCCGGTGACCGCAGGCGACGTGAAGATCGAGGTGCCGCGGCCCGACAAGAACGCGCTCGAGGCGCTGGGGCGAGGCGCCACCGACGGCATGCAGCTGCTCCTGAACGTGGCGGCCATGCTGGTCGCCTTCGTGGGGCTGCTGGCGCTGGTGAACTGGTGCCTGGGCGACGGAGTGGTGCTGGTGCTGGGCAAGCTAGGCGTGGAGGACCCGGTCGGGACCTCGATCCAGGACTGCCTGGCGTGGGTCTTCCGGCCGCTGGCCTGGGCCATGGGCGCCCACTGGGACGAGGCCGCGGCGCTGGGCCGGCTGATGGGCGAGAAGATCGTCCTGACCGAGCTGATTGCCTACGGCTCGCTGCGCGAAATGACGGCCGAGGGGCTGTCGCCTCGCACGGCGCTGATCGCGTCCTACGCGCTGTGCGGCTTCGCCAACCTGGCCTCGATCGGGATCCAGATCGGAGGCATCGGCGGGATCGCGCCCTCGCGGCGCTCGGACCTGGCCCAGCTGGGCCTCAAGGCGATGTTCGCGGGCGCGTTGGCGTCGTGGCTCACCGCGGCGGTGGCTGGCGTCCTGATCGGGGGCGCGGTGTGAGCGGTCGCTGGGACATCCTCGACGACGCCGCCTCGGCGCTGAGAGAGGCCGGTGCGGGCGAGCCGGTCGTGGGCCTGGTCCTGGGCTCGGGGCTGGGGGCGTTTGCCGACGGCCTGGAGGACGCCGCCGAGATCCCCTTCTCCGACGTGCCCGGCATGGCGGGATCGACCGTGCCCGGCCACGCCGGCCGCTTCGTGTTCGGGACCTGCCGCGACGTTCGCGTGGCCGTCATGCAGGGGCGCATCCACCTCTACGAGGGCCACGGCGTGGATCGCGTCGTCACGGGCGTCTGTGCGCTGGCGGGCCTCGGCGTCGGCCGCATGCTGGTCACCAACGCCGCCGGTGGCATCCGCGACGACCTGCGGCCTGGCGACTTCCTGCGTCTGAACGACCACATCAACCTGACGGGCGCAAACCCCGTGGCCGGCGCGGAGCCGCTGGGCGAGACGCGGTTTGTCGACATGTCGGCGGCCTACGACCCCGGGCTGGGTGCGGCTCTCGATGCCGCGGCGCGCTCGGTGGGGGTGGCCATGGCGACGGGCGTCTACGCGGCGCTGCCGGGCCCCACCTACGAGACGCCGGCGGAGGTCCGGATGCTGGCCGCGCTCGGGGCGGATGCTGTGGGCATGTCCACCGTGCCCGAGGTATTGGCGCTGCGAGCCCTGGGGGTGCGAGTGGCGGGCCTCTCGCTGATCACCAACCGCGCTGCGGGCACCTCGCCCGAGCCGCTCAGCCACGAGGAGGTGGAGGAGGCCGGCCGCACGGCCGCGGCCGCCCTGGTGGACCTCCTGACCGCGGCGATCCCCGAATTCACCCTCTGAGTTGCGGTTTTGTCACATAGCCGCAATAAGTGCGGTTTTGCGTCCCATAACGGACAGATTTCGCCCCCAGTTGCGGTTATGTGACAAAACCGCAGCTCAGATTCCATATCTGGTAATTGAGGTAACCGGTGTGTACGGTCCACCCCGTGATGGGGCGGATCACGAATCCTGACATCGTGGCCTGGTGGTTCTTGCGCAACGGCGCGGAGGACGGCTGGGTGACGCTGGCCGGCCTGCGCGAGGGCGCGTTCGCATGGGACCGGCTGCGGCCCATCCTGCGCGGCCGTGACGGGGGAGAGGTGTCCTATGTGGGCTACCTGGCCGCGGTGGGCGGCTTCCTGGTGCGTCGCGACTTCGTCGTCTTCGAGGAGGACGACGCCAGGACCGAGCTCCGCAACGATGCCCTGCCGCCCCGCTCGCGCCACAACGCGTGGTGCCGCGGCTCCATGCTGCGGCGCCGCGTCCGCTGGAACGCGGAAGGGTCCGACACCCTCGAGAAGACGGAGTTCCTGGAATCGGACCTGCCGGCGCCGACGCGTTTGCCCAGTGAACGGCAGAACCTGTGCGGCGAGTGCGGCCGCGAGAACCACGAGCGCGACAAGTTCTGCACCTCGTGCGGCGCCGACATCGCGCGCCGTTGCGGCGGCTGCGCTCGCGGCAATCCCGCCGACGCGCGCTTCTGCGGCGGCTGCGGCTCCACCCTCTCCTGATCCCCCCGGTTCTTGCGGTTTTGTCACATAGCCGCAACTGGGGGCGGAATCTGTCCGTTATGGGACGTAAACGGGCCGTTCCTGCGGCTATGTGACAAAACCGCAGATAGGATCGGGGGGCTATGAGCGGCAAGGGACCCAGGCTGATGACCGAGCGGGACCTGCGCGGGCTGGCGCCCGGCAGCGTGGTGGCGGTGCCGGCAGGGACGATCGTGACCGCCTTGGCGCGCGACCTGGCTGCCACGAGGGGCATCGTTCTTGAGGACCGTGAGGCGTCTGTGGTCCGCGAAAGCGGCACTGTGGCGGTGGCGGCCGACCACGGCGGCAGGCAGCTGAAGGACGCCCTCATCCCGGTGATCGAAGGCCTGGGTTTCGACGTGGCGGATCTGGGCACGCACTCGGACGCCGCCGTCGACTACCCCGACCTGGCGGCCGCTGCGGCGCGGAGCGTCGCCGAGGGAAGCGCGCAGTTCGCGGTGGTGGTGGACGGTGCCGGCATTGGCTCGGCGATGGCCGCCAACAAGATCGCCGGTGCGCGTGCCGCCTTCTGCCCGGACGTGGCCAGCGCTTTGAACGCCCGCGAGCACAACTTCGCCAATGTCCTGTGCCTGGGCGCACGCACCGAAGCCGCGCCCGAGGTCGTGCGGACCTTCCTGACCACGGAGCAGGGGGGCGAGGAGCGCCACGCGATGCGCGTTGCGAAGATCAGCGCGCTCGAGGGCGCGTCCCATGTGGAAGCGGCGGCGGAGGAACCCTGTTGCTGCCGGAGCCACTGCTCCGAGACTCTCAAGGACGGGCCGCGTGCCGCCGTGGCGGCTGGCGCCGATCGCGTCGCGCTCCACGTCCGCAACCCAAAGTCGGCCGGCGATCTGGCGGCCTTCATCGACCACACCATCCTCAAGGCCGAGGCGACCGACGAGGAGATCGACCTGCTTTGCGCCGAGGCCCGCGAGTTCCGCTTCGCCAGCGTCTGCGTCAATTCCTGCCACGTGGCGCGCTGCGCAACGGCCTTGGAGGGCTCGGGCGTGGTGGTGTGCACGGTGGTCGGCTTCCCGCTGGGCGCGGCCTCCACGACCGCCAAGGTCGCCGAGACGCACGCCGCCGTGGCCGACGGCGCCCGCGAGATCGACATGGTGATCAATGTGGGCTGGCTGCGGTCGGGCCGCGACGACGAGGTGCGCGACGACGTGGCGCAGGTGGCCGAGACGGCCCACCGCGGCCACGCGCGGCTGAAGGTCATCCTGGAGACGGCGCTCCTGACCGACGAGGAGAAGGAGCGCGCCTGCCGCCTCTGCCGCGAGGCCGGCGCCGACTACGTAAAGACTTCGACCGGCTTCTCGCGCGGCGGCGCGACGGTCGAGGACGTGGCTCTCATGCGGCGTGCGGTCGGCACGGCCCTGGGCGTCAAGGCCTCGGGCGGGATCCACTCCCGCGAGGAAGCCGAGGCGCTGATGGCCGCCGGCGCCACCCGCATCGGCGCCTCCGCCAGCATCGCCATCACCGCCGGCTGAGAGGCGGGATTTCTTCCTGCGTTGCCGGGATGTCCGTCCGTAGTAGGATCTCCGACCTGTCGGCGCACTGTTTCCATGGAATAGCGGTTGCGCCACTTCCCGCGTGCGCGGGAGGCGAAAAGTTCAATCAAGGAGGAGGTGCACGCGGGTGAATTTCATCCCTGCCCTGGCCGTATTCGCGTTTCCGTTCCTGGGCCTCCAAGAGGAGGGCTCTGAGGACACGTCCACCTGGGTGGTCGTCGAAGGTGCCCGGATCCTTCCGGTCGCCGGCGACGCCATCGATGACGGCGTCCTGCTGATCCGCGACGGATCGATCTACGCGGTGGGGGTCGCTGGGGATGTGGAGGTGCCGGAGGGGGCGCAGCGCATCGACGGCACCGGGCTGGTGCTTTCGCCGGGACTGGTGGACGCCGGGGCCTATCTGCCCACCGGGTCGACCAACCACGGGCGGTCGGGACCCGGCCACGACACCTTCGAGGACTTCAACGCCTACGCCACCGCCGAGCAGTTCCGCGAGATGCTGCGCTCCGGCGTCACCGCCGCGCACATCACGCCGCGCAGCATCGGCCCGGTCGGCTGCTCCAGCTCAGTCGTGAAGATCCGGCCCGGCGAGGCCGCGAACGATTGGCTGGTGCGCCGCGGCGCGCTTCTCAATTCACGCCTGAACGATCCCGCCGACCCGTTCGCGCCCACCAAGGAGCTGGACGCCCTGGCCAAGAAGCTTCGCGAGGCGAGGGGCGCCCGCGAGAAGCAGGCCAAGGCCGTCGAAGAAATGGAGGAATACGCCGACGAGGTCGAGGAGTTCTGGGAGGACTGGGACAAGGCCAAGAAGAAGGAGGAGAAGGACAGGAAGAAGGCGGAGGAGAAGGGCGAGGAGCCCAAGAAGACCAAGTACCCCAAGCCTCCCAAGAAGCCGAAGCCCGCCAAGGCGGACCCCGACCGCGACGCGCTGCTGGCGGTGGTCGAGGGGCGGCGCGCACTGCGCGTCTGGGTGCATGACGCCGGCCTGATCGACGGGCTGGTGGAGGTCGCCCTGGACACGGGCGCAGACCTGGTCCTGGTGGGCGCGACCGGCCTCGCCGGGGACCTCGAGCCGTTGGAAGGGCGGCGCATCCCGGTGCTGCTGGGCCCGGTGGAATTGACCGAACGCTCCCGGCGCGGGGTGCTGCAGGACCACGATCCGGCGCTGGCCGGCCGTCTGGAGGCCGCCGGCATTCCGGTGGCCATCACCGCCGGAGGCGATTCGCGCTTCCTGGCACTGCGGGCCGCCCAGGCAATGCCGCATGGGCTGTCCGAGGCCGGCGCGCTGTCGGCCATCACCCTGAACGCGGCCCGCGCCGCGGGGGTGGGCGGCCGGCTCGGCAGCCTGGAGCCGGGCAAGGACGCGGACTTCGTGCTGTGGACCGGCCACCCGCTGAGGAGCGGCAGCCGGGTCCAGCGCGTCTTCATCAACGGCGAGGAGGTGCAGCTGTGAGGTCCTTCCTGACGAAATCGGTGGTGGCATGTGCGGCTTTGCCGCTGGTCGCCGCGATGCAGAGCGGCGAAGACGATCCGGGCCAGGCCCTGCGCGTCGGCACTCTGCTGGTCGGCGACGGCAGCATCCACGAGGACGCGCTGCTGTGGATCCGGGACGGCAAGGTCGTCGACTTCGGTTCCGACCTGAAGCTGCCGCCCGGCGTGGACGTGATCGAACGTCCGAACCTGACCGCCTGCGCCGGCTTCGTCGACGCCCAGGTGGCGACAGGCGGCGGCAACGAACTGGGCGAGGGCAAGGAGCCCTTCCGCCCCGACGCGCGTGCCGTCGACGCATGGAATCCGGCCAGCGACGAGTGGGACGAGCTGCTGCGCGCCGGCGTGACAACCGCCCTGCTGGCCCCCGACCGGGACAGCCCGGTGGGCGGCCTGGCCTGCGCGGTCAAGACTGGCGGCGACGACCGGATCGTCAGCCGCGGCGCCTACCAGACGATGTCCTTCTCCAAGTCGGCGTTCCGCGGCGACCGCAAGCCCACCAGCCTGATGGGTGCGTTGCGCGAGGTCCGAGCGCGGCTGGAAGGAGGCGATGGCGAATGGGGCGTGATGGCGCGCGGCCGGCGCGCGCTCGTCGTGTCCTGCGAGGCCGACGCGGAGGCCCGTGCGGCCGCGCGCCTCGCGACCGACTACGCGGAAGCACGGGTGTTTGTGGCCCAGGCCTACCGGGCCGACCGGGCCATCCCCCAGTTGAAGAAAGCCGGCGTCGGCGTGGTGCTGGGCCCCTTCTCGTCGACGGTCAGCCCCCGCAACGCGCGGATCGGCGGCCTGCTGGAGGAGGCCGGCATCGCCACCGCTTTCGCCTCTCATCACCCGAGCCACGACGCGACCACGGCGCGCTTCACCGCCGCCGTGGCAGTCCGGGGCGGCATGAGCCCCGCCACGGGGCAAGCCGGGCTGGGCCGCGTGCCGGCCGAGTGGTTCGGCATCGACGACCGGGTCGGGACCCTGCGCAAGGGCCGCGACGCCGACATCGTGCTCCTGACCGGCGACCCCATCGACCTGGGGAGCCGGATCGAGGAGGTCTGGATCGACGGCGCCCCGGCATGGGTCCGGGAGGAGGCAGGCGAATGATCACCGCAGCAGCATGGAGTTTGGCGCTGGCCGCCCTGATCGGCGGCGACGCCGAAAAGGTGGGCGGAGACCTGGTCGTGAAGGCGGACGCCGCGCACCTGGGCGACGGCCGAGTGATCGCGCCGGCCACCATCGTCATCAAGGATGGCCGCATCGCGTCGGTCTCGACCGGCGGCAGTGCGCCCGGCGGGGTCCGTGTCATCGAGCTGGAGAACGTGACCGTCACCCCGGGCCTGATCGAGGCCGCCAGCCGGGCGGGCCGGATCGGGTCGGGCGTGGAGGAGGGCGAGGAGATCACCCCCGCTGTGGATGTGACGCCCCAGGTGGACGTCACCTCCGACGACTTCCGGGTGCTGCGCCGCAGCGGCGTGACCACCGTGTTCGTGGGCCCCAGCGGCCGCAATGTCATTGGCGGAGCCGGCGCGGTGTTCAAGACCGGCGGCCCGGACGGCGGAGTGGCGCGCCTGATCGAGGCGCCCGCCATGCTCTGCGCGACCATGGGGTCGGAGCCCTCGAGCGGCAACTCGTCGCCCTGGGGCGGGACCCCGCGCTTCAACACGCGGCGGCCGACCACCCGCATGGGCGTGGTGTGGGCGTTCCGCAAGGCCTTCTACGAGGCCAAGGAGGACGCCTCCCGTGGCCGCACCCCGGACGCCGCCGGCGCCCGGCTGGCGTCGGTTCTGGGCGGCGAGATGCCGCTGCGCATCCGCGCCCGCAAGGAGACCGATGTCCGCACGGCGGTGCGTCTGGCCGACGAGCTCGACCTGCCGCCCTTCGTGCTGGTCGAGGGCCAGGAGGCCTTCCGGGCCGCCGACCTGCTCCGTGACCGCCAGGTCCGCTGCATCGTCGGCCCGATCCGCACCTACCCGCACTTCGACCGGCTCAGCGGCGACGGCGAGGAGGCCGTCCTGGAATCCGCGGCGCGCCTGCTGGGCGCCGGGGTCACGACCGCGCTCAGCGCAGGCGACAGTTTCCGGAGCGAGGGGATGCCCGTGCAGGGCACATTCGCGCGCCGGCATGGAATGGGCCTGGACGACGTCGTCCGGGCGACAACAAGCACCCCCGCGGGCATTCTCGGCCTCGGGGGCCGCCTGGGCTCCCTCGAGCCCGGCATGGACGGCGACCTGGTGATCTGGAACGGCGAGCCCTTCTCGGCCGCCGCCCGGCCGGTCGTCGTGGTGATCGATGGCAACGTGGTGTTCGAGGCCCCGTCGGCGGGGTCGAAGCAAGCGGAGAAGAAGTGATGAGACTGCAGACTGCCCTGGCCCTCGCGGCCGTCCTGTCCGTTCCCGTCCAAGCGGCCGATGCCGCTCAGGATCGCGTCGCCGTCAAGGCGAAGCGCATCGTGACGGGCACCGGCGAGACCATCGAGAACGGCGTGATCCTGATCGAGGACGGCCGGATCGCGGCGGTTGGCGCCGACCTTGAAGCGCCCTGGGACGCCGTCGTCCACGAGGCGGACACGGTCTATCCGGGCCTGGTCGAGGCCCACAACAGCCGCGGCCTGGACACCGCCAACGAGAACGTCCCGGTCACGCCGTTCATCAGCGTGCTGGACGCGGTGGACCCGTCGTCCTTCTTCTTCGAGGACAGCCGGCGCGACGGCGTGACCACGATGCTCGTCATCCAGGGCAACAACACGGTGGTCGGCGGCACCGGAATGATCGTGCGGCCCGCTGGCCTGACTGTGGAGGACATGACCGTCCGCCCGGTGGCAGGCATGAAGATCTCGGTGAGCCCCAAGAGCGGCTTCACGCGGATGACCCAGATGGCCGAGCTCCGCAAGGCGTTCCGCACCCTGGCCTACGAGCTCGAGGTTGCCGCGAACGAGAAGGAGAAGGAGGCCATGGAAAAGGGCGAGAAGGAGGCCGAGGCGGTCGAGTCGGCCGACCTCGACGTCAAGTGGCGTGCGCTGAACGACCTGTCCAAGGGGAAAATGGACGCGTTCGTCTACTGCGGCAGCGCGATGGACGTCCAGAACGGCATCGACATCGCGACCGACAACGGCTTCCTGGCCCGCACCACATTCGTGCTGGGCGCCGAGTGCTTCAAGGCGGTGGACGCGCTGAAGGCGAGCGGCCGGCCGGTCGTGCTTTCCTCCGCGCTGACCTACTCCGAGCGCGATCCGATCACCGAGGAGGTGACGGAGACTTTCGTGCCGAGCGTGTTCCACGACGCAGGCGTCCCCTTCGCGCTGGCCCGCGGCAGCAGCACCAGGGGCGACGGCTACCTGTGGTTCCAGGCCGGGCGCTGCATCGCAGAGGGCATCTCCGAGGCGGACGCGCTGGCCGCAATCACCACGGCCCCGGCCGCCATGCTGGGCCTGGGCGACCGGATCGGCACGATCGAGGCCGGCAAGGACGCCAACCTGCTGCTCATGACCGGCAGCCTGCTCGAGGCGACCACGTGGGTCGAGAAGACCCTGATCGAGGGCAAGGTCGCGTACGACCGAACGGATGATGCGCGGCTGAAGCGCGTGCTGGAGGGTGGCGAGTGATGCCGCTGGTTCTCCTCGCGGTTGCGCCCCTGCTGGGCACCGCTGACATCAGCGGCGACGTCGGCACCGTCGCGCTCAAGGCCCGCCATATGTTCGACGGCCAACGGACCATCACCGATGCCGTCCTGCTGATCCGTGACGGCAAGGTCCTGGCCGCCGGCCCGGCATCGGGCCTGCAGGTTCCCGACGGGGCCGAGGTCATCGATCTGGGCGACCGCTGGATCCTGCCGGGCCTGGTGGCCGCCGGCTCCAGCCTGCCCGAACGCGATCGAGTGGGCGAGGACACGATCCGCACCGACATCTTCGCCGCCGACGCCTTTGATCCCTACGGCAACTACGACCTATACCTGATGCACGGGGTCACCTCCGTGTACCTGACGCCGGGCAGCGGCCGGCTCGTGTCGGGCCGCGGCGCTGTGGCCAAGCTGGGCGGCCCGGCGGCCGGACGCATGGTGGCGCGCAATGCGGGCCTGCAGGTCCAGGTCGGCGACCCGGCCGAGGGAGCACCGGACAAGTACACGCCGCCGCTGCCGCCGACAGGCGACGACCCGGTCCGCGGCGCCAAGCCGCAGCTGCCGTCGTCTCGGATGGGCGCCTTCATGGCGCTGCGCCGTGCGCTTCGCGACGGGACGCTGCAGGAGGGCGGCGACGGCCTCTGGCGAATCGGCTGCGCGGACGTCGCGTCGATCCGTTCCGCATTGGGCCTGGCCCGCGAGTTCGGGCTCGAGATCGTGCTGGAAGGCGCGCAGGAGGGCCATCTGCTGGCCGACGAGATCGCCGACACCGGCTTCCCCGTTGTGGTTCAGATCCCGCTGCGGCCCGGCTCCTGGTATCCGGGCGGCCTGGTCGAGCAGAACCGGGACGAGGTCCGTCTCGACGTGGCGGCCGTGCTGTCGGAGGCGGGCGTGCCGATCGCGATCGCCGGGGGACCGGCGCCCGCCGCGGCCCAGGCAGCCGCGCAGGACCAGCGAAGCCAGCGCCAGATCCAGGTTCTGTTCTCCGGCAGGTCAGGCAGCAGCGGCCCCACCGCACGTCCCGCCTACGACCTGTTGATGCTGGCCGGCTTCGCTGCCAGCCAGGGTCTGGACGCCGATGTGGCGCTGCGAGGCGTCACCTCTTCCGCGGCCGAAATCCTGGGCGTGGACGACCGCATCGGATCGCTCGAGGCGGGCCTCGACGCCGACTTCGTGGTCCTGTCCGGACCGCCGATGGCCGCCAACTCGCGGGTCGAGTCGACCTGGATCGGTGGCGAGACCGCGTGGGAGAATTCGAAGGACTCCAGCCGCATTCTGGTGCTGCGCGCCGGGACCGTTCTTCCGGTCAACGGCCAGGCCATCACCGGCGGTGCCGAAGTGCTGGTCGAGGGCGGCGAGATCCGCGGGCTGGGCCGGGACGTCGGCCGTCCGCTGGGCGCCGAGGTGCGCGACTACGGACCCGATGCCGTGATCATCCCGGGCCTGATCGACGCCCAGAGCCACATGGACCTGGCCCGATTCTCGACCAAGAAGGCCGGCGTGGACCTGACGGAGGCGATCAACGATGAGAACCCCGACTGGGAAGCGCTTGCCGAGGGCGGCGTGACCAGCGTGGCGATGACCACCCGCGGTGCGGACGGCATGGGGACGCGGTTCGCCGTGGTGAAGACCAGGGGCGACGACCGTGTGGTCGAGGACCTGGCGGCCCTGAAGTACTCGTGGAGAGGCTCCGGCCGAGCGACCAAGGAGGCCTCGTTCCGGAAGGTGCTGGGCAGCGGCAAGGCCTATGTCGACAGCTGGGCAAAGTACGAGACCGACATCGTCGAGTGGAACAAGAAGCAGGCCGAGGAAGCGGCCGCCAACGGCGCCAAGCCCGAGGAGAAGAAGGACGACAAGAAGGAAGAGGAGAAGAAGGAAGAGGAGAAGAAGGACGACAAGAAGAAGGACAAGGACAAGGAAGAGCCGGATCCCGTCACAGGGACCTGGGAGGCCTCGGCCGACATTGCCGGCTTTGTGGACCGCGAGGACGACGACATCTGCGGCTGCGGGACGGACCACGCGGGTCCGGTCCTTCCCGTTGCGCTGGCCGACGGCCTGAACCTGGTCTTCCATCTGCGGCGCGAGAAGGGCGTCGACGGCCTGCTCGGCAGCGTCACCTCCGCGCAGCTGGACGTGGCCGAGTCCTCCCTGCTGGACGCCACCTGGGACGCCGACGAGAAGACTCTGGCCTTCACGTTCGCCACGCCGCACGGCGACGGCCGCGTGGAAGGCCGCGTGGACTCGGAGGATCACATGGAGGGCACGGTGTCGCTGGGCAGTTCACTGCGCGGCGGTTTCGAGGCGACCCGGATCATCGGCCCGCCCGAGGAGGAGGAAGAGGAGGACAAGCCGAAGCGGGAGAAGACCCCGAAGGGCATGCCGAAGAAGCCGTCCAAGAAGGACGATCTGGAGCCCTACAAGGCCCTGTTCGCCGGCGCCATCCCCGCCGTGGTGGACATCGAGCGCACCGACGAGATCGAGCGCTGCCTGCGGGTGTTCCACGACGAATTCGGGGTGCGTCTGGTCCTGCTGCAGGCGGAAGACGCATTCCGCATGACCGACGAGCTGGCTTCCGCCGGCGCCTCGGTGATCCTGCCGGTATCGGTCGCCATTCGCCGTCCCGATCTGACCAAGGTGGTGCCCGGCCCGGTCCTGGCTCGGCACGGCATCCCGGTGATGTTCCAGAGCGGCGCGGACGAAACCGGCCGCTTCCTGCGGCTGACTGCAGCCGCGGCGGTGCGGGCCGGCATGAACCCCGATGACGCGCTCCGGTCGCTGACCCTGAACGCGGCCCGGACCTTCGGAGTGGCGGAGCGCCTCGGTTCGATCGAGCGCGGCAAGGACGCCGACCTGGTGGTCCTGTCGGGCCGCCCGTTCGACATGTCGAGCCGGATCCTGGAGGTGCTGGTGGGCGGCGAGGTCGTCGAATGATCCTGACCCTCGCATTGCTCGCGGGCCTGGGCGGGGGGTCTGACACCTTTGCCGTCACGGCGGCCAAGGTCGTCACCTGCGACGCGGAGGGCGGCACGATCGACAACGCCGCCGTGCTGGTGCGGGACGGGCGCATCGCCTGGATCGGACCGGCCACCGAATTGCAGCTGCCCGAAGGCGCACCGCTGATCGACGGGGGCAGCGGATGGCTGTCACCGGGCCTGGTGGACCTGCACAGCCACGTGGGTTCCTGGCGGTCGGGCGACCTGAACGACTCGATCAACCCGACCAATCCGGGGCTCCGCAACTGGGACGTGGTCCACCCGGGCAACCCGGATCTGGAGCGCGGCATTGCCGCCGGCGTCACGACCACCCTGTTCATCCCCGGGTCCGGCTCCAACATGGGCGGTTTCGGGACACTCATCAAGACGGCCGGGGAGTCGGTCGAGGCCATGTCGCTGCGCACCGACGAGACCGGTGCGGTGCGGCCGGGCGCCCTCAAGATCGCCCAGGCCGGCAACCCCGAGCGCCGCGACGGCAACATCGGCCGCGGACGCATGGGGATGAACTGGGGCCTGCGCCAGACCCTGCAGCGCGGCAAGGACTACGCGGACCTCTGGGCCGCCTGGGAGGCTGGCAAGGCCGCCGAGCAGCCGGAGGTGGACACCAACCTGGAGTACATGCGGGGTCTGTTCGGCCACGAGTATCCGGTGGCGGTCCACAGCCAGATCTTCCAGGTCGTGCAGATGACCGCCCGTATGCTGCACGACGAATTCGGCCTGGATGTGGTGCTGGACCACTCGACGTTCGACGGCTGGAAGAACGCACCGGTCTACGCCGAGCGCGGCATCCCCGTGATCCACGGTCCGCGGGTGTACGACCCCTGGGCCATGCGCTACGAGGGCGTATTCCGCGGCACCGCCAATTCGTGGTACGAGGGCGGCGTGACGGAACTGGGCGTCAACACCGACGCTCCGGTGCTCCCTCAGGAGGACTTTTTCCTGCAGGCATCGCTGGCAGCACGCACCGGGCTGCCTCACGACGCCGCCCTGCGCGCGCTGACCATCGTCCCGGCCCGCGCCATGGGCGTGGCGGACCGAATCGGCTCGATCAAAGTGGGCAAGGACGCTGACCTGGTCCTGTTCACGGGCGACCCCCTGGACGCCCGGTCCAGCGTGGTGACCACCTGGATCGAGGGCCGTGCGGTCTACGACGCGGCCCGGGACGGCCAGCGCTACTGATGAACGGACTACTCGTCCTCCTGCTGGGCCTGATCGGGTCCGGCGATGCCGCGCCCGGCGACGGGGCCGTGGCCCTGCGCGCCGCCAAGATCCTTACCTGCGCCGACGGTGTGGGGGCGGTGGACGACGGCGTGGTCGTGATCGCGGCGGGCGCAATCACGGCGGTCGGCCCCGCAGGGTCGGTGGCGATCCCAGAGGGGACCGAGGTGATGGATCTGGGCGACGCCTGGCTGGTGCCCGGCTTCGTCGACCTGCACTGCCATGTCGGCGGCTCGATGCGCGACATCAACGACTCGATCAACCCAGCCAACCCGGGGCTCCGGACATGGGACTTCGTTGACCCCGGCAACCCTGAACTTGAGCGCGGGCTGGCCGGCGGCGTCACTACGGTGCTGTTCATTCCCGGGTCAGGGACCAACATGGGCGGCTTCGGGACGCTGATGAAGACCACCGGCCGCACCGTCGAGGACATGACCCTGCGGCGCGGCGCCGACGGCCTGCCGCTTCCCGGCGCGGTCAAGGTGGCCCAGGGCGGCAACAACCCCCGCCGCCGCGAGGGCGGCATCGGCCTGGGCCCGATGGGCATGTGCTGGCTCCTGCGCGAGACGCTGAAGGACGGTCGCGACTACGCAGCCGAGTGGGACGCCTGGGGCTCCGGCGACCGCGCGGAGCGGCCGGAGATGGACGCGAGCCTTCACTACATGCGCGGGCTGTTCGACAAGACGGTGCCTGTGGCGCTGCACAGCCAGCGATTCAGGACCGTCCAGATGACGGCGCGCATGATGGTCGACGAGTTCGACCTTTGGACCATCCTGGACCACTCGACGTTCGACGGCTGGAAGAACGCGCCGCTCTACGTCGAGCGTGATCTTTACGTGATCCACGGTCCCCGGACCTTCGATCCCGGCGCCATCCGCTGGGAGGGCCGCATGGTCGGCACAGCTGCCGGCTGGTTCGACGGCGGAGTCGAGAAGCTGGGGATCAACACCGATTCCCCTGTGGTGCCGCAGGAGGACCTGTTCCTGCAGGCCGCAATGTCCGAGCGGCTCGGCCTTGACGCCCAGGCGGCGGTCAAGGCGCTCACCATCATGCCGGCCCGGGCCATCGGCCTCGGCGACAGGCTGGGGTCCATCGAGCCCGGCAAGGACGCCGACCTGGTGGTGTTTTCCGGCAACCCGCTGGATGCGCGCTCCCACGTGCGGTCGACCTGGGTGAATGGCGGCCTGGCCTATGACGCCGTCCGGGACGGGCAGAGGCACTGATGCTTGCCGTCGTTCTGCTGGCCCTCGCACAGGCCCCCGGCGAGCCGGGAGGGCCCGGGCTGGCGGTCCATGTGGCCAAGGCCGTCCTGGTCAGCAGCGCTCCGGTGGACAACGCCACGATCCTGGTCCGGGACGGCCGGATCGAGGCGGTCGGACCGCGCCGCGCGACGCCGGAAGGTTACGTGGCCTGGGACATGGGCCCCGCATGGGCGGTGCCGGGGATGGTGGACCTGCACAGCCACATCCAGACCGGCGGGTGGGGCGACATCAACGACTCGGTCCACCCAGACAACCCCGAACTGCGTGTTCTCGACACCGTTTGGCCGCGCAACGACAACATCAAGGGCGCGATCGCCGGCGGCGTCACATCGATCCTCGGGATCCCCGGATCGGGGTCGAACATTGGCGGCTTCGGGGCGATCCTGAGCCTGGGACCGGCCACGGTGGAGGAGATGCAGTACAGGCCTCTGGGTGCCATGAAGGTGGCACAGGGCTACAACCCCGAGCGGCGCGGCGGCGACCTGGGTGCCTCGCGGATGGGGATGAGCTGGATGCTGCACCGCTTCCTCAGCGACGCCCGCGACTACGCGGCGGCAGTGGAGTCCGATCCCGCGACGCCCGCGCGCCGCGACCTGGACCATCTGGCGGCGCTGTTTCGCCGCGAGTGCCCAGTCCTGATCCACACGGCGGGCGGCCGCGACGTCCGGTCCACCGCGCGGATGTTCTTCGAGGCCTACGGGCTCTGGACCATCGTCAGCCACGGCACCTTCAACGGCTACCACGCGGCGCCTGCGCTGGCGGAGCTGGGGGTGCCGGTCAATCTGGGGCCGCGCAACTTCGACCTGAACTTCAATCGAAACGGCCAGGTCCTCGGCATTGCGGCCTCCTACGCGGCGGCGGGGGTGGAGGACATCTCCATCAACACCGACGCCAACGTGATCCCGCCCGAGGAGCTGTCGCTCCAGGCGGCCATGAATTCCCGCTGGGGGTTCGATGACGAGGACGCTCTGCGCGCGCTGACCCTCGCCCCGGCCCTCCAGATCGGCATCGGCGACCGGGTCGGCTCACTGGAGCCGGGCAAGGACGCCGATGTCGTCTTCCATTCCGGTCCGCCCGTGGACCCCCGGTCCCGGGTGGACAAGGCACTGATCCGCGGAGTGCTGGTCTACGACCGCATCCGCGACGGCCAGAGGTATTGAGACAAGTGAAAACACTGACACTCCTGTTTGCTTCCCTCGCGCTCGGCGCGACGACACGTGTGCCGTCCGACGGCGACCTGGTGGCGGTGCGCTGCGGGATCCTGGAAACGGGGACCGGTGAGCGCATCGAGGACGCCGTGATCCTGATCCGGGACGGCGTGATCGAGGACGTGGGGCGGCACCTCGAGGTGCCGGGCACCGCGCGCGTGATCGACGCCTCCGATTCGTGGGTCACCCCCGGCTTCGTCCATGCGCGCTCGCGCGCCGGCGTGGACGGCAGCTACTCGGGCACGCACCCGGAGATCCGGATCAGCGAGGAGTTTTATCCCCATCAGCGCGTCTACACGGATGCGCTCGAGGCGGGGATCACCAGCTTGGTGCTCTATCCCACAGGAAAAGGCGCGCCGGGCCGCTCGGCCTGGGTCAAGCCGGTCGGCGACGTGGCCGACGAGATGATCCGCAGCGACGCCGTCTACCTGGCGATGAGCGTTTCGAGCGGCTCCTCGGGCCGGAAGGCCTTCCGCGACGCGCTCGACAAGGGCCGCAAGCACCTCGAGAAGGTGAAGAAGGCCCGCGAGAAGCACGCCGAGGCCCTGAAGAAGTGGGAAGATGAGCAAAAGAAGAAGATCAAGGAGGAGAAGGACAAGGACAAGAAGAAGGAACTCGAGAAGGAGGAGTTCAAGGCGTTTGACGAACCGAAGGCCGACGAGTCCACGCAGCTGGCGATCGATCTGGTTCAGGGCCGCCTGCACGCCGTGGTGGACTTCGGTCGGCCGGCGGGCCTGCTCCACATGGACGACGTCCTGGAGGCCTTCACCGAGCAGTTCAAGGAGACCACCGGCGCCGAGCTGTCCTTCGACTTCGCCCTGGTGGCCCGCTCCGATGCGTGGCGCGTGGCCGAACAGCTGGTAGAGCGTGGGACGCCCGTCCTGCTGCCGACCGATATGGCCACCTACCCCGATACCCGTCACTGGGTGAACGGCATCCAGCGCCTGCTGGACGCGGGTGTCGAGGTGGCGCTGGTTCCCGACGGGGACAACAAGCTGAGCTACGGCCACTGGCGGTTCGAGCTGGCCCGGATGATCGGGCTGGGCCTCGACCGCGACAAGGCCATGGCGGCCATCACCGGAGTGGCGGCCCGCGTGGCGGGCCTCGGTGAAAGGGTCGGCAGCGTGGCCGAGGGCCGCGACGGAGACCTGCTGATCTTCAGCGGCGACCCGTTTGCCACGGACACCGTGCTGGAGACGGTTGTTGTTGATGGCGAGATCGCCTTTGAAGAGGAGACGGACGAATGATCATCCCCCTGCTGTTGACCCTCACCCCCGTCTGGGACGTCGTCCTGCCCGCGGCGCCCACGTGGGCGACGCCGTCGGGCGCTGTCGGCGACGAGGACGAGGACGACGAGGACGAAAAGGAGCCCGAGCGATTGGCGCTGGTCGGAGGCGATGTCCACACGATCACAAGCGCCAGCCTTCGCGGCGCGACCGTCCTGTGCGAAGACGGCAAGATCACGAAGATCGGCTACGACCTGGACCTCCCCGACGGCACGGTGGTCCACGACGTGAGCGGCCTGCGCGTCTATCCGGGCCTGGTGGCGGTCAGTTCAAGTGTCCACGGCACCAGCAGCTCCAACCCCAAGGAGTCGGCCGACCCCTTCAGCTCCAACATCGTCCTGGCCCTCGCCTCCGGCGTCACCGCGACCGGCGTGGGCAACCACGTGGTGAAGCTGACCCGGGGCGAGCTCACCGGCTACGAATTCGCCAGGGACGTGCTGGTGCCCATCACCTTCGGGGCCGGCAAGCCGGCGACCAAGCGCAAGGTGCGCGAGGGTTTTGCCAAGGCGAAGGAATACCTGGGCAAACTGCAGGCCTGGGAGGCGATTCGTTCCAAGGACAAGGAGGCCAAGGAGCCCAAGGCCACCGGCGTGAACAGGAGCTACGTCGCGCTGCTGCGCGGCGAGAAGACGGCCCGCTTCCGCAGCAGCGATGCGGAGGATCTGCAGGCGGTGGCGGCCCTGATCTACGATTATCCCATGCCCGCCGTGATCATCGGGGCTGTCGAGGGATGGACCGTGGCCGAGGACATAGGGCGCTCGGGGGCCAAGGTGGTGGTCACTCCGCGTGCCAAGAGCCAGCCCGACGAGAACACAAGCCGGCCCAGCGGGTCGAGCATCCGCAACGCCAGCATCCTGGACGGGGCGGGCGTCGAGATCGCCGTGCTGCCGCCGAACACCAGCATCGACCGCAGCGGTCTGGCCGGGCGCGACATGCTGACCTACGCGCTGTCCGCAGCCTTCGCAATGCGGGGCGGGCTCGGCGAGGACGCCGCGCTTCGCTCGATCACTCTGACCCCGGCGCGCATCCTGGGCGTGGCCGACCGGATCGGTTCCCTCGAGCCGGGCAAGGACGCCGACCTGCTCGTGACCGACGGCGACATCCTCCATTACCGGACCTTCGTCCAGGCCGCCTTCGTCAACGGCAAGCTGGTCTACGACAAGAACGAGGAGACCTACTTCAGCCACATTCGGCCGATCGATCGCCCCGAACCCACTGTCGTGGGCGCCGAGGAGGAGGAGGAAGAGGAAGCGGTCGAGGAGGAGAAAGCAGAGGAAGAGGACAAGGACAAGAAGAAGGATGACGAGAACTAAGAAAGCCCGGCCCTTCAAGCGGGCGTAGGATTCCCCCATAGAGAAGCGGGTCCATTGCGGTGGACCCGTCCCCGAATCGCCATGAAGGTCGTTTTCGTCTATCCCGACATCATTCGCCAGGAAGATGGCTGGGTCGGCTACTTCTACGAAGGGCTGGCCGTGCTGTCCGCCGTGGTCCGCGAGGAGGGCCACGACACGGCGATGATCCATGTCCCCCATCCGCTGGAGACGGACGATCTGGTGGCACAGGTGGCGTCGTTGGCCGATGGGGAGGACACGCTGGTGGCGATCTCCTCGACCACCAATCAGGTAGGCCACGCCAAGACCTGGGCGAAAGGCATCAAGGACGAGCTGGGGCTGCCCATCGTGATGGGGGGCGTCCACCCGACCCTGAACCCCGAGGACGCGATCTCCGCCGAAGGCGTGGACTGGATCTGCAACGGGGACGGCGAGTCCGTGCTCCGGACCCTGACCCGGCGGCTGGCCTCAGGCGGTCCGACGGATGACATCCAGGGCCTCTGGACGCGCGGGACGGACGGCGAGGTGATCAACAACGGCCACGCCCCGCTCGCCGACCTGGACACCCTGCCGCTCCCGCACTGGGAGATCTATCCGCACTACGCCGAACTCGAAATCATCCGCGACAACGTCGGTGTCTCGATGGGCTCGCGCGGATGCGCATTCGACTGCTCCTACTGCTGCAACCGGGCGCTGATGGACATGGCGCGCGACCAGGGCCAGTTCCTGCGCTTCAAGGATCCCGAGAAGCACATCCGCGAGCTGGAGACCTACCTGGAGCGTTACCCGAAGACCTGGGGCTTCTTCTTCGAGGACGACATCTTCGGGCTGAAGAAGGGGTGGCTCGACGCGTGGCGCCCGCTCTACACGGAGCGGATCGGCAAGCCGTTCGGCTGCAACATGCGCCCCAACCTGGTCACCGACGATCTGGTCGAGAACCTGGTGGCGGCCGGCTGCATCCGCGTCCAACTGGCGATCGAGGCCGGCGACGAGGACATCCGCAACCGGATCCTCAATCGACGCCTGTCCGACGACAAATTGAAGGCGGCCTTCCGCGCCTTCCAGGACCGTGGCGTCCAGACGCTCTCCTACAACATGGTCGGGGCGCCGGATGAAAACGCCAGGACGATGCTGGCGACGATCAAGATCAATGCCGACATCAACCCGACCATGGTCCAGCACTCGATCACTTATCCCTACCGAGGCACCGAGCTCCACAGCCTGTGCGTCGATGAGGGGCTGATGGCGGACCGCGAGGTGGAGGACTACTTCACCGACACCATGCTGGACCTGCCGACCGCCACGCGCGGCGAGATCCTCTTCTTCCAGAAGAACTTCGCGAAGATCCAGGGCCTCTACCACCGGCTTTACAGCATGCCGCGCCCGATCGGGGCGCCGCTGGAGAAGGCGGCCGACTGGTTCTTCACCCGGCGGTCGGTCCCGAAGGTCCTGCCGGCCCTGCGCCGCCCATTCGCCAGCAGCAACTAGGGGGGGCAGTGGTGCAGGACGCGGACCGGGCAAAGGTCCATTACCAGGACGCGGACGTCGCCGAGGGATACGACGACGCCAGGTGGGGGGGGACACGGGCACCCCGCAACTGGATGATGAAGCGCGCCGTCCGCCGGGCGCTGCGCTGGACGGGCGCCTCCACCGTCCTGGACGCTCCGTGCGGCACAGGCCGTCTTACGGAGCCTCTGGCGCGCGCGGGCTGGAGCGTTGTCGGCGCGGACATCTCGGGCGAAATGCTGGCGGTGGCGCACCGGCGGACGAAGGGGGTCGAGGGCGCCAGCGGATTCCTGCGTACCGATTTCGAGCAGCTGGGTGTTGCTCCGGACTCGGTGGACACGGCTCTCTGCATACGGTTCCTGAACCTGCTGGAGCCTGACCGCCAGCCACCCATCCTGGCGGGGCTGCTCGAGGCGGGCGGAGGCACCCTGGTCATGGACTGGCGCACGCCGTACGCCTTCAACCACCTGAGCCGCACCGTCCGGACGCGTCTGGGGCTCCGAATCGGCGATCTGCCCACCGCCAGGACCCGCGCAGCGCTGGACGCCCTGGCGGTCGAACTGGGCGCCCGGGTCGTCAAGATCGTGCGTGTCTGCCCGCTTCTGAGCGCCCAGTGGGTGGTCGTCCTGAGGCGCACCTAGGAAAAGAGGCCGGGGGGGAGGTTGAAAAGCGCACCAAAATGGTGCAGTATTAGGTGCGTACGGACCAATGCTGAGAGTCTCGAAACGAGCCGAATACGGCCTGATCGCCACGGCGGCCCTCGCGGTCGAACCCGGGATCCGCATGTCCGTCCGGACCCTTGCAGAGCGCTACACGCTGCCGCAGCGGCTGCTTGCGGAAGTCATGAAGGATCTCCAGCACGGGGGCCTGGTGGAGGGCCAGCGCGGCGTGAACGGCGGATATCGGCTGTCGGTGCCGGCCGAGAAACTGACCGTGCGCCGGGTGTTCAGGATCCTGGAGGGCCCGTTGGGCGTTGCCCAATGCTCGGTAGGCGAATTCGTCGAACCCTCCTTCTGTGAACAGGAGCAGACCTGTCCTATCCATGATCCCATCAACCGGATCCACTCCGAAATCGACGGGCTCCTCGCCCGGATGACGGTGGGCGAAATGGCCCGCCCTGCACAGGAAGCAAGAGCATGACCCTCAAGAAGCCCGTCTACATGGACAACCACGCCACGACCGCAGTGGACCCGCGCGTGGTGGAGGCGATGCTTCCGACCTTCAACGAGGTCTTCGGCAACTCCGCGAGCCGCAACCACCAGTTCGGGTGGGCGGCTGAGGAACTGGTGGATCGGGCGCGCGGGGAAGTCGCAGCCCTGATCGGCGCCAAGGCGAAGGAAATCGTCTGGACCTCCGGCGCCACCGAATCGGACAACCTGGCGATCAAGGGCGTGGCCGAATTCCACAAGGACAAGGGACGGCACATCGTCACCTGCTTGACCGAGCACAAGGCCGTCCTGGATGCCTGCAAGCACCTGGAAAGCGAAGGCTGGGAGATCACCTACCTCGAGCCCGACGAGTCCGGCATGGTCAGCGCCGCCGTGGTGGGCGATTCCCTGCGGGACGACACTGTCCTGGTGAGCCTGATGGGGGCCAACAACGAGATCGGGACGATCCATCCGGTGGCCGAGATCGGCGCGGTGTGCCGCGAGCGCGGAGTGTTCTTCCACTGCGACGCTGCCCAGTTGGTGGGCAAGGTGCCGGTCGACGTCGATGCGATGAACATCGACCTGCTTTCGATCTCGGCCCACAAGCTCTACGGCCCGAAGGGCATCGGGGCCCTGTATGTGCGTCGCAAGCCGCGGGTGCGGATCGCCTCTCAGATGGACGGAGGGGGCCACGAGCGCGGCATGCGGTCGGGCACCATCAACGTCAGCGGCGTGGTCGGGTTGGGAGCCGCATGCCGGATCGCCGGCGAGGACATGGAGGCGGAGACCGAGCGGCTGATGGGGCTGCGCGAACGACTCCACAAGGGGATCGCGGACCGGATTTCCGACATCAAGCTCAATGGGCACCCGACGGACCGGCTGCCCGGCAACCTGAACATCTCGTTCGCCTTCGTGGAAGGCGAGGCCCTGCTGATGGGCGTTGACGACATCGCCTTGTCGTCGGGCTCGGCCTGCACATCAGCCAGCCTGGAGCCCTCCTACGTGCTCCGCGCCATCGGCGTGGGCGATGACCTGGCACACTCCTCCCTGCGATTCGGCCTCGGCCGGTTCAACACGGAGGAGGAAGTTGACTATACGATTGAGCGGGTGGCGGGCGCCGTCGAACGGTTGCGCGAGATGTCCCCGCTCTGGGAAATGGCGCAAGAGGGCATCGACCCCTCGACCGTCGAATGGGCGTCTTCCTGAGGACAAACAAATGGCATACAGCGACAAAGTGATCGACCACTACGAAAACCCCCGCAACATGGGCTCTCTCGACAAGGAAGCCGGCGATGTCGGCACCGGTGTCGTCGGAGCCCCCGAGTGCGGCGACGTGATGAAGTTGCAGGTCCGCGTCGAGGGCGACCGCATCGTCGATGCGAAGTTCAAGACGTTCGGCTGCGGCAGTGCGATTGCGTCCTCTTCCCTCGCCACCGAGTGGCTCAAGGGCCGCACGCTTGACGAGGCGAGCGCCATCCGAAACGTGGACATCGTCGAGGAATTGAGCCTGCCGCCGGTCAAGATCCACTGCTCGGTCCTGGCCGAGGACGCCATCAAGGCGGCCGTGGCAGACCTGCAGTCCAAGCGCGACGGCGAGGAGAGCTAGGCTTGGCTGCCATCACCGTCACCGAGAATGCGGCCGAAGAGATCGGCCGCATCATCGAGGAGCAGGAGCTCGAGTCCGGCACCGGGATCCGATTCGGCGTCAAGGGCGGCGGCTGCTCGGGGTTTTCATACAACATCAGTTTCGAGACCCGCGAGGCCGATGGCGACCTGGTGTTCGAGGACCGGGGCGTGCGAATCTTCGTGGACCCGAAGTCAATCCTCTACGTGTCGGACACCATGATCGACTACGAGAAGGGACTCAGCGGGCGCGGCTTCCAGTTCAAGAATCCCAACGCCGCGGGCACCTGTGGCTGCGGGGAGTCCTTTTCGGTCTAGGGGCGGCGGCGGGGCGAGCAATGGACGACGCCTTCGAGCGCCTGGGTCTGCCGCGGCGCTGGTCCCTTCAGGTTGGAGAACTGGCCGCGCGCTACAAGGCGGTGGCCCGCAAAGTCCACCCTGACCGTTTCGCGGCCGGCCCTCCCCATGAGCGGGAGGCGGCCGAGCGAATGCAATCGCTGGTGAACGACGCCCATGCGGTGCTGGCTGATGATCGACATCGCGCCGAGCACCTGGTGGCCCTGTTGGGGGGGCCGTCAGCCAACCAGGATGGCCGCACCCCCTGCGGCTTCCTGATCGAGGTTCTGGAGTGGAACGAATCCCTGGAGGATGGAACGCTCGAGGGCCGCGCGATCGATGCGATCGCGGACCGGGGAAACCATGAGCTCGCGACCGCGGGCATGGCGCTGGACGCGCCGAATCCCGACCTGACGCTGGTGCGAGAACACCTCAACGCCGCGGCTCATTTGGCCAAGCTGGTCGAGAGGGCCGAGGCGGTGGCGTGACGCAGGTCGTCGGCGTCGACCTGGGGACCACCAACAGCCTGGCCGCGGTGCTTGAGGATGGCCGCCCGCGGGTCCTGGAGGACGATCACGGCAGGGCCCTGATCCCGTCGGTGGTCTGCTTCCTCGAGGATGGGAGCGCCGTCGTGGGCGAGGAAGCGCGCGCATTGGCGTTGGACCATCCGGAGGCGTCCGTCTTTTCGGTCAAGAGGCTGATGGGCCGCAGCCTGGAGGACCTCGATGAGGAGCAGACTCTGCTGCCCTACGACCTGGCCGACCCCGACGGGGGCCTGGTCCGGGTCCAGATCGGGGACCGCTCCATGACCCCCCAGGAGGTCTCGGCCTTGATCCTCGGGCGCATCCGCGAGGTTGCCTCCGCCCGGCTGGGCGAAGAGGTCCACCGCATGGTGGTGACCGTGCCGGCGTCCTTCGACGATGCCCAGCGCAACGCCACCCGCGCCGCGGCGAAACTCGCCGGACTGGACGTCCTCCGGATCCTCAACGAGCCGACGGCCGCTGCGCTGGCCTACGGCCTGGACCACGACGAAAAGGGCACGGTGGCCGTCTACGATCTGGGCGGCGGCACCTTCGACTGCTCCATCCTGGCCCTGGAGGACGGCGTTTACCGGGTGCTGTCCACCTGCGGCGACCCGCACCTGGGCGGCGACGACATGGACGCGTGGCTCATGGACCAATGGCGGGCGCAACACGCCGATGTCGAACTTGACGCCCGTGGCCTGCAGGCCCTGCGCTTCGCTGCGGAGGACGCCAAGCGCACCCTGGGCGAATCGGACGAGGTCGAGGTTGAGCTGGATGGCCGATCCGCGACCGTCGCCCGCGCCGATTTCGAGGCGGGAATCGCCCCCCTGCTGGAGCGCACGGCCGACATGTGCCGCAGGGCGGTCAAGGACGCGGGCATCGAGGCGGCCGACCTTGGCGAAGTGGTCCTGGTGGGCGGCGCGACACGCACCCCGGCGGTTCGCAGGACAGTGGCCGAGGTGTTCGGCCGCGAGCCGCTCAGCGACCTGGATCCGGACCGGGTGGTGGCGATGGGCGCGGCCGTCCAGGCCGGCATCCTGTCAGGCTCTTTCGCCGAGATGGTGCTCGTCGACGTGACACCGCTGACCCTCGGCTATGAAACGATGGGAGGCGTGGTCAGCCAGATCATCTCCCGCAACTCGCCCGTGCCCTGCCAGGCCAGCGAAGAGGTGACCACCTATGCGGAGGGCCAGACCGGTGTGGATTTCCACATCGTGCAGGGCGAACGCGAAATGGCGGCCGACTGCCGCACTCTGGGCCGGCTGCACCTGACGGGCATCCCTCCAATGGCGGCCGGCATGGCCAGGGTGAAGGTGACCTTCACCCTGGACTCCGACGGCATCCTTTCCGTGGGTGCCGTGGAGGAGCGCAGCGGGGTGGAGGCGGATGTGACCCTCGAGCCCAAGCACGGTCTGACCGACGAACAGGTCGAGGTGATGCTGAAGTCCGCCTGGGAGAACGCGGAGGATGATTTCGCGAAACGCCGGTGCGCCGAACTGCTGGCGGACGCGGACATGGTGCTGCGATCGGTGGCCAAGCACGGCGACGTCGCCGAGGCCCGGATGGAGCCCGATGAGCGGGAGCGGCTCAAGGAGGCCGTGGCAGACATGGAGGAGGCTGTGGCAGAGGATCCGGATGACGGCGAGGCGCTCCAGAGCGCGCTCGACGAACTGAATGTCGCGGCCCAGCCTCTGGCAACCGTGCTGATGTCGGACGTGGCCGCCAAGGCCCTGTCCGACCACACGATCGACGAGGCCAAGCAGGAGTTCGCATGACCCTGGACTGGAGCGATCCGCGGGAAATTGCCATCGCGCTGGCCGACGCCCATGAGGACATGGACACCGGGCAGGTCATGTATGTGCGCTTCACCGACCTGCTGGCCCTGATCATGGCCCTCGACGGCTTCGCGGGCGACGCATCGGACTGCAGCGAAGGACGCCTCGAGTCGGTTCAGGCGGCCTGGCTCGAGGAAATCGAGGAGTGAGAGGAGGGGCCTGGCCCCTGCTGGTCCTCTGCGTTGCCTGTTCCGGTGGCGCCGGGCAGCGGAACGAGGATGGTGGCCGTCCGGCGCTCCGCCTGCTCGACCGGGTGCGCGATGCAGGGACCCAGCCAGTCGCCCTGCTCGACGCTCGTTTCGACCGCGGCGCCTGGCTGCAGGCGGGCCGCTGGCTGGCCCGCGCCTGGCCGCTGGGGGAGGACGGCATCGAGATCGAGGTCGAGGTGCTGCGGGGTCCTGTGGCGCTCCGGGTAGCCAAGGTGCCTGGCAAGCATGCGGACCACCCGGACGCCTGGGGGCCCTTCCTGGACCGGACGCCGGTGGACCGCTTGGCCAAGGCGGCGCCGGGAGAATCGGCAGTCCTGTCGCTGAAGGTGGCGAATCCCAAATCGGCGCCCGGGGTGTTCGTGGCCGGGCTGGTGGCCGACCGGGACGACAGCATCGGGCGGGTGGTCGTTAGGCCTCTGGCGAGCCACCAGGCCAAGGGGGAGATCGATGTTCTCGAGGGAATGCCGCGCAGCGCGGACGGCGGACCGGTCGTGGCCCGCGTGAACCTGGTCGGCGACTACCGGGAGGCCCTGGTCATCCCATCCGGGCAGGAGTCAACCTTCACTCTTCCTGTTCCTGCCGGCGCGGTGGCCCTGGAGTGGGCCGCCGGCCTGGTGGCCGACGCCGATCCGCGCGGACTGGGACCGGTGACGCTGTCCATCGTCGGCGAATGGGAGGGAGGCCGCCTCGACTGGCAGCATGCATTCGATGTGGGCGAGCGCTTCGGCGATGCGTTCTGGATTGACGGGCGCGAGGAGGTCGCGGGGGACGATCTGCGCGTCACCTTTTCCGTCGCCGGGCCTCCGGCCACCGGCGTGGCGGTAGCGCATCCACGGATCACGTTCCAGGAACCGCCTGCGGACATGCCGAATCTGGTGGTCATCTCGATGGACACGGTGCGGGCGGACCGGATCAGCGGGCAGCTGACTCCGCATCTGCTGCGACTGGCGGAACGGGGGGTCCTCTACGAGAACACGGTGTCCACCGCGCCCTACACGCTGCCGTCGCACGGCTCGCTGCTGACCGGCCAGTATCCGACCGTTCATGGTGCGGTCCGTCCCGATCAGCGCCTCCGTGACGAGGCGCCCCGGCTGGCCCGGATCCTGGGCACGGCCGGCTGGACCACCGCCGCCTTCACTGGAGGCGGCTACGTGGCCCCCGACTTCGGCTTCGCTGACGGATTCGAGTCCTACACCGTCAACGACGCACTCCGATTCCTGCCGGGCGCACCGGCCAAGCCACCCCGCAACATCCGTGGCCTCGAGGAGGATCGCTGGCAGCAGGCACTCCGCGTTGCCGCCGGCCAGCGGGCCAGGCCGAAGACGGTGCACGACTGGATCGGCCGCCATGCCGACCGCCCGTTCTTCCTGTTCGTGCACTCCTTCGCGGCGCACGACTACACGCCCACCCCGGAACTGTTCCGGGAAATCTGCGGCAACCGGTGCGGCAGTGACTGGGGGTGGGGACGTGACCTGTTTCCGCGCCGCAAGCCAGACTTCTGGAAGAACACCGAGATCGCCGAGGTCGACCGCGACCATATGCGCCACGTGTACGACGCGGCAGTGAAGAACGCGGATGCGGAGATCGGCGGGATCATCGACGCCATCGAGGATGCAGGGCTGGAGGGGCGCACCATCATCGTTGTCACGTCGGACCACGGCGAGGAGTTCTGGGAGCACGGGGTGCTTGGCCATTCGCGGAGCCTCTACGAGACCCTTCTCGCTGTTCCGCTGGTGCTGGCGGGGCCGGGCGTCCCAACCGGGCGGGTGGCCCGGCCGGTCAGCCTGGTCGACATCGCGCCCTCGCTTCTGAGGTTGGCCGGCCACGAGGACGATGCCAGGATGCAGGGACGTCCTCTACCGTGGCCGGGCCAGGAATCCGGAGAGGGGCCGCTGGTCTACAGCGAGGTCGGCACGCCGCTCGCACGGATGGACGCGCTCCGCATGGGCCGCTGGAAGCTGATCGTCTCGGCCGGAGGCGACAGGCGCGAGCTGTACGACCTGGCCGCGGATCCGGGCGAGATGGCTGAAGCGTCCGCGGCCCAGCCGAAGGCCCTGGATGTGCTGGGCCGGCGCCGCGAGGACCTGCGTGGCGGCCTGGAGGCGCTCCGGGGTGCGCTGGGCGCCGCTGACGGGGCGAGAGTCACTAAGGCGACACAGGCCGCGCTCGACGCGCTGGGGTACGTGGACGACTGATGGCCGACAAGGACCGCATCCTCACCGCCTTCGCGCTGCCGGACCTGGGCGTTGTCGAGGCGATGGGCCCCGACGCCGGCACGTTCCTGGACCGTCTGCTGAGCGCGGACATCTCAGGCATCGAGTCCGGAAGTTCTGTGCCGTCCTGCCTGCTGGACGCCAACGGATTCCTGATCGCGACCATGGACGTCCACCGGAGCGGGGAGGACACGTATCTCTTGACCGCTCCCGGCGGTCGCGCCGCGGAACTCCACGGCGCCCTCGACCGCTTCCTATTGATGGATGAACTGACGTTGACGCTGCAGCCGTCGACCTGGGTCGGACTGACCGGTGACGGTGCAGCTGCTGCCGGCGAATATGTGTGGAGCCGCACGGGCGGGGCGCCGCACGACGGTTGCGCGCTGGCTGCCGTGGCACCCAGTGGGGCACAGGAGGGATCGGCGGAATCTCTGGAATCACTGCGGATCCGGCACGCCGGTCCTGCCTGGGGACGAGAGATGTCCACCGAGACGACGCCGCTGGAAGTGGGCCTCGAGGAATCCGTGGTCACCTCCAAGTGCTATCCGGGCCAGGAGACCATGGCCCGCACCATCAATCTGGGCCGGCCGGCCCGGACACTGGTCCGTCTGGACGGCGTGCAGGACGTCGGCACGGTCGGCGCGGACCTCTTCCACGGCGACCGCCGCGTGGGCACGGTGACCAGCGCAATGGCGGTGGAGGACGGGGTGGCGGCGCTGGCGCTGGTGCGGACCCGGCGCGCGACGGAAGGGACGGTGCTGGCCACGCCGTCGCCGGGCGGCGTAGAAGTGACCGTGCTGCCGGCCTAGAGCCGGATGCCGTCCTTGTCGGGGCCGGCCAGCACGAACAGGCAATAGAGGGGCGAATCCGATGCGGTCGTGCGATGGGTGCGGCCGTTGCCCAGGCGGTGCATTTCGTCCCCGGTCATCCGGCAACGGGTGAAGAGCACCGCGTCGCCGCTCCACTGGGCGGGCGGCATGTCTGCGCCGGAATGGGGCGGAATCACCGTTTCACCTACGATGAAGGTGGCGGAGTGGTTCCCGGGACCCAGCACGACATCCAGCAGGGCCTCGCGCGTACCGTCCGCCTGAAGCGTCAGGAGGTCGTCCGGCTCGAAGCAATGGGGAGTTGGCTCCTCGGCCAGGGCGCCCGATGCCGGGTCGGATGTCATCACGAAGAACTCCAGATCCGTTTCGGCCGCGACGGACCAGGCCGCGTGGGGGGGTACATAAAAGGCGGTCGGCGGTCCCTCAAGCACCGTGCCTCTCGTACCCCGGTAGCGCCAGTGGTCCTGCCCCACGGTCACCGACAGGGAACCGGTCAGCACATACAGCACTGTTTCCAGCGGGCTGGCTCTGCCCGCCTCCACATCACCAGCACCGATGCGGATGAGGTCAAATCCCTGGAGGCACTTCATGTCGCGAACGGCCGGTATTGTAGGCCCATGAACCTGGGCATCGAGGGTCTGACTGCAGTTGTCGCCGGCGCCAGCCGCGGAATCGGTTTCGCGTGCGCCGAGGCCCTGGCGGCCGAAGGAGTCCGGTTGGCGCTGTGTTCCCGCGACGCCGACCGCATCGGCGAAGCAGCGGAGCGCCTGGCGGAGAAGCACGGCGTGGAGGTGCGAGGGTATGCCTTCGACTTGCTGGAACCGGGGGCCGGCCGTGAGTTGGTCGAGCAGGCCTGTGCCGATTTTGGCCAGGTCGACATCGTGGTCACCAACAGCGGAGGTCCCCCTCCTGGAACGGCTTTGGACTCGGACCGCGAGGGACTCTTGGCGGGGATCCAGGGCAACTTCCTCTCGGGAGTCGAGATGACCCAGGCGGCGCTGCCGGACATGCGCAAGCGGCATTTCGGCCGGATCGTCCACATCACGTCGGTCAGCGTGAAGGAACCGATTGAGGGGCTGGTGGCGTCGAACGCGGCGCGTCCGGCGCTGGTGGGCTGGTCCAAGACGCTGGCGGCCGAGGTGGGTGCCGACGGGGTGACGCTGAACGCCGTGTGTCCTGGCTATATCGCGACTGAGCGGCACCATGAACGCACCAACGCCGCCGCTGAACGGGATGGGCGGACTCCGGAGGAGGTCAGCGAGGAGTGGGCGGCGAGCACGCCGATGGGGCGGCATGGTGAACCGCATGAGGTTGGTGATGTCGTCGCCTTCCTGTGCAGCACCCAGGCCTCCTACATGACTGGCACTGCGATCGCAGTGGACGGAGGCCGCTGCAGGTCGCTTCTCTGATGGCCATGACATTGCTGCTGCTCTGGGCCACCCTGATGTGCCAGGAGCCCGAACCCTTGAAGCAGGAGGCGCTCCGGCATGTGGATGCCCTGCGGCCGCGGATCGAGGAGACCTGCGACCTGCTGTGGGAATGGGCGGAGCCGGCCCTGCAGGAGCACAAGTCGGCCGCCCACCTGAAAGGAGTTCTCAAAGCAGCAGGTTTCCGCATCGAAAGCGGAGTGGCCGGCCTGCCGACGGCGTTTGTGGCCTCCTGGGGTACGGGCTCGCCCGTTCTAGGGATTCTTGCCGAGTACGACGCGTTGCCGGGCGTCAGCCAGGCGGCCACGACGGAACGCCGGGCTCTTGTCAAGGACGGCGCAGGCCACGGGTGCGGCCACAACGTCTTCGGGGCGGGAAGCCTTGGCGCCGCCCTCGCATTGCGTCAAGTGATGGCGGACCATGGCCTGTCCGGGACCATCCGCCTGTTCGGCTGCCCCGCTGAGGAGACCGGGGTGGGAAAGCTGTTCATGGCGCGTGCCGGTGTCTTTGACGGCCTCGACGCCTGTTTGCACTGGCATCCCGGCCTGCAGACGCTGACCGACACCAAGACCTGGTTGTCCGTGAACAGTTTCACGGTCGAGTTCTACGGGCAGGCGGCCCATGCCGCCCTCGACCCGTGGAATGGCCGAAGTGCGCTGGATGCCGTGGAGGTAATGACCACCGCCGTCAACCTGTACCGGGAGCACATCCGCCCGGAAGCCCGTATCCACTACGTCATCGCCGACGGCGGCCGAGTACCGAACGTGGTGCCCGACTACGCCAAGGTGTGGTTCTACGTACGCGATCCGGCCAAGAACCGTGTGGACGACATGTACAAGCGTCTCCAGGAGATGGCCGAGGGGGCAGCCCTGGCCACGGCGACCACACACAAGGTGGTGCTGAAGTCGGGCCTGAACGGGATCCTGCACAATCAGCCCCTCATTGACGCCATACAGGCGAACCTTGTCCGGGTGGGAGCCCCTTCCTGGGATGAGAAGGAAACAGCCTTCGCTCGAGGCGTTCAGGAATCTGTCGGTGTGCCTGTCGAAGGGCTGTCGGAGGTGATCGAACCTCTCCAACCGATCGGATCGCTTGTGCTGTCGGGGTCGACGGACGTCGGCGAAGTCAGCCTGATCACTCCGTTGGCCGGGTTCTGGGTCACCAGCGCCGGCCGGGGACTGCCTTGGCACAGTTGGGCCAGCACTGCGTGCCACGGCACAACCATAGGGCACAAGTCAGCGCTGGTCGCGGCCAAAGTGATGGCGTGCACCGGTGTGGACATCCTGGTTGACCAGGACCTCCGTGAGAGGTCGCGAGCCGCGTTCCGGAGGGGCACCGGGGGCCTCCCGTACACCAGCCCCCTGCCTGCGGACACGCCGGCACCCACGGTTGGCCAACATTAGTACTGCACGGGCGGTTGCGGGGTTCGGGAGGAGGCACTAGAACAGGGGCGCCAGGGGGGCAGTGTTGCTCCCCGCGAGAGACTGCAAGACAAGAATAAGGATTGACATGCCTGCCGCAACTAAAACACGGCGCAAACAGCCGGTAGCGGAGGGAACCCTCCGACTATCCCAACTGGCCGATTACATGGGTCTGAGCAAGAACACCATCTATGGTTGGCGAGCGCGCAAGAAATTCCCTTTCAAGACCACCAAGGTGGGCCGTGACCAGATCGTCCAATTGGTCGAGGTGGATGCCTGGCTTGCCGACCACAAGGTTAAGGGGAGGCCGACCGCAGCGAAGGCCGCACCGAAGACCGCACCGAAGGCGAAGGCCGCACCCAAGCCCACTCGGAAGCGACGCGCAGCCCGGAAGACCGCACCGCCGGTTTCCGTCGCGCCGGTTGAGGTGCCTGAGCCGGAGGAGGAGTCGACAACCTCGCTGTCTCTCGGTGACAAGGTGTCTCTTCCGAGTGTCCGCAACGCCGTGCAGGCCCTGCAGTCCGTGAATGTGGATGCGTCATGGACCGCCGACGACGGCGGGTTCAGCATTCACCTTCGCTGACCGGAAGTTCATCGGCTCGTAGATGGGCGCTCTGTTCGGAGCGCCCATTTTCATTTGACGTAGCCCAGCGCCCGGAGCGTCTCCAGGTGTTCCTGAGTGATGGCCCGCCGCTGCCCATCTGCCGCGGGAATGGTGCGGGCGTTTAGGCGTTCCACCAAACGACGCAAGATACGTCGCTCCGTGCGGGAGAGGTCCGTCGTCTCTCCAGGGTCGGTTTCCAGGTTGTAGAGTCTCCAATCACTGGTCCTTTCCTTGGAGGCGCCTTGGCGAGTGCGCATCACCTTCCAAGGGCCCATTCTCAGTGAAGTAGACGCGAAGTCCACGTGGTCGGCAAACACAGGACGGGGCGGCTCCTTGTGGCCGTTCATCAGGCCGACCAGGCTTGCTTTTCCTGCTTCGCCCGGGAGGGGATGTCCCAGGAGGGCAAGAATCGTGGGTCCCACGTCAATCAGGCGGACGGGGTCCACGATGCGGGATGCGGTCATGCCCAGGGCGGGCCCAGTGAACAACAAGGGAATGTGGATCTGTTCCTCGTGCGGGGGGCGGCTGTGCAGCATTGTCCCGTGCTCCATGAAAGCCTCGCCGTGATCGCTCGTGACAACAAGCAGAGTGCGGTCCCACAACCCCTGGTCCCGGAGCAGTGCAATGAAACTTCCCAGTTGCGCGTCGGCAAACGCAATCTCCGCCTGGTACAGCGCACGAAAGGAATCGAGCTGTTCGGATGTGGCATTCTCCCGCAGACCATCCATCGAAAATCGGTCGGCGTGCGCATCTGTAACATCAGGGGCGATCCGGTTCCGGTATTCCTCGGGAGGTTCGTAGGGGTCGTGCGGTTCAGCCGTGTGGATGTAGAGGAATCGGGGTTGGTCCGCATGCCTGGCGAGCCAGGACTCCAGAAGCGCCTTGTCGAGAGTACGCAGTTGGCCCCGTTCGTCCGCGACCGCGGAATGGTCGAACAGGTCGTCGAAGCCGCGGTCGAGCCCGGTGCGCTCGCCGGCGGAGACATTGGTGATGAAAGACGCGGTCAGGAAGCCGAGGTCCGCCAGCCGTCCGGCTAGGGTCGGCAGTTCGTCCGGGATCTTGTGCCACATGCTGCGCACACCGTGTCCCGCGACATCCAGGAACGTCATGAGGCTGGCCGTGGCGAGTGCGGTGTGTGTGGCCTGGGAGTAGGCCCAGTCGAAGACCACCCCGTCCGAGGCCAATGCCGACAGGGTGGGAGTGTTGTCCTTGTCCAGACCGTAGAGACCCATGTGTCGGGCGGCTGTCGTGTCAATCAGGTAGAGGACGACAAGCGGTGCGTCCTCGATTCGGCCCAGCACCATCGGTTCGCTGGCCAGCCCCACTGTCCCCTCCTTTCCATGGAACGAGAGTTCCACCTCAACCATTCCGGTTGGCAAGTCCACGTCGAGATCGACCCATCCTCCCTGGTGGACCTCCTGGTCTGCCAGGGAGGAGGTGTCTGAACCGGTCCGCACCAAGACCTTCCAGCGGCCGGAACTGCTGCCGGGCGCAGCAGCGAGGCCGACCGACAGCGACGATCCGGTCGCAGTTGCGACGGCGGGGAAACGAACGGACGATCCGGCGTGTACATACACAGCCCGTCGCAGCGTCCCCTCCAGCGCGGTCCTGGCCAGACCCGCCGTCCGGGGATAGAGGTCCGCCTTGGGATACACACGGAAGGCCCGAAAATGCACCCCTTCGGGCGGCGTTGCAGGAAATGTGAAGGCAAGGGAGTGCAGGACCGACCGACCAGCGATCTTCGCGAACTGCTCCCCTGTGTAGCGGAAGGTGACTGCCTCTGTGTTCGAGTCCACCCCCATCCGGATCCGGTTTCCGTGCCATTGCCCGAACCACATGACCATGTGGTCGCCCGAATCCAGCAAAACCTCTATTTCAATGACCCCCATTCCGCGGATCATCAAGTCCAAGCCGTCCAGGGTCATCCGGGACCCGTCGCCGAAGGACTCGACCAGTGGGGCACTCTGGTCCGGGCCTATGACAAGGAGCGGCTCGGGCGGGGGAGGCACGACTAGGAGCTCGGCCCCATCGGGGGAAGCAAGATCGAGGAGGCGGATCACCTGTTGGTCAGGCCCTGTGGCACGGGACCCGCATGCGGCCGCTGCGAGAAGGAAGAGGATGGCGGCGTACTTCATTCTTCGTCCAGGTAGCCCAGACCGATCAATTGCCGGGCCTCTTCGGCCGTCATTGCCTGGGGGGAGGCGTTGGTCACGGGGGCGAGCCGCGATCGCCATTTTTGGAGGAGCCCGCCGAGCCGTTCGACCTGGTCGGTCTGCCGGTCGGCCTCGTCGGACCGTTCGGCAACAGCGACGCCCGTGTCCATAAGCAGGCGGGTGTCTCTCAGGCTGTTTTCGACCAGTTTCCATCCTCCGGCCCGGACGCTGCGTTTGGTCCAGTAGATCTGGCCATCGTCCATCAGGGCGCCGTCTTCGAGTTCGGAGAAGTGGATCTCGGCGAAGATCGGCCGGTCAGCGTCCGCGTCGCCGCCGGCCAGAATGCTGCGCAGGGACCGCCCGCGTGGCGCTGTGCCCAGTCGGGGCAGTGCGGCCAGATCGATCACGGTCGGCAGCACATCGAGCAGGGACACGGGACCGTCCACTTGGCGCCCCGGTTCGACGTCGGGCCCCCGGATGATCAGCGGTACCCGCAGAAGTTCCTCGAACAGCTCGCGGCCGTGGCCGATCCACGCATGGCGCTTGTCGTCCTCCTCGCCTTCCCGGTCGCGTTCCATGAAGTACTCGCCGTGGTCGGCGGTGAAAACCACCAGGGTGTTCTCCGCCAGCCCGAGCTCGTCCAGCCGCGCCAGGATGCGTCCCATCTGGGCGTCGGTGTGGGCAATCTCCTCGTCATAGGTGGCCGCCAGGGTCTCCAGATAGGGGGCCCGCTCGGGGGCCGTCATCTTCTCAAGGGCACCGTTCAGAACCTTTCCTCCCCAGGCCATTCCCTCGGGAAGCGCGCCGCCGTCGGTGAAGGCGATTTCCTCGTGATTCATGTAGAGCGCGTGGGGATCGAAGAAGTGCGCCATCAGGAAGAAGGGAGCGTCGCCCTCGGCCAGCTCGTCCAGCCATGCCAGGGCCTGGTCCGCCACAAGGCCGCCGACCACCGCCGACTCCTGGTCGTGGCCCTCCGCCTGGAGCATGGAGAATTCGTCGAAGCCCGCGTCGAAGCCCCAAGGCCGGTCGAGCAGGTAATTGCTGACTACGCCGCGCGTTGCGTAGCCGGCCCGCTGGAGGACCACCGCCAGGCTGTCGAGATGCGGCGAGAGCGGGCTGTCGATCAGGACCTCGCCTGACGGCGTCCGTCGTGCCGTGAGCACTCCGTGTTCGGTGGGGTAGAGCGAGGTCAGGAGCGAAGCCGCCGACGGCGCGGTCCACGAGGCGGTCGCGAAGGCCTGATCGAACACCGCGCCGCCGCGAGCCAGCGCGTCGATGGCTGGCGAGGTGGGGCGTTGTGTGTAGCCGTAGCAGCCAAGCCGGTCGGCGCGCAGCGTGTCCACGAACAGCAGCAGCACGTTGGGCTTCCTCGGCGCGGCGTCGGTGCCGCATGAGGCGGCAAGCAGCAAGGCCGCAAGGGTGGCGGCTACGGATCGTCCTGTGCACAACACGGCTCCAGGAATCCTATCCCCAGGGCGAGGCGCCCAACGCGACCAGCCGTGAAGCCCGCAGCGTGAGCGCGCCGTGGCGCTGCTCGACCACGCCGGTGGCCTCGTAGGCGTCGGGGCCGTGGAAGGGGTCGCCGCCCCGCGCGATGGCCGCGGCATGGAGGATCACCTCGCAGACCCCGGACTCGTCCTCCAGGCTCAGGAAACGCATGCGGCGCCGGGCCTTCCTCGTCCGCCAGAGCCGCGTCGCCACCGCCCAGCCGCGCACGGTGACCGTCCGCCCGACGTGGTCCCCGAGGTCCGCGCAGGGGAGCGCCCGGGCGTCCTCCTCCTCCGAGCCCATCCGCCCCAGCGCGAACAGCCCGCGTGTGATCGGGAAGCCGACCGCCTCGGCTTGGTAGGTCTCGCCGGTCTTCGCGTCGTATTCGGGGATCGCCGGGACCAGATGGGCGCGCGGTGTCTGCGCGGGCGCCGACGGGCCCTCGCCGGGCTCGAGCAGCGCCAGCCGCATCATCATCTCGGGCCGGGTGCGTTCGAAGTCGTCGCAGGCGCCGGCCAGCACCAGCTGCTCGGCCTCGGCGCGCTTCGGTCCGGTGCGGGCCAGGAAGTCGCGCAGGCTCAGGAAGGGGCCGCCTGCGCCCCGCTCCTCCAGGATGCGCGCCGTTGTCTCGGCGCGCATCCCGCGCACCTGTCCCAGGCCGACGCTGATGGAGCCGCGCGCCACGTCGTCGCCGCCCTCGCCGGGCTCCCAGGAGAAGGTGGCGCCGGAGCGGTTGATGTCGGGGGCCAGGATGCCGACGCCCAGCCGCCTGGCCTCGGCGATGTAGACCGCCGGCGCGTAGTAGCCGGTCTCGCTGGCCAGGAAGGCGGCCAGGAAGGGGCCCGGGTGGTGGGCCTTGAGCCACGCGCAGCGCCAGGCGAGGCGCCCGTAGACCACCGCGTGGGCCTTGCAGTAGGCGAACGAGCCGAACGACAGCATGCCTTCCCACAGAGCGGCTGCGGTGGCGTCCGGCACGCCGCGCTCGGCGGCGCCGGCCAGGAAGCGCGCGTGCAGCTCATCCAGCTCGGGGCCCGGCACGCCGACGGACTTGCGGACCCGGTCGCCGTCGGCCAGATCCATGCCGCCCACGTGGTGGGCGGTCCAGATCAGGTCCTCCTGGTAGAGCATCACGCCGTGCGTGCCGCCCAGCGCCTCCTCGACCAGCGGGTGGGGCGGGACCCAGTTGTCCTCGCCGTGCTGGCGGCGCAGGAAGCGGTCCTTCATGCCGCTGCCCGACGCGCCGGGCCGGATCAGCGCCACCCCCTGGATCGTGGTGTCCCGGTCGCCGGCCTCGAGCGAGCGGAGCAGCGCGCGCATGCCCGGCGACTCGATCTGGAAGACGCCGATCGTCTGGCCGGCGGTGACGAGCCGGCGCGTCCGGTCGTCGTCGTCGGTCAGCGTCTCCAGGTCGGGGACCTCGGCACCGGCCGCCTCGATGTGGGCCAGGGTCTCGACCACGGTGGTCAGCGCCCGGTTGCCCAGGATGTCGAACTTGACCAGGCCCAGGGCCTCCACGCCGCGCTTGTCGGCCTGGACGCTGACCAGCCCCTTGGCGGCGCGGTGGCGCGGCAGCACGTCGTCCATGGCGCCGGGCGCGACGACGATGCCGCCCAGATGCAGGCCCGCGTGGCGCGGCAGGCCGGCCAGGGCCTTCGCGCCCATGACGACCGCGTCCGGGATCTCGGCGGCGACCTCGGCGTCGCGCAGGCCGTCGAACGCCTCCGGCCTGACCGGCCCCGAGTCCCGGTGGTGGTAGGGGAGCTTCCGCGCCAGGGTGTCCACGCGCCCCGGCGGCATCCCGAAGGCCTTGGCCGCCTCGCGGAAGGCCTGGCGCGGCCCGAAGGTCTGGATCGTCGAGACCATGGCGCAGCGCTCCTCGCCGAAGCGCTCCAGGGCCCACTCGAGCACCTCGTCGCGCCGCCGCCAGCAGAAGTCGAGGTCGATGTCGGGGTAGTCGCCGCGCTTCTCGTTCAGGAAGCGCTCGAAGGGCAGCCGGTAGCGGATCGGGCAGACGTCGGTCAGGCCCAGCGTGTAGGCGACGATCGAGCAGCCGGCCGAGCCGCGGCCCACGCACGGGATGCCGCGCTCCTTCGCGGCCTCGGCGATCTCGTGGACGATGAGAAAGTAGGCGGCCATGCCGAGCTGCTCGATCACACGCAGCTCGCTCTGGAGGCGTCCCAGCACCTCGGGCGTCACGCCGCGGTAGCGCCGCTGGGCGCCGCGGGTGGCCAGGTCGCACAGCTTGGACAGGGCGCTCTCGCCGGGCTCCAGCCGGCATTCCGGAAGCCGCGGCCGGTCCAGCTCAGGCGTCCAGGCGCAGAGCCGGGCCGCCTCGCGGGTGGCCTGGCGTTCGGCGTCGGTGAACAGCCGCTTCGCCTCGTCGGCGGTAGGCAGCAGCCCGGCGCGCGACGCTGTTCCGGCCGGCGCGCCGACCCCCCCGGCGTGGCGGGCCGGGTCGAGGCCCTCCACCAGCTGCCCGTCGCGCGCCGCCAGCATCAGCCGGTGGACCGCGGCGTCGCGGTCTTCGAATCCCTGGACCAGCGGCGCCGCGACCGCCTCGACGCCCAGCGCGGAGGCCGCCTCGCGCAGGGTCCGCGTGGCGGCGCTGCCCGCCCGCAGCGGGTCGATGGCCGCCCGCAGGCGCCGCGGCTCCACGTAGGCGCTCCATGTGGGCAGGGTCCGAGGATCCTCGACCAGCACCAGGCAGCCCTCCTGGCGCCTCGCCACCGCGCGCGCCAGGTCGAAGCGTCCGTCCAGATGGCGCCGTGTGACCAGCGAACACAGGTTGCGCCAGCCTCTCTCCGAGCGCACCAGCACCCAGGCGCTGTTGCCGCCGAGCGGCCCGCCGCCGCGGGGGTCGGTCACCTCGACGCCGGGGATGGGCCGGACGCCGCCGACGTCCGATGCGCGCAGGAACTCGACCAGCCCCCACACGCCGTCGCGGTCGCACAGGGCGACGGGCCGCGGCCGCGGGCCTGCCACCACGCCCAGCCCCTCCACCAGCCGCGCGGGCGGGCACGGCCCGGTCAGCCACGAATAGGCGCTCCGCGCCCGCAGCACCGGCACACCGTTCATCAGCCCGTTCCGCGATGGATGGCCGCCGCTCCGTGGCGGCCGCGGATCAGTTCGAGGGCGTCCTCGATGTCCTCGGCGCGCACCTCGTCCGGGAGACCCGCCAGCGGCAGGACGCCCTGGGCCGGCTGAGCGGGCAGCGCGTCGGACAGGACGAGCTCGAGCCGCGCCGCCTTCACCCGGCGCTTGTGGAGGCGCGCCAGCAGCGCGCGCGTGGCCTCGCGGATCGGCCCAAACAGGTCGACGCGCGGGCGAAGCCGCACGGTCCGAGCCCCGCCGCCGATTCCGTCCACGTAGACCAGCGCCAGGCCCACGCTCCCGCAGGCCAGGCGGTGGCGCCGCAGGACGCGCAGCCCGGTCTCGGACAGGCCGCAGGCCAGCGCGTCGAGGACGCCTGCGTCGGCGGTGGGGGGCGGGGCGCCGTCCCAGCCCAGGGCGCAGGCACGCCGCACGCGCGCGGCGGCCGGTCCGGGCCCCGGGCTGCGGCCCCGGCACAGCTGCGCCAGGGAGCCGCCCAGCGTGGGCCCCAGCAGCGCCTCCATCAGTTCGCCGTCCAGGCAGCGCAGGTCGGCGCCGCTCGTCAGGTTCCAGTGCCGGAGCCGCTCGTGCGCCGCCGGCGGGATGCCGGGCATCCAGGCGACGGGCAGCGTGCCCAGGAAGGCATCCTCGCGGCCCGGCGGCACGGCGAAGAGGCCACGGTCCAGCCGCGCCGCGGCGCGGCCCGCCAGCCAGGCCACCGTCCGCGTGGGCCCGAGACCCACAGGGCCGAGACCCACACGCGGTCCCTGCAGCGCCGCCCGCAGCCGCCGGGCCGTTTCCACAGGATCTCCCCACAGCCGCTCGGTCCCGCCCAGATCCACGACTACACCCCCCTCGGCACCCTGGCCGATGGCGGGCGAAAACCGGGCGCAGACGTCCAGGACCCGCTCCCGCAGGGGATCGGGGTCGAGGTCGTCCAGCTCGAGAGGGCGGTCGAGGCGGATGTGGACGAACAAGGGTTCCTAACAGAACCCTAACATCCACATCGCCCCCGATCTACCGGTCGAGCAGCCCGCTCTGCACCAGGAAGCGCTTCCAGAGGCCGGCCAGGACCCGGGTCCCATCGTCGCTGAAGTGCACCTCGTTGGTGAACAGCCGCCGCTGGATCGGCATCTGCGCGGCCAGATCGGCCACCGGGACGCCCAGCTCGGCGCCCAGCTCCTTCAGGATCCGCCAGGTCGTCTCCTGGCCCTCCCTGTCGCTGGGCCGCTTGTAGTCGTCGGGGTGGAAGGCCTGGGTGCCGAAGGCGACCGGAATGCCGTGGCTGCGGGCGATGCCGACGATGCTCCTCAGGTTGCGCTCGAACAGCGCGGGACCCTCGGCCGGGATCCGGCGCGCCATGTGCGAGCCGGTGTCGAAGTCGCGGATGACGTAGGTGGCCAACTGCGTGGAGTGCGGCCAGTAGTCGGTGTGGTAGCGCCGCCAGACCAGGTAGAGCCGGCTCTTCTCCAGCCACCGATCGATGCCGCGCGACGCCAGCTGCGTCGGATAGACCGCGCGCCAGTTCGTGTTGTCGGGGACCGGGCCCGGCTTCCAGGTCCACAGCCGGACGTCGTTGATGCCGTGGTAGATCAGGACCAGATCGGGGTCGAGCGACACGATCCGCAGGGACAGGTTGATGAGCGTCTCGAAAGTCGAGTAGCCGAAGGTGCCGGCGTTCACGACCTCGAAGTTGCGGCCCGGGAACTGCGCCTCCAGCGCCTTCTCCAGCAGGAACGGCCAGGTGTGCTCGTCGGCGCTGGGCCCCTTGCCGTAGGTGCTCGATCCCCCGCAGGCGACGATCCGGAAGACGCCCTTCGGCTTCGCCCGCGTGATCTCGGGGCCGCGGAAGCCGAGCGCGTTGTGCGTGAAGGTCTGCTTGCCGTTCCGTGTGACGATCCTCTTCGACGCGTTCGGCGCGTAGGCCAGGTAGGGGTGCGGCACCAGCATGCGCCGGTCCTCGTCGATGACGAGGTTTGTCAGCGCCAGGTGGGGCAGCGGCAGGAGGCGCGCCAGCCCCTCGCCCAGCCCGAGCGCCACCAGCGTGGCGCCCAGCGCGATCCTCAGTTTGCTACCCATGTCAGCGCCGATTGTAGTCCTGCCTCTGGTTCAGTCGCCGAGGGCGGTGGTGAGGGCGTCGGCGAGCCAGCGGGAGAGGAAGCGCGTGCCGCGGGTGCTGACGTGGCCGGAGTTGTGCCAGATGGGCGACGTGAAGTAGCGCTGGATGGTGGGGCGGTCCATGGCCAGGACGCCGTCGCCTAGAGAGCCGTAGAGCTGCTCCTGCTCCGCCGACAGGGGGTTCTCCATCAGGCTTGGCAGGTAGACCCAGTAGAGGCGGATGTCATGCGCCTCGCAGAGCGCGGCAATCTCATTGGCGAAGTGGCGCGGCCGCCGGTAGCGGTCGTCGCTCAACACCTCGTAGTCCTGGCGTTTCTCCAGCACCTTGTCCAGGTCCCAGCCCTGGCGGTCGGCCACGGCCTGCGGCGTGGCCTTGGTGCCCGACCAGGCGAAGTCCTCCCAGCCGTCCGCTGCCACCGCCTTTTCGACTGTGGCGGCGTCCTTGTCCCAGCCCACCCCTCGCAGGGCGTAGTCGAAGTGGCGCCAGGCCGCGCCGGGCCCGCGCGAAGCCGTGCGGGCGATGATCTCCAGCGACTCGGCCCCGAACGGCCAGCCGGCGGCCATGCCGGGAATCGCGCCGGCCGGGACCAGGCCGGGGACCAGCTTGGTGTCGGCCGAGATCTCGCGGCCGTCGGGCAGCCGCTTCCAGGTCAGGAGCTCGTCGCCGTGGTTGACCTCGACCACGGCGACGGCGGGCGCCTTGCCGGAATCCACCAGGTCGCGCAGCAGGTAGTAGGCGCCGACCCGGCCGCCCTGCTGGAGCCCCAGGTTGACGACCGGGCGGCCGAGCCGCTCGGACACCCACTCCGGCCGCCAGGCCCGCACCGTGCGCGACGACCCGAAGGTCGCCACCGTGCCCTCCTCCATCGGCTCGGCCAGCAGCGCGCGCAGGATCGGCAGCCGGTAGTAGTCGTGGTCCATGCGCCAGCGGCCGACCGCGTCGGGCCACAGGCACGCCAGCGAGAGGCCGGCGAACCAGGCGAGGGTCTGAAAGGTCTTGGCGGGTTTCATCAGAACTGGAAATAGAGGAAGACGGCGTGGGTGTAGGACAGGTTGGTGAGCCAGCCGGCGGCGGCCAGCAGCGCGACTGCCTGGACCACGGACGGCAGGGCCACGAAGACGCCCCGCAGTCGCTCGTGGATCCATTCCTTGGGCGTCATGTGGGTCAGGAAGGAGATCCCCAGCAGCCAGCCCAGCTCGGGCGACAGCATCCGCGCGGGAAGGGAGAAGTCGAGGAGCTGCTGCGTCATGCGGCCGGCCACCTCGAGGTCGGCGCAGCGGAAGACGACCATCGAGTAGCAGACCAGATGAAAGGTCACGGCGATCCAGAGCGGCCGCCAGCGGAACTCCTTGGAATTGCGCCGGCCGACGATGAGCCGGGCGACCACCAGCAGCACGCCGTGGAACAGTCCCCAGGTGACGAAGCGCCACGCTGCCCCGTGCCACAAGCCGACCAGGAACCAGACGAAAATGATGTTGAACGCGGTGCGCGCCGGCCCGCGCTTCGAGCCGCCCATCGGGAAGAAGACGTAGTCCTGCATCCACCGCACCAGGGTCAGGTGCCACTTGCGCCAAAACTCCTGCGGTGTGGCCGCCAGGTAGGGCCGGTCGAAGTTTTCGGGGATCGTGTAGCCGATCAGCGCCGCGCTGCCGATCGCGATGTCGGTGTAGGCCGAGAAGTCGAAGTACATCTGGAATGCGTACGCATAGACGGCGAGCCAGTTGTCCACGGCGCCGAAGGCTTCGGGCGAGGCAAAGACGTCGTCCACGATGGCGTCGCCCAGGCCGTCCGACAGCGCCACCTTCTTCACTAGCCCCACCAGGATGCGGAACAGCCCCATTTGCAGGAGCAGCCCGTCGCGCCTCGGCCCGGCGTCGAACTGCGGCAGCAGCTCGCGCGCGCGCACGATCGGGCCGGCCACCAGCTGCGGGAAGAACGCCACAAACAGTGCGAAGCGCGTAAAGGAGCGCGTCGGCTCCATGTCGCCTCGGTAGATGTCGAGCGTGTAGGACAGCGTCTGGAAGGTGTAGAAGGAGATCCCGACCGGCAGCAGGATGTTCCAGGGGTCGTAGGCGCCGTGGCTGATCCCCAGCCCCTCCAGGGTGGCGTGCCACGACTCGGCGAAGAAGTTGAAGTACTTGAAGAAGCCGAGCAGGCCCAGGTTGCCCACCAGCGAACAGGTCAGGAACAGCTTCTTGCGGGCCTGGCTGTCCGTGGCATGGATGGAGCGGCCCATGCACCAGTCCAGGACCGTGGAGGCGAGGATCAGGGCCAGGAACTTCCAGTTCCAGGAGGCGTAGAAGAAGTAGGACGCGCCCAGCAGGAGCAGGAATCGCAGGTTGACGTGCCGGACCAGCGCCCAGGAGGCGAAGAAGACCGCGATCAGAAAGACCGCGTAGAGGGCCGTGTCGAACTGCATCCGCTTGGTCGCCCGCCCGGCGAGCGGGGGAAGCCTAACGCGGTGCGGTGGCCCTTGCGCCGCTTCCTCGATGGTCGGCGAGGCCGCGCCGCGTGCCGGTGGCCGGGTCCACGGCGATCATGTGCACGACGCCCTGGCTGCGGCGCGTTGCGAGCGCGTGGCCGCGCGCCCGCAGACCGTCCACCACGGCTTCCGGCCAGCGGCCTTCTTCCATGCGCACCTGGTCGGGAAGCCACAGGTGGTAGAGGCGCCCACGCGCCATGGCGTCGGCCGGATCTGACTGATAGGCCAGTGTGTCGATGAGGATCTGGGCCACGGTCGAGATGATGGTGCGCCCGCCGGGGCTGCCGAGGACCAGCTCCACCCCGCCGTCCGCGCCCAGGACGATGGTCGGCGTCATCGAGGACAGCATGCGCTTGCCCGGCGCGATCAGGTTGGGATCGGTGCCGATGCGGCCCTCCGCGTCGGTCCAGCCCGGCCGCAGGTTGAAGTCGCCCATCTCGTTGTTGAGCAGGAAGCCCAGCCCCGGCGCCACCGCGCGCGACCCGTAGGACTGCTCGATGGTGGTGGTCAGCGAGACCGCGTTGCCCGCCGCGTCGATCACGGACAGGTGCGTGGTGTGGTCGCCCTCGGCGGCCATGGCGATCCCCCCCGCCAGCGCCAGGCTGGTGGTCGCTCGGTCGGGATCGAAGGTCGCAGCCAGGGCGTCCAGCCGCGCCGGATCCAGCGGCTGAAAATCGGGCGCCATGTGGTCGGGGTCTCCCATGGTGGCCGCCCGCTCCCGGTAGGCGCGCCGCAGGGCCTCGACCCAGGCGTGGACGGTGGCCGGGCGGTCCAGTGACCCGCCCTCGAGGGCGCCCCAGCGTTCCATCAGCGCCAGCGCGATCGCCATCGTCGCGCCGCCGCTCGACGGCAGGGGCGCCGACAGCACGGTGCGGCCGCGAAAGGCGAAGCGGAACGGCTCGCGGACCACCGCCCGGTAGCCGGCCAGGTCGTCCTCCGTCACCAGCCCGCCGTCGGCCGCCATGCCGGCCGCCAGCAGCCGCGCGACGCCGCCCCGGTAGAAGCCGTCTGCGCCTCTGCGGCCGACCTGCTCCAGGGTGTGCGCCAGGTCGACCTGGACCAGGCGCTGGCCGGCCAGCCAGGACCCGCCGGTCGGCGGCCGGAACTGCTGCCGTGCCGCACTGTTGGCCCAGCGCGTCGACATCGCGTTCAGCGACCGGGCCTGGACACCGCTGAGCGGGAAGCCGCGGCGCGCCAGCCGCTCCGCGGGCCGCACCAGGCGCTGCCACGGCAGCGAGCCCCAGCGCTCGTGCGCCAGGGCCAGGCCGGCCACCGATCCCGGCACCCCCGCCCACACGAACCCCTTGCGCTCCCGCGACGGCAGCAGAGCCCGGTCGGCATAGGTTTCCGGCCTCGCGGCCGCCGGCGCGGTCTCGCGAAAGTCCACGAAGGCCGACTCGCCACCGTCTGCGCGGTGCAGCAGCAGGAAGCCGCCGCCGCCCAGGTTGCCCGCGGCGGGGTGGGTGACCGCCAGAGCAACGGCGGTGGCCACTGCCGCGTCCACCGCATTGCCCCCCTGCTCCAGCACCTGTGCGCCGACCTGTGCGGCCAGGGGCTCCTCGCACACCACCACCCCCTGCGTTGCCGCCGCTCCCTGCGTCGCCGCGAAGGCGCCCACGACCGCAACCACCACCCTCATTTCGGCTTTCCTGGATTGCGCGAAGCCGCACAGGAAGAGGCCCCCCAGTTGTGGGTCCTTTACGTGCCGTTTCCTGAAAAGCGCTAGGAAAGCCGAAATCATGGGGGACGGAGTGTGTTCGCAGGGCTGCAGCGTGGGCGCCTAGCGAAGAGCTTCCAGGACGCCGAGTGCCGTTTCGGCGAGGTCGGAGGGCACCAGCAGGTAGTCGCGGCGCGCGCCGCCGAACGCGACGACGGGGATATCGGCAGCGGCCAGGGCGGTGGTCAGGGCGGCCATGAAGCCCACCAGGTCAGCGGGCAGGTCCGCGCCAAGGCCGATCCAGGCGAAGGGGCCCTGGATCTCGGCTCCCTCCATGCTGGCCCCCAGCCGGTGGGCCTCGCCCTCTTCCAGGCAAAGCGTTGTCTCGCCGTCAGGGCCGCACAGCATGAAGGACGGCGGCTTGTCGGCGGAGCGATCGGACGCCGGCGTGTCCGGAAGGCGCACCAGCGAAAACCGATGGTCGTCGATCGACGGACGCATTGCGCCCAGGGCGTCATCCAGACCGGCCATGGCGGCCATCCTAACCGGGGGTGCTGGGTAGGATCCGCAGGACTGTGGCTGCATCAGGTTCAAAACATGTGGTGGTCTTTGCGCTGATCGCCAATCTGGCGATCGCTATCGTGAAATTCTTCGCGGCGGCGTTCACCGGCAGCAGCGCCATGATGGCGGAGGCGGTCCACTCGATGGCGGACACGACCAACCAGGCGCTCTTGCTGCTCGGCATCTTCCTCGCGAAGCGGCCCGCCGACGAGAACTACTCCATGGGCCGGGGGCGCGAGCCGTTCTTCTGGGGTTTCGTGGTCAGCGTCCTGCTGTTCGGGCTGGGCGGCACCTTCAGCATCGCCGGCGGCCTGGACGCGTGGGCAAACCCCGGCGAACTGCATTCCCTGGGCCCGGCCCTTGCGGTCCTGGCCGTGGCCCTGGTCCTGGAAGGGTGGGCGTGGAGGGCCGCCTGGCGCGAATTCAACCGCGGCCGCGGGGATCGTCCGCTGCTGCAGGCGGCCAGGGATTCGAAGGACTCGGCGACGCTGGTGGTCCTGTTCGAGGACTCGGCGGCAATGGCCGGGCTGGTGATCGCTGGCGTCGGGCTCGGCATGGCCGCCGCCACCGGCGATCCGCGCTGGGACGCGGGCGCTTCCATCGCGGTCGGTGTGGTCCTGGGGGTGGTGGCCCTCTTCCTGGGCATCGAGACGCGCGGGCTGCTGATCGGCGAATCGGCCAGCCCCGCCGTGCGCGAGGCAATTGAGAAATGCGCCGTCCGGTCGCCGGAGGTGGTCCAGGTTCACGATGTCGTGACCCAGCAGACCGGTCCGGCCGAGGTGATGATCGGGCTGCACGTGGAGTTCCGCGACGGACTGGTCACCGACGAGGTCGAGGGCGCGGTGGAGCGCCTGGAATCGGCGCTTCGGACGGCGGTGCCCGAGGCGGGCCACGTGTTCATCGAGCCGTTCAGCTCGTCACGCCCGAGACACGCCAAGAGGCTCGTCCGGCGCCGAATGCGGCGTCCCGGCCGTCCGTGACCCTGAAAAGGGTCGCGCTCCTGTTCGAGTTCCCCACGCTGTCGGGAGGGGAGCGCAGCCTTCTGGCGGCGCTGGACGGGATTGACCGCGATCGCTGGGCATGTCTCGCGCTGGCTCCTCCCGAGGGCCGGCTGGCCCGGGCCCTGCACGCAGCCGGTGTCGAGATCGAAACCCTGGGCCGCTTGGCCGATCCGCTGGAGGTGGCCGCCGAGGCGGGGGCAGACCTGGTCCACGCCAACTCGCTCTCAATGGCGGTGCGTGCAGGGTCGGTCGCGACTCGCGCCGACTCCCTGCCCTTCACCGCCCACATCCGGGACATCCAGAGGCTGGGAGGAGATCGCCGCACAGCGCTTGAGCGGTCCGCTGGCCTGGTGGCTGTGAGCAGGGCCGTCCAGGCGTCGCTGACGGGGCAGGGGCTGGCGTCCGTGGTGGTCCACAACGGCATCGCGGCTGGGCCGCCCAGGGTGGACGCGGGGATTCCGGTGGTGCTGTGCGTGGGACAGATCACGAGGCGCAAGGGCCAGGACGTGTTCCTGGCGGCGGCGGCGCGGCTGGCCGAGAGGTTGCTGGAGGTCCAGTTCGAGGTCCTCGGCGAGCGCTGGTCGCGAAAGCCGGAAGCCCAGGAGATCGACCAGGTGCTCAAGCAAGCCGCCACCGCCGGCCCGTTGTCGCGTCGGCTCACGCTGGCCGGCTGGGTGGACGACGTCCAGACACGGATGGCCGGTGCGGCGCTGCTGCTCCACACCGCGAGGCAGGAGCCACTGGGACGGGTGCTTCTCGAGGCCGGCGTGTGCGGGCTGCCGGTCGTGGCCACAGATGTCGGCGGCACACGAGAGGTCATCAAGGACGGCGTGACCGGCCTGCTGGTGCCGCCGGACGATCCGGGCGCTGCCGCTGCCGCATGCGAGGAGTTGCTCAGGGACTCCGGCCGGGCCCGAGCCATGGGCGACGCGGCGCGTGAGCGGATGGCGCGGAGGTTCTCGATTGCCGAGGCCGGAAGGGGACTGGAATCGGCATGGAATGCGGCATTGGACACGGACTCGCATGGATAGGGTGCCGGCAGGTAAACAAGGTAATGGCATGGTGATTGTCCGGGCGGCGCATTCGGCCGTCGTCACTCGCCGCCCGTCTGCGTCCTCACGCAGGCGTGGGAGCGCGGTAGTCTTGCGCTCATGCGGATGCGTCACTGGGCAATAGGGGTCACGCTCCTTCTTGCGCTGGCCGGGTGCGGCGAGGAGCCGCAGCAGGTGGTGATCGACGCCGTCGAGGAGACCGGGCCGCGTCCCCTCATTGTCCTGGGAATCGATGGTGCCACCTGGGAGCTGATCGAGCCATGGGCCAGGCAGGGCCTCCTGCCCAACTTCAAGCGGCTCATGGAGGAGGGCGCATGGGGCACGCTGCGCGCCTACAGCCCGTACAAGTCGCCCGTCCTCTGGACCACCATGGCGACCGGCGTGCCGCCCAGGGTGCACGGGGTGCTCGACTTCGTGCAGCCCTACGGCGCAAGACAGACAGTCCCGGTCGACATGCGGCTGAGGAAGGCGCCGGCTGTCTGGACCATCGCGTCGGCCGCCGGCCGCGACGTGGCCGTGATCTCCTACTACGCAACCTGGCCGGTGGAGAAGGTCAACGGCGTGATGCTGTCCGATCGATTGGAGCTGGGGCTTGCGGGTTCCATCTGGCCGGCGGATTCCCCGCTGATGGAGAATGCCGAGCCCTCTTGGGCCAATGGTTCGTCCGAGGAAGTCCAGGTCCTGCGGCGCTTCCTCCGGTTCGACTACGACACCTTCCGTGCCGGCAACCGTGACAATCCTGATGATTTCCCGCACTTCCTGGTGTCCAAGCGGTTGGATCTCCAGCTGAGGCGGGATGAGTGGGTCCGCAATGCCGGTCTGGAGGTCCTCGGTGGCCGACCGGACCTGGCCATGCTGTATCTGCGCGGGGTCGATCACTCGAGCCACGCGTTTTGGCAGTACATGGACGGTCAGGGCGACGAAACAGTCTCCTCCGAGCATCGACGGATGCTGGGGGACGTGGTCCTCGAGATCTACCGTTGGATGGACGAGACGATCGGCCTGATTCTGCTGGGTGCGGGGGATGCCAACCTGGTCGTGGTCTCCGATCATGGCTTCGGCACGCAATCCGAGGACTGGATCGAGCTTCACCCCGACCAGGCCTTCCTCTCCGGAGGCCATCGCCCGAACGGGATCATCGCGGCGATCGGGCCGGACATCCGGCCCATCCGGCTCGAAGGGGCCAACATCTACGATGTGGCGCCAACGCTCCTGGCCCTCCAGGGGCTGCCCGTGGGACTTGACATGCCGGGTCGGGTCCTCGAGGAGACAATGACGGACTCGTTTGCGGCCGACCATCCGGTGGCCTCGGTCGCCAGGCACCAGGCCGCCTGGACCCTGGCTGATATCGCAGGCAGTGAATCGGGCGATGTGGACGAGGCAATGGAGATTCTTCGCTCCCTGGGCTACCTGGGCACCGCTGACGGGACTGCGGACTCTGGCGGCCTCCCGAGCGTGCCGTTTTGGGAGGTCCCGTCGGCCATGCTGCGTGACCTGCTCCTGGGCGAGGCGCGACACCTTGCGGACAACGCGCTCCTCGAACGCCTTCATGACCTGGCCGACGAGATCGACCGGCATGACTCCGACGGTAGGCATCTAGGTGAGGTGGTTCGCCACCGCGTCACGAGAACCTCTCCAACCGCCTCCCGGGTGGCCCTGGACCCGCCCACATTGCCGGCAGATGGCCGGTCGCAGACGCTTCTCACGGTCATCGTGCGGGACAAGTCGGGCTGGCCCATGGACCACGAGCGATTTTCAGTCTTGGTCCGAGCCGAGGAGAATGACCGCAGCGGCGTGTTGTTCGAGGAGCCGAAACGCGACCACCACGGAGTCTTCCGGATCCCCGTGACTGCGGGTTTGCTTCCCGGCCGCGTCATGCTGACGGTGACCGTGAAGGGAGGCCTGGACGGCGCTGTCGACCTGAAGGAGCGGCGGACGCTGGTCCTCGAACAGGTGGACGAGCTGCCGTGGACCGCACTGGAGATCGGCCGCGACACGATGGAGAGCAGCAGCGGCGGCGCCGTTCCATTCCGCCTGATGGCGCCTCGTGAGCTTGCCGGGCGTCCCTATCTGCTGTTGGCGTCCGCCTCAGGGACCGAGCCGGGTCTCCAGCTCGACGGCCTTACCCTTCCGCTCAATCCTGACGAATTGACCACCCTCTCGGCGGAATTGGCGGGCCAGCGCCCGTTCGTATCGACCCGTGGGATCCTTAACGCCAAGGGCGAGGCCGCCGCGACCATCCACCTGCGGCCTCGTCAGCTGAAGGGCCTGGCCGGCCACGACATCTCCTTCGCGTTCCTGGTCGACAATCCCCCGGCCTTCGCGAGCAACCCTGTCAACCTCCGAATCACTCGACCGGTGCCCACTCCACCGCATTGATCCGGACACCAGGTGGCGCCCACGGCGGTGCACCCCAATGCAACGGAAGAGTCGATGTGAGCTCAATGTCGACAAATCGCCTCCTCGGTAGCCCGGACCAGTCTTCGCCCTCGATATCCACTGAAAAATGACCGTTCCCATCGACCACAACCGGGCGGGACCCGTCACCCCACTTCGCGACAATTTTGGCAGGGGACATTCCGTTAGCCACACTTCCCTTGATGGTGAGAGTGCGCACGCCAGCCGGCCTTGGAAGCAGGACGCCGATCGCTGGCGGATCCACGCGACCTGCCCCCGCATGGACCTGGAATCGCATGCCGTCCACCGTGTCCGTTACTTTCTCTCCGGTTGCAGAGACGAGTGACTCCGCTTGAGCCACTCTCTTCAGGCGCTCCAGAGCCAGAAGAGGTTGGTTGATTCGCGCCTTTTCTTCCAGCCCGTGCATTGAGACGCCTGCGGGAAAGCCCCAGCGCGCCATCAAATGGGACGTCCATTCCGCGATCCGCTCATGAGCACTCGGGTTGGGGTGACTGTCCCACCCCAGGCTCCACCGCGCCATGAAGCCACGGGCCGGGCCCAGGATTTCATCGAGGCCCGCATGGAGAATGCCCTCCGCGGTCAGCAACGTTCGGATTCGTGCCCCGAAATGTACGGTGCCCGGATACAGCAGGACGCCCAAGTGAGAACCGCTGGAGGCGGCGGTGGCGTCAAGCGATCGCACAGCGTCGGCGAGTTGCGCCCACCGATCGACGGATGCGCGTGACAGGAAACGCCTGACCCAGTCCTGCACCCAGCGCGGCCGACCGGGGTCGGGCATCGGTTTCGTGGCGGCGGGGAGGGGCCTTACTGACTCGGTGAGTCGCAGCGCGCGTTCGTCGATGGCCCGGATTGCCTCAATCAGGCTGCCGGATGGGAGTCCCCGGATCCCCTGGTTCCCGGAAGCGTTGGCAGCTGCACTCGCTGCATTGCTGCTCCCCGCCCTGGCTCTTCTGACTTCGAGGGTGCGGAAGGCTGTCGAGAATCGACGCAGCCACCACCGTCCAGGCAGCGGCACCCGGGCGGCATATGGAGCTTGACCCGTACGGGTGGCGGGGCCTGTCCGGGCGCGGTCACCATGATGGAGGTAGCCGTCCGAGTCGCACCAAAGGGCATCGTCCGAGTCGTTGCCGACGATGCACAGCAGCACGATGTCGGGCTTCCATGCCGACAGGTGGGTTTCGTAGAGGCGGGCGGACTGGACCGCGTTGTAGCCCGTCACCGCCCCGTTGATGACCTCGACGTCTTGTCCCGCATCGCTCAAGAGCCGCTCCAGCACGGCGGGGAAGGCCTCCCGGTCGCTGACGCCGTAGCCGAAGGCCACGGAATCGCCCAGGACCAGGATGCGGGTACGGCCTGTGGTGCGGGGGACCGGGACGTCGTCGCCCCGATGGCCTGCCGATGAGACGGACACGGGGGCGCCGTAGGCGGTGCCCGACCAGTTCGGCTGCAGGCCGTAGGCGAGGACCGCATCGTCTGTTGCGGCGTAGCAGTTCGGGGCCATGTCGGGTGCCGGAGGTCCGAACGCGCCCAGGCGGGTCAGCACCTCCGCCAGCAGGATGGCGGCCACCAGCCCTCCGGCCAGGCACGAGACCTTCACGAGAAGGGCCTTCACCGGGGGCGCGCCTCGATTCGGGTGGACCGGAAGCGGCCCAGGCCTGCTTCGGACGACTCGCCGGCAGCCTGGACCAGCCGGCGCAGCTCGCCCACCTTGTCGGCGTAGGCCGCCTGGTGGTCAGGCGAAAGCGTGCCCGCGTCGGGGTCGGCGTCCAGGTTCAGGACCAGGCCCTGCGAGAGCAGCCCGTCCAGGTGCCGTTCGATCTCCGCCCTCTGGCCAGGCGTCAACGGCTGGGTCCCTGGCGCCACCTGCAGGATCCAGTCGTAGATCCACTCCGAGGAGTGGCCGCCGTGATAGCGGATGTCCTCCCAGTGGCCGCGGTGCTCGGTGACGAGGATCGAGCCGGGCTCCATCTCGCGCGTCGCGTCCTCGATCCAGGCCGCGTCATGGGGGGCCGGCCGGTCGTGCATGCGAACGCCGTCCAGCGTGCCGATCCACGCCCCGGCGGCGATCTGGACGGCCAGCAGCCCGGCCAGCGCGCCGGCCGGGAGCCTGCATGCGGCCATCACCGCCAGCAGCACGGCGCAGCCGGTGAAGAAGCCGCCATGTTCGGGCACGTTGTAGGCCGCGTAGAAGACGAGATGTGCCAGCAGCCCCGCACCGCAGGCAAGGGCGGTGCGCCGCCGCGCGCCGGCCAGGCAGAGCAGGCCGACGACGGAAAGGGGCGCCAGAGGCATCAGGAACTCGCCCCAGAGGGTGTCCAGCGCGGCGGCGGCGCCGTGGCCCGCCTCGTCGTAGAAGCGCGCGACGATGTCCGCGGCGGTGCCGGCGGCGCCTGCGCCCTGCATGACGGCGCGTTCCCGGCCGCCCTCCGCCATCAGGAACGGGGATGCGGCCGCGGCCGCGATGCCGGCGGCGCAGGCACCGGCGACAGCAGCGAAGCGCCTCCAGCGAATTCGCACCCCTTCTCCCAGTCCTGCCATCAGGCAAAGGACCGGCAGGAACAGGGCGTTGGCCAGATGCAGGCCAACGATCGCGAAAGAGGTCAGGCCTCCCAGAACGGCGGCTCGGCTCAGCGTCAGGCGTGCTGCGTGCCATCCGGCCAGCAGCGCCGCCCCGGCTGCGGCCACATGCGCGGCGTGGATCTCCGAGATGACGGAGAAGGCTGCTACGGACGCGCAGGCCGGTACCAGCGCCGCGCCGCCCAATGCCCGGACCATCGGCAGCCCCTGCCGGCGCAGGAAGACATGGACGAAGGCCGACCCGGCGGCAGTCAGCAGGGCGGAGGTCGCGCTCAATGCGGCCTGGGGCCCGAGGCCTCCAAGATCGGCGAACAGCCCTGCCAAGGGCAGGAACAGCGGGTGGTAGTAGCGCCGGATGCCCGAGGCCATCAGGTATTCGAGCAGCTGGCTGTCTCCGCCGTCGGCTCCCACCATTCGTCCGCCCAGGAGGGCGGGCTGGCCGAGCAGCCAGACCACGGCGGCCACGCCAGCCGTGACAAAAAAGCCCTCCCGCAGAAAGCGTGTGCCCAGGCTGCCGTCAGGTGCGCTCACGAGGGGACCATACCCTTCAAGGCCACGGATGGGCGATTCCAGCGCTGTAGGCCTCGCAGGACAACGAATCACCTAACCAATTGTCAGTCAGTGGTTTAGAAAAATCACCATGGTTTCTTTTCGCTTCCATGGATGCTCAATGCATGCGTAAGGCTCTGCACATGAACAGGTTACGACGGATGAGATCGACCGTGACGGGTAGCCGTCGCCCTCAACCACTAGATCTTGGGTTCAGGGTGCGCAGGAGTAGCCGATAATGGGTCAAACGCGGGCGACGACCCACTGTGGGGCGTGGCTTTTGTGGGGGTCGCTCCCCACACTTCCAAACCGGTTTAGGGAGGTAATTAAGGAAGTTATGGCAAACAACAGCAATATGGTGTTTTGGCTTGGAGTGGTCTTGGCGGTCATCCTCGGGGTGGCCGGGGCCAACATGAACCCGGATACGGGCAACATCCTGAAGTTCGGTCTGATGGCGTCGGCAGTCCTCACGGGCTGGTACTGCGTCTCTGAAGGCCGTGCCAAGGACTACGCGATCGCAGCGGTTGCTCTGTGGTTCCTCACGAGCGGGGATTTCGGCAACGCTGCCGGCTCCCTGGAAGGCATGCAGTACGTCGGCTCATGGGTCGGCGGCATCTTCGGCCAGTTGACGACCTTCGTCCTGGCGGTCGCTGCAGTAGGCATGCTGAAGTCGCTCGTCAACCAGGCGGCTCCCAAGTAGCACCAGCTCCGGCTATCTACACAGGAAGGGGCGTCCCGCGAGGGACGCCCCTTCTTTCTTTTTGGTGGCAGAGGGCGGTTGGAACCTAGAAGCCGCCGCGACCGCCACGGCCGCCACCGCCACCGCCACGGCCGCCACCGCCCCAACCGCCCCAACCACGATCGTCCGACTCTTCCTCTTGGTACTGCTCAAGTTGGGACGGGGTGAGAACGCCGGCGAGTGCCGCATCGCGGTCCTCGCGCAAGGCCTGGGAGGCTTCGCGTATCGATCCCCAATCGCCTGACTCGCGAATTTCGGTGAACAGTTCAGTCCGCGCTGTGCGATCGTCTCTCAGGACGTTGCCTAGAGACAGAACTTGGCCGGTGGAGAGGCCCAGCGACTCCTGCAATTCTGCCAGGCGGCGCTCCATTCGGTCCTCGAAGCGCTCCTCGCGGCGTGCGGCTTCTTCCTGCCGTTCCAGTTCGCGGACTTCCTCCATGGCCTCGCCGACGCGGGCGGTGAAGTTGGAGGGCAGGGGGGCGGATTCGTCGCTCAGGCTGGCCGCGAGGCGCTCCAGTTCCGCCGGCATGGCGGGCGCGGCGGGCAGCGCGACCGGGGCGCGACGGGGAGTCGAGGCAGCCAGGGGGCGCGCCTCCAGGCGGGCAATGCGGTCGGCCAGCATTTCCTGCCCGTCCAGCAGCCGCTCCATGCGGTCAGTCATTTGGGTGATCTGCCGGCCCTCATCGCTCGACGATTCGGACGACGCAGTGGCTCCGAAAGAGCCTCCAATCACGGAACCGACGACACCGGCGGCCAGCGCGGCGAATAGAAGGACAGCGGGTTTCATGGGCATGGGGATTCCTCCGTTGAAGAAGCGGGGCCGACGCGGCCCACTCGGGTTCAGGGGCTCAAACCCGCGGCTGCGTCGATGGTATCGCGCATTTCGCGGACCGCGCGCTCGAGTCCGACCAAGACCGCGCGGGACACGATGGCGTGGCCGATGTTCAGTTCCTCCAGGTGGGGCAGATGGACGACCGAATCCACGTTGCCGTAATCCAGGCCGTGGCCGGCATTGACTCGCAGGCCGCGCTCGTTGGCCGCCTCGGCGCCGGCCATCAGGCGGTCCAATTCGGCCGCCCGGCTCCCGGACCGGTCCCGCGTGTTCGCGTAGGTGCCTGTGTGGAGCTCCACGAAGTCAGCGCCTACATCGGCTGCGGCGTCCAGCGCGATCGGTTCGGGGTCTGTGAACAGCGAGACCTCGATGCCGGCCTCCTTGAGGGCGGGCACGACGTCCATCAGCCGGTCCTTCTCGGCGACCACGTCCAGACCGCCCTCGGTGGTGAGCTCCTCGCGCTTCTCGGGCACCAGGCACGCCTGGTCGGGCCGGATTTCCAGGGCGAAGGCGACGATGTCGGCGGCCAGCGACATCTCCAGGTTGAGCAGCGTGGTCACCGTCTGGCGCAGCAGGGTCACGTCGCGATCGCGGATGTGGCGCCGGTCCTCGCGCAGATGGACGGTGATGCCGCGTGCGCCGCCCATCTCGGCCAGGGTCGCCGCGGCCACCGGATCGGGCTTCGCACCGCCGCGTGCCTCGCGCACCGTGGCGACATGGTCGATGTTCACGTGGAGGCGCGGCATGGGGGCCATGCTAGCCTCGGCGTGCCGTGAGGATCATCGCCGGGTTGTTTCGAGGTCGTCGGCTGGCCGAGCCCAAGGGCGGCGAGGTCCGGCCCATGCTCGACCGGGTGCGCGAGAGCGTGTTCGGCGTACTCGGAGCCTCGGTGGAAGGGGCGCGGGTGCTCGACCTCTATGCGGGCACCGGCAGCCTGGGGCTCGAGGCGCTGAGCCGCGGCGCCGTCGAGGCGGTGTTCGTGGAGCGCGATCCGGAGGCGGCCGCCGTCATCGAGGCCAACGTGGCCAAGGTGAAGGCGGGGGACCGGGCGGCGGTGGTCACCGACGGCGCCGGCCGCTATTTGGGCCTGGCCAGCCCCTGCGACCTGCTGTTCTTCGATCCGCCCTACGCGCGGCTGGAGGATGCGGACGAGCGCGAGGAGACCCTCGACCTTCTGCTGCGCTACGTGGAGGACGTGGTGCAGCCGGGCGGCCACGCGGTCTTCCATGCGCCGCGCGACCTGCTGGCGGTCGAGGACCTGGTCGGCCTGCCCTTCGCAGAGCCGCGCGACTGGGGAACGTCGACGGTCTTCTTCGTGTCCAAGGGCGCATGAGGATCGTCTCGGAGCGGGTCCTGTTCACGGGCGGGCCGGCGCGGCCCGGCTGGGTCGAGGTGGAGGACGGCCGCATCAGCGCGGTCGGGGAGGGCGCCTGCGAGAACGCGACCCAGGTCCACACCCTGGTCCCGGGCCTTGTGGACCTGCATGTCCACGGGGCCGACGGTGCCGACGCGTCGCGCGGCGAGTGCGCAGCCATGGCGGCCGCACTGGCGGCGGCGGGCACAACCAGTGCGCTGTTCACCCTGTATCCGGCCGGCGTTGAGGATCTTGACGCTCGTCTGTCGGCAGCCGCGGCCGACGGCGTAGAGGGCGTCCACATTGAGGGGCCCTTCTTCCATCCCGACGCGGCCGGGGGCCTGGATGCGGCCGCCGCGGCGGAGGAGGGGGCCCACGCCCCGTTTCTCGACCTCCTGGAGCGCCATGCCCCGCTGGTCAAACGCGTGACCCTGGCCCCGGACCGGCCCGAGGCGCGCGAGCTGGTGGGCGGGCTGGCGGCGCTGGGCATCACGCCGTCTTTCGGCCACACCCTCGCCACCCTTGCCGAGTGCCGGGCCGCCGCCGGCGACGAGCGATGCTCGGTCACTCACCTGTTCAACGCGATGCGCCCTTTCCACCACCGCGAGCCCGGTACGCCGGGCTGGACGCTGATGGGCGGCCCGGCGTGGACCGAGGTCATCGCGGACGGCGTCCATGTAGGTAGCGACGCGCTGCAGATCGTCCTGAGGGCGCGCGGTCTGGACGGCCTGACGCTGGTTTCCGACGCGCTGCCGGGATCCGCGCCTGGCGAGGACACTTTTCAGGCCGGGGGGCTCGACCTTGTCTGCGACGGACCTGTGGCTCGCGTGAGCGGCACGGACACGATTGCGGGGTCGCTGCAGTCCCTGCTGAGTCAGGTGAGCGGCCTGGTGCGGGGCGGGACGCTGGGTTTCGAGGAGGCCTTCCTGGCCGCCACAGCCACGCCCGCCGCTGCGGCCGGCTGGGAGGGCCGCAAGGGCATCATCGCGCCCGGCGCGGACGCCGACCTGGTGGCGCTTGACGCCGACCTTGGCCTGGCCTCGGTCTGGACCGCCGGACATGCGGTTTAGTCACATAACCGCAGGAACTCCGGATTTACGTCCCATAACACCCCCAATACCCCCCTGAGTTGCGGCTATGTGACTAAACCGCAGGAGTAGACTGCGCGGCCCATGTCCGCTCCTGCCGCGTATCCCCTGTCCCTCCGTCGCGAGGTGCTGCCCAAGGTCTGGGGCGGCACGCGGCTGGGGCCGTGGCTGGGCCTCGAAACGCCCTCGGACGGACCCGTTGGCGAGACCTGGGAGGTCTCCGCGGTCCCGGGCCAGGCCACGACCGTGGCCGACGGCGAGCTGGAGGGCATGGACCTGGGGCAGGTCTGCCGGGAGCACACCGACTGGCTGATGGGCCGGCTGCCCTGCGACGTGGACGGATCGTTCCCGCTGCTGGTCAAGTTCCTGGACACCGGACGTGACCTGTCGCTGCAGGTGCATCCAGACGACGCTGCGGCGGCTGCGATGAAGGGCGCGCGGCCCAAGACCGAGGCCTGGTATGTCCTCGACGCTGACGATGATGCCGAGCTGATCCTGGGGACGGCCGAGGACGTCGACCGCGCAGGCCTGGCGGCCGCCGTGGCCGCCGCCGAGGGCGGCGACCCGTCGGCGCTGGACGGCGTCGTCGTGCGCCACCCGGTCGCGCCGGGCGACGGATTCCTGGTCCCGGCAGGCACCGTCCACGCCCTGCTCGGCGGCGTCTCCCTGGTCGAGGTCCAGCAGACCTCCGACACCACCTTCCGGCTCCACGACTGGGGCCGCGTGGGACTGGACGGCCGACCGCGCGCGCTGCAGGTCGACGAGGCCCTCGATTGCGTCCACTACGGCGCGCCGCTGCTCGGCCCGGTCCGGCCCCTGATGGAGCCGGTGGGGGACAACGCCCAACGCGGCGCAGTGGTTCGCTGCCGCCACTTCACGCTCGACCACTGGGCCATCGACGGCTCGGTCCAGCTGACGACCGGGCGCGCGCCGCGGGTCCTAATCGTGGTGGAGGGCGAGGGCGTCCTGGAGGCCGGCGACGGCGAGCCCCGTCCGCTCGGCCCCGGGACCGTCCTGCTCCTGCCGGCCGCCCTGGGCGTCCACGAAATCCGGTCCTCAACGCCCCTCACCGCCCTCACCTGCGTCCCGGGGCCGCCAGTCTGATGGCTGAACGCAAGGGTGTGCGGCTGAACCGCTTCCTGGCCCGCTGCGGCGTGGCGTCTCGCCGCGCGTGCGACGAGCTCATCGAGGGCGGCCATGTCCAGGTCGACGACCGCGTCGTCACCAAGATGGGGACGGTGGTGGACCCGGCGGCGCAACAGGTGCGGGTCGACGGCCTGGTCGTCGAGCTTGCGCCTTCCGCTGTCTATGTCCTCCACAAGCCCAAGGGGGTGGTCTGCACCAGCGCCCGCGCCAAGGGCCGGATCTGCGCGGTGGACATGCTGCCCGAATCCCTGGGGCGGCTGTTCACGATTGGGCGGCTGGACAAGGACTCGGAGGGGCTTCTGCTGCTGACCAACGACGGGGATCTGGCGCAGCACCTGGCGCACCCCCGGCACGGCGTCACCAAGACCTACCGGCTGCGCTGCCGCGGCCATCTAAAGCAGGACGCGTCTCAGAAGCTGGCGCGCGGCGTCCATCTGGCCGACGGCAAAACCGGGCCGATCCGGGCCGGGGTGCGCAAGCGCACCAAGTCGTGGACCGACGTTCAGATCGTCATCCGCGAAGGCCGCAACCGTGAGCTTCGGCGCGCCTTCGCGCGGGTCGGCCACCCGGTCATCGATCTGCGGCGCGTGCGCGTCGGCGAACTGGGGCTGGGCCGGCTGAAGCGCGGCGAGTGGCGGCGCCTCAAGCGCACCGAGGTAGCGGAACTGCTGGATTCAGGAGGCGATCCGCCGCGCCGCAGGGGCGGGGCACGCAAGCCCGGTTCCCCGAGGGGCCGCCCTCACAAGGGCCGGCCCCCCAAGGGCAAGCGGCGATGAGGCACGGCCAGGTCCTGGAGTTCGCCAACGGCGGGCAGGCGCTCCTCGTGCCCTGGCGCGACCACCCGGTGGCGGCGCTGGTGCTCCAATACCGCGTGGGCTCCCGGCACGAGTCGCCCACCGAGTCCGGCCTGGCCCATCTGCTCGAGCACCTCACCTTCAAGGGGCTCACAGGCTGGCCCGAGGGCTCCATCGACCGCGCCTGCGCTGAACTCGGCGGCTCGCTGAACGCGATGACCGACCTGGATTCGACCGTCTACCACTACGTGCTGCCGGGGAGTGGCTGGAGGCGGTGCGCGGAAATCGAGGCGGCGCGCATGGGCTCCTGCAGCTTCAGCTCGCGCGCCTTCCACAGCGAGCGCGAGGTCGTCCTCGAGGAGCTCGCCAGCCACGAGCGGGACCCCTGGACCCGAGTCTACGACGCCGCCCAGGGCCACACTTTTCTGCACCATCCCTACGGCCGGCCGGTCATCGGCATGCGCGAGGTGGTGGCGCACCTGGGCGCAGCGGACGCGCGCGCCTTCCACGCCGCCTGGTACCGGCCGCGCAACGCCTGCGCGGTGCTGGTCGGCGGCTTCGACGTGGGCGAGGCCAAGCGTGTCCTTCGTCGCACCATCGGAGCGGTGCGGCCTGCGGCGCTGAACGGCGGTGGCTCAGCACCGCCGATCTCCGACCGGCGGATCGCCGGCGAGAAGCGCGTGCTGCTGCCGCCCGACGAGGGCGCGCCGCGCTGCGTGATGGCCTGGGCATGCGACGAGGCGCTCAGCGAGGGCGACGTGGTGCGCGACGTGCTCTCGTCGTGCCTGAACTCGGGCGAGACCAGTCCGCTCCACGACCGGCTGGTGCGCGACAAGCGGCTCCTGTCGACGGTGGGCTGCGAGCACGACCCGAAGGCGGAAGCGGGCATTTTCTGGCTGTGGTTCGAGCCGCGGAACGGGGTCCATCCGGACCGCGCCGAGGACGGCGTGCGGGCGGTCCTGACGGACATGGCGCGTCGCGGACCCGGCAGCCGGCGTCTGGAGCGCGCCAAGACGGCGCTCCTGGCCAGCGACGCCCTCGAGCGCGAGGGCGCGCTGTCGTCGGCGCTGCGACTGGGCGAATGGTGGACCCACGGCGACGCGCAGGGCTGGTGGCGCTATCCGGCCAAGGTGCGCGCGGTGACGGGGAGCCAGGTCCGGCAGGCGGCGCGGGACCTGTTCCGCAGCGGCGCCGAGACGGTGGTGTGGTCGTGAAGCTGGCCTACAGGCGCGAGGTGCTTGACAACGGGCTGGTCTGCCTGGTGTCACGCAATCCGTCCGCACCGTCGGCGGCGATCGAGATCCACACCGATGGGGGGCCGCTGCGCGACGCGCGCGGGCTCGAGGGCACGGCGGAACTGGCCGGCCGCTGTCTGACCGAAGGCGCCGCCGGCCGCAGCGTGGGCGCCATCGCGGCGAGGATCGAGGACGTCGGCGGCGAGCTGCGAACCGGATCGAACGGCCTGTCCATGACTCTGCTGGCGGAGCACGTGCCCCAGGCGATGGGGCTGGCGGCCGATCTGCTGCGCCGTCCCGCCTTCCCGACCGCCGGCGTCCGGCTGCGCCGCGAGCTGCTGCTGGACGGCCTGAGGGCCGATCTGGAGCTTCCGGAAGTCCGGGCACGGCAGGCACTGCGCCGGCTGATCTACGGGCACCATCCGATGGCGCGGCCCGGCGGAGGCCAGCCAAAGACGGTGGGGCGGCTCCGTCGCGGCCATCTGGCTGATTTCCATGCCCGATGGTGCCGCCCGGATCGGGTGGTGGTCTCGGTGGCGGGGGACGTTGGCCTGGCGGCCACGCTGGCGGCGGTCCAGGGGCGCTTCGGATCCTGGAACGGGGTGCGCCGCGAGGTCCCCGCGCTGCCGGAGGTCCCCGATCGGGCCCGGCCGGCGGAGCGCTCAATCAAGGGCCGCCCCGAGCAGGCCGTGCTGCTGATGGGGCATCTGGGCGTCAAGCGCGACGATACGGACTTTCCCGCCCTGCTGGTGCTGGACCGCATCCTGGGCCACGCCGCCGGCCTGTCCGATCGCCTCAACGCACGGCTGCGCGAGAAGGAGGGCCTGGCCTACTCGGTCTACGCCTCCATCACGGCCGGCGCGGGCATGCTGCCCGGGCTGTTCACCGTCGAGGTGGCGACCTCGAATGACCGGGTTCGGCGGGCCGAGCTGTGCATCCGCGAGGAGCTGGACCGTCTGCGCTCCAGGGCGGCGCCCGCTGCGGAGGTGGCGAGGGCCCGCGCGGTGGTGGCCGGCGGACTGCTCATGCATGCCGAGACCAATGCGGCGCGCTGCCGGCTGCTGATCGACATGGAGCGTTTCGGCTGGGCGCCCGCCGATCTGCTGGAGCAGGTGCACGGCGTGGGGCCGTCCGACGTGCGGCGCGCCGCCCGGCGCCACCTGCGCCCCGACGACCTCTGCCGCGTGGTCGCCTCCTGACCCAGCGCTTCAGCTGTTGCGGTTTTGTCACATAGCCGCAACTCGAGCCCTTTTCAGGCCGTTATGGGACGCAAATGCGGACTTATTGCGGCTATGTGACATAACCGCAGGATGGTCAGGGCTGCAGGGTGACCGCCAGGCCGTTCGAGAATGCCGCGCCGAAGGGGTTTGCCGCTGCGTCCATGGTGGCCCACTGCGCATAGACGGTCCTGCCGATCAAGCCCGCCTCGGCAGGAATGAAGACCGACTGGCCCGCATGTCCGGTGATGTCGGTCCCATTGGCCACCATCGCCTGGGGGCCGGTCAGGAGCGAGCAGCCCGGCGCGCCCAGCGGCCCCAGGTCGAGCGGCAGGGATAGGCCGTTCCAGGTCGTGTCGCTTGCGCCCAGGAACAGGAGGGCGGGCACTGCCACCGCCGCATCCAGTTCGAGGGTGAAGGAGGACCCCACCGCGGGCACGCCGCTTGCGGAGGCCACCGCGCCGCTGCAACCGGCGCCGTAGGACTCGACGAAGGGCCGGCCCGACAGCACCCAGGCGGCGCCGCCGTCCACCGCACCCAGATCGGACAGCCTGGCGCCGACGATCACGTCTGCGCGCCCGTCACCGTTCACGTCGCCTGCGAAGCTCACACTGCCGCCCAGATAGTCCTCCGCGGCCATGCCGTCCATCTGGAGCAGGAGCGAACCGTCTGCGCCCGAGAAGACATATGAACTGCCCGAGTTCTCGCCGACCGGCTGGGCCAGGGTTGCACCGATCACCAAGTCCGGTACGCCATCACCGTTCGTGTCGCCCGCACCGTGGACGCAGTTCCCGAACTGGTCGCCGATTGAGAACCCGCTGAAGGCATGCAGGAGCGACCCGTCCAGACCCGAGTGCACGTAGGCGCCGCCGGCATAGCCGTTGGCGGCGTTTGCGCCGAGGATCATGTCCGGCGTTCCGTCCCCATTTACGTCTCCTGCCCAGGAGACGGACGAGCCCATGTGGCCTCCGGGCGGTCCGCTGATTGTGATGAGGGTCGCACCTGTCGCGCCGGAGAAGACCCGCGCACTGCCGCTGCCCGTCGAGCCGCTGTTCTCGAACCAGGCGCCCACCACCACGTCCGGCACGCCGTCCGCATCGACGTCTCCCAGGTCGGAGACCGAATAGCCAAACATGCTGTCATGGTGGGGTCCATTCCACTCGTGGATCAGCGCCCCGGTCTTGCCAGAGAACAGCCGCGCGTAGCCGATTCGTACCGGATCCTGTCCGGGGATCTGCGTGAATCCAGGTTGGCATGCGCCCACCAGAAGGTCAGCGTGTCCGTCACCGTCCACGTCGCCAGCCGTGCTGACGCGGACCCCGAAGAAGTCGGCGGCTGCGTCGCCGTCCCAGTGATGGAGCATGGATCCGTCGGCCCCCGAGAACACGCGCGTCGCGCCCGTCAGCCATCCGTTGTTCGAGTCCCAGATGATGCCCACCACCAGGTCCAGGACACCATCCCCATTCACGTCGCCGGCCCCGCCTACCGAATTCCCGAAGGCGTCGCCCAGGTCGTCGCCCGACCACGAGTACATCAGCGATCCATCACGACCCGAGTAAACGTTTGCGTAGCCGGGACCGTCGGACGGCACCCCGTCCTGGATGGAACCGATGATCACGTCCCCGAACCCGTCCCCGTCCACATCGCCGGCATCGCTCACGGCCAGTGCGAACTTGTCGCCGGGTCCTCCGCTAAAGGCGTGGATGACGTCCTGGGCCGCCGCGGGGGCTGCGGTAACAACCAACAACAGCAAGGTGGTGCGCATGGCAGATCTCCAGATTCTCGGCGCCAAGGACATCCTACACCCACAAGGGGCAACGAGGCACAGACCCCGTGTAGGCTGTGTCCCGTGCCCGATCTCGTTGGCGTCTGCGGCTCCTGTGGTGCTCGTTTCAAAGGAACGGCGGCCCATGCGGGCAAGCGGGCCAAGTGCGGCAAGTGCGATGGTGGCGTGGTTGAATTTCCGTCTGTCGAGCCGACGCCGCAGGGTGAGCCGACGCCCCCCAAGGCGCCCTCGGCCACGGAATCCAAGGCGTCCAAAGGCGATGGCAAGGAGTGGACCCTGGGGCCCTACCGGGTCCAAGAAGAACTTGGGCGCGGTGGGCAGGCGGTTGTCTACCTGGCCGAGGACGACCGACTAGGGCGCAAGGTGGCTCTCAAGGTCCTCGATGTTGTGCGTGCGGGCGGCTCAGCAGCGGTCGAGCGTTTCCAGCGTGAAGCTGAGGCTGCGTCGCGTTTGGACCACCCCCACATTTGCAGGATCCATGAAACTGGGGAGGAGGACGGGACAGCCTACATCGCGATGGGCTTTTACGAGGGGCAGCCACTTTCAGACCTCGTTCGTGATGCTCGCATTCGGACGGAAGAGGGTGGGCCATCGGG
>CAZZHK010000002.1:0-195262 GCA_964653725.1 uncultured Planctomycetales bacterium | reverse complement strand
GGGGCGCGCCGAGCCCTACTTCGTGCCGCCGATGGAGGAGAAGTGGATCCCGTAGATGTTGGACAGGATCCCCTGGATCGAGGTCCAGTCCTTGGGCGTGGAGGAGACGGTGGTGATCGTCGCGCCGGCGGGGACCAGGGCCTCGGCTGCGGCAAGGTCGTCCTCGGGGATCGGGAAGCCGAACAGGTGGAGTGACATGGCCTGGGTCTGGAATGTGTTGTCGGTCTGGCGGATCCCTGCGCATCCGGTGATGAGGAGGAGAGCGGCGGCAACGATGGTCTTGTTCATGGCGGCTAACCTACACCAGCACATGAGATCGGACATTAAGGAGCTAGGGGGCTGACCGTGGCGGGCGAATCGGGTCATACGCGGCGCAATGGCCTAGGCGTCCTGGCGGGGCTGACCCTGGTGGGATCGCTGGTGGTGGCCGCCTGGAGCGTGTGCATGTTCACATGGACCCTCCCGGAGACGGACGGCGCCTACGGGCAGGCCCCGTTCGCCGACCCGGTCGTGGCACCGGTCATGCTGGTGTTCGTAGGTGCTGCCTGGGTGATTGTGTTCCCCTTCGCGTGGTGGCTTCTGAGAAGTGCTCGTTTGGTGCCGAGCATGGCAGTCGTGACGGGGGCTGCCTGCTTGGCGGTGGCCGTCTTCACGCCGCAGTTCCGGTTCAGTGGGGCTCTCACCTCTTTCCCGGCCATGTTGTTGGCGATGGCCTACTGCCGCCGCCGCTTCGGTGCGATGGCACCGTAGGCCCATGATCCTGCGCTAGGCTTGGCCCATGCAGAAGACCCTCATCGCAGTCGTGCTTGCGGCCGTTTCCGGGGTTCTTGCCTCCATCCTCATGCGTTTTCTGGGCGTCGAAGGAGACATGGTGAAGGCGGTGGTCTGCGGCGTCGTCGGAGGCAACGTGGCCGTCATGGTCCTGAGAAAGAAGGACGCCTGAAGCCCGAACCAGGGTTCGGCTAGCCGCGGCGGGAGGCGGCGAGGAAAACACGCTTGCCCAGCCGATCCAGGGCTGAGCCTTTCGGCACCAGGGACCGGAAGCGGTTGATGCCGGTCTCCTGGAGCTGCGCACGCATGAACTCGAGCGGCGCGCGCTTCTTGTACATGGCCCGGTAGGCGTCCAGTTCCGCCTCCGTGTATGCGTGGCCGTTGTCGGCGTACTTGGCGACGAATGGCGTGAAGTCGGGGTAGAGCCGGCCGTTGCCCCACTCTCCAACCAGCGTGGTCTTCGTGAAGTTGCCGATCAGCAGGTCGTCGAAGACCTCCCACTCGATGGAAGACATGAGCGAGGCGCGCGGAGTCTCGAACACGATCCCGCGCTTGTAGCGGCCTTCAGCCAGCTCGAGCGTGTGTTCCCGGCCGCCGACACGGAAAGTGAGGAAGTCCATGGCGTGGCCCAGGTGCTCGATGCGCCGAAAGTAGGCGTCGAGGAGCGCGCCGTCGCCGTCCTGCAGCGGTTCGTCCCAGTCGTCCCCGAACTCGGATGGCTCGCGCGGCGTGAAAGGCAGCTCAGCCGGCTCGATCTCGGTGACGTCGCCGCTCGCGCAGTCGACCGCCACATACGCTGGAAGGATCGCGCAGCGATCGGACTCGAAGCCCTCCGCGTGCTTGTCGGGCGCCGTCGCGTAGTCGTTGGCCCACACGCTGTCGGTCCGCTGGTAGCGGTGCATCGACGAGGAGGGGATGAAGAAGTCGCAGCCGAAGCTCTCGGTGCGCCGCGCGATGTCGGGCCCGACCGGCCGGTCGGTCGCCACCGGCGTCGCGATCCGCGATCCGTCCTCCTCGAAGAAGTTGATCATGTCGGCGTCGCCGTAGCCGGTGAGGCCGGTCAGGTAGGAGACGTTGAAGCTGCGGATGATCCGCCGGATCGTCTTCGGCCAGTGGTGGACCTGCGCGTCGTTGGTGTTCACGACCAGGCGCCCTCCGACATCGATCAGGAGCACCGCGTCCTGGTTCACGTTGGCGAGGCAGAGGACCCGCACGCGCTCGGACAGAGGCAGCCACTCGCCATCCGCCATCACCGTGCACTTGAGCCCCTCGGCCTCGAGGTCGCGCTTGATCCGCCCCCCGACATGGTCGGGAAGGAGGATGGTCGCCGTCGAGAGCCCCCGCAGCGACTCCGCACTCAGATGGTCGGGGTGGCCGTGGCTGATCCAGAGGAACGGACAGTCGCGGATCGCCTGGCGCTGGGCGTCGGGAATCTCGTGGCTGAAGGTCCAGGAGCCGAAGTAGGCCGGGCCCTCCACCCACGGGTCGGTCGCCAGGACGGGTGTCTTGTCGTGCGCGATGACCGTCGCGTTGCCGATCGTCTCGAAGCCGATGTCTATGGCTCGGTCCCCCTAGCCGTCGTCGGGATACATCGCCCGGACCTGGGTGATCGAGTGCCCGATGAGGCCCTCGAGCACCTCCAGGTCGATTCCGTCGAGGCTCTTGAGGTAGAGGCAGGACTTGCCGGTCTTGTGCGGGCCCAGCTTCTTCATCCGCGGCGCGGCCTCCTCAAAGCCGCCCATCAGATAGAGCGAAAGGTCGCGCTTGCGCGGCGAAAAGCCCACCAGCGGCCAATCGCCTTCGGTCCCGCTCGCATACACGTAGTGGTAGGAGCCGAAGCCCACGATCGCCGTGCCCCACATGGCGGCCTTCTCGCCGGTTGCCTTCTCCATCATCGCCTGGATGGCGCGGCAATCGGCGCGGCGCGCTTCGTCCTCCACGGCGTCCAGAAAGTCGTCCACGCTGGCGTCCGTCTTCTGCGTCTTGGGAGTGCTGGCCACGTCGCAACCGTACACAAAAAGAGAGCGGGCGCCGCCTTTCGGCCACGCCCGCTCAAATGATCGTCTATCTCAAGTCAGCCTCCTGATCCCTGGCTTGGCTCCCAACGGTCCGCCGCGTTGGGCTCGCACCGAAATGCGCGCCGCCCGCAACGCTCCGCCCGGACCGCACCTCCGCTCCCGGCCGCCGAAGCAACCGGGTCTCGGCAGGCGCGCCACGCCCTTCGCCAGTCCGCTCGCGGCAGCCCGATTGTCGCCGCCGTCCCCTAGGGGTTGGCGTCCGACATCCGCTCCGCCGTTCGCGATGCTCGACCTTGTTTCCTGGTCACGGTCTCCCGCTCACTTTCCGTTCTGGTCGGCTTCTCGGTTTGCCGCCGCCCGACTGGGCCGAAGCCCACCCGCGACGTGCGTCGCACCGTTCTCCGCTCTGGGTTGGTCCCCGTCCGGTTCCTCCTTCCACCGGCTAGTAGGAAGGGTTCGCCGAGCAGGTTCTCGCCTCGGATCTCTTGGTTCAGAGTCATTGCCCGTCGCCGGGCCCTGCCTCCGTTCGGCTTTTGACAGATCGACCGAGAGGGGTGATAGGGGTTCCACCGGTCCCATGCAAAGACGATTCAGCAACCTCCTAGGGATTCTTCGAGAATGGCACGCATGGGCCGTGTCGGGCCTGGAATACCCGGATGTTTTTTCGAATGCAGAAAGGGCGGTCCTGTGGAACGGCCCGGTCAGCGTTCCAGGAGGAAGGTCGCGGGCCCGTCATTGACCAGGCTGACCTGCATATGGGCCCGGAAGTCGCCGGTCCGGGTCTCGATTCCTGCTGCAGCCAGGGTCTCGACGAAAGCGCGGTAGAGCGGCTCGGCCGCCTCCGGCGCGGCCGCGGGGTCGAATCCTGGCCGCAGGCCCTTCTCCGTGTCCGCCTGCAGCGTGAACTGGCTGACGACCAGTGCGGAGCCCCCCTCGTCCAACACCGAGCGGTTTATCTTGCCGAGGTCGTCCTCGAAGATCCGGTAGTGCGCCACGCGGTCAGCCAGGGTGCGCGCGGTCTCGTCCGTGTCCTCGCGCCCCACCCCGAGCAGGACCACCAGACCGGGCCCGATGGCGGCGATCTCGGTGCCGTCCACGGCCACGGCGGCTTGTGTCACCCGTTGGAGGAGCGCTCTCACCAGACCGACCTGTCGCCCCTCCCTATGCGAAGGGCTTCATCCTGTGGACAACCTGGGTCAACTCCTTCTCCATGTCCGCGTCGCCCGCCTCGCGTGCTGCGGCGAGGCCCTTCTCGTAGGCGCGCAGTGCGGTCTGCGGGTTGCCGCCGGCGTCCCGGGCGCGACCGAGGTCGCGCAGGAAGAGGGGGCTGGCCGGCTCGAGCTCGACCGCGCGTCCGAAGGTGGCCTCTGCGTCGTCCCACCTCATCTTCCTCAGGAGGGCGAGGCCCAGGGCGTGGTGTGCGGCGGCGTCGTCGGGGGCTGCGTCGGCGGCGGCCTGGAGTTCTTCGAGGGTGGGTGCGTCGTCCATGGGACCGGCCACCATAGCGGGCTCTCCGAGCTGCGGTTTTGTCACATAGCCGCAATAAGTCGCCCTGGGCGTCCCATAACGGACGAAAACGGCCCCGAGTTGCGGCTATGTGACAAAACCGCAACTGGGTTTCGGGGATTCCGATCCTGACCAGCCCAGGTCGCGCAGCAGTTCGTCGCGGCGACGGCGCGCCGTGGACTGGTCATGGGTGCGCAGCGAGCGGCGCACACGACGCTGCCACATGCCGTGGTCGAGGACCGTGTAGTGGACCCACCAGGTCCCGTTGTTCAGCCACAGGTGGTGGTCACGATTGCCCGGGGCGACCCGGATCGAGAGGACTTCGCTCATTTGGTGCACTGATTCCTTGTTGATCAGGCACCAGGAACCGGACCCTTGCGGACCCGCGGTGAAGGATTCGAGGACCCAACGTCCTCGCGCATCGGACCCGTGAGGGATCCAGACCACCTTGGCTCACCGTGCCAGGTTGGCAGGCCCCCAACCGGGGGCCGTTCCTGATGCTACGCCCCAATCCTACACGGCAATCCGGCCGCCGGGGAGCCCGACAGTGTCATAGGGGCAGTCCGCGCATCGGTTCGCGCAAGGGCTGGCGGGGAGGCGCGTGCGCCGTAGACTGCGCCCCGAGTGCGCCCGTAGCTCAGTGGATAGAGCGCTTGCCTCCGGAGCAAGAAGTCGCAGGTTCGAATCCTGCCGGGCGTACCATTTGCACCGGGATGGGAGCCCACCCGACCTACGACGACCAGGGCACGTGCGACTGGCATGTGGACCTGGAGGAAGCCCTGCGCGAGGCCGCGCAGCGGCGTTTGCTGCTGTTCGTCCTGGTGTGGCGCCGGCGGGACGCGGACTGCAAGGCGCTCATCGAGAACCAGCTGCCGCGCCCCAAGATCAAGGCGCTGCTCGAGGAGCATTTCGTGGCGCTGGCCATCGACGCCGACGAGCTGGACGAGAAGGCCATGGCGCTTGTGGCGACGATGGGCAAGCAGGACACACTGCCGCTGGTGCTGTGCGTCGATCCGCGCGGGCAAATGCTGGGCGGTCTGTCCGGCGAGGCCTCGGCCCCGGCCCTGCAGAAGGTCCTGGAGGAGGCCATCGACCCGCCTGAAGTCGAGCCGCCGCCTGGCCAGACGCCGGACCCCCCCGACTGAGGGTCTGGGTTATCCTTCGTGGAATCCGGACCAGCCCCTCGAGGTCGGATCGTCCCCGCACCCCCCTGATGAGACCCCTCTGGACAGCGGCCGTCTTCACGGTCTTCGGATCCCTCGTTGCCGGATGTTCCGGCGAGGAGGAGGCTTCGCCTGCGCAGGCCCAGGCAACTGACGAGGGTCGTCGCGAAGAGATTGTGCAGGACCCGGCCGGCGCCCATGAGCCGCCGTCGACCGCCGGGGACGACGGTTCCGCGCGGGGCGCGCAGGGCTTCACGGATGCGAGCGCCAGTCCCTCGATGAAGGCCGAGATTCTGGAGGCGACGACCGAGCGGTGGAGCGAGGAGCTGGCGGTCGAGAAGCTCATCCAGCCTCTGAACGGCCTCAAGCGCCACATGATGGGCCGCGTCGACGCGCCCGACCTGGAGACGATCGCTGCGGCCGGTGCAGTGTTCGCGCTGCCCGTGCCCGGTGCCGAGGAGGCACGCGATGTCACCAGCGGCGTCGAGAGCCGGGAATGGACGGCCCTGAACGCCGCCAGCGTGGACGCCGCCGCGTGGGTGGAGGGCCTGGCCGCCTACCGCGCCCAGTTCCAGCGCCTTCGCTACGTGGTCCTCAAGCCGAAATATGCCGAGTTCTCGAACGCGGAGAAGACCGTCCTGCTCACGCGCCTCAAGTGGCGCGTCAACGGCACGACCGCATCCGGCGGCCTGCGCCACGATTCGGGCGTCTGGGCCGCCCTCTGGCAGCGCACCGTGGACAGGTCAGCGAAGTTCCATTGCGGCACCTGCGGATCCACCGGCGCCTCAGGCTCCAAGCACTGCGGCGCCCCCATGCAGCCGGGTCCCGGGAGCGGCAAGTGGTGGCTCACCAGCCTCGAGCCGAAGTCGATGACGACGCTCGAGTCCGACCAGGTCCACTTCGTCGAGGACACCCTGCATGCGTTCAAGGGCACCAGCGCCGACCCGCGGCTGCCTGCCCGCACCAGCCCCGAGACGTTCGGGCGCCCCTCGTTGGCGGTGGCCGACATTGACGGCGACGGCGATCCGGACCTGGTGACGACGCTGCCCCTGCGGCTGCTGGTGAACAACGGCGACGGCACCTTCAAGGAGGAGACCGGGAGACTTGGAATCAAGAACGACATGAACCAGGTCGGTGTCCTGATCCACGACTTCGACAACGACGGGGACGCCGACATCTTCGTCGGCAGTCGGGCGCGCAACATGCTGCTGCTGCAGCAGCCCGACGGGCGCTTCAGGGCGACCCCTGCAGGGCCGCGCCGCGCAGGAAAGCTTGGCGTCAACCAGAACTCGGTGGCCGCCCACGACGTGGACGGGGACGGCTATCTGGACATCTTCATCTGCTCGCACGGCAACCTGGGTGCGCCCGGGCCCGACTCGGCCGAGGACGCGACCAACGGCGACCGGAACCTGCTTCTGCGCGGCCGTCCGGGCGGGGCCTTCGACGATGTCACCGAGAAGTGGGGGTTCGAGGCCGAGGGCACCCGATGGGCGTTGGCGGCGGCGTGGGGCGACGCGGACCTGGACGGCGACATGGACCTCTATGTGGCCAACGACTTCGGCCGCAACGTCCTCTACACGCGCGATGACGGTGACGGCCCGGTGCACTTCACCGCGGTCATCGAGTCGCCTGAGACCCTGTCCACCGGCTTCTCGATGAGTGCCATGTGGATGGACCTCGACGGCGATGACGACAACGACATGTATGTCAGCAACATGAGCTCCACCGCGGCCAGCCGACTGCTGGCCATGCCCGGCGCGCCGGCCGAGGGTTCCTACCTGCGCAAGATCATGGAGACACTCAGCCGCGGCAACAGCCTGCTGATCTACGACGGAGACACGCTGGCGGAAGCCCCACTCGAGCAGGGCGGCGTCGACGCCAACTGGGCCTGGGGCACCGCGATTTTCGACTACGACTGCGATGGCGACCTGGACATCGGGTGCCTGAACGGCTGGGTCTCGGCCGGTGACAACGACGATCGCGACTTGTGAAGCATCTGGTGGCGGCATGGAATGCCGCAATACGGCAAGACCGGCACGCAGAGCCCGGGCTTCAGCATCGGTATCTCGCGCAACATCAAGGCGGGCTGGTCCTGGTCGGGCTTCGAGCGCAGCCGGTTCTTCGTGAACAACGGTTCCGCCCGGTTCGAGTCGATTTCCGAGGTCCTGGGCTGCGACCAGATCGGCGACGGACGCGCCTACATCTCGGTCGACTATGACATGGACGGTGACCTGGACCTGATCGGCACCAACCAGAACCATCCCTCGATCTATGCGCTGCGCAACGACTTCCCCGCCGGCCGCCACTGGCTCATGGTGGACCTGCGAGCCGCAGGCGGGCTTCCCTCGGTGGGCGCCACGATCCGCGCCACCGCCGGCGGCCGGACCCAGCGCCGCGACGTCTCGATGGGATCGGGTTATCTGAGCCAGCAGTGGCATGTGCAGCACTTCGGCCTCGCCGACGAGGCCACCGTGGATCGGCTGGAGATCACCTGGCCGGGCGGCGAGGTCCAGGTCCTGGAGAACCTGGCGGCCGACCGCCACCTGATCGTCCGGCAGGGGTCTGCCGAGGTGGAGGAGGTCCCGCTTCACCCGCGCAACCATTCGGCCACCGCCTCGATGCCCCGCTGGGAGCCGGACAGCGAGCCGGGCCGGCTGAAGGGCCTCTCTCGCAGACACATGGCGCGGAACCTCACCTTCCAGGGACCCGGCGGCCGCCGCGTGAAGCTGAGCGCCAAGGGCGGGACGAGGAAGGGTCCCCTTCTGGTCAACCTGTGGGCCACCTGGTGCACCTCTTGCAAGGTTGAGATGCCCGAGCTTTCGCAGCTGAACGGGAGCGGCCCCGGCCAGCTTTCCGTGGTGGGCATCAGCCTGGACGAGGACGCGGCCGACCTGGACATCGAGAAAGTGGCGCGCCAGTGGGGCGCCGATTTTCCCGTGGGCTGGATGAATGAACGGCAGCGGCAGCGCGTCGAGGAGCTGATGGTGGAGCTGCGAGGCGAAAGGACCTTCAGCCTTCCCACCTCGCTTCTGCTTCTGGAGGACGGCAGCGTCGGCGCCTACATCGAGGGTCCGATCGAGCTCGACGAGGTGCAGGACTACCTCGACTATCTCGGTGGGCGCCTGTGAGAGCCTCCACCCTGCTGGCCATGGGGGCCCTCGCCTGCGGCCCGGCGGAGCAGCCTGCGCCGGAGGAACTGCGCCAAGAGACGACCGACGAGACCGTCCAGGAGCCCTATGCCGACGAGAACGACCATGGCCTCGACCTGAGCGGCATGCCGATCGGCCGGAAGAAGGTCGCGTTGAAGGGCGACGGCGCCATCCACCCGTTCTTCGAAGCCGAGAAGGTCAAGAACGACGAGACGGACTGGGGGCCGGAGCTGGTGTGGGACCAGGTGCTGCCCTCGCTGAATGTGGTGAAGCGGGTGCTCACCGGCGAGGACGGCCTGCGCGACCTCGAAAAGGTGGTCGCACCGGGCGCCGCGCTGGTCATGCCCGCAGCCCCCGCCGGGCCCGGCCGGCCGCTGACCCTGGGGGTGGCGGAACGTTCCTGGGACAGCGCTGCGGGCGCCGCGCTGCCGCCGGCCGAGTGGGTGGCGGGGCTGGAGCGCTACCAGGCTGGTTTTGCCAGGCTGCGCTACGCGGTCCTCAAGGCGAAGCGCGTCGACCTGGAGGACGACAAGGAACACGCGCGCCTGACCCTGAAGTACCGGGTCAACGGGGTCACGCCTACCGGCGGCGTCAGGCACGACACCGGGCTGTGGACCAGCGACTGGGTCCTTCTGCGCGACGAGGGAGCTTCCTGGCACTGCCCGCGATGCGGCCTCAGCTCGCAGCAGCCGGGCGAACACTGCAAGGGGCCGCTTGAGGCGGGGTCAGGCCCGGGCCGCTGGGCCCTGCTCACTTTTCGACCTTCGGACGACATGAAGACGGTGGAGAGCGACGCGCCGCACTTCGTCGACATCACCGCCGCGGCCCTGGCCGGCACCGATGTCGACCCCCGCCTCCCCGAGCCGCCCCTGCCGCGTCCGGTGCGGCCGGCGGTGGCGATCCACGACCTGGATGGCGACCGTGACCCCGACGTGGTGATTACCAAGCCGACCCGGCTGCTCATCAACCGCGGCGATGGGACCTTCGAAGACGGCACGGAGCGTCTGGGGCTGGGGCCGGGCGAGACCACCCACACCGCGGTGCTGATTGTGGACTTCAACCGCGACGGGCACGTCGACATCCTGCTGGGCCGCTATCCGACCAGCCGCGTGCTGCTGGGCCGCGGCGACGGCACCTTCGAGCGGCGCAATTTCCAGCTGCAGGATCCCGGCATGTCGAAGCGGTGGGTGATCTCCTCGATGACCGCGCATGACGTGGACAGGGATGGCTTGATGGACGTGTTCATCGGCGGCCACGGGCTGGACGGGGACCCCGGGCCCAACAGCCCGACCGACGCCGACAACGGCTTTCCCAACCGGATGTTCAAGGGGCTGCCGGACGCGCAGTTCCAGGACGTCACCGAGGACTGGGGGCTGGACGCGGAGGGCACCCGCTGGTGCCTCGCCGCCTCGTTCCACGACTTCGACGGCGACGGCGACAACGATCTCTATGTGGCCAACGATTTCGGCCGGAACGTGATCTACCGCCGCTCGGGGTCTCCCGGCGAGCCGGTATTCACCGCCGAGGTGGAGGACCCGTCGACCGCATCCACCGGCTTCTCGATGAGCTCCACGTTCGCGGACCTGGATGGGGACCTGGACCTCGACATGTACGTCACCAACATGAGCTCCACGGCGGCCCGCCGGATCCTCGAGCAGCCCGGCGCACCGGAGCCTGGAACCGAACTGTGGCGCCAGTACCGAATGCTGAGCCGCGGCAACTCGATCATGCGCAACGTGGACGGCCGCCTGGTGGAGGCGCCGGAGGAGGACGGCGCCGTGCTGGCCAACTGGGCCTGGGGCACGTCGGTCTTCGACTACGACTGCGATGGGGACCTGGACATCGCCTGCGTGAACGGCTTCCTGACCACCGGCGAGGACGACGGAAAGGACTTGTGAAGCATCTGGTGGCGTCACGGAGTGACGCCCAAGGGCGGCGGCGACGCAGGCGGACCGGTCGAACTGGGCTTGTCGCCGATGTCGGGGATCATGTCCAACATCAAGAGCGGTTGGTCCTGGTCCGGCTTCGAGCGCAACCGGTTGTTCGTCAATCGCGGCGACGGCACGTTCGAGTCGCTCAGCGAGGTGCTGGGCGCCGATCAGATCACAGACGGAAGGGCCATCGCCCAGGCCGACTTCGACATGGACGGCGACCCCGATCTGCTCCTGGCCAACCGCAACAGGCCAACCATCGCTGTGCTGCGAAATGACGTACCGAGCGGCGGCCACGCGGCATATTTCGATTTGCGTCCTGCCGACCACCGCTCACCGGAGGGCTCACGGCTGCTGGCCACCGCGGGCGGCCGGACCATGCGGCGTGACGTGTTCGTCGGCGCCGGCCTTTTGAGCCAGCAGTGGGTGGTCCAGCACTTCGGCCTGGCCGACGCCGAGACGATCGAGTTGCTGGAGGTCACCTGGCCGGACGGTTCGGTCCAGATCTGGGAGGACATCCCGGCGGATCACTATGTGGTGCTGCGCCAAGGCGATGCCGGGACCGATCGGCATCCGCTCAATGAGCGCAACTGGACCGGGACTTTCAGGCTGCCCGACGTCGAGCCGGACATGCATCCCTCGCGCATCAAGGTGGTCAAGGCGCGCAAGCCTCTGCTGAATTCCCTGCCGTGGAAGGGAGAGGACGGCCGCATGGCGCGGCTGACAGCGGCCCTGCGGCGCGAAGCAGCGGGCACCCCGCTTGTCCTGGTGAACCTGTGGGCGACCTGGTGCACGAACTGCCGGGCGGAAATGCCCGAGGTGATCCGACTGGCTGGGATGGACGGGGACCAGGTCGCCGTCGTTGGCCTATCGGTGGACGATGACGTGGACGAGGAAGTGATCTGGAGGGTCGCCCGCGACTGGGGGATGGAGTATCCGGTCGGTTGGCTGCCCCCCCAGGGGGTCGAGGTGCTGGAGAAGGCCTTGAAGGCAGCCCGTGGAGAAGGAGACCTGAAGCTCCCCACTTCGATCCTGATGACACCCGACGGGCGCATCCGCGCGATCATCGAGGGCGAAATCGACGCAGAGGGCGTGTCGCTTTACGCGGACCGGTTGGTGGAACAGATGAAGCGCCTGCAGCGGCCCGCGGACAGCCCCAAGAAAGGCGGTTAAGGAGCCTGGAAGGCCGGGATCCGGGCCTCGAAGAGCAGGCCCGGATCCATGCGCTGGGCGCTGAGCACCAGCGCGGACAGTCGGCGTTCGGGCACGCCGCGCCACACGCGCAGTCCGTTGACACGGACCACCACCTCTTTTTCCAGGTCAAGGACGCGGTCGTCGAGGAGCACATACAGCCCGGTGGTGTCCGCCGCGGTCAGGATGGACACGGCATTCTCGCCGCGGTCCAGGTCCGCCACGACCACGTCGCGGATCGCGGGCTCGTCCCACCAGAGCCAATAGAAGTGGTGCTTCCAGTCAAGTGCCGGCTCCCAGACGATCCGCTCGGGGATCGCGTTCCGACGGGCGCCCTTGATCCTGTCCAGCAGCGCACCGGTTCCGCCCTCGGGATAGCCGTGGCCCCGGCCGGTCACCTCCCAGTATTCGAAGGGGAACCCTCCCCAGCGCTCCCTGGCCTTTGCGACTTCGGCGGCGGCTGCCCGGTTGGCTTCCGGTCCGACACGCGGATCGTCGTCGCTCTGGTAGACGACCATGTCCACGTTTCGGAGGTTGGGGACCACGCCGTCGTCGATGCCGATCACACGGCCGCTGCGGTCCATGGTGGGGGTCGGCGCTCCGGCCGAGGCGGCCAGACCGGCCATCGCATCGGCCTGGTGGGCGCCGATGGTCCAGGTCCCGTAGCCGCCCATGGAATGGCCGGCCAGATAGACGCGATCGGAGGGGATATTCCAGGTGCGGCGGGCGGCCAGGACCAGGTCCATCACGAACTCCTCGGTGCCGCTGTCGGTCCAGCCGTGGCAAGTCTTCTCCAGGACTTCCGGGCTGATCGAGACCCAGCCCCTCTCTCCCGCGGCCCCATTCCAGGCGCCGTGCGCACTGGAGGCATCGCCCGACCCCTCGCCACCTCCATGCATGGCGATCAGCAACGCCTCAGGCCGTCTGGTCTCGCCTCCCACGAAATAACGGCCCCTTTGATTCGGCTCCTCCCAGAACCAGTGCTCGCCGGCCTTTTTCTCAAGCTTGCGGCCGGCCGCAGCCTGCTTGAGGATCCGTTTGCGCCAGGAAGCTGCCTCGCGCGCGGTCAGGGGCGCGACTTGGTGCAGAGCCTCCAGGATCCTCAGCCGTACGGTCCGATTGTCGGCGCTGCGCGGATCAAGGGAGAAAAACTCCGCAACGAGGTCCTTCTGCTCTCGTGCGGAGGGCGGGCGCACCTCCTGGGCTGCCAGAGCCAGAATCAGGGCGAGGGCACTCATTCGGCCCGGATTCTACGCTCTGCAGGTGCGCGGTTTGTCGGGCGCATGGTCTTGCACGTTCGAAGAAAACCCGCATATCATCGAATCCGGACTGGTTTCTCTGTCTAGAGACTCCCGGCGACAACAGAATGAGGCACGTGCCGTACAGAGGCGGCGCCATTCGGCGTCTGGACTGGGTTTCGCGCCCGGTTGCTTTCGTTCTCTTCCTGTTCGCCGCATCTGCGGCCCCCCTGATTGCCCTGGGTCCGGCCCCCCTCTACGCAAACGGCGGCGGAGGTCTGCCGGGCGGCGACACAGACCTGGATGGCGCCGGAGACGGTCTGGAGATTCAGATCGGAACCGACCCGGCCAAGTGGGACACGGACGGCGACACCTTCGGCGACATGTCCGAATACCTGCAGCACGCCGATCCCCTGGATCCCGCGGTGACCCCGGACGGGATCGACGACCTAGGCGTCTACTTCTACGAGGGAGCCGGCAAACTTAACCTCGGCCTGGGTTTGCATCTGGCGAACGGTGACTTGGCGGCTGTCTCGGACCCGCTGTGGATCCTAATTGTCGACGGCGTGCCCTACGACCTGTTCGAGTTCTTCAGTTGGGGGCTCGGGTCGCTGTATGTGACGGCTGCCCATGCGCCCCCCGCGCAGCTTGTCAGCGTGGAGGTCTCGATACCGAAGGGCCTGCTCGACGTGTTTGTCGGTTCCTCGCTGCACATCGTCGGGGCCGCCAAAATCAACGGCACGGTCCTCGCGGCCGGCGGGCAGATCCTGCAGGTGACCGGCGTCTGGGGCATCAGCCCCTATGTCATGGCCGCGGGCGGCATGCACGGCCAGCAGGGTGGATCCGGGGGCGGCCCGGGCATCGGCGCCGGTTCGGGCACTTTCAAGCCCTTGAACCCCTTCGACGTGCCTGCCACCTGGAGTTCCGGAGAGGCCTGCGTGACCACGATGGATACGGTGGGCACCAGCGGGCTGATGGTCATCTATGAGGTGACCAATGCCGACTGCCAGCCGTTCAACTCCTACTGCGCGCCCGACTGCGCATCCCAGATCGGCGAGCTGATCGAACAGGTCGATCTGCCCGGCCTGGTGGGGGGCGGTTAGGGGAGGGGCGCTGCCCGCCGACAAGCCCTGGAAAAACCATGCCTTGCGGCGGAACCTTCCCACGGTCCAAAAGCGTCTAACTAGCGTCGATATACCCCTTTTGGATCCCGATCAGGACCTCCTGGACCAGTGCCGGTCCTCCGACCCCGCCGCGCGGGAGGAGGCCTTTACGGCGCTCTACGAACGACACAAGAATCGCGTGTACAGCATTACGACCCGAATCACAGGCAATGCCGCTGACGGCATGGATGCCGCGCAGGAGACCTTCATCACGGTCTACCGCAAGCTGGACAAGTTTCGCGGGCAGGCCAAGTTCTCGTCGTGGGTCTATCGCGTCGCGGTCAATGCCAGCATCGACCACATGCGGCGCGTGGCGACGCGGCGGATGCCTTCCCTGGAGCACGGGGACCGCGCGCTAAGCGGTCTCGATCTGGTCCGGTCGCGGCTGCCGGGGCCGGTCGGCGAGGTCGGCAAGGGTGAACTGGAGAGCGAGGTCCAGGACGCGGTCGGCCACTTGAGCCCCAAGCTCAAGTCGGTGGTGGTCCTGCGGCACATGGAAGGCATGACGTACGAGGAGGTTTCCCACGTCCTTGAGCTGTCGCTCGGGACGGTGAAGTCACGCCTTGCGCGGGCTCATGCGGCCCTGGAGCAGGCGCTCGCACCTGTGCTGGAACAGCACTTCACGCACTTCGACGGCGGAGGCGCCCGCGGATGAGCGGCCTGCCGCGCGAGATTCTGGACGTCCTGGAGGCCGCCCCTGCACTGGAGGCTCCGGTCGAGCTGGACCAGCGGGTTCGGCGGGTGATCCGGGCCGAGGCGGAGGGTCCGGTGGGCCGGGCGCTGGGCGTCGGGCTGACCCGTCTTCGTGCTCCCGACGAGCTGTGGCCCCGCATCCAGCGCGCCATGCGCAACGTGGAGCACCAACGGTTCCGTTTGCGCCTGATGCAGGGGGGCGGTCTCGCCGCTGCTGCTGCCGCAATGCTTCTTTGGGGCCCCTGGCGCGAGCCGGTTCCCACCGGCGTGTTCGCCGGTGCGCAGGTGGTCGAGGGAGACGCCATGGGCGCCGGCCTCCTGAAGGGCTTGGCGAACGGAATGGGCGGGGCCCTGCCCGGCGTCCGCGCGGGGGTGCGGCGGTGAGGTTCCCCGTCGTCAGCCTGGCGCTGCTCGCGACGGTGGTCTTGGCCTGCGCGCCCCCGACTCCTGGCGGTCCCGACCAGGACATCCTGTCGATCATCGAATCGAGCCAGGAGCTCGTCCCGATGCGGGGCGAGCGTCTGGTCCAGCTGACGACCACCGCAGGCGTGATCGAGCACCGGGAGATGCTGACCACCGACGGCCAGGGCGGCTTCCTGCTGGAACTGATCAGCGTGAACGACACCAATGCCCAGGGCGGAACCGACCCCCAGGTGGCGGCGGACTGGCCGCTCATCGAGGCGCTGTTTGAACTGCGCAGCCCGTACTACTGGCGCTACCGGGACTTCCGGATTCGCGACGTCGGGCTGCTGCTGCAGAACTACTGGCTGTCCAGCGACGGCCTTGCGACCGTTGCCGGGCGTCCCGTCTGGCTGCTCAGGTCCACCTCCAAGACCGACGGCAGGGTGTTCGACTACGCCGTGGACCAGGCGACCGGCGCATTCCTGTCCACCCGCGTCCACGACCCGGTGCGGCAGGTCACGCTCTACACCGAATTCCTGAATGTGGATTTCCAGCCTGACCTGTCAGGAATGGTGTTCCACGACAACGGCACGGTGGTGACGCCGCTGGCGACTGGGAGCCCGGCCAGCTGGACGACCGGGTCGGTGGCTTTGCGCTTCCGGCTGATTCCCGCCGGCTATGTCCTGTGGCGCACCGAGGAGATCCTCGTGCCTGGCCAGCAGGTGCCCTACCACGTGGATGTCTACTCGGACGGTGCCGAGACGCTGTTCCTGGTGCAGCGCCCGATTGCTTCGGGCGGGCTGGGACTGCTGCAGGGGTCTGGGACCGTCGCGGGCATTCCCCAGCCCCCGATCATCCATGCCCAGGAGGTCGGCCGCGCGACCATCCTTTCGGCCCAGACCGAGGACGTGGCGGTGGCCTTGATGGGCACCGCTCCCCAGGGCGAGCTCCTGACCGTTTTCGAAGCGCTCCACTAGCCCTAGAAAGTCGCAAAGAGATGGGGCGTGACCGGACATCCTGTCGGACACTAGATGTGACGGTGATTCGATGAGTTCCTCTCAAGACAACCGGCAGACGCTGATGCGGAAGCTGAACTGCCTCGTGGCGGTGCTGGAACTGGCGCTGGTGAAGGTCCGGCGCAACGGCGAAGGCTCGGGCATGGACGCGGACCGGCTGCAGGCCATGGCCGACAACATCGACAACACCCTGGCGATCTGCCTGCGGGCCCGCCGCTCACTGGAGCTGGGGCGGCCCGTGGACGAGGACCTGGCCCACGTGATGGAAGCGGCGACCTTCCTGGAAGAAGAGGACGGGGACCGGTCCGGCGAGCGGATGAGCTACCGGGACTACGTCGAACTCTCGAGCCTGGCGGAGTACGCCAAGTTCCGTGACCTGCCGCCCCTCCAGGCGGAGGATGTGGCGATGTGCAACCTCGAGCTGCTCGCGCATCGGCTCTCGCACAGCGACGCCGCTTGACGCCCTGTCCGGGTCAGTGCCGCCAGTCCCGCAGGTAGCGGAAGTCGACGTTGACCGTGCGGTTGGACAGTTTGGCGATGATGGGCGGGCGCCGCTTGTACTGGTTGCGGGCGACCATGGACCTCACGCGCTCGGCGAAGGCGGGGTCGAAGCCGCGGCCGGCCAGTTCCCCGTCGGTGAGCCGGCGGTCCACCTGCAGGTGAAGCAGCGCGTCGACCTCTGCGTAGGTGAAGCCGAGTTCCTGCTCGTCGGTCTGGCCCTCCCAGAGGTCGGCTGACGGCGCCTTGTCGCGGACCGCCTCAGGCACGTCCAGGTATTCGGCCAGCTGGCGCACCTGGGTCTTGTAGAGGTCGCCCAGCGGGTTCAAGGCGCTGGCCGAGTCGCCGTGCAGGGTCGAGTAGCCGAGCAGCAGTTCGGTCTTGTTGCTGGTGCCAATGACCAGCGCATTCTCCGGGGCGCTGAGGTCGTAGAGCACCGTCATGCGCAGACGTGCCATCACGTTGCCGCGGCGCACGCGATCGTCGTCGGGGATGTCCGCCAGGTAGGGGTCGGCCATCGGCGAGATGTCGATTTCGCGGACCCTGGTGCCGAAGACCTCGACGCACTCCAGGGCATGGGCGCGGCTCTCCGGCGCCGAGGTCCGGTAGGGCATGACCACGGCCAGCACGTTCTCGGGTCCGAAGGCTCGGGCCGCAAGCGCGCACGAGACCGCCGAGTCGATCCCGCCCGAGAGGCCCAGGACGCCGCGTGCAAAGCCGAACTTCTCCGACTCCTCGCGCAGGAAGCGCACCAGGATGTCGGTGGCGAGTTCAGGATGAATCGCGGGAAGGCTCTTCAGGGCCGTTCCCATGGCGCATCCTCATCAGGGTCTCGAGGACCAGGTGGCTTTTCTCGTCCCGCAGGGTGGGTGTCATGGTCCGTGCACGGCGCAAGGCGCCGGCCTCCAGGGTGGCGGACACGACGGCCTCGTCTTGGCCCTCCGCCTCCGCGACCACGCGGCCGAAGGGGCTGACCACCTTGGTGCCGCCCCAGAACAGCACCCCGTCCTCGAAGCCGACGCGGTTCACGTAGACCGTGTGGAGCTGGAAGAAAAGGGCCTGGGTCTCGAGCAGCAGGTTCCAGGACCGCGCGGTGGAAATCTCGCCGTCCGGGTCTGTCACGCCGCGGCCGGGCGCCGCCGAGACGCAGACGATCGCGTCCACGCCATTCAGGAAGTGGAGGTAGGAGGAGGAGAGGTGCCAGAGGTCCTCGCAGACCAGAAGGCCGAAGCGGCCCAGGCGGCTGTCGACGGGGGCGAACGAGTCGCCCGGGGCCAGATAGCGGCCCTCCTCGAACAGGCCGTAGGTGGGCAGGTAGACCTTGCGGTGAGTCTGCAGGACTCTGCCGTCCTCGCAGAACACCTGGGCGTTGAACAGGCGGTGGTCATCGGCCTCCTCGACCATTCCGAAGCAGACCGAGATGTCCTGGGCGGCCTCTGCCAGGCGCTCCACGACGCCGCTGTCGATGGCGAGCGCCACCTCGCTGGTCAGGTCGCGCAGGAAGTAGCCGGTCAGCGACAGTTCGGGAAAGACGACCAGGTCGGCGCCCGCGTCGCGCGCGGCTTCGACGGCCTCGAGATGGGCCTCCAGGTTGCGGGACACGTCGCCCAGGACCGGGGCGGACTGCACCAGCTGGACCTTGACGTCGCGCTTCAAGCGAGCGCCCCGTGGATCAGGTCCGCGGGCGCGGCATTGCCGGCCCGGCCCTCGAAAGTGAGGCCGATCCGGTGGGAGAGGACGGGGACGGCGGTCGCCTCCAGATCCTCGTCGTCGACGCAGACGCCGCCGCGAAGCATGGCGCGCGCGCGTGCAGCGGCCAGCCAACCCTGGGCGGCTCGGGGGCTGGGGCCGAGGGCGATGGCGGCATCGTCGGGGCCGAGCGCCGCGACCACCGCGGCGATCCGTTCCAGGATCTCCTCGGAGGCGGGCAGCTCCGAGCAGGCCTGAATCAGCATCCGCAGACCGGCGGCATCGAGGGAGGCGCCCATTTCCTCGGGACTCGCTGTGCCCTTGAGCAGCGCCACCACCGTGGCGGATTCCGGTGTCGGGATCGTGATCCGCATCAGGAAGCGGTCCAGCTGGGCCTCCGGCAGGGGGAAGGTCCCCTCGAACTCGACCGGGTTCTGGGTGGCGGCCACCAGGAAGGGATCGGGCAGAGGGCGCGTCTCACCCAGGGCCGTAACGGTGCGCTCCTCCATGGCCTCCAGGAAGGCCGACTGGGTGCGGGGCGTGGCGCGATTGATCTCGTCGGCCAGGACCACGTTGTGGAACAGCGGGCCTTCCAGGTAGGAGAACGCGGGCGGGTCGGTCGATCGGAGGACCTCGCCTCCGGTGATGTCCTGGGGAAGCAGGTCGGGGGTGCACTGGATGCGCGCGTAGGAGGCGTCCAGGCCCCGTGCAAGGGCACGCACCAGCAGGGTCTTTCCGACGCCCGGCACACCTTCGATCAAGGCGTGACCGCCGGCCACGGCGCACCAGACCAGTTGGTCGCAGGCCTCGTCCTGGCCCACGACGACGCTGCCCAGGGCAGTGCGCAGGGAGGCCGCGCCCTCGAGCGCGGCCTTCCAGCCCGGAAGCGTGGTGATGTCGGCACGGCTGTCCATGGTCCTTGAAACGGATCCTAACCGCCCCCGGTTCGCGCAGGGGGCGCTGTGCTACCGTCCCGCGGGCCCGTAGCTCAGTCGGTCAGAGCAGGGAACTCATAATTCCTTGGTCGCAGGTTCGAGTCCTGCCGGGCCCACGTTCCCTTCCCTGACCTCGGTCGCATTGCCACCAGGGGAAAGGCCGGTCGACGGCAGTGGAAATGAAAACGGGTGGCCGGACACGAGGTCCAGCCACCCGCCTGTTGTTGGCCTTCCGCTTCTAGTAGCGGGAACCGCGGTCGCGGCGCTCTTGCGCCTCGTTGACCACGATGTTGCGACCGTCGTGCTCCGTTTCGTGGAGCGCTTCCATGGCCGCTTGGGCCTGGGCCGAATCGCCCATTTCGACGAAGCCGAAGCCGCGGGAGCGGCCGGTTTCGCGGTCCGTGATGATCACGCAGTCGCTGACGTCGCCATGAGCGGCGAACATCGTGCGAAGACCGGATTCATCAATTGACCAGGGCAGGTTGCCCGCGAAGATTCTCATACTTAACAGTTCCTCAGTCCGAGAGTTCTTTCCGTAGCACGCTCTCGGATCCAGCAGGCAACGGGGCCACCGGGAAGCGGTGGCTTGGGGGTCTTTTACCCGCATCTCGGGACCCTGAAAAGGGCAGAAAGGGCACTTTCTGGCCGCCTCTCAGTGCCTCCGCGGGGTTCGCGAGGCTAGAGTCTGCGCCATGGAAGCCCTCATGGCGGTGGTGCTGACGGCAGGTCTGGGAGTCGGCGACGAGGACCCGCCGCTGTGGGTGCCGGGATGGCTGGTGGGCTGGAATGTCGATGCTCGCGCCGACTTCAACCACACGTCAGGCAACACGAACACCACCGATGTGGGCGGCCACGGGTCCATGGAACGGGCGTTGGGCGGCGGCCTCGTGACCCTTGAGTTCGAGACCCTGCTGGGTCGGGCAAAGACTTCCTCGGGAACCGGGACGAACAAGAGGCGCTTCAATGTCGACGCCCGGTGGGAGCGAGATTTCTCGGAGCGGTTCTACGGATACGCCTCGGCGGAAGTGCTGCACGACAAGCCGGCCCAGATTGATCTCCGCTGGATGGTCGGCGGCGGCGTTGGCTATCGATGGCCCATGGACGAAAAGTTCGAGCTCACGACCGAGGCGGGACCCGGGTGGCTGCGCGAGGACCACACATCGGACAGCGCGGTTGGGGTGACCGAGGCGACGACGGTCCGTCTGGCGGGCGATTGGACCTGGCATTGGACGGACCGCACGCGCCTGCGCGAAATGGCGGAAATCGTTTTCGACGTCTCCGACTCGGACGACTACCTCACCGAATTCGAGACAAGCGTCCGCACCGACCTGTCCGAGCATGTCTTCTTCGAGTGGGGCCTGGAGGTGCGCCGCGACTCCGTCCCCAGTACGGATGAGAAAAACGACCTGCGAGTGTTCACGGGCGTGGGCATCGATTTCTGACCATGCCGCTTCTGAGGCAACGACGGGCGGCCCGGATGCGGGAGCGGCTGGGCGCTCCGGAGGACATTGGCACCTTCTTGACCCGGGCCCAGGCCGCCTGGCGCGAGTCCGCGGAAAAGGGCGGACATGCCTGGAACGACGCCGTTGCCCTGGCCGACGTCCGAGCGGGCCTGGGCGACGGGGGGGAAGACTTCCGTTTCATGGAGGCCGTCCTGCGGTTCGCCGCCGCGGCCCAGGCCACCCCGGCGGTGGTGGTCGGTCTGCCGGCGGGGGCTGTCCAGGTGGCCGTCGAGGGCAGCGCGGGACCAGGGCCGGACGAGGACTGCGCCCTGGTCCTGGGACAGGGAGGCCTCCTCCGTGTCCGGTGCGCACGGAGCGAAAAGGTGCGCGGCGGGAGCCTGCTGGAATTGACCGAGGTGGAGGACCGGCGCGCGTTCGTGCGAGTTCCGGTGATCCAGCCGGGCCGGCTGGTGCCGGCGGACCGCGACGATGCGGTGCCGCTGGCGGTCCAAGTGGTGGACCTCTCGGAGGGCGGGGCCTGTGTGACGGGCCGTGCGGCCTTCATGGACGGCAGCCGGGTGCGTCTCGACGTGACGCTGGAGGCGGGCGGGACGATCAGCGCCGAGGCCCGGGTCGTCTGGGTCCTGGACGAGGGCGATGGAAGCCACCGGGCCGGCCTCCAATTCTCAGGCCTGGTCCCCCGGGACCGGCGGCGCCTGCTCGAAGTCCTGCGCGGCTGAGCGATCCCCGAACCGGACGGACCGCATGGCGGCCTCCAGGTAGACGCCGTCCACCAGGCCGTAGAGGACCGAGCAGTCGTAGACGGCCGTGATCCTCAGGTCCGGCCCGTCCAGGACCCACCAGGCCCGATAGGAGCGGTCCGTGCGGTCGTCTTCCTCCACCGACACGCGTGACTGCGCATGGGCGCCGGCGCATGGTCCAGCCGCAAAGGAGACGATTTCGGCGTCGTCTACATCCAGACCGGGCTCCTGCAGAAGCCGCGCCAGCGCCTGGTCAGGGGACAGCGCATCCACGGGTCCCGCCTCGAGCCGGAGACGTCCGTCGTGATCGCGGGTGTCGACGATGAAGGTCGTCCCTGAGCCCTCCGCCTGCCACCAGGAGGGGAGTTCCAGACGGAAGCCGGTCCCCTGCAGCATTACCGGTTCCTCCACGCCCTTCCGGCGCAGGCGACCCAGGTGGCGGATTCCCTCGAGCGCCACCGCCAGCACGACCGCGGCCCCTGCAAGGACCAACGCGGAGCCCAGGTCCAACGGAGGCCGCCTAGCCTGTCTTGGGCACGCCCGTGGACATCATCAGGGCGCCGAGGATGCAGGCCGTGACGGCGAGCGTCACGAACAGCCGGACCCAGGATCGGTGCACGTCCTTCTTGCCCGTGCCGCGGGCGACCATGATTCCGCTTCGGATGACGGGGACCGCCCCCATGAGGGTCAGCCAGGCGAACGAAAGATGGATCGTCTCGACGACCGCATCGAAGGTGAAGGCCCTCCCTAGGCTCTCCGCCAGGTAGATGGCAATGCCGAGAGCCAGGAACATGCTGGACACGCAGACGTAGTGGACGCGCCTCACCCCCTTGAGTCCGGTTGCGATGGCGCACCCCATCAGGGTGACCGTGGCGCCCAGGGCCCACAGGAGGGGAATGAAGTCCGGATGTGCCGTCATGGATTGACTTTGGGGTGAGTCGCGCCGATCCACAAGGGGGCTCAAGTCCGGGCCGCGATTCAGCCGAAGAAATGCGCATACGCCCTGGAGGTGTCTCCATGATTGCCAAGCTCCGTTACCTGCTGATTGGTCCCGACGACGCGGAGGTCTACCTCTCCGATCTGGGATTCTCTGCCCGGGCGCGCACCGCCCTGCGGCAGCTGGCTGCCACCGAAGAGGACACGGCCGCCCTGCTGGAGCGGCCCGCGCGCTTCCTTCCCCTGGCCCGGAGCGCCTTCGCCGTCGCGAAGGAGGGTCGGGAAAACGCCTGGCGCCTGGCCCAGCGGCTGGCCGAACTCCAGCGTGACCTGCTGGTCCACGGGTCCGGCCCCGGCCATGTGGAGCTGTTCAGGCCTGTCTTCCTGGGCTTCCACAATCGCGCCGAGCGTCTGCGCGGCATCCTCACGGATGCTCCCGCTGGCGGCTTCGAGATCGTCCTGCGCGGCAAGGTGGACGTGCCGCTGGGGTCCACCTTCGATCTGCGGCATCTGTATGCCAGCACGACCAGCCCGTCCCGGATGCGAGTGGCCCGCGTAGAGCGTTTGCGGGGTTCGACCCTGATCCTGTCAGTCCCGACCAGCCGACAGCGCGACGCGGAGAAGCGCACGGCCTCGCGGCTGCCCGTCGATCTTGGCGGCTGCCTGCTCTACCCCGACCGCCCCAATCTGCCGTTGGCCCGCGTGCGTGTGCTGGACCTGTCCGAAGGAGGCGCCTGCATCGCTGCGGACACTCCCCTGGTCGAGGGCGAGACGGTTTTCCTGTCGTTTGATGACCAGCCCGGGCAGACCATTGCAGGCGAAGCGGTGGTCAGTTGGGTGCTCCCCGAATCAGAAGAGTCCCGCCTGGTGGCAGGCCTCTCCTTTCGCCGGATGGAACCCCGAAGCCGGCGATTCCTTCTGGCCATCGTCCGGCGCGCTGCGGCCACCTCGACTCCGAGACCCGCTGCGTGATCCGGACGGGACTCGACCAGGGCGGCGGCCTGCTCGTTACGGGACCTCTGTTTGACGGTTCTCCCGAGGCGGCGGACGCCAGGGGCCTCCTTCTGGCGGCGGAGGCCGCCGGTCTGCCCCTGCGGGCCATCGACGTGGGTGTCTCCGAATGTGCCCTGGATCCTGACGTTGCAGGACGGCTGCGGCGGATCATGGGCTGCGACTCCATGGACTCGCCGGTCCACCTGTTCGCGGGCGATCCGGCTGGATTTCCGATCGCGCGTGGGACCGAGCGCCAGGTCGCGCGCTGCGCCTTCCCCACGGACCGTCTACCGGGGACCTGGGCGGCGCGGCTCAACCGGATGGACGAGGTCTGGGTGCCCTCCTCGTTCCATCTGCAGACCTTCGCGCGCTCCGGGACCGACCTTTCCAGGATCCGGGTCGTTCACCCCGCCCTCGAGGCCCGCTGCTTCGAGCCGGCGGTGCCCGAGAGGCTGGGCACGTCTGGCGCCTTTGTCTTCCTGGCTTTCTACGACGGCACGGAACGCAGCGGCTGGGACCTGCTGGTCACGGCCTACAGCCAGGCGTTCACCGCCGACGATGCCGTGGCCCTGGTGCTCCGCATCGAGGCGGGCGCGGGTTCTGCGGCTGCCGTGCAGGAAAGGGTCGAGACGTTCCTGCTGGAGCGCCTCGGCGTGGAGCCAGACCATGCGCCGCGCATCACGTTCCTGGCCGATCCGGTTCCGCCCCAGCGCGTGCCGGGTCTGCTGGCCGCCTGCGACGCATTCGTGTGCGCGTCGCGGGGCGAGACCTACGGTCGCGAGGTCCTCGAGGCCATGGCCGCGTGCCGACCCGTGATCGCGACCCGCTGGGGCGTTCTGACGGACTACCTGCACGCCCGCAATTCCTACCTCGTGGATGCGGCCCCGGTTCCCGTCTCGCACGAGACGATCGCCCTCGATCCTTCACTCGACGGCCACACCTGGGCTGAACCGGTCCTGTCCCACCTGGCCGCGAGAATGGCGCAGGTCGTCGATCGGCCCGAGGCCGCCCGACGCTTGGCTGAGGCCGCGCGCGACGAGGTTGAGGCCCGGTTCGGCGAGGCCACCGTGGGGCGCAGACTCCGCGGGCTGCTGGCCGCCCAGGTCTCCCCGGTCGCGGCCGTCGCTTCGACGGTGCCGGTCCAATGGCCAGAGATCCGGGCCGAGCACCTGGGCGCCATCCCGGACCTGGTGACCTCGGTCCCCGGTGACCGTGCGGTGCGCGTGTACACGGGGTCCCCGACGGACCTGCCCCCGGTGGTACCGGGCGGTCCGGCTCGTGTCTGGACCGGGGCCTGGTCCTACCGCAAGGCGCCGGCATCCTGGGTCGCCGCCCTGAAGACGCGTGTCGACGAGGTGTGGGTGCCGACGCGCTCCCAGCGGCGATCCCTGCTCGAGGAGGGATTCGAGCCTGACACCGTCGTCCATGTGCCGTCCGTGCCCTTGCCCCGCTCGGGCCCGGCCGAGTCTCTTCCCACCCGGCGCGCCGTGCGCGTGGTGTTCCCGGGTCCCCTGCGCTGGGACGCAGGCGCCGACCTGGCGCTGCGGGCCTTCGCTGCGGCCTTCCGGTCCACCGACGACATCGCCCTGGTCCTGGCGTCGGATCCGACGCGCGATGCCCCCGACCTGCTGGCCGAGGTGGCGGCCCTGTCCACATCCGCCGAAGCGCCCGAGGTGGTGCTCACCGGGTCCGTCTCCTGGCAGGAGGCCGACCTGTGCCTGGCCCCGTTCCGGGCCGAAGTGGAGGGGTTCAGTGCCCTGGCCGCGTTGGCGGCGGGTGTCCCGGTGGTGGGGTCTGCCCTGGGTCCCCTCGAGCAGCTTCTCGACAGCGAGGTGGGCTGGGGCGTGCCGGGAACGGCCTGGAAGGTGCCGGGCCCCTGCGGCGGCGTCCTGGAGGTCTTCGAGGTGGATGCCGGACGGCTGGCCTTCGACCTGGCCGAGGCCGTGGAAGAGGCAGAGACAAGGCGCATGCGCGGCGCCGCGGCCTTCCGCAGGGTGGCGGGAGGCGTGTTCGCCCCTGATCGCGTCGCGGGCACTGTCCGGACAAGGTGTGCCGCCCTGGCGGGCGTCGCCACGCTGGACGATGCCTCGCGCGCCCTGGACCGGGCCGCCGAGGAGCTGCTGGCCGCCCTCGAGCCCGGCCCGGACGATGAGCGACGCCTGCTGGCGACCGCCGACGCGCTCCTGCGTCTGGAGCGCATGGAAGAGGCCGCTCTGCTCGCGGAGACCCTGCTGCAGCGCTGCCCTGGCCACCCGGCCGCCCAGGCCATTCTCGACCGCGCCCTGGGCACCTGAGACCTTCAGGCCGACCCCCTTACCGGCCGATAGATGGGGTGACGCTCCATGTCCACAGCCAAGAGGACGATCCATGCCCCGTCAGGGGTGGGTGGTGCCGCCGGTCTGCGCCGGGGTGCGTATGCGCCGTGCGCCCTGGCCCTGGCCGAGGCGGCGGTGCGCGGTGATCCGGCGCACCGGCTGCGGCGGCGGGCGCTGCTGGACCCCGCCCTGACCCAGTCGCTGCTGGACCACGCCGAGCTCCGGGGCGGATCCCGCACTGGCGTGGCCGGCGCTGCCCATGCGGTGGCCCTGCTGGGTCCGAGGCGTCTGCGCCTCTGGGCCCTGGCCGCGCCGGCGGCCCTGGCCGTCGAGGAGGGATATCGCGTTCCGGCCCAGGCCGCCGACTGGCGCCACTGCCTGCAGGTGGCCCTGGCCTGCCGGCGGTGGGCTTGCGACACCTCGCAGGCGGACTCGATGGCGGCCTACGAGGCCGGGCTTCTGACTGCCGGCGGCTACGCCGTCCCCGGCCTCCCGGAAGCCCTGGCCCGACGGGTGGACGAGGCTGTGGAGGCCGCGCGCGGCGAGGAACCGGAGCGAAATGTCGCCCGGCTTGAACGCGGGCTGGGCAAAGCCACGGACGAGCGCTGGCGCCAGTGCCTGAGCAGGGCCGCCGAAATCCTCTCGGAGGCCGAATGCGAAGCCTCGGACAGCGCCTTCTGGATCGGCGAAGTGGGGACCCTGCTGGCTCGTGCGGGCCTGGGTCTGCACGAAGGACGCGCACGAGAGACGCTGCTGACGGAGATCGTCGTCAGGCTGGGGTTCGAGCGGGCGTGGCTGCTGGAGGCCGAGGGAGGTGCAGCGACCATCGAGATGCTGGTCTCGGAGGGCGGCAGGGTCCGTGCACAGGAGGAACGCGAGGTGGCGGCCGCGCTGCCCCACCCCCGCAGCGTGCCGCACGGTTTTGTCCGGCGCGGGACCGGGGACCATGGATGCGACCGCCTGCTCGAGGGCATCGGCGCGGACGAGGCGCTTCTGCTTCCGCTCGGGACCGACGGCAGTCGGCTCCTGGGCGCCGACATGGGCGATTCGGGGGCTGCCCTCCCTCACCTGACCCTTGACGCGCTGGAGCTGCTGCGCGAGGGCGCCTCGTGGGCGGTGGCCCACGTGCACCGCTTCGCTCTCGCCCTGGACGAGGCGCGGACCGATCCCCTGACGGGCGTGCCGAACCGCCGCGCGGTGCTCAAGCGCCTTGCGGAGGCGGTCGATGACGCCCGCTGCACCGGGCGGCCGCTCGGCGTGGTCCTGTTCGACGCGGACCACTTCAAGCGTGTGAATGACACCTGTGGGCACCAGAAGGGCGACGAGGTCCTGCGCTCCCTGGGCGCCATGCTGCGCGATTCGGTCCGCGGCTGGGACGTCGTGGGGCGATACGGCGGCGAGGAGTTCCTGGCGGTCCTGCCGGGAGCGGATCTGGAAAGGGCGCGTGCCATGGCAGAGCGCGTTCGGATGGCGGTCGAGGAGGAGAGCGGAGCGCGCCGGAGAGCCGGCCATCCCGGCCAGATCACACTGTCCTGCGGCGTGGCCCAGTGGAACGGGAAAGAGAGTGTGGACGAGCTTCTCTTTGCCGCCGACGCAGCGCTCTACCGCGCCAAGGCGGCCGGCCGCAACTGCACCGAGACTCGCTGACGCTCCCCTGCGGCGCCGGACTGCGGCTAGACTCGCGCACCACGTGCCTGTGTTGACGTCCGTGCTCCTGTCGGGGCTCCTCATGCCCTCCCTGCAGCTTCCGGACCCCCCGGGGAAGGAAAGGCAGAGCCCCCGGACCATCGACTACGACATCCAGGTCCGGCTGGGCGACGAGCCCCGGATGCTGGAGGCGGTCGAAGAGGTCATCTGGCGCAACCAGACGCGCGACACGGTCAAGGACCTGTGTCTGCACCTCTACCTCAACGCGTTCCGCAACAACCGATCCACCTTCATGCGCGAGTCCGGCACCAGCCGCCGGGGCCGCCGGATGGGCAGCGACGGATGGGGCTGGATCCGGCTCGACTCCCTGATGCTGGAGGACGGGACCGAGCTGATCGCCGACCTCTCCCCGGAGGAGCGGCTGGGACTGTTCGAGTCGCCCGACGACAGCAACCCGGACGACCGCACCGTCCTGCGGCTGCCCTTGCCCCGGCCGGTCCGTCCCGGCGGCACCCTGCGGTTCACGGCGTCATTCTCGGCCCGGCTCCCCTCGCCGCCCTTTGCACGCACCGGCGAGAAGGACGGCTTCCACATGGTGGCCCAGTGGTTCCCCAAGGTGGCCGTCTACGAGGAGGGCCGCGGCTGGAACTGCCACCAGTTCCATGCCAACAGCGAGTTCTTTGCCGACTACGGCTCCTATGACGTGGCCATCACCCTGCCCGCCGACTATGTCGAGCAGGCGGCAGGCCGCGCGATCCTGCTGGGCGGCGCGACCGGCCGCCAGGTGGGTGACGGGGAGCCGTCGGCTGATGGCTCCGAGTGGACCTTCCGGTTCCGCGCGGATGACGTGCACGACTTCGCCTGGGTCGTGGACCCGGACTTCCAGGTGCTGCGCTACCACTTCGACGGCAGTGCGGCGGACCGGGCGGAGAGGCGCCGCATGGCAGAGGCGTTCGGGGTGGAGGACGAGGAGCTCGACCTGCGCGACGTGGACGTGACCGTGCTTCTGCAGCCGGAGCACTCCGGCCAGGGGCCGCGCCACAAGGACGCTGTCGAGAACGCCCTGACCTATTTCGGGCTCTGGTACGGCCCCTACCCCTACGACACGCTCACGGTGGTGGATCCGCCCCATGGCGGCGGAGGCGCGGGCGGGATGGAGTACCCCACGCTGATCACCTGCGGCACATCGCTTTGGCCTCACCCCAACAGGTATTCGCCTGAGGGCGTCACGGTGCACGAATTCGGCCACCAGTACTGGTACGGCCTGGTCGGCAACAACGAATTCGAGCATGCGTGGCTCGACGAGGGCTTCAATTCCTACTCGACCACCAAGGTCCTGGAAATTGCCTACGAGGACCGGGGAACGCCCGCCGTGTCCACCTGGTCGATCCACGGACGGCGCTTCGACGGCCACATGCTGGCCTCCTTTCCCGGTGCGGGTGCACCTTCGGACCCGATCGGCTGGCTGACGTTCCAGCGGCTCCCGTGGGGCTGGCGGTCGGGCGGGGTCGGCGGGACGCTGCGCTCGACGCGAGTCCTGCGCGACGACCCGCTGCTGGCCTTTGCCCGTGACCTTCCGATGGTCTCGGCGGTCGCCGGGGTGCAGATCCCGACCATGATGGCCCAGAGGAACCGCTACCTGGCACGCGCCGACTTCGATCCGATGACCCGCAACGCCTGGGACTACATCGACCGCCAGTCCTACGCGGTCAATTCCTATCCGCGGCCGGCGGTGATGCTCGAGACCCTGTCACGCATCCTGGGGCCCGAAACCTGGGCGCGCGTCCTCCGCACCTACCACCAGGAGTACCGCTACCAGCATCCGGTCCCCGAGGACTTCTTCCGCGTGGCCTCGGAGGTGTCGGGCAGGGACCTGGCGCCCTACTTCGACCAGGCGGTGGGCGGGTCGGGGCTGCTGGACTACGGCGTGTTCCTGGCACGGTCGGACGCTGCGCAGCCGCGTGCGGGCTGGTTCGACGATGCGGAAGGCGGCCTGACGCCGGTGGATGACACCTTCCTGGACGAGGACGAAGAGAAGATCTTCGTGGACGATGACGGGGACGGGAACCCTGACGGCTACGACACGACCGTGATCGTCCGCCGCGTGGGAGAAATGACCTGGCCGGTCGAGATCGAGGTCCGCTACCGGGGCGAGGAGCCGCGGCGCGTGCAGTGGGACGGTGAGGAGCGCTGGTGGCGGCGCATCCGTCGCGGCGGGCCGCAGCTGGAATACGTGCGTGTGGACCCGGACCGCGTGCTCCTGCTCGATGCGGACCTGTCCAACAACGATCGTGTGCTGGAGACCGATGCGAGGCCGGCGGCTCGCTGGTCGGCCCAGCTGCTGCTTTGGGTCCAGAGCGTCCTGCATTTCTACGGGGGCCTAATTTGAAGGGGGCGGTCCGTGCAGCATCGGAGGGGCTCCGCGCCGCGTTCCGGTGCAGGCGGGTCCTGCTGGCCCTGGCGCTGGTCAACCTGGCCCTGGCGCTGGCGGTGGTGGTGCCCATCGGCCGGTCCTGGAACAGCGTCATGGGGCACCAGTTCGACAGCGGGGCGCTGGCCCAGCAGTGGGACTGGGCCCTGGGCGGCGACCTGGCCCGCTCCTTCCCTGGCATGGCGGGCCGGGGTGCGGGGGTCTTGGCGGCCACCGTCTTCTTTTCCTGGGTGCTGGGCGCCTTCGTGGCCGGCGGTTGGCTGGAGATCTTCCATGCCTACGAGGGCCGGCCGGGCCTGCGGCGCTTCTGCACCGGCGCGGGCAGCACCTACGGGCGCTTCCTGCGGCTGGGTCTGGTGAACCTGGCGGCCTTCGCACTGATTGGCTGGCTGTTGAGGGGCGGCGGCTGGGACATGTTCCAGGCGTTCTGGTGGGGCAGCGAGAACAAGGCGGACCTGCGCACCGAGTGGATGGCCGAGGGGCTGTCCTGGCTGCAGAGCGCCGCCTATCTGGGCGCCATGTCGGCCGTCCTGGTGGCCTCGGACCTGGCCAAGGTGGGCTGCATCGTTCGCGGAGGGCGATCCATGGTGGCGGCCTTCGTCCACGGGCTGCGGATCGCCTCGGTTCACCCTGGCCGCGCCTTCGGGGTGGTCTGGACCATCTATGCGATCGAAATCGGTGTGGCCTGGCTGATGGCGCGTGCCTGGATCTCGCTGTCACCCGCGGCCGTCTCCTGGTGGGGGATCCTGGCCCTCTTCGTCCTGGCCCAGGTCTGGATGATGGTGCGCTGTGGTCTCCGCGGAGCGCGGCTGGCGGGCCTCTACCGAATCTGGCAGGAAGCCCAGCCGCGGGCGGCACCTGCCCCCGTGACCTATTCCGTGGAGGAAGGCAAGTAGGCACGGCGCGGTGGTGGCTGGTCCTTGCGACCGTATCGTGGGCTGCCCAGGAGGACGGTCCGGCGGCACCGTCCGCACCGGTCGTCCGGCCGTCGCCCTTCACGGCGGCTTTCCACGCTGGGCGCCGCGCGGCCCTCATGGGGGCGGTCGGCAAGGGGGTCATCGTGGTGCGCGGGGCACCCGACACGCGGGACTATCGGGCCTTCAGCCAGTCCAACCAGTTCTGGTACCTGACCGGTGTGGAGGATCCGGGGGCGGAGCTGATCCTTGTGCCCGGTTCGGGCCGACAGATCCTGTTCCTGCCGCCAACGGATCCGGCCTTGGAGAGCGTCGAGGGTCCGCGGCTGGTGCCGGGTCCCGAAGCCCGGCGCCGGACCGGCATCGACGAGGTGCGCGCCGTGGGCGAGTTCACGCGGGTGCTCGAATCCCTGAAGGACCAGGGACCCTTCCACACCCCGCTGCAGGCCGCCGAGCACCTGGGGATGAGCCGCGACCGCGCACTGTCCGCGGACAATGCCGCCGGCCGTGATCCCTGGGACGGGCGCTCCACACGCGAGCGGGCGTTCGCCGAGGCCCTGGAGGGCCGGCTGGGAGCCCAAGTCGTGGATCTGTCGCCCGCTCTGGACCGGCTGCGGCGGGTGAAGACGGCGGAGGAGGTGGTGGCCCTGCGCGAGGCATGCCGGATCTCCGGGCTGGCCCTGGTGCAGGCCATGCGCGAGACCAGGCCGGGAGCCGGAGAGTGGGTGCTGGATGCCGCGGCGAGCCGTGTGCACCGCCTGGCCGGGGCGGGCGGGCCTGCCTATTTCCCGATCGTCGGGTCGGGTCCGAATTCCTGTGTCCTCCACTACTACCGCAATACCCGCCGGATGGCCGGGGGCGAGGTGGTGCTGATGGACTACGGGTGCGAATGGAACCACTACGCGGCCGACATCACCCGGACCTGGCCGGTGTCCGGCAAGTTCAGCGCGCGGCAGCGATTCGTCTACCAGGCGGTGCTCGAGGCCCAGCAGGCAGCCATTGATGTGGTGAAGCCCGGCGTGACGTTCACAGAGATGAACCGGGCGGCGACCAGGGTCCTTGCGGACAAGGGCCTGGTGGGCGCCATCCGCCACGGAGCCAACCACTTCATCGGCCTGGCCACCCACGATGTCGGCGGCGCGGGCCCCCTGCCGGCGGGCGCGGTGTTCACCGTGGAGCCGGGGGCCTACCTGGAACGCGAGGCGATGGGAGTGCGGATCGAGGACGTGGTGCTGGTGACAGAGGATGGTTTCGAGATCCTGTCGGCCGGCTGCCCCAAGACGATCGACGAGATCGAAGATCTCGTCGGCGCCCACCACCGTTGACCAGGGGCGTGCCGGGGCGGTAGGAGAGGAGGGATGGAGCACAGTGAGCGCGTCGTGGAAATCCGGCACCGGCTGGACCAGCTGAAGGAGAGTCTTTGACTACTCCGAAGCCCATGCCGCGCTCGCGTCGGTCGAGAAGGATATGGCACGTCCCGACTTCTGGGACAACCAGGAAGTGGCGCAGGCCCGCGTCTCGGACCTGAAGCGCCTGAAGGCCCTTTGCGGCCCCGTGGAGGAGTGTGAAGCGGCGCTCGGCGACGCCGAGGCGACGCTTGAACTGGTGGCCGAGGCGGAGGACGCGGACCTGGCCGAGGAGCTGGAGGCCGCGGTGAACGTGGCCGACAAGCTGCTCGACACGCTGGAGTTCCAATCCATGCTCGGGGGCAAGGAGGACGCCATGGACGCCTATCTGTCGATCCAGGCCGGTGCCGGCGGCGTGGACTCGTGCGATTTTGCGGAGATGCTGCTGCGCATGTTCCTTCGGCATGTGGAGCGCCGCGGCTGGAAGGCCGACTGCGTGGACATCAACTACGAGCCGGACGGCGGGATCTCTTCGGCCACGCTGGAAGTGAAGGGCAACCATGCCTATGGCTGGCTGAAGTCCGAGATGGGCGTGCACCGTTTGGTCCGCATTTCGCCGTTCGACGCCCAGAATCGCCGCCACACGTCGTTTGCCGCGGTTGACGTGGTGCCCGCCTTCGAGGAGGAGGCGGAGGTGGAGATCCCCAAGGACGACGTGCGGATGGACTTCTACAGAGCGTCGGGCGCAGGCGGCCAGCACGTCAACGTGACCGACTCGGCGGTGCGTCTGACGCACCTGCCGACCGGGCTGGTGGTGACCTGCCAGAACGAGCGCAGCCAGCACAAGAACAGGGCCACCGCCGAGCGCATGCTCAAGGCCAAGATCCTCCGCCAGAGGCGCCTCGAGCGTGAGGAGGAGATGAAGGCGCTTTACGGCGACAAGGGCGAGATCGCCTGGGGCCGCCAGATCCGCTCCTATGTCCTGCACCCCTACCAGATGGTGAAGGACCACCGAACCAGCGTCGAGACCGGCAATACACAGGCCGTGCTCGACGGTGACATTGAACAATTCATGACCGCCTACCTGCGTCAGCGGGCTGGCAAGGGAGACCAGTAGCCGTGTCCAGAAAAGTCGTCCGTGCGTTGGTGTCGGTCTCGGACAAGACCGGGGTCGTCAATTTTGCCAGGGGCCTTGCGGACCGGGGCATCGAGGTCGTGTCCACCGGCGGCACCGCGCGCGCCCTGGCCGAGGCGGACGTGCCCGTCACCGGCATTTCGGACGTCACCGACTTCCCCGAGATCCTGGACGGCCGGGTGAAGACGCTGCACCCCAAGGTCCACGGCGGCATCCTGGCCAACCGCGACCTGCCGGCCCACGAGGAGGCGCTGGGCGAGCACGGCATCACGCCCATCGGCATCGTGTGCGTGAACCTCTATCCCTTCGAGGAAGCACTCGCAAAGGGCGTGTCCGACGCCGATCAGGTCGAGGAGATCGACATCGGCGGTCCCTGCATGGTGCGGGCGGCGGCCAAGAACTGCGCCCACGTGGCGGTGGTGACCGAGCCCGACGACTACGGCCGGCTCCTCTCGTCGCTGGACGAGAACGACGGCGCCGTGGCCGACGGTCTGCGCTTCGAGCTGGCGGCCAAGGCGTTCGAGCGGACGGCGGAATACGACGTGGCCGTGGCCGGGTGGATGGGGCGCGCCGACGGCGAGTCCTCGTTCCCGGGCCGGCTCAGCATCAGCGCCACCAAGGTGGCCGACCTGCGCTACGGCGAGAATCCGCACCAGAGCGCGGCACTCTTTGAAACGGAGCCGGGCGGACTGGCCTCCGCCGAGCCGATCTCGGGCAAGGCCATCTCCTACAACAACATGCTCGACCTGGAGGGCGCGCGCGGTCTGCTCGCCGACCTGGACGGCGCCGCGTGCTGCGTGCTCAAGCACTCCAATCCCTGCGGCTGCGCGCAGGGGGACACGCTGCGCGAGGCGGTGGAGCTGGCCTGGGAGGGGGACCCGCTGTCCGCCTTCGGCTCGATCGTGGGCCTGACCCAGCCTGTGGATGCGGCGACCGCGGAGTTCCTGACGGAGGACAACCGGTTCGTCGAATGCGTCCTGGCACCCACCTTCGAGGACGAGGCGCTGGAGATCCTGACCACGCGGCCCAAGTGGGGCAAATCGGTGCGGCTGGTGGCCCTGGCCGACATGCAGGCGGGAGGCTGGGAGATTCGCCGCATCGGCGGCGGGCTGCTGGTGCAGGATCGAGACCTGTCCCTGGAGACCGATTTCGAGTGGGTCACGGAGCGGCAGGGCAGCGACGAGGACCTGGAGGCCCTGCGTTTCGGGTGGCTGGTGGCCAAGCACACGAAGTCCAACGCGATCGTGATGACGCAGGGCACGCAGCTGGTGGGCGTCGGTGCAGGCCAGATGAGCCGGGTGGATTCGGTCCACCTTGCAGCCCGCAAGGCCGGGGACAGGGCGCAGGGGGCTGCGCTTGCGAGCGACGCGTTCTTCCCCTTCCCGGACGGGGTTGAAGCGGCGGTAGAGGCCGGCGCGCGGGTCATTGTCCAGCCGGGCGGTTCGGTTCGCGACGAGGCTGTCATTGCCCGGGCTGACGAACTGGACGTGGCGATGGCCTTCACCGGGCACCGCCATTTCCGTCACTGATTTGCGGGCGTCGACGGAAACCGGCTGTTGACGCTAGACTAGAGGGGTCGCCGGGACGCTGTTTCGGCCCGTGCTTCGAACCCCAACCCCGATAGGAGCCACAAAAATGTGGAAACAGGTCACTGCAGGACTGGCCGGTCTGACGGCCGCGTTCGTGCTGATGGCGCCCAGCGCCGCAGCACAATGATGCCCGGGTGGAGCCGCCGGAGGCGGCTACGCGGGACCTAAGGCAGGTGGACCTCGTGCCGGAGGCGGCGGCGGAGGGGGTGGCGGGTCTGTGACACCCGGCGGTGGTGGAGCTGCTCCTGGTGCGACACCGGGGCCTGCGGGCGGTGGCGGCGCCGCGATCACCTTCGTGCGCCAGCGCACGGCCAAGGACCTCCTGAAGATCCGCTGGGACCATCCGGTCTTTGTCCATCCGGACGACCGGAAGGCGCGGGCCACGGGCGAGACCATTGCCAAGAGGCTCCGCGAGGCGCTTCCCCGCGACAAGGCCATGGGCGAGATCCGCGGCAAGGACCTGCGTCCGCTGCTGATCGTCCGTGAATGCGGAGAGTGCAAGGGCACCGACGATGCGCTGCTCAGCCGCACGCTCAGCAACGAGAAGACCCTGCTGATGGCGCGGTGGTTTCATTGCGTGAAGCTGCCCAAGAACGTGCTGGCGTCTGACCACCCGTTCCGGAACACCTTCGACGAGAAGGATCCGACGCACCTGTTCCTGGCCTCCTGGGACGGCAAGACGGTCATTCCCATGAGCGGCGTGTACACGCAGCGTGACTTGTGGGACGCCATGAACTCGATCCTGGGGAATGCGTACGAGCGCGATCCCGAGCAGGCCCTCGACGAGTGGCGCCGCATCCTGGACGAGAGCGACACCATCGACTCGATGCAGGCCCTCTACGAGGACCAGTACGACGCCGAGATAGAGCGCAAGGGGCCCAAGTCCCGCAAGCTCAAGAAGATCCTCAAGCGTCTCGACGAGGTGAAGGAACGACGGGATCAGCTGGACGTGCGGCGGGTCAAGGTCACCGACCTGGGCCTCAAGCGCGCCAAGAAGGCTGCGGCCGAGCTCGTCCAGCTCAAAGAGTGCTAGTCCGGCCAATCCGGGCAGTCAAATAGGAGCCCCGGTGATCCGCGCGGCGGTGCCTGCCGCCGCGCTGCTTGCCGGGGCTCTCTTGCTGGGTGCGGCGGTCGCGGAGGCGTCGGCGGCCCCGCAGAAGCGCGCGCCCGAACTCCCCGAGATTGATCCGTACACCGAGGAGGATCCGGACGTGATGGCTGCCGCCGGCATCGTGCGCTACGGCGGCTTTCTGGTGGACGGCGCCCACCTGACAACGGAGGTCGAGGAGGTCCTCGGCATCAAGTCGCTGCGTTGGCTCGAGACCGAGCACTTCCGGATCGGGTGCGCCCTGCCGCCCTACAAACCCCAGTCCATGCAGGAGAAGAAGAAAGTTCGTGCCGAACTGGAGGTCCTTTCGGAGCGGCTGAAGGGGGTCAAGCCCAAGACCAGGATTGTGGATCCGTGGCTGCGGCTGCACCTGGTGGCGTTGCGGGCGGAGGCGTTCTACGCGGCGTTCCTGGAACAAACCGGCATGACGGACGCGGACTTCCCGAAGGCCGGCGGCGACAACCAGGAGGGTGAGTGGATGGGGCAGGGTCCCTACCTGGGGCAGAAGGGCAAGTTCGTTCTCCTGTTCACCACCAAGGCGAGCACCTTTTCGCGATTCTGCAGACGATTCGCCCGTGACGTCGAGGACACCCCTCTGCGGCACATGTATCCCGAGCCGGGCATCCTGCTGTACGGGTGCGCCATGGAACACCTTGGTGTGAGGGATGACGCCGACACGGCACTGCACGCCTTCATGGGGTGGAACCTGGCTCAGGTGTTCTCAGATGCCTTCAAGTCGTTCACACACCGCCTCCCGCCCTGGTTTACGGAGGCTTATGCGCACTGGACGGGGCGCGGCGTCGACGAGCGCTGCAGCAACCACACACCGGGCGCCGGCCCCCCGATCCGCTGGAAATCGGACACGAACTGGGCGCCCAAGGTGCGGGCCCGGGTGCACCACAAGGTGTTTCCATCGTTCCAGGACCAGATCGACGCTCGGGACGTCGGTGAGTTCGACTTCAACGACCACATGTTCCTCTGGTCACGGATGGAATTCCTGATGCAGAGGGAGGGCACCGGCCTGGGGACCTATCTGCGGATGATGAAGGGCCGGATCCCCGGTTCCATCTCGGTGCCCAGCACCGACATCCTGTTCAGGCGCCAGAGGGAAGTGGTCTTCCCCGCTGCCTGGGGCTCCACGGTCGAGGAGCTGGACGCCGAGTGGCAGGAATGGGTCCTGGAGACCTACCCGAAGAAATGAGGGTTCAGTCGTTGGAGGCGACGACCGTTGACGCACCGCCGGTCAGGCGGCCGTAGCCGACCGCCTCGAGCCAGTCGTGGATCACAGGCAGGGGGGTGGCGAGGCCCATGTGGGGGACCACAACGGAGCGCCGGCGCCCGTGGGTGTAGATCTTCGAGAAGATCCCGATCAGGTCGTGGGTGTCGGCCAGGTAGACGCCGCCGCCGGAGTTCCCGTAGTAGGTGGGGGCGCTGATCATCCAGTAGTTGGCCCCGGCGACCATGTTTTCCAGGCTGGCAATCTCGCCGCGGGTGGGGATGGGGTCGTTGCCGAGCGGGCAGCCGACGGCGTAGATGCTCTCGAAGACGCGAATGCGGTCGTCGGCTCGGTCGCGGGGCAGCAGACGCGCGACGGCGGCTGCCGGCGCCTCACTGATCGCGGACAGGAGGCTGAGATCGTGGGCGGCTTCGCTGGCCACCTCGAACGCAGCCAGCTCGCGTCGGCCCGAGACCTCGAAGAGCGTGATGGGGATGCTCTGGTCGTCGCTCTCCGACTTCTCTGCGAGGATGTTCCGGACCACATGGTCGGCGGTCAGGATGAGGATCTGGTGGGTGCCGTCGGTCTGGCGCACCGACGCGATGATCACGCCCGACCCCACCGTGTCGCGCCCGTTCAGCTGGACCGAGGGGCCCATCATGTCGGACTTCATGACCACGGGGTTGTGGGCCAGCTTCTGCTCAAGACGGTGGACTCCTGCGGCGTTTCGCTGGGCCACCGTCCCAATGGCGTCCGTGACGCCGACGATGCGGACGACTTCGTCCTCCAGCGCTTCCTGTCCGACGTCTTCGAGTCTGGCCCCCATGCGGTCGATGGCTGCTTCGAGGCCCTCCAGCCGGTTCTGCAGGCCCGACTCGACCTCCACCAGTCTGCCCTCGTGGGCGTTGGAGGTGCGGGTCGCCTCCAGATCCGAGCGAAGGGCTGAGATCTCAGCGTTCGTCCAGGAGAGGACGCCGGCGACCACGACCGCGCAGCCGGCGGCTGCGACAAGACGGGTGCGGTCCTTGGTGTGAGTGTCCACGACCCTCTATCGGCAGGCGACACGTCCCCTCTTGAGGCCTGTCCGGGTTGCGGCTGTGGGGATCCGGGTTAGCCTTTCAGGGCTCCTGACCATGACTCTGGACACCATTTCAAGCGCCCTCGAACGCCTTGCGGCGGGAGGGATGATCGTGCTGATCGACAAGCCCACTCGTGAGAACGAGGGGGACCTCGTTGTGGCGGCGCAGCACACCACGCCGGAGCACGTCAACTTCATGCGCAAGCGCGCCGGCGGGCTGGTCTGCCTGTCCATGACGGCGGACGACTGCGAGCGGCTTCATCTGCCGCTGCAGGTGCCCAGCCACACGAATACGGCCAGGCTGTCCACGGCCTTCACGGTCTCGATCGATGCCCGGGACGGCACCACGACCGGGATCTCGGCCCACGACCGGGCGCGCACCATCCAGGTGGCGGCCGATCCGACGTGCCGGCCTGCGGACCTGGCGCGGCCGGGCCACGTGTTTCCTCTGCGGGCAATGGAGGGAGGCGTCCTGAGGCGGCCCGGCCACACGGAGGGGGCGGTGGACCTTTGCCGGCTTGCCGGGGTGCAGCCCATGGGCGTGATTTGCGAGATCATGAACGAGGACGGGTCCATGGCACGGTTGCCCGATCTGGAACTGTTTGCCGCCGAGTTCGACCTGCCGATGGTGTCGATCGAGGACCTGATCGAGCATCGGCGTCGTGGGGAGCGCCTGATCGAGCAGGTCAGCGAGGTGCAGCTGCCCACCCATGTGGGCCCGTTTGACCTGCACGGTTATCGCAGCACTGTCGACGACCACATCCACGTGGCGTTGACCCTGGGGCTGCCGGAGCGGGATGCGGACGGCCGGCGGCACGCCATCGAGGAGCCCGTACTGGTGCGTGCCCACTCGGAGTGCCTGACCGGCGACGTGTTCGGTTCGCTGCGCTGCGACTGCGGGGACCAGCTGGCATTGGCCATGGAGCAGGTCCAGGCGGCCGGACTGGGAGTAGTGCTCTACATGCGGCAGGAGGGACGCGGCATCGGCCTCAAGGCGAAGCTGGATGCCTATGCGCTCCAGGAGCAGGGGCTGGACACGGTGGAGGCCAACACGGCGCTCGGATTCCTGCCCGACGAGCGGGACTACGGGACCGGGGCGCAGATCCTCCATGACCTGGGCGTCCGGCGCCTGCGGCTTCTGACCAACAACCCCTCCAAGCAGTACTCGTTGGCCGGTTACGGCCTGGAGATCGTCGAGCGGGTCCCGCTCGAAATCTCCCCCAATGTGGAGAACGAGGACTATCTGCGCGCCAAGCGCGAGAAGATGGGTCATCTGCTGGGCGGCCAGGAGAAATCCTGATGGGGGGCCGGCGGGGAAGATCGGGCGACGAAGCCCGTCAAACGGGACCGATGGACGCTGCCGCAGCCAAGACCAGGCCCCTTCACCAGCCGCCCCAGCCTGAACGCCCCGACCACACCCTGATTCTCCGGTCCCTGTCGGGGGACACGGACGCCTTCGGCGATCTGGTCCTGGAGACGCAGGACCGCATCCATGCCCTCCTGGGCCGATTCGCCCGGGACCACGCGGAGGTCGAGGATCTGGCACAGGAGGTGTTCCTGAAGGCCTACAACAGCCTGCCGCGCTTCCGCTTCACATCGTCCTTCTACACTTGGGTCTACCGGATCGCGGTGAACACCGCGTTGGACGCCTGCGACAAGCGCAAACGCAACCCGGTCCATTCGGTCGAGGACGTAGAGATCCACGAGCGGGAAGAGCACCAGCGCACCGACCGCCCCGAGACCGACATGATCCGGGCTGAACGGATTGCGCTCACGAGGGAGCTCCTCGACGAGCTGCCGGACATTTTCCGTACGGTTCTCGTGCTACGGGAGCTGGAAGGGATGCGCTACGACGAGATGGCCCGCACCCTGGGCGTCTCGATAGGGACCATCGAATCACGGCTCTATCGCGGCAGGGCACGCTTCGAGAAGCTGGCCCGCGCTCGCGAGGAGGATCTGGCATGAAGTGCTCCGCCGTCCGGTCGCATATCCCCCGTCTCCACGACGGAGAAATCGAGGCCCGGGTCGCGGGCGAGGTGCGAGCGCACCTGATCGACTGCGCGGACTGCCGCCGCGGCATGTCTGCGGTGCACGGTCTGGCCAACCGCCTCGGAGAACTGCCGATGGCAGTACCCGCCCCCGGCTTCCAGACGCGTGTGATGGCGCGCATCGTGGCCGGTGACCTGCCCCGCCGCCCGGAAGCGGACCTGCTCTCCTTCGTGCGCGGCATCGCCGCCGCTGCGGCACTGGTGCTGGGGATGGGATCCCTGTTCCTGGCATCCGAGGCCGACTGGCGCCTTCCGAAGGCAAAGGGTGATGCCCTCGAGGCCTCGGGCCTTGATGAAGTGGACCGCTGGATCTGGGGCGACCTGGTCCGCGGCAAGCCGGCCACCGGGCCCGCTGCATCGGACCGCTAGATGCCCGTCACGCGCTGGTGGGTCTGTGCGATGGCCCTGCTGTGCCTCGGGGCAGGGGCCGCCGTGGGGGCAGTCGGGGCCATCCGATGGATGGGGTCGACTCGCGACAGTGCGCTCCTGGACGATTATGAACGCCGCATGGGTCACCGCTTCAACCTGGACGCGCTTCAGCAGCAGCAGCTGCGCCGCATCTTGACTGCCTGGCGTGGGGCCCAGGCCGACATCCATTCGGAGCATGTCTCTCAGACCGCACCCCGACTCGCGGAGGAGGCCCGCAGATTCGGCTGGATGGTCAGGCAGATCCTGACTCCGGCCCAGCGCGCCCGCTACGATGCCGCCCTCGAGGGTCCCATGGGACTCCGATAGAAATACCAATGGCCAGGGCAGTGGGATTCGATGTGGGCGCCGCGGCGCTGAAGACGGTGGTTCTTGACGGGCACGCCAAGCGGTGGAGAGTCGCGTCCGCGACTGTGGATGAGGTGACCGCGGGCGACACGGAAGCCATCGGCCGGCTGATGCATGATCGAATGAAGGAGGCCAAGGCGCCTCGCGACAAGGTAGCGGCGGCCCTTCCGGCGCATCGCTGCGTCTTTCGCAATGTGCACTTGCCGTTCACCGGCGAGGAGCAGGTCGCGCAGACCATCAAGTTCGAGGCCGAGAGCGCGATTCCCTACTGGAACATGGATGACTGCATCGTCGCCTCGACCATGGTGAGCGCAGGGGAGGACCACTCCGAGGTGTTTCTCGTGGTGGCCCCGAAGGACCAGGTCAGCCGCACCCTCGATGTGTGCGAGAAGGGGGGCGTGGATCCGGCGGTGGTCGATGTGGACGGTGCCGCCCTGTTCAATGCGGCGGTGGCCACCGGAGCGATTCCCGAGGAGGGCGTCACGCTGCTGCTGCATGTAGGGGCCCGCCACTCACTGCTCGTGTTCGCCGACGGCGACAAGATCCTGTCCATGCGGGCGGTGCCCGCGGGCCTGTTCGCGAGCGACCCGCAGGCGGTCGAGCCCGATCTGGAAGCGGAAGCCGAGGAGGGGGAGGAATCAGAAGAGACCGCTCCGCCGGCTCCGGTGGAGGCCTGGCTCCCATACGAGGATCTGGTGCCGACACTGTCGCGCGAGTTGTCACGCAGCCTGGTCGGCTACACCGGCGAAGCGGCCGTGGAACGGGTGCTCGTGTCAGGCGGCGGCCTGGACACCCCGGGACTGATCGATGCCCTCCATGAGGCCTCAGGCCTCGAAGTGGTCCCCTTGGACCTGCTGGGCGGGGTCGAGCACGACCTCGATCCCGGCGAGGCGGAGAGCGTAGGCGGACTGATCGGGCCGGCCATGGGGGCAGCGCTGCGCATGCTCGAAATAGACGCCACGGGCCTGGACCTGCGGCAGGAGGAACTGCGGTACACGCGGCGCTACGACGCCCTGAAGACCCCGATGGCCGCGTGCCTGACCGCAGTGGCCGTGTGGCTGACGCTGGAGAGCCTGGTCACGGGTCTGGCCGCGTTCCAGGCCGGGCGGGGCGTCACCGAGTCACTACGGCGTCTCGCCGTGCGCGCTGAACAGGTTGTTGAGCGGTCGGGGCTGCTGGTCCCGGACGGCGGATGGCGCGGCATGACTCACATCGAGCGCGAGCTCGGCGGTCAACTGGAACTGGCGCGGGAGCAGCTCGGAGAAGGCGAGATTCGCCAGCCCATGTCCGCCTTGGAGGCCCAGGAGCTGGTCATGGGGGTTTTCCAGGAGGCGGTAGGAACGAAGGCGGTCGAGACCAGGGAGGAACAGAAGTTCGTTCTCGACAAGATCAGCCTCGACTCACGGTCGTCCCGTTCCAAGGACAAGGGGCAGTATGTGGAGGTGACCGTCAACGCCACCATTTTCCACGCCAAGGGTGTGCCACATGCGCAGGCCCTCTACTACGACCTCCTTGAAGCCCTGGAGGGGGTGGACTGGTGCACGTTCAATCGCCGTTCGGCGAAGACGGACGACCTCAAGACCGGGCCGCCCGGTCTGGTCATCGAAGGGCTGAAACTCGAGGTCCGGGTGCCCGGCACCACCACCCCGGAGGCAGCGTGATGGCTGTCTGGTGGTCGCGCTGGAAAGACCTGGACGCGAGCGCGCGCATGCTGTGCCTGGGTTTTGCAGGGTGTCTGGTGCTGGGGGGCGTACTCCTGTGGTTGCGGTCCGCGCACAGCGAAGGCCAGGCACAGGTAGCCGCGGCCGAGGACCGCCTGGAGCGGATCGGCCGGCTTGCGTCCGAGTACCGGGCCAAGCGGGCGGTCCTGGAGGGTGACGAACTTGCCATGGAGGGCAACCAGATCGTCAACCGCCTGCCGCTGTTCCTGGGCAACCAGCTCTACGGCGCCGGACTCGGCAGCGATGTGCACCAGTACGGGGACCTGAAGGAGGGCGATACGGCCGTGCCCGAAAACCGAAAGGGCGCTGTCGACGTGTGGGTGGAATTCACTGCCGACAAGACAGTTGCCCTTTCCTGGCGGGACTGGATGAACTGGCTGGTCCTGGTGGAGAGCGGTTCCGGGGTGGTCAAGGTCACCAAGGTCGTGGTGGAGCCGGCCAACAAGAGCGAGAAGAACGGGATCTACACCAGGGGCGACGACTGGCGCATGACGGCGCGATTCACCAGCCGCCAGCGGCTCAACACCTGACGGGGAGGCGGGGTCAGGAGGGGATCGCTTCGGCGCCTGCGCCCAGCCTCCTGGGCTCCAGCTGCCCGCGCCGGCGGGCCGCGACTGCCTGGGCCAGCGCTTCCGCGCCAGCCAGGGTCGTGATGGAGGGGATCCACATCTCGGCCGCCTTGGCGCGCAATACACGGTCGTCCGAGCGCTCCACCCGGCCGAGCGGGGTGTTCAGGATGAGGTCCACTTGCCGGTCGCTCAGCATGTCGAGGACGTTGGGCCGTCCCTCGTGGATCTTCAGGACGCGCTCGGCCTCGACGCCGTAGCGGCGCAGCATTTTCCAGGTGCCCTCGGTGGCCACCACGGAGAAGCCGGCGTCGGCCAGTCGCTGCGCTACCGGGACCACACCGCGCTTGTCGGCGTCCTTGACCGAGATGAAGACTCGGCCCGAAGCGGGCAAGGCTGTGCCGGCGCCCAGGAACGCTTTGGCCAGGGCCCGGCCGAGGTCCTGGTCCACGCCCATCACCTCGCCGGTTGAGCGCATCTCGGGGCCGAGCAGCGTGTCGGTCCCAGGGAAGCGCGAGAAGGGGAACACGGGCATCTTGACTGCTGTCAGGTCGGGCCACACCTCCTCGTGGAAGCCGGCCTCTTCCAGTGAGGCACCGAGGGCGACGCGGGTGGCCACCTTGGCCAGGGGAACGTGGATGGTCTTGGAAACGAAGGGCACCGGGCGCGAGGCGCGGGGGTGCACCTCGATGACGTACACGTGGTCTCCCTTCACGGCGAACTGGATGTTCAGCAGGCCCCGCACGCCCAGTTCCAGCGCCAGCATGTGCGTGGCGGAACGGATCTCCTCGATGATGTCGTCGCCGAGCGAGAAGGGGGGCAGCACGCAACTGGAGTCGCCCGAGTGGATGCCGGCCAGTTCGATGTGTTCCATGATTCCGCCAATGACGCAGTCCTGGCCGTCGGCGACGGCGTCCACATCCACCTCGATGGCGTCCTCGAGGAACTTGTCCACCAGCAGCGGGCGGTTCGCGGAGGCGCGGACCGCCTCGTCGAGGTAGTGGAGCAGGTCATCCTCCGTGTAGACGAGCGCCATGCCCCGGCCGCCCAGGACGTAGGAGGGCCGGACGAGGACCGGGTAGCCGACGGACCGGGCGGCCTCCACCGCCTGTTCCTTGCCAATGGCCAGGGCTCCGAGCGGCTGCCGCAGCCCCAGCTTGGTGATGAGCCGGTTGAAGCGCTCGCGGTCCTCTGCCCGGTCGATGGCGTCGGGCGAAGTGCCCAGGAGCTTTACTCCGGCATCCTCCAGCGGCTGGGCGAGGTGAAGGGGGGTCTGTCCGCCGAATTGCGCAACCACCCCGATGGGCTGGACCTTCTCGCATATTTCCAGCACGTCCTCGACGGTCAGCGGCTCGAAAAACAGCAGGTCGGAGGTGTCGAAGTCCGTGGAGACTGTTTCGGGGTTGCAGTTGACCATGACCGAGGTCAACCCCTGGTCCCGAATGGCGGCGGACGCGTGGCAGCAGCAGTAGTCGAACTCGATGCCTTGTCCGATCCGGTTGGGGCCGCCACCTAGGACGATCACGGCATCGCCCTCGACCGGGCGCGTTTCGTCCACGGACTCATACGTTGAGTAGTAGTAGGGAGTGGCGGCGTGGAACTCGGCGCCGCATGTGTCGACCAGCGAGAAGACGGGACGTATGCCGGCCTGGGTCCGGATGGCCCGCACTGCCTTCTCGTCGGTTCCCCACAGGCGGGCGATCGCCAGGTCTGCAAGGCCTCCCCGCTTGGCTTCGAGCAGCAGTGAGGGGTCGTCCGCCACGCGCGCTTCCAGTTTCAGGATGGCGGCCAGCTGGTCGAGGAACCATGGGTCGATGCCGGTCAGTCTGTGAAGCTCCATCGTGTCCATGCCCCCTTCCATGGCCTGGCGGATGGCGTGGATTCGTTCGGGGTGCGGCTGCACCAGACGGGACCGCATCGTGTCGTCATCCAGCGGTCGTTCGTGTCCGTCCCATCCGGCGTGCCCCGTTTCAAGGCCGCGGAGGGCCTTCCCGAAGGCTTCGGGAAAAGTGCGTCCCATGGCCATGACCTCGCCCACGGACTTCATCTGGGTCGTCAGCACGGGGTCGGAGTTCGGGAACTTCTCGAAGGCGAACCGGGGCACCTTGACGACGACGTAGTCGAGGGTCGGCTCGAAGCTGGCCGGGGTTTCGTGCGTGATCCGGTTGTCGATCTCGTCGAGCGTCTTGCCGATCGCCAGTTGGGCGGCGATGCGGGCGATCGGAAATCCGGTGGCCTTGCTGGCCAGGGCGGAGGACCGCGAGACGCGCGGGTTCATCTCGATGACGACCATGCGGCCGGTCTTCGGGTCGACGGCGAACTGGATGTTCGACCCGCCGGTCTCCACCCCGATTTCGCGGATCACCTTGAATGCGGCATCCCGCATGACCTGGTATTCGCGGTCGGTCAGGGTCTGCGCCGGCGCGACCGTGATGGAGTCGCCTGTGTGGACGCCCATCGGGTCCAGATTCTCGATCGAACAGATGACGACGCAGTTGTCGGCGGAGTCGCGCATCACCTCGAGTTCGAATTCCTTCCATCCCAGCACGGACTCCTCGATCAGCACCTCGTGGGTGGGGCTGAGTTCCATGCCGTGGGCGACCACCTCAATGAACTCCTCCCGGTTGTAGGCGATGCCTCCGCCGGTGCCGCCCATGGTGAAGGACGGGCGGATGACCACGGGCAGTCCCAGATCGCTGCGGGCCTCGTGGGCGGCGTCCATGTCCCGCACCACGGCCGACCGCGGCACTTCGAGCCCGATGCGGCCCATGGCATCGCGGAACAGCTGCCGGTTCTCGGCGCACTGGATGGACTCGAAGGAAGCGCCGATCATCTTGACCCCGTGCTTTTCGAGCACACCGTTCTCATGGAGGGCGACGGCCGTATTGAGCGCAGTCTGGCCGCCCATCGTCGGCAGCAGTGCGTCCGGGCGCTCCATTTCGATGATCTGGGCCACGCACTCGGGGGTGATCGGCTCGACGTAGACGGCGTCGGCCATTTCCGGATCCGTCATGATCGTGGCGGGGTTCGAGTTGACCAGCACCACGCTGATCCCCTCCTCGCGCAGGGCCCGGCAGGCCTGACTGCCCGAATAATCGAACTCGCAGGCCTGTCCGATGACGATGGGGCCGGAACCGATGATCAGTATCTTCATCGCACCATCCTCGAGAGTACGCCGCGGACCTCACCCGGCGGAATGCCCTCGACGATTTCCACCTCGCCGATCTCCCTGGGCAGGATCATCACGATTTCGCCCCCTGCGCGCTTCTTGTCGGCAGTCATGGCGTCCAGCACCCGGTCCACGTCCAGGTCTCCGGGCAGCCGGGTCGGCAGGCGGTACGCCTCCAGCAGGGCCTTGATTCGTTCGAATGCCTGGGGGGCCATGCGCTGACGCTCGCAGGCGATGGCGCAGGACGCAATCAGCCCCAGGGCCACGGCCTCCCCATGACGCAGCTGCGGGGATGCCCTCTCGATGCCGTGGCCGACCGTATGGCCCAGGTTGAGGATGCGGCGCGGACCCCGCTCGCGCTCGTCGGCCGAGACGATGACGGCCTTGGTCCCGACCGACTGGCTGATGGCCTCCAGGCAGGTCTCGGTGTCGCGGGCCTGGAGCGCCTCACGGGACTGCTCCAGGAACTCGAAGAACGGCAGGCCGCCGAGGATCGCAGTCTTCACGACCTCTCCCATGCCGGACCTGAATTCCCGTTCTGGCAGACGGGCGAGCCACTCGGTGTCCATCAGGATCCCGGCGGGCTGATGGAAGGCCCCAATGAGATTCTTGGTCCCGTTCAGGTTGACCGCGGTCTTGCCGCCCAGCGAAGCGTCGCTCATGGACAGGAGGGTGGTGGGGATCACCGCCCAGTTGATGCCACGCATCCAGACCGAAGCGGCAAAGCCGACGACGTCGCTGATGGAGCCGCCCCCCAGCGCGACCACCAGGGATCGCCGGTCCAGCCTCAGCCGTCCGAAGCGGGACGCCAGAGTCTCGACGGTTGCCAGCGTCTTGCACTTTTCACCGCCCTCAAGACGGATGTGGTGGGCCTCGAAGCCCTCGTCAGCAAGACTGTCCAGGACCAGGTGGACGGGTTCCCGGTCCAGGCGGCCATCGGCCACGAGGGCCAGGCGGGTGGGCTGGAGTCCGAGACCGGCCAGAAAGTGGCCGGACTGGCCCAGGATGTCACTGCCCATCCGCACACGGGTGAGGCCGCCATCCAGGTCCACCTGGAGGTCGATCACGTGCTTCCCCTCGCGGCCCGCCGGCGTTTCAGGACACGCTCCTGCCAATCCCTGGCTTCCCGTCGGTCACGACGGATCAGCCAGGCGAGGCCTCCGGTGAGGACGACGATGCCCCCGACGATGAGTCCGAACAGATTGTCGTACGCGCTGGTGTCAGGTTCAGGCATGGTCTCGACAGTGGCGGCCACGAACACCGGAGCGAGGTGCACGGCATTGTCTGCGCCCTCGTAGGCGTGGCGCCGATAGAACCACCCGGTGACGATGACGTCGTCGTGCCTCCGATGTCCGGCAAAGCGCAGCGGCGAAACGAACTTGGCCACGCCCCAGTTGCCGTTCATGAGCCAACCGGTGGTCTGCCGCTGGGTGCGCAGCGGGTTTTCGCCCAGCGGTTCCCCGAACATGTCGGCCAACTGGCCGTAGATGCGGAAGGGGCGGCCGCGAAAGGCGGCAGGATCCTCCACGAGACTGTCGAAGACGGTCTCCGTGAACTCGGGCGCCTTCCGCAGCGCCTCCCTGTCCTCGGCCGCCAGGTCCCGGGCGTGGGCCAGGAAGTGGAAATAGAGCTGCCCCTGTTCGGGGGCGGCATTCTGCGCCGTGTCGTCGACGATGGCGTCGATCACGGCCGGGTCGAGATCAAGGACGGCCTCCGCTGCTGGCATGCTGGCGACCAGGCGGTTGCCGACCAGCAAGGGCCCCGAATTCCATTGGCCCACAGGTTCCTCCCAGGTGAACCACTTGAGGAAGTAGCCGTCCAGCCGGACCGTGTCGCCCACCTCCAGGCCCTCGGGGGCGGGCCGAGCCGCTGCGAACCGCACCGGCCCGGCAACGTCGGTGTGCAGGGTGCCCCAGGTCCCTTCGAGGTCGCCGCGGCGCTCTGTGTGCAGGCCCGAAAGGGTGCCGCGGACCCTGAAGACCTCGCCGCGCCGGTCCGCACGACTGGTCTCCAGTGCCTCCGCCGAGGGAAGGTCCTGCTCGCCCTCCTCCACATGGACGTCCATCAAGGCCGCTGCCCGGAGCCACACGTGCTCCAGGGCCTGCTGGTCGATGGTCACCCGGTCGATGTCCTCGTCGTCGCGAACCCACTCTGCCAGCAGGCTGCGGACCACCGCCGGTGCGGGGGGGCGCCGTGCCGCGTCCAGCGCTGCGACGGGGGCGTCAGACCCGGAGCCCGTGGAGGGGCGAATGGAATAGAAGACCCCGAAGACCAGGACGAATGCTGCCAACAGCAGCATCATCCGGCGCTTGTCGTCTGCAGCGGACGACGCGGTGGGCAGGTCCGGAGACTTCATGTGCGCACCCCCTCGGCGGCCCGTACGAAGGCGGAGAAGAGTCGGCGGGTTCCCGGGTGGGAGGGTGTCCGCTCGGGGTGCCACTGGACGCCGACCCGGAACCCGCTGGCCGGGTCCTCGATGGCCTCTACGACGCCGTCGTCGGACCGTCCCGTGACCCGCCAGTCACCACCGCCTGCGAGGGCCTGGTGGTGGCGGCTCAGAACCTCGAAGCGGTCCAGCTCACAGGCGACCCGCAGGGTGCTGCCGGCCTCCAGGCGGACGTTGTGCCAGCCGTCGCGGTGGCCGGCCAGATTCGGTTCGTCCAGGTGCTGGATCAGGGCGGCTCCCGCAAGCAGGCCCAGGAGCTGCATACCCCAGCAGACGCCGAGCACCGGCAGGTTCGCGTCAAGGGCGGCGCGCGCCAGTTCGGTGTCGAAGGCCTGCTTGGCCGGATCGATGACGGCGCACTCGGGCAAGGGCGCTTCGCCGCCGAAGGGCCTCAGGTCGGGGTCGTTGCCTCCTGTCAGGACCAGGCCGTCCGCCTCTGCCAGCAGTTCGGACGGGTCTCCGCTGTCCGGCCCGACCGCGACTGCCTCCGCTCCGGCTTCGGCCAGGACGGTCGGAAAGGCAGGGGCAAGCGCCCAGGCTCCCTCCGTGAGGTCCCGGTTGCAGACAATCCTCGGCTGTTGTCTCGACATTCCGGACCTAGGATAGTCACCCATCATGGGCGGGGCGACGGTCAGCGTGTTGGCAGGCGGGGTCCTCCTCTGGGGGGGAGCCTGGGCTGTCGTGCGCGGAGGAACAGCCGCGGCGCTCCGCTCCGGCGTGAGGCCGTGGATCGTCGGGCTGACGGTGGTGGCGTTCGGCACCTCGGCGCCTGAGATCGTCGTGACTGTCACGGCGGCGCTGGGCGGCAGCGGCTCCATGGCCGTCGGCAACGCGATCGGCTCCAACGCCTGCAACCTGGGCCTGGTCCTGGGGACGGTCCTGGTGTTGGGAGGTGTTCTGCGAACGGGGCGCACCCTGAAGCGATGGGACACGCTGCGTCTTCTGGGTTCCCTGGGCGCCTTGGCCTGGGTGCTCCGCGACGGTGAGGTGGACCGGACCGACGGACTCGGCCTGGTGGCGCTCTACCTGGTGGCGCTGATCATCGAGTACGCGAACGGCGAGGAGGCGGAGGCGGGCGCCGAGCCGCCCGGACTTGCCCCCCTGGTGTCAGGGTTGTGCCTGGTCGGGGGCCTTGCAGCAGTGGTCTACGGAGCGACCCTTCTCGTCCGCGGGGCGGTCGTCATGGCGGAGACGTGGGCGGTGGACGAGGGGACGATCGGCCTGACGGTCGTGGCCCTGGGAACCTCTCTGCCCGAGTTGGCCGTTTGTCTGGCCGCTGCCCGCGCCGGGAAGGACAGCGACTCGGCCCTGGGTCTGGGCCTGGGGACGCTGTGGGGCAGCAACGTTTTGAACGTGCTCCTGGTGCCCGGTCTGGCGGCGGTCTGTGCGCCCATGCAGGTGCGGGAAGGACTCCTGGTGGAGCCGTTGGCGAGCGTTGCGGTGCTCAGTCTGGCAGGGATCGGCGCCGTGTCCCTGGTCCGGGGGCGGTTCGCGGGCGCGGGGCTGCTTGTCCTCTACGCGGTGTTCGTCTTCAGGGCGTTCTAGCGGCCGCCGCGCAGGTGCCAGTGCAGGCGCGTGAGGCCCGAGCGGATCCAGTCGAATCCGGCGCGCTGGTAGACGCCGTCGAATCCATCCCAGCAGGCATCGGCCAGGGCGTCGCCCAGTCGCAGCGGTGCGTCGCCGGCAAGGTGAGAGGCGTCCACCGCGAACGGCCACTCGACGAACAGCTCATCCCCGATCTGCCATCTCATCGGGTGTCCCAGATCGGTCACTGGCCGCGGATCCGCGATGCCGCAGGAGTCCCACAGGACTCGCTGGGCGGCGGTTTCCATGTCCTCTTCGGGCCTGACGATCGCGGACACCGGTCCCCAGAAGGACTCGCGAGCCGGTTCGGCCCGGACCAGCAGGTAGTCAGGCTCCGTGTCGTTCTGCCGGAACAGGAACAGGTCCACTCGATGGCAGGGATGCTCCATGGCTGGTGGTCTTATCGGAGCTTCACCCACCTGCCCTGAAGCGATCAGAGATCCGTGTGTGCCGGAGTGGGGCCCAGGAAGAGCTGCCGAAGAATCGGAAAGGGCAGCGGTCCGGCGTCCTGGAACTGGGCCCGGAACTCGCCCAAGGTGGCGCCGGTGGAATCCGTAGCGTCGGCTTCCAGCCGGTCGTAGAGGATCCGTCCCAGGACCGGCGCGAGGGTGCCCAGGGGCTCGGCGAGCATGGAGTCGTAGGCCCCTCGGGCGGAGTGCTCGTCGTATCCGCCGATGTCACGCAGCATGACCAGGGCCTCGGCCTGCACCATTCCGCGGGTATGGACCAGGACGGCGGCCTCGGCGGCCACGGTGCGTGCGCGCTCGACGCGCAGGCGCTCGAAGTCCTCGGCGCCCAGGCAGATTTCCGCCAGAACGCCGGTCCAGCCGTCCATGTTGAACCGCGAGGGCCAGACTGCCCGGACGCGGGACGGGGCGCGACGAGGCCCGGCCACGCGGCGCAGTGGATGCGTCTCCGCCAGCCAGGGGCCGGGCGCCTGCACCTCGATGGACGAGGGCTGCCGGCGCGTGTCCGCCGAGGACACGGGGCCGAAGCCGGCCGGGACGGCCTGTGCCCAATCGCTGGAAGAGTCCACACGCACCCCGCCGGCCTTCAGGGCCTGCAGGAAGGCCTGTGCGGCGCGGGCGGGAAAGAGGTCCTCGGTCTCCGGCAAGGGAGAGGCCATGGCTTCCTCGAGGGCGGTGGCGGGTCGCGCGGGGTCCCGCCGGGACGCCACTGCGGCCAGCCGTCGGTCCAGCGAGTCGCGGCGCTGGGTCAGGAGAGCCAGCAGGCGGCTGTCGTCGGTGAGGACGCCCTCCTGTTCGGCAAGCAGGGTTTGCAGGGCCGCTCGGCCCAACGGCCCATCGGTGGGTGCCTGCTCGCGCGCGGCCAGGCTCATCAGCATGAGCCCGCGGTCCGTCGCCTGGTCTGCGCCCAGGAAAGAGGCGTCGAGACCTGCCAGCTGCGCCCGAAGGCCGTCTGCCCTCGCCTGGCGGCGGGCCGACCCGGTGTCGTCATCAGCGAGGTCCAGGAAAGCGTGGGACATTCGCTCCAGGCTGCGCAGGGCGAGGTCGATCTGGAGGTCAGGGTCGCCGGGCGTCGGTCGGGGTCCCGCGCAGGCAAGCATTCCGAAGGAGAGGAGGAGGGTTGTGACGGGCTTCTTCATGCCTTCGGCAATGTACGCTGGCGGGACCGTGAAAAGGAACAGCGAAGCCGATCGTTCCGGCCCGGAGCTCGTGCAGGTGCTGGCCGCGCTGGAGCGCCGGGAGCATTTCGAGCGGGACGGCCGGTTTGCGGACGCACGGACGCTCGGTCCTGTCCGGACGCTTCTGGCGGCGTGGGGAGACCCCCAGGAGTCCTTCGAGGCGATCCATGTCGCCGGGACGGAAGGGAAGGGTTCCGTGGCCTCCTTCGCGGCAGCCATCCTGGCGTCCGGAGGAACGGATCGGCCGACCGGTCTCTACACCTCGCCGCATCTGGTGCGCCTGAACGAACGGATCCGGGTGGACGGCCGCGAGATCGAGGATGGCCTGCTGGCCGACGCGCTGGATGCCTCGATGGAGGCAGCGCCCGATGAGGCCACCTGGTTCGACGTCGTGACAGCCGCCGCCTTCCACCACTTTCGTGCAAGCGAGGTGGGTTGTGCGGTGGTGGAGGCCGGGCTCGGGGGCCGCCTCGATTCGACGAGCGTGGTCCAATCCACAGCGACTGTCATCACGCGCATTGGGCTGGATCACGCCGAGGTCCTGGGCAGTTCCGAATTCGAGAGGGCGACGGAGAAGGCCGGGATCGTGCAGCAGGGAGTCCCTTGCGTGTCGGGGGTGGCGCCCGATGGTGATGCAGGCAGGGTGGTCGAGGAGGCCTGCCGCAGGGCTGCCGTGCCCTTGTGGCGGCTGGGCAGCGAGGTGGATGTGCACGGACTGGAGCGGACCTCGGAGGGATTCCGCATGGATGTGACCTGGCCGGGAGGGGGAGCGGATGGTCTGGGCGTGGATGGCCCTGCCCGCTTCCAGGTGGGCAACCTGGCGCTTGCCGCGGCCGCGGTGGCGGCGACCGGGCGTGATGTGGCGGACGGCACCCGCGTGTCAGCGGTGGAAGGGCGGCTCCAGCCGCTGCCCGGCTACCCGCGGGTTTTCGTGGACGGTGGCCATACGGCGGCCGCGGTGGAGGCGGCGCTGACCTCGGTCCGCGAGGTATGGGGGCGTCCGGTCGCGGTTCTAGGCTGCCTGGCGGACAAGGACGCTGCAGGAATGCTGCGGAAGGCGGCGGCGCACGCCAGCGAAATCGTGGTCTGCAGCACGCCGTCACGGCGCGGTCTTGATGCCCGTGCCCTGGCCCACCTTGCGGAGAGCCAGGGCATCGCAGTGCGTCGCCGAAGCGATCCGGCGGCCGCCCTGAGGCTTGGCCAGTCCCTGGGTGAACCCGTCGTGGCGTCCGGCTCCATGGTCCTGGCCGGTGCCGTGCTGTCGGAGTGTGGCCTGACATGATTCGGGTGCTGACCGGACTGGCTGCGGGGGCGGCCACGCTGGCCGTGCTGCTGGCTTTGGCGGGCGAGGGCCGCGAGGAGTCGCGAACGCGAGTGGAGCCCCGGATCCCCTATGCCATGTGGTGGACCCAGTCCCTGACGGGGCTCGCCGTCCTGGCAGTGACGGAGGCCGGTGGAGTGGATGTGGTCCACCGGGACGACAGTGCGGAGGCCCCGCACGAGAGGGTGAAGCTCTACGGAGACCTGCCGTCGGGCGCCTTCCGGGTCGAAGCCCGCCACAACGGCGAGCCGGGGGCAGTGGTAGTCACCCAGCAGCCACGCGGCACGGGCGGACGGGTGGCGCTGGTGCAGGTGGACGGCTCACGGATGCCCGAAGGGCCCGTGCGGGTCGACTTGTGGTGCGTGGACGAGGCCAGGGTCCGGTCCAACTGGCCGGCCGATGTCGTGTGGGTGTCGGTGGACGGCTGGCGCGGCGACCTGGTCCCGGGCGATTCATCGGCGGTGGCCCGCTTGGCCGACGAGGCCGTCGAGTTCAGCCGGGCCTTCGCGGCATCGGGAGATCCTGAGTCCGCTTGGAGGGCGATGCTGGAGGGCCGCCTGGTTGCGCCGGCGGCCATCGGAAGTCCGGCGGAGGCGGCTGCCCGGCCGGACACGACACTGGCCAGGATTCTCGGGGAGCGCGGCTACCGGAGCGCCTTCCTTGCGGGTCGTCCGGCGGGAGGCGACCCGGTCGCGTGGGGCTTCGAGCGGGTGGCGGAGGACCTCGGGGACGCGGTGTCCGTGATCGCCGCGGCGGAACGATTCCTGTCCGATTCGGGTGCCGGGCGCGTGTTCATGGTGCTTCGTCTGACGGACCTGCTGCGCATCGGCACCAATCAGGTGCCGATTGGTCAAGAGGCGGCACGCCGGGACATGATCCGTTCCCGCGTCGAACGGGTGGACGCAGCGATCGGGCGCCTCCTGGACCTGATCGAGGAGCGCGGCCGGACTCGCGAGACCCTTGTCGTGCTGACGGCGGCCCACGGCCAGCTGATGGGGGAACGTGAGGCTGGCTGGGGAGCCCACCGGGACCGGGTCGACGAGGGGATCATCCACGTTCCTCTGCTGGTGCGCTGGCCGGAGGGCGGTGGCGGAAGAGAGGACCTGCTGGTCAGCGCGACGGACCTGGCGCCGACGGTTCTCGCGGCACTGGGGCTGACGGTGCCGGGCCCGATGACGGGCTTCGACCTGGCGCCGGTCCACAGCCGCAGCACCGAACGGCAGCGGCCGATCGTCGCTCTCTCCCCGTCGGGGGCCGTTCTGCGCGGCACGGAGTGGGTCTACCGCTCCGACCGGGACGGAGCGGGCCTGTGGCATCTGCCAGGGGATCCGTTCCAGGTCATGGAACTGTCAGCGCGGCGCCCCGAGGTCTCCGAATACTGCGCCCGGGCGCTGGCGAACTACCTGGATCCGGACTGGCGCCTCTCCTCCAGGAGCGCCAGATAGGACTCGTGACGGGACGGCGCGATGCCGTTCCCCGTTTCTGCGACGGCTGCCAGGACGGCGCAGTCCGGCTCCACCGAGTGGGTGCAGTCGTTGAAGGCACAGTCAGCGCCCACCGCCGAGATTTCGGGAAAGCAGGGAGCGACGTCCTCTGGGCGGCAGTCGTGCAGTTCGAAGACGCGGATCCCCGGCGTATCGGCGATCCAGGCGTCCGTACCGAGCAAATGGAGTTCGGTGAAGGAGGTCGTGTGGCGCCCCTGCCCGGTGCGGCGGTCGACGGTGCGGACGGCGATGTCCAGGCCCGCCTGGAGGGCGTTGCACAGGCTGGACTTGCCCACTCCCGAGAGTCCTGCAAACGCGCTGACCCGGCCGGCCAGGGCGGCCCGGAGTTCCTCGATTCCCTCGCCGGTCGCGGCGCTGGTGACGATGACCGGGGCCGGAATGCCGGCGTAGACCGCCTTCCAGCGTGCGGTCTCGTCCCCATCGGCCAGTTCCGTCTTGTTGAGGCAGATCAGGGGGGTGATGTCCGAGTGGATGACGCCGGCTGCGACCCGGTCGATGTCGAGAGGGCGCAGCGGAGGCTCCGCGAGGGAGCCCACCACGACGACCTGGTGCAGATTGGCGACCAGAAGCCGCTGCCTATGTCCCGCTGATCTCGCAAGGACGTTGGTGCGGGGAATGACCGCCTCGATGACGCCTCCGTCCCCGTCCAGGCGCATCTCCACCATGTCGCCAACCGCAATCAGCTCATTGAGGCGCGTCTTGTCCTGGAACCATGAGCCGGGCGGCGTGCACCCGCGCTCTTCACCCTCTGCAGTGAGAACCCTGCAGGTTCGGGAGTCGATCCTGACAACCATGCCTTCCACGCGGGTGATGATAAAGAGAGCGGGCGCCGCCCGAAGGCCGCGCCCGCTCAAAATAGTCGTCTATCACAAGTCACCCGCCAAACCCCAGGCTCTCCCGGCCGTCCGCCGCGCCCTGCCCGCACCGAAGTGCGTGCTGAATGCGCCGGACCGCCAGGACCACCCCGTCCGCACCCGGTCGCCGAAGCAACCGGATTCAGTCGGTGCGCCACCCCACCGCCGGTCCGCTGCGGGCGTCGTGTCCGCCGGAAGTTTCCCTCCGGCCGATGCGCCGCCGTTGGCGGTGCCTGCCGTCGCTGCCATTCTCGTCCGCGGTTTCCCGCAGCCGTGATTGGCCGCTCCGGCGAGCTTCCCGGGTCGGCTGCGTCCGTCTGGGCGTGAGCCCAGAGCGAAACGCCCCCTCCCCGTTTTCCGACTCTAGGGCGATCCCCGTTCCGCTCCCGCCTTCCACCGGCTAGTTAAGAAGGCGTGACCGGGCGGGTTGTCGCCTCGGATTTCTTGGTTCAGTTTCCAGGCCCGTTTCCGGGCCCCGTCCCTGCTCGGCTTTTGACAGATCGACCAGGAACATTGATAGGCGTTCCACCCTCCGCGAACAAAACCTATTCAGCACACTCCTAGGCTTTTCGCGTTGGGCGGAGCCATGACCCGCATTGGGTGCCGGTTTTGACCTAACTTTTTCAGAAAGCGCGTTGCAACTTCCTGTGGAACGGCCAGCCCACCGCCATGGGTGGTGGCAGGAATCGTCAGAAGGGCCGGCCGGTGGACCGCGGGGACGCGCCAAGCAGGACATCCAGGCAGCTGTGGCGGTGCGCCACACGGTCATTGGCCACAGCGCGGGACTGGGCCATGCGTGATCCGACCAGGACAACCAGCGACCTGGCCCTCGTGACCGCCGTGTACAGGAGATTGCGCTGCAGCATGATCGCCTGGGAGGTCAGAACCGGCAGGATGACGCAGGGGACCTCGGTGCCCTGGGCGCGGTGGACGGAAATGGCGTAGGCGGGCGCCAGGCGATCCAGTTCAAGGGTCGTGTATTCGACCATGCGGCCGTCGAACGAGGCGCGCAGGACCGAGGCCTCCCTGTCCACGGCGGCCACGTGGCCGATCTCCCCGTTGAAGACCTCGCGCTCGTAGTCGTTGCGCAGGCAGATGATGCGGTCGCCCTGCCGGAAGGCGTGGGACGGGCCGGTCAACTGGTCCGAGCCTGGATTGAGGGCGGCCTGAAGCGCGGCGTTGAGGGCGTCGACGCCGGCCGGTCCGCGATACATCGGCGCCAGGACCTGGATGTCCGACATCGGGGCCAGCCCGAACTTGTCGGGAATCCGGTGCGACACCAGGTCCACTACGATCTCCAGGGCCTGCTCGTCCGAGCCGGCCTCGATGAAGTGGAACTCGCCGATCTCCTGCCCCGCGGGGAATTCGGGCTCGAGGCCCTTCCTGATGCGGTGGGCGTTGTCGGTGATCGTGGACCCCTCGCTCCGACGGTGGACACGGTTCAGTTCGACGACGGCGGGCCTGCCCGACGTGAGCAGGTCGTGGAGGAAGTGTCCGGGACCGACACTGGGAAGCTGGTCGGAGTCGCCGACCAGGGACAGCCGCATGCCGGGCCGGATGGCGTCCGCCAGTCGCCGGGCGAGGGGGACGTCCAGCATGCTGACTTCGTCGGCGATGATCAGGTCTCCGGCCAGCGGATTGGCCTGGTCGCGGGAGAACGCGCCGGTGCGCGGGTCGAATCCCAGCGCCTTGTGGATGGTCATGGCAGGGCGGCCGGTCGCCTCCGACATGCGCCGGGCGGCGCGTCCGGTCGGCGCCATGAGCACGGGCCGCAGGCCCTCGGTCGCGGCGGTCTCGCACAGCAGCCGCAGGGTCGTCGTCTTGCCAACGCCCGGGCCTCCCGTAATGACGGACACCGGGTGCTCCAGGGCGGCGATGACCGCTTCGGTCTGGGTCGGGTCCGGGTCCAGTCCCATCTCACGGAAGCGGCCCGGCAGCGCGCCAGCGTCCAGGCGGATCCGGCGCGGTTCGGAATCCAGCAGGCGTTCCAGGGCCCTGACCAGGCCGTCCTCGGCTTCCCGGAGAGGCGGCGCGTAGGCCCAGGCGCCGTCGTCCACCGGCGGCATCGCTGCAGGATCTCCGTCCACGCGCCGGATCGAGACCCAGCCTTGGGCTTCCGCCTCGTCGAGCTCCTGCGCCATCCGCTCCGGGTCCAGCGACAACAGCCGCGAGGCCTTGGCCAGCAGGCTTCCGACAGGAAGGCAGATGTGGCCCTGTTTGCTGGCCTCCTCGAGGGCATGCAGCAGCCCTGCCCGCAGCCGCGACGGGTCCTCGCGGTCGAAGCCGACGCTCATGGCGATGTGGTCGGCGGTCTTGAAGCCGGCGCCGGGGACATCGCGGACCAGCTCAAAGGGGGCCCGCTTCACGGCGTCGAGGGTCGCGCCTCCGTAGGTGTCGATGATGCGGCGGGCCAGCGCCATTCCGACGCTGTGGCTGCGCAGGAACACCAACGCCTCGCGTTGCGTCTGGCGACCGGCCAGGAGAGCGGGCGCCTCGCGAATGACGGCGTCCGGGATTTTCTGCCTAGCCTCACCCACCCGCACCTCGCGAAGCCGATTGGGCTCGTGCTCCATCACCGCAAACGTCTCCTCTCCGAACATCTGCACAATGGCGGCCGCGCGCATGGGGCCGATGCCGGTGATCAGGCCCGAGGCCAGCACCAATTCGATTCCCTCGACAGTGGTCGGCGTGATTGCCTCCGCGCGCTCCGCCTTGAACTGGCGGCCGAACTGCTCGTGCACCGTCCATTGACCCCAGGCGCGCACCATCTCGCCGGGCTCCGCCTCGCCCAGGTCACCCACGACGGTGGCCCGGCCGGTCCCGGTCGACAGCCGCGCCACCGCGTAACCGGTCTCGGCGTTGCGATACACGTAGCGGTCCAGGACGCCCTGGAGAGTCGACTCTCCGTTCATGGCCGGGGATGATAGGGCGCGCGGCCCAGTTGACACCCCTCCCGGCCTCTCCTAGAGTCTTCGGCCCCGATGGCGGGACAGTCAGGAGACGAAACAGATCAAGATCCAGGTACGAGCCAACGAGACGGTGGAAGCGGCGCTGCGCCGCTTCAAGCGTCAGGTCAACTTTGCCGGCATCCTTCGCCAGGCGCGGAAGTCCTCCGTCTACGAGAAGCCCAGCGAGCGCCGCCGCCGCGAAAAGCGTGAGCGCGAGCGCCAGATGGCCCGCGCCCGGCGGCTCGGCACACGCTAGAGCGCACGCCCCGCGACCTTTCCCTGCCCCTGGAGGAAGTTGCATCCACGGTCCGTCCTGACGAGGACGGGATCCGGCTGGACCGATTCCTGGCGAACCGGTTTCCATGGCGCAGCCGCACCAACCTCCAGGGCCTGATCCGGCAAGGTCGTGTGGCGACCGACGCGCCGGGGCGCGTCCGGGCCAGTCAGGGCCTGCCTGCAGGCACCCGCGTGGTAGTGACGGTCGACAATCCGCCCCCTCCGTCCGAACTGGTGCCCACCGATCTGCCTGTCCTCACGGAAGAGAAGGACTACCTGGTGATCGACAAGCCAGCCGGCATCCCGGTCCATCCGGCCGGGCGGTACCTCTACGACACGGTGGTGGGCAGTCTGCACCGTCGGTACGGGACGGAGGGCGACCGGGCGCCGCGGCTCTGCCACCGGCTGGACCGCGAGACCAGCGGCTGCCTGCTGGTGAGCCTGTCGCCGCGTGGCCGGTCGAAGCTGGCGGTCCAGTTCGAGCGGCGCGCGGTGGACAAGACGTATCTGGCGGTGGTGGACGGCGTGCCGCGCGAGCCCTCCGGCGTCATCGACGCACCGCTGGGGCTGGCCCGCGACAGCGCGGTGCGGCTCAAGATGAAGGTGCGGGCCGACGGCGATCCGTCGGTGACCGGATGGAGGGTGGTGGAGGTGAGCGGGGCGCGTGCCCTGGTCGAGTGCACGCCGCGCACCGGCCGCCAGCACCAGATCCGCGTCCATCTGGCCTCGATCGGCCACCCGGTGCTGGGCGACAAGCTCTATGGCCCCGACGAGGGCATCTTCCTGCGATCGATCGAGGACGGACCGTCGGTCTCGGACCTGGAGGCGCTCGGCGGCATGGCGCGACAGGCCCTGCACGCCTCCTCGCTGGCCTTCGACCATCCGCGCACCGGCGCGCGCGTGACCGTCGATGCTCCCCTGCCGGCCGACATGGCCGCCGCTCTCGCCGCAGGCTAGTCGGAGACCAGGCTGCCGTAGAGGTGGTCGGTGATCTCGCCGAGCAGTTCACGCGGGGTCGAGGCGCCGGCGTGGACGCCGATGTGGTGGACGCCGTCGAACCAGGACATGTCGATGTCGCCTGGCACCTCGATCCGGTAGGTGGTGCAGCCCGCCTCGATGCAGACCTGCTCCAGCTTGCGCGTGTTGGACGAGTGGGGGGAACCGACCACCAGCATCACCTCGACGCGGGCGGCCAAGTCGCCGGTCTCGGTCTGCCGCTCGGTGGTGACATGGCAGATCGTGTTCTCGACCTTCAGGTAGCGGTAGCGGGCGCCCAGGCGGCCGATGATGTCGCCGGCGTGGGCTGCGATGATCGTGGACTGGAGCACCACGCCGCACTTCTTCATCGGCGGCAGGTCGGCCACGTCGTCGGGCGTTTCCAGCACATGGCCCGGGCCCTCGATGGCACCCTGGATCCCGATGATCTCGGGGTGGTCGCGCTTGCCGATGATCACGACGTTGTAGCCCTCGGCCTCGAGCCGCCGGGCGGCCCGGTGGATCACCGTCACCAGAGGGCAGGTCCCGTCCACGACTTCGACGCCGCGCTCCCGGGCGTCCTCGATCACGGCCTCGGGCACGCCGTGGGCCCGGATGACCATCACGTCGCCGTCCACGGCCGTGTCGGCCTCGTCCAGGATCCCGATGTCGTAGTCGTCCTTGAGGCGGTTGACGGTGCGGGTGTTGTGGATCACCGGACCCAGGGTGTTCACGTCTTTTGAAGGATTGCTCTCGGCGGCCTCGGTGGCCAGGTCGATGGCGCGCTCGACACCCCAGCAGTAGCCGGCGGAGTCGGCGACCTCGATCAGGAGTGAACGGTCTTGCCCGGACATGGTCCCCCCATCATGACGTGGCGGCCGGCTCCCGGGCACCCCACCGGCCGGGAGTCGCGCCTTCGCGCGCATGGACGTCGCCGCGGATGCCGGTCGCGGCCTCCAGCCTCTTGGCGATCGCTGAGAGGCGCTCGGCCGACACGGTGCCCAGGGCCTCGTCGGCCGGCGGCCGATCCAGCGAATAGATCTCGACCCACTCGGGCTGCGTTCGGGCCACGTGGCCGATCCAGGCCTCGATCTCCGCGTCGGACGTGTTGCCGCGTTCCGGCATGCCGTCCGGCGGGTCCACGAACATGGTCTGTGCCACCCAGCGCTCCTGGGACTCAAGGTCCTCGAGCAGGCGCTCGAGCCGGCTTGCAGGCAGGCCGGTCAGCGCCGCGAAGCACGCCGGGCTGCCCCATTCCAATTTCAGGAGCGGCAGGTCGTAGAGGCCCATTGCCTCCGCCATGCCGGCCCCTCGAAGGTGCAGTCCGTCGGACAGCAGGCACAGCTTGGCGGCCGGTGCGTGCTCGTCCAGCAACGTCCTCAGCCCGGCCGTGATCCTCGCGAATTCCGGATGCAGGGTCGGCTCGCCGTTGCCGGCCACGGTCACCGCGTCCGGCGCATCGTCCGCCGCCACCATGGCACGGACCGCCTTCTCCGCGGCCCCCAGCACGTCCTCGACCGTCGGCAGATCGGGGCGCTTCGTATTGCCATGGAAGGACTGCGTCCAGCCGTACTGGCAGTAGGGGCAGTCCATGCTGCACACCTTCATGGTCAGCGGCAGCGGGTTGATGCCCAGACTGCGGCCCAGCCGCCGGCTGTCCACGGGCCCGTAGATGAGCCCCTCCTGCAGGGGGATGGTCACACTGTCATCCTAGACGACGACTTCGACCGCGGCGTCGTGGCCGGGGAGGTCGGCGAGGGAGGCGTCGCAGGTGAGCAGCGGTGCGCCGAGGGCCTCGGCGAGGGCGAGGTAGGCGGCGTCGGAGGCGGTGGCGTTGTGGCGGAGCGACCACACGCGCGGCAGCAGAGTGTCGTGGGCCCAGCGTGTGAGACGCAGTTGGGCCAGGTGGACGAGCGCCTCGCGTGCTCGGGTCTCGGACAGGCGCCCCTGGTCAGCGGCCCTGCGCAGGACATGCGCCACCTCGATGTCCATCAGGTGGGGGGCGTGGTTGTCCCGGTCGCGGACGCCCAGCCGGTCGCCGATGCGCTGACCGCGCTGTGACCCGAGGAGGAACTCCACCGCGGCCGAGGCGTCGAGGACGATCACGGCTGGTCGCGTTCCTCGCGGATCACCTCGGCTGAGGAGGGATCGAGTTCGATGGGGGTCAGACGCGCGATCCTCTGGCGCAACTCCTCCATCGTCGGCCGTTCGGCGACCTTGCGGACCTCAACGAGGAGGTAGTCGGACAGGGACATGCCGGTCAGGGCGGCGCGCGACTTGACGATGCGGTGGATGTCGTCGGGGACGTTGCGGATCTGGATCATTTTGGACATGTGTAAAGCATGCTCGCATGTGGATCGCATGTCCAGTCGGGCGTGGCGTTTCTTGGCCATCCACAGGGTGTTGGATCACGGAACCCGGATCCGGGCACGATTCCGGCGGGATAGGATGCGCGGTCCATGAAGGTCGAACGCCGTGCAGCCCGGGAGGTCCCCGTGGGCGGTCTGGTCCTGGGCGGCGAGCAGCCGATCCGGGTCCAGTCCATGACCACCACCTCGTCGAGGGACGTGGGGGCGACCGTTGCCCAGGCGCGGACCCTGATCGAGGCTGAATGCGAGTTGGTTCGCGTGACCTGCCCCGACCGCCAGAGCGCGGCTGTCTTCGGCGACATTGTCGAGGGCATCCGGGCCGCGGCGACGGAACTCGGCAAAGGACCCATCCCTGTGGTGGCCGACATCCACTTCAACCACCGCCTGGCGTTGGCCGCCGTCGATGCCGGCGTCGACAAGGTCCGCCTGAACCCCGGCAACATCGGCGGCCTGGACAAGGTGGGCGAGGTCGTGCGTGCCGCTGCGGATGCCGGCTGCGCGATGCGGATCGGCGTCAACTCCGGCTCGGTGGAGGCCGACCTTCTGGACAAGCACGGCTCCCCGACCCCGGATGCGCTCTGCGAGAGCGCGCTGCGGCACCTGGAAACAGTCGAGGGGCTGGGCTTCCGCGACGTGGTGGTCTCGATCAAGTCCACCGACACGCTGGCGGCAGTGCTCGCCAACCGTCTGTTCGCCGCCCAGACCGACGTGCCGCTGCACCTGGGCATCACGGAGGCCGGCGAGACCGGCTACGGCTCGATCAAGTCGGCCGCCGGTCTCGGCAGCCTGCTCCTGGACGGGATCGGCGACACCATCCGGGTCAGCCTGACCGCGCCGCCCGAGGACGAGATCCCGGTCGCCTACGACATCCTCAAAGCCTGTGGCCGCCGCGTCCGCGAGCCGGAGCTCATCGCCTGTCCCACCTGCGGCCGCATCGAGATCGACCTCGAGGAACTGCTGGCCGAGGTGAAGGAGCGCCTGGGCGAGGAGACACTGCCGATCAAGATCTCGGTGCTGGGCTGCGCGGTGAACGGGCCGGGCGAGGCACTGGAGGCGGACATTGGCATTGCCGGCACCAAGCGCGCAGGCATTGTCTACCGAGGTGGCAAAGAGGTGGCGCGGGTCGCCGAAGGCGAACTCGTGGACGCGCTCCTGCGCGAGATCGAGATCCTCCGCGCCGAGCGCCTCGCAGAGGAAGCGCTGACCGCCGATTCTGGTTCTTGACGGGGCCGGGGGGGGCTGCAGTCACCGCAACGAGGAACGCACGGGATGCGGGAAGCGGCTCTGTGAGTTCGGTGTTTGGATCGAAGCCACTTGGAGGCCTGAGGAATGGAGCGGGGTGGTGTTGAGAAAGAAGACATGGTTGGCGACGGGGAGCTTTGCACTTGCAGGGATCATCTGTTGGGCACCTGCGACCGAATCCGTCTACACCATGGCGCTGCAGCCGGTGGGTAGCGCGACCCTCACTCTCGAATGCAGGGAGATCAGGGCGAAATCAGGGGAAAATCTGGAATCGGCGATGCGGAGCATGATCATGTCAGGTGATGCGAGGGACCACATGGAGGCCTCCGGCGACTACATCGCCTTCGCGTCCCGGGATGAGGCCACCGCCTACGTTGCACGAACGGAAGACATCCGCCCCAATCGGCCGTTCTTCGGGGCCTACCGCATGGCCAGCGACAGGAGCGGCGACATTCTCCTCATGCGCCCGGATCCGGTCTTGGACGCAGAACTGAACGTGATCGTCGACCAGTTGTGGGACCATTATCGGGAGATCGGCTGAATGGTCCGCACCTGGATGGACGAATTGCCTGCCGAGTAGTTCACGCCCTCCATGCGGGCTCATCGCCGAAGGCCCTGCGGCTATCCTGCGGCGATGCGCGTACGCCGCGAATTTGCGTTCCGGGCCGCCCACCACCTTCCGAGCTACGGGGGGGAGCCGGAGCCCGAGCACGAGCATGACTGGCAGCTCGTGATCACCTGCGAGGCGCCGGTCGGTCCCGAGGGGATGGCGCTCGACTTTCACGCGCTGGACGGGGCAGTCGAAGAGCGGGTGATCGGACGTGTGCGCGGCGGCGACGTGAATGACGTGGTGCCGGTGTCGTCGGCCGAGAACGTGGCGCTGTGGGTCTTCGACGAGCTGGAGGGCGTGTTCCCGCTGGTCGAGGTGGCGGTGATGGAGGCTGAGGGGTGCTGGGCGATCTGCGACCGAGGCTCCTGGGAGGCCGAAAAAGCCCGCGCCGCGGCCACTGAAGATGCGGCAAGCGGGGCTGCTCGCCGCTAATATCTGCATCGTGTATTTCGACTACCTGAACGTCCTCGTTTTCCTGCTCTTCGGGGTGGCGTTTGTGGGCCTCAATCTGGCCCTGGGTTCGCTCCTGCGTCCCAACCGCCCGAGCCCGGAGAAGGCCATGCCGTACGAGTGCGGCGAGGATCCGATCGGCGGGTCGTGGGTGCGCTTCGACATGCGCTTCTACACGGTGGCGCTGGTCTACATCATCTTCGCGGTCGAGATCGCGTTCCTGTTCCCCTGGGCGGTGGTCCTGAAGGAGGCGTTCCAAGACCCGTCCATCGGCACGTTCGCCTTCCTGGAAGGCGTGCTGTTCATCGGGATCCTGGTCCTCGGCCTGGTCTACGTGTGGGCCAAGGGCGATCTGGACTGGGTCAAGCACTTCGAGAGGCCGGAAGTTCCCGGCGTTCATCGCGAAACGGACCGCCTGGGCGGGAGGCTGCTGGACTGACATGGGCTTACTCGAGAACAAGTTCGAGGACAACCTCCTCACCACCAAGGTCGACTGGCTGGTCAACTGGGCGCGGCTCAGTTCGATCTGGCCAATGACCTTCGGGCTGGCCTGCTGCGCCATCGAGATGATGGCGGTGGGCGGGCCGAAGCACGACCTGGACCGCTTCGGCGCCGGCGCATTCCGTGCCACCCCGCGCCAGGCGGACCTGATGATCGTGGCCGGCACGGTGACCTTCAAGATGGCCGAGCGCATCCGCCGGCTGTGGGAGCAGATGGCCGAGCCTCGCTACGTGATCGCCATGGGCGCCTGCGCGGTGGGTGGCGGCCCGTACTACAAGTTCGGCTACAACGTCGTGAAGGGGGTCGACCGGGCGGTGCCGGTGGACGTCTACGTGGCGGGCTGCCCGCCGCGGCCCGAGGCCCTGATCGAGGGCGTCATGAGGCTGCAGGACAAGATCCGCGAGGGCCGCAACCTGCGGACCGACATGGTCCCCGAGGCGCATCTGGTGCTGAATGACATCGGCGCAGAAGCAGGAGCCGCGGTCTAGGCCGCAGGCACGACCTGGGAGGCGCAGGCGATGAGACTCGGTGAGGGCCACGAGATCCGCGAGGTCGATCCTGCCGGCTGGCTGGCCGCCGCCGAGCAGGCCAAGGCGGAGGGCTTCACGTTGCTGATCAGCCTGCACGCCACCGACGACTCTGTCGAGGCGGAGGAATTCACCGTCGACGTGCTGGCCATGACGGTGGAGGACGGCCCGCGCCGCGTCTGCCTGCGCACGCGCGTCTCGAAGGCCGGCGGCAGCCTGGCCACCCTGGCCGGCGTGTGGCGCGCGGCCGACTGGCACGAGCGCGAGACCTACGACTTCTACGGGATCTTCTTCGAGGGCCATCCGGACCTGCGCCGGATCCTGCTGCCGGACGACTGGGAGGGTCACCCCCTCCGCAAGGACTACGTGTTCCCCGACGAATACCACGGGATCAGCGGCGTATGACCACCCGCGAGATCGTGGTCGACGTCAAGACGCAGGACATGGAGGTCAACATGGGCCCCCAGCACCCGTCCACGCACGGGGTGCTGCGGGTGAAGCTCGTGGTGGACGGCGAGATCGTGAAGGGCGCGACGCCCTACATCGGCTACATCCACCGGTGCGCGGAAAAGATCGGCGAAAGCGTCGAGTGGCTCCAGTATCTGCCCTACACCGACCGCTACGACTACCTCTCGGCGATGAACAACAACCTCGGCTACTCGCTGGCGGTCGAGGACCTGATGGATCTCGAGATTCCCGAGCGCGCCACCTGGCTGCGCGTGATCGTGGCCGAGATGAACCGCATCGGATCCCACCTGATTTCGTTCGGCACGTACGGCCTCGACATCGGCGCCTTCACGCCCTTCTTCTACGCCTTCCGCGAGAGGGAGTGGATGATGGACCTGTTCGAGAAGCTCTGCGGCGCACGCCTGACCTACTCCTACGTGCGGCCGGGCGGGGTCTTCAACGACACGCCGCCGGGCTGGCTCGAGGACATGTCCAACTGGTGCGACACGCTCGAGGAGAAATGGGTCGAATACAACGACCTCCTCAGCCACAACCACATCTTCGTCGAGCGCACCGCCGGCATCGGCGTGATCAGCCCCGATGAGGCGATCGCCTGGGGCCTGACAGGGCCGTGCCTGCGCGGCTCCGGCGTGGACCTGGACCTGCGGCGGGCCGAGCCCTACTTGAACTACGCCGACCTGGACTTCGACGTGGTGGTGGGCACCGGCGAGAAGGGCGAGGTCGGCGACTGCTGGGACCGCTATTGGGTCCGCATGGCCGAGATGATCCAGTCGATCCGGATTCTTCGGCAGTGCATCGAGCGGATGCCCGAGGGCCCCGTGATGGCCAAGATGAAGAAGTCGCTGCAGGTCCCCGAGGGCGAGTCCTACGCCGCCGTCGAGAACCCGCGCGGCGAGCTGGGCCACTACCTGAAGTCGCCGGGCGGCAAGATCGCCAGCCGGGTGAAGGTGCGCGGACCGTCCTACTGCAACCTCTCGATCCTCGACCACATGCTGCCGGGCACGATGCTGGCGGACGCTGTGGCCATCATCGGCTCGATCGACATCGTGCTGGGCGAGGTGGACCGCTGATGAACACGCAGGGCGCATTCCACGGCCTGGGCCAGGACCTGGCGGGCGGCCTCGGGCTGCCCGGCGGAATCGGGATGCTCATCTCCGCGAGCATCGGCATCGCGGCCGTGATGGGGGCGGTGACCGTCCTGGCGATGTACCTGATCTGGCAGGAGCGCAAGGTCGCGGCCCACATCCAGGTGCGGCTGGGGCCGATGCGGGTTGGCGGCTGGCACGGCTGGGCGCAGTCGATCGCCGACGGCATCAAGCTGCTCATGAAGGAGGACCTGCGGCCGGGCGGGGCGCCAAAGGTGCTGTTCTACATGGCCCCGGCGCTGGTGCTGGGCGCGGCCCTGGCCACCTTCGTGGCCCTGCCGCTCTCCACCAACATCTTCATCGCGGACGTCAACCTGGGCGTCTTCTACATCTTCGGGATCGGCGCCCTCTCCGTGATCGGCGTGATCATGGCGGGCTGGGCGAGCAACAACAAATGGAGCGTGCTGGGCGCGATCCGCGAGGCCGCCCAGGTGGTCTCCTACGAGATCCCGCTGGGGCTGTCCCTGCTGGTACCGGTGCTGATGCACGGCACGCTGTCCCTGAGGAGCGCGGCCGACGCGCAGGCCGGCTGGGCGGGCATGCAATGGGCGGTCTTCACCAATCCCTTCGCGGCCATCGCGCTGGTCCTGTTCTTCGTCGCTGCCCTGGCCAACGCCGGGCGGGCGCCGTTCGACCTGCCGGAATCCGAGTCGGAGCTGGTCGCCGGCTTCCACACGGAGTTCTCCGGCATCCGGTTCTCGTTCTTCTTCCTGGCCGAGTATGCGCACATGTTCGTGGTCAGCGCGGTGGGGGTCGCGTTGTTCCTGGGCGGCTGGCACCTTCCGGGCCTGTCTCTCCTGGACGGCACCGCGCATGACGTGGCCTCGGCCGTGATCTTCATCGCCAAGTCCTGGATCGTGGTCACCCTGATGATGGTGATCCGCTGGACCCTGCCGCGGGTCCGGATCGACCAGGTCATGTCCATGGGCTACCGGTACCTGACGCCGATTGGCCTGTTCTGTGTGCTGGGCGCTGCCTGGTGGGAGCTGTATCTGTGATCGACCTTCGTCCCCGCAAGGCCTCGGGCGTCAACAACTGGTTCACCAACGTCTACCGGGCGGTCTGGACCACCTGCGTCGGAATGTCTGTGACCATCAAGTACATGTTCAGCAAGTCGGTGACGGTCCAGTATCCGGACGAGCGCTCGCCGGTGCCCGACCGCTACCGCGGCATCCACGTCCTCGAGCAGGAGAAGTGCATCTACTGCTTCATGTGCGCGCGCGCCTGCCCCATCGACTGCATCGAGATGGAGGCCGGCCGCGACGAGGACAAGCAGCTCGACTGGGTCAAGTTCACCGTTGACTACAACAAGTGCATGTTCTGTGAGCTGTGCATCTATCCGTGCCCGGAGGACTGCATCCACATGTCGAAGGAGTTCGCGCTGGTCACCGAGGACCGCACCGAACTGGATCTGGACCTGCTGAGCTGGAAGGGCAAGACGCCCGAGTCGGAGAAGACGGCTCCGGCCGATGAGGCCGTGGCCGAGACGCCGGAAGCCTGAGGAGAGTGGAGGCGCCCGTCTTCCTGTTCTTCGCGGCGCTGGCGGTGGCCGGCGCCGGGATCGTCCTGTTCCACCGCAGCGTGGTGCACGCGGCCTTCGGGCTGATGGGGGCGCTGTTCGGGGTGGCGGGGCTCTACCTGCTGCTGGGCGCCGACTTCCTGGCGGTCGTGCAGCTGATGATCTACGTGGGCGGGATCCTGGTCCTGCTGCTGTTCGGAGTGATGCTGACCCCCGACGACAAGGCCGAGTTCTCGCGCATGCGGGTCGGCGGCACGCTGTTCGTGGTGGGCGGAGGAGCGCTGCTCCTGGGCCTGCGGGCGGCGGGCGCCGAGTCCTGGGCGATGGCCGAGGGGGATCTGGCCGAGCCGGTGACGCGGATCCGCGAGATCGGACTCGCCTTCCTGTCACGCGGCCACTCGCTGGTCGCGTTCGAGCTGGCCGCGGTGCTGTTGACCGCCGCCCTGGTCGGCGCGGTGATGATCGCCCGCCGCCGGGTCGAGGCCCAGGACGAGTCGACCGCCGAACATGTGCGTGAGACCTCCGGGGGGGGCAACTGATGGGCCTGGGCGCCTATCTGGCCGTGTCCGGCGCTCTGCTGGTGATCGGCCTGTGCGTCTGCATCGCGCGTCGCAACCTGCTGTTCGTGCTGATGGGGATCGAGCTGATCCTCAACGCCGCGAACCTGAATGTGGTGGCGTTTTCGCGTTTCTCCGGCACGCCGCTCGAAGGCCAGATCTTCGCCATCTTCGTGATCATCCTGGCGGCCGCCGAGGCCGCCGTGGCCCTGGCCATCGTGCTGAACCTGTTCGGCGTGTTCGGCTCCATACGGCCTGACCGTCCCGACGAGCTGCGCGCGTGACGACGGCCGACTGGACTCTTCTTCTGTGCGTGCCGCTGCTGCCCCTGGCTGGCTTTGGCGCGCAGATCTTCCTGGGACGCAGACTGCCCGGCAGGGGCGCCCCGATCCTGGTCGGCGCCATGGGCCTGGCGGCGGCCATCGCGCTGGTGCAGGGCTTCCGGTTCATCGGCGCCGATGTCGGCGAGCTGCGGAGTTCCGTGGAGGCCGGCTTCAGTTGGAACTTCCTCTGGACCGAGGCCACGCCCGGCACGCCAAACGTCGCGTTCGGTCTGCTTTTCGACAACCTGTCCGCGATCATGCTGGCGGCGGTCGCGCCGATCTGCTTCCTGATCCACCTCTACAGCGTGGGCTATATGCAGGGCGACCGGCGCTACCACATCTATTTCGCCAACATCAGCCTGTTCACCGCCGGGATGCTGGGGCTGATCCTGTCGGACAACTTCCTGTCCTTCTTCATCTGCTGGGAGCTGATGGGGTTCTGCTCCTACTCGCTGATCGGGCACTTCCACGACAAGCCGTCGGCTGCGGCGGCCTGCAAGAAGGCCTTCCTGACCACGCGTGTCGGCGATGTGTGCCTGTTCCTGGGCGTGGCGATTTTGTTCAGCCACTACGACACGGTCGCCTTCAGCGCCCTGTTCGCCGGCGTGCAGGAGACCCTGGCCGCCACCGGCGGCGAGTACCCGGGCTGGCTGGTGGCCGCCGGGCTGCTGATCTTCATGGGCGCGGTCGGCAAGTCCGCGCAGTTCCCGCTTCACATCTGGCTGCCGGACGCCATGGAGGGTCCGACGCCGGTCAGCGCGATGATCCACGCCGCCACAATGGTGGCGGCCGGCGTCTATCTGACCGCCCGCGCGGCACCCTTCTTCTCGGAGGAGGTCTTCGTGGTGGTGGCGCTGGTGGGCTCGTTCACCGCGATCTTCGCCGCGCTCATCGGGATCTGCGCCACTGACATCAAGAAGGTGCTGGCGTACTCCACGATCAGCCAGCTGGGCTTCATGATCGCCGCCATCGGGGTCGGCGGATGGGTGGCGGGCCTGTTCCACATGGTCACCCACGCCTTCTTCAAGGCCTGCCTGTTCCTGGGCTCGGGCAGCGTGATCCACGCGGTCCACACCCAGGAGATGCCCGAGATGGGCGGCCTGCGCCGCAAGATGCCCATCACCTACGGCACCATGCTGGTCTCGACCCTGGCGATCGCCGGGGTGCCGCTGTTCGCGGGCTTCTACAGCAAGGACTCGATCCTGGCGGCGGCGCTGGGACGCGCCCAGTCGGGCGGTGGGCTGCTGGACACCCTGCCGGCGGTCTTTCTGTTCGTCGCGGCGGGCATCACCGCCTTCTACATGTTCCGGCTGATGATCCTCACCTTCCACGGTGCGCCTCGCGACCAGGAGAAGTTCGACCACGCCCACGAGTCGCCCTCCACCATGACCATCCCGCTGGTCGTGCTGGGGCTGGGTGCCGTGTTCAGCGGGTCGCTCTGGATCGCCAACGGCGACGTGCTGGGCCACCACCCGTGGTTCCCGGGACTGGTCAGCGCGCCGACCCTGTCCGGGCTGGTTCCGGTTGCTCCCGCCATTGCCGAGCACGCGCACGGCCAGGCGCTGTGGATGTCGGTCGCGATCGGTGCGGCCGGGATCGCGCTGGCGTTCTCCTTCTACCAGTGGGGCGTCTTCTCGGCGGAGGCCTGGGCGAAGCGCCTGGGGCCGCTCTACCGCGCGGTCAGCGCGAAATTCTGGATCGACGAGATCGTCAACACCACCGTCGTCCGCCTCACCGTGATCGCCAGTGCGGTCCTGGGGGCGTTCGACCGGGGAGTCGTGGACGGCCTGGTCAATCTGGTCGGCTGGGGCGGGCGGAAGTCCGCCGACCTGGCCGGCTTCCTGGACAAGCACGGCGTGGACGGACTGGTGAACAGCACCGCCCTGGCCACGCAGGCACTCGGAGCGGGTGCCAGCACAGTCCAGTCGGGCCGTATTCAGCAGTATCTCTTGTTCACGGTCCTCGGCGCCGTCGCGCTGGGGGCATGGATCCTGGTCAGGTAGCAACCCATGGATGAGTTTCTCGCCAACATCAACGTCCTCTCATGGATCACCTTCACGCCGCTGATCGGCATGGCGGTGGTCCTGTGCCTGCCCCGCACTGCGGGCGAGCTGGTCAAGAGGCTGACCCTTCTGTTCACCGGCATCCCGCTGGTCCTGGCCTCCATGATGTGGTGCGTTTTCGAGCGCGGCACGTCTGCCATGCAGTTCACGGAGGACATGCCGTGGATCGCGGCGTGGAACGTGCGCTACACGCTGGGGATCGACGGGCTGAGCCTGGCGCTCGTGTGGCTGACCTGCCTGCTGCTTTTCATCGCCACGATCTCGTCGTGGAAGACGACCAAGGGCGTGAAGGGCTATTTCGCGCTCCTGATGCTGCTGGAAGTCGGCATCAACGGCGTCTTCGTGTCGATCGACTTCTTCCTCTTCTACGTGTTCTGGGAAGTGATGCTCCTGCCGATGTACTTCCTCATCGGGATCTGGGGCGGCGAGCGGCGCGAGTACGCCGCCATCAAGTTCTTCCTCTACACGCTGGCGGGTTCAGTGCTGATGCTGGTGGCGATGGTGGGGCTGTATCTGGCCTCCTCCGACCCGGTCACAGGCGAGCACACCTTCAACATCCTCACCTGGCAGACCCAGGCGGCCGCCGGGCAGCTGACCGGCTACGACCTGTTCGGGATGCCCTTCCAGACCTGGGTGTTCGTGTTCCTGTTCATCGGGTTCGCCATCAAGGTGCCCGTGTTCCCGTTCCACACTTGGCTGCCGGACGCGCACGTCGAGGCGCCGACCGCCATCAGCGTGATCCTGGCCGGGATCCTGCTGAAGCTGGGGGCGTACGGGATGTTCCGCATCAATTTCCCCGTTGCGCCGGAGGCGTTCCACCAGTTCATCCCGATGATCGCCTTGCTGGGCGTGATCAACATCGTCTACGGCGCGGCGGTGGCCATGGCGCAGACGGACTTCAAGAGGATGGTGGCCTACTCGTCGGTCAGCCACATGGGCTACGTGCTGCTGGGTGCGGCCGCGGCCACTGAGTGGGGCTGGACCGGGGCCAACTTCCAGCTGATTGCGCACGGCACCTCGAGCGCCATGTGCTTCCTTGTCGTGGGCGTGCTCTATGACCGGGCCCACCACCGCCGCATCAACGGCTTCGGGGGCATCGGCATGGTCATGCCGGTCTACTTCGGCCTGACCACGATCGGCTTCTTCGCCAGCCTGGGCCTGCCGGGCTTCTCCGGCTTCGTGGCCGAGGCGGTGACGCTGTGGGGGGCTTTCGACGCCTTCCCGACCTACGTGGCCATTTCTGTGGTCGGCATCGTCATCACGGCGGCCTTCTACCTGTGGACCATGCAGCGCGTGTTCCTGGGGCCAACCAACGAGGACTACGCGGACCTGCCCGACATCACGCCGCGCGAGACCCTCTGCCAGGCGCCGCTCGCCTTCCTGTGCCTGGTGCTGGGCATCTTCCCGTTCCTGCTTCTGGACGTCATGCAGCCGTCGATCAAGCACACGCTGGACCTGGTGGTGGGGGCCGGCGGCTAGGCCGATGGATGCCCACCAGGCAGACCTTCTGGCAGCCGAGCTGTCGGCCATCGCACCGCACATCTGGCTGGCGGTGACGGCCGGGGTCGTGCTGCTGCACGACATCCTGACCGGAGGCAAGTCGCCGCGGACCAGCGGGTGGATCTCGCTGGCAGGTCTCGTCTATGTGGCCTCGCGGCTGTGGGACGCATGGGGCGCGGCCGCCCCCGACACCACGGTGTTCGGCATGGTGCGCGTCGACTCCTTCGCACTGCTGTTCCAGCTGTTGGGCACCGTGGGGGTGATGGGCGTGGTGGTGCTGTGCCTGACCACGCAGGAATACGCTGAGGACCGCGAGCGGCTCACCGGCGAGATCTTCTTCCTGCTGCTGTGTGCGCTGCTGGGGATCTTCTTCATGGCCTCTGCCGACCACCTGCTGCTGGTGGTGCTCGGCGTCGAGACCCTGTCGCTGTGCTCCTACGCGCTGGCTGCGTCCTTCAAGGCGAACCGCGCCTCTGCCGAGGCGGGGCTCAAGTACGTCCTGTACGGGGGCGTTGCCTCGGGCGTCATGATCTACGGCATCTCGCTCCTCTACGGCCTGACCGGGTCGCTGCGGATCGACGAGATGGGCAATGCCCTGGCCCAGTCCGGGGGCAGCACGGTGATGGGCCTCGGCCTGCTGCTGACGGTTGTGGGACTTGGCTTCAAGGTGGCCCTGGTGCCCTTCCACTTCTGGACTCCCGACGTCTACGAAGGGTCGCCGACGCCGGTCACGACCTTCCTGGCGGTGGCCAGCAAGGCGGGGTCGTTCGCCGTGCTGCTGCGGTTCCTGGACGGCTTCCTGGCGGGCGGGCTCGGGTCGCCTTCCGCCTTCGCCGCCGAGGCCGGCTGGTTCTTCGCTGTAGTGGCTGCCATCACGATGACCTACGGCAACCTGGCTGCGCTGCGGCAGACCAGCCTCAAGCGCATGCTCGGCTACTCGTCGATCGCGCACGCGGGCTACGTGGCGATGGGGCTGGCGCTGCTCGGCACCGCTCACTGGCAGGCGGGTCTCGAGGCCGCCGTCTACTACCTGGCCGTCTACGTGTTCATGAACCTGCTGGCCTTCGGCGGGGCGGTGTTCCTGCAGAACGCGTCCGGTTCGGACACGATCGATGATCTGGAGGGGCTGGGCTGGAAGGCGCCCTGGGCGGCGGGGATGTTCGCGGTGGCTCTGGTCAGCCTGACCGGCCTGCCGCCAACCCTGGGGTTCTTCGGCAAGTGGCAGCTGTTCGCGGCCGTGATCGGCGGCGGCTACGGCTGGCTGGCTGCGGTGGCCGGGATCAATACGGCCGTCTCCCTCTTCTACTACTTCGGTCCGGTGAAGGCGCTGTTCCTGGCCGGTCACGGCGAAGACGCGCCGACGGTGCGCGCCCAGCCGGTGCTGGTGGGGATGCTGCTGCTGCTCACCGTTTGGGTCCTGGTCGGCCAGCTGATCCCCTTCGAGGCGGCCGAGTCGCTGGCGCCGCTCGATCCCCAGGCCATGGCGGCCCGGGCCGCGGGCACCCTCTCACCTTATTAGGGGAACGTCAGTTGACCGAGGGGTCGTCAGGGACGTGGCGGATCCATGCCAGGTCCGGGTCCTGGTCGGCGATCAGGTGGGCCCACAGTGCTCCGGGCGAGGGTGCGAAAACCGCGTCCGCCGTGGCCGGGACGATGCGCCACGTGCCCTCCTCCATCTCTTCCTCGAGCTGATCCTCTCCCCAGCCCGCGCAGCCCAGGAAGAAGCGGACCGATTGGTCGGCCTTGCGGGCTGCCCTCGCGGCTTCCAGATCGGCGTCCAGGACCACGCCGGGCACGATCTGCTCACCGCTGGTCGTCGCGCCGCCGTGCAGCAGGCACAACTGCTCGCCGGACACCGGTCCGCCCCAGTGCAGCACGGCGCCGGGTTCGCCCAGGGCGTCGGGCTCCTGCAGCACTTCCTCGAGCAGGACCTGGAGCGGCCGGTTCAGGACGATGCCCATGGCGCCCGTCGAAGAATGTTCGCACAGCAGGATGACGGTTCGAGCGAAGTGCGGCTCCAGGAGAGTGGGGTCGGCCAGGAGCAGCACGCCGGGGCCCAGCGGCACGCTCATCGCGACGCCAGGCTCCCGCACGACGGGTCCAGGGTCAGCGGCTGTCCTGCGGTGATGCCAGTGGTCCGGATCCGTCCGGAAAGGGCGACGACTTCGACCCCGGCGGCCGCGGCTGTGCGCAGGCCCTCGGCGTAGGCCGGGTCAATGTCGGCCGCCGGGGCGAACGTGCGGCAGTCGGCGCGCTGGACCCAGAACAGCTGCACTGCGCGGTCGCCGGCGGCCACCCGCTCGGCCAGGCGCGTCAGATGGCGCAGGCCCCGTTCGGTGACCGCGTCGGGGAACAGCGCCGTGCGCCCGCGGGCCAGCGTGGTCGACTTGACCTCGACCCAGACGGCAGAGCCGGCGGTGTCCTCCAGCAGCAGGTCGGCGCGGCCGCCTTCGACGTAGGCCGGCTCGGGCCGGGTCAGCCGCGCGCCTTCCAGCCCGGGCACGCGACCGGCCTGAATCGCCTCGGCGGCCAGGCGGTTGGGCAGCGAGGTGTCCACGCACACCAACGCCCTTCCCGATGCGCCGCCGGCGCGGACCAGGACCCAGGTGAAGGGATACTTGCGGGTCGGCTTGGCGTCGTCGCGGAGCCACACCGGGCTACCCGGTTCGCAGCAGCCGAGCAGGCTGCCCGTGTTGGGGCAGTGGACAGTGAGGGTCCGGCCGTCGACGCGGACGTCCGCCAGGAAACGCTTGTAGCGCCGCACCAGGACGCCCCGGACCAGCGGCGGAAACTTCACTGGCCGGCGGTCTCCAGGAGGATCTCCTCCAGCCGCTGTTCGATCGCCTCCCAGCGGTAGGCCTCTTCCACGCGGGCGCGGCCGGCCATGGCCAGGCTGTCGGCGAGCACTGGGTTTGACAGCAGCGAAGTCACCGCATCGGCGAAGGCCTCGGCGGTGTCGGCCACCAGGCAGTGCTCCCCGGAAATTGCATCGACCCCCTGGAAGGCCTGGGGCGTGGTGACCACCGGCACGCCGGCGGCGAACGCCTCGAGCACCTTGTTCTGCAGTCCGCGGGCCAGCCGCACGGGCGCCACCGCGACCCGGGCCCGGTGCAGGTGCGGCAGCACTTCGTCCACCTTGCCGGTCACTTCGATGCCAGGGCGTTTGGCCAGGTCCCGCACGGCGGCGATCGGCCGCGTCCCGACGATCAGGAAGCCTGCGTCGACGTGGGCGCGCCTCACCAGAGGCAGGATCTCGTCGGCGAACCAGTTCACCGCGTCCACGTTGGGTTCGTAGTCCATCACGCCGGTGAACACGCACAGGGGCGAAGGGTCCGGGGCGGCATGGTCCGCGGGGTGGAAGTTCTCCAGATCCACTCCATTGGGCAGCAGCAGGCCTCCGCTGCCAGGAATCCGTTCCTCCAGCAGGGCCTGCTCCACATCGCTGATCAGCAGAACCGTTCCAGCGGCCGGCACCCAATGGCGTTCCCAGTCCAGGAGCAGCCGAGACTCGCGTCGGTAGACCCAGCCCATGGGCCCGCGACGGACCTCGCCGTACTGCCTGAACTTGTCCGAGTCCATTTCCGCGAGGTTGAGGCACAGGGGCACCTCAGGGTGGGGCTCCAGGAAGCGGCACATCGAGGACGAATAGACGTAGGCCACGTCGCAGCCCTCCGCAACGAATTCGTCCACCGCCGCCTGGATGCGGCTGGACCGCCAGTGGCAGACCGTCAGCGGGCGGCCACTCGCCAGGCTGCGCAGGCCGGAACGGATCTGGCGCGGGCCGGGCTTGAAGGACTCCCAGGCGACCCGGGCGCCCATGCCCTCCACCGCAGCCGCAGAGGCTTGGCCAGTGCCGTCGTCGTCGAAGCCACAAACCAGCACGTCGTGCCGGGCCGCCAGATGGGCTGCGAAGTGGAAGTTGGGGATGCGGTCGCCCCGGTTCGGGGGATGCGGGAGCCGCTGGGCGAGGAAGAGGATGCGCAAGGCGCGGGCAGGATAGCGGGAGCGCTCGGCCGCTAGACTCCGCTCGATCGTGAGCTTCGTCCGCCAGTCCCTCCTCACCTGGTTCACCATGGTGGCCAACCAGGTCGTCGGGCTGGCCACGGGACTGGTTGTGGCGAGATTGCTGGATCCGGCGACCAAGGGGCCGCTGGACCTGGTGACGGGCCTGGGCAGTTTCCTGATGCCGCTCGCCAACCTGGGGCTCAGCAAGGCGATCGTCTACACCGAGGGCCGGGGCCGCTTCACCCTGGAGCAGGGCGTCAACACTTCCGTGATGGCCGGCATGGCGTCCGGCCTCGCGATCGTGCTGGTTGCGGGGCTGGCGCTTCCGGCGCTGTTCGCGACCAGCCTGGTGGGCGTCGAGATGCGCTGGGTGTGGCTGGTGCTGCTGTCGATCCCGTTCTTCCTGCTGTCCTCGTTCTGGACCACCGCGCATCTGGTCACCGGACGCATCGGCCGGGTGAATCTGGTCCTGGTCCTTCCCCAGCTGCTGTTCACGAGCATCTTCCTGGGCTCCTGGTGGATCGGCTCGAACTTCGACGCCGACGCCGCGCTGCGGTGCGGGGCCTGGGCGAAGACGCTGTCCATCGCGCTGCCGGCGCTGCTGACCGGCTGGTTGGCGTCGCGCTACCTGAAGCTCCGGCCCAGGATCCACCGGCCCTTTCTCCGGGAAGGCCTGGTGATCGGCCGGCACCCGTGGGGCGTCGACACGGTCAACATCCTGGGTTCACGCCTGACGCTCTACCTGGTCGGGTTTCTGCCGGTCCTGCTCGTGGCGGAAGACCGGAGCACGGCGGTCGGCCTCTATTCGATGGCCGTGACCATGGCTGAATTCGTCTGGCGGCTGCCCGAAGCGGTGGAGCTGCTGCTGTTTCCCTGGATTTCCCAGGCGGAAAAGGAGGACGCTCGCCGCTTCACCCCCATGGTCTGCCGTTGGGTGCTGCTCACCGTGCTGTTGGGCAGCGCTGCCATCGCACTGCTGGCCGGTCCTCTTCTGACCTGGATCAACCCGGCCTACCTGGATTGCCTGAAGGCGCTGTGGATCCTCCTGCCCGGCACGATTGTCTGGGCCATGGCAAAAATTCTCCATGCCGACCTGATGGGCCGTGGACGCATGGACCTGGTGCTGAAGAACACAGGTTTCGGACTGGTCGTGGCGGTGGTCATCGCCGTGGCGCTGATCCCGGGCGCGTCTCCCGGAGATGTGGTGGGGACCATCCAGCGGGGCGCTCTGGCGAACGGCACGGCTTTCCTGCTGGCCGGAATGAACGCGGTCCGGCTCTATATGAAGGTGTCCCAGAACAGTCTGGATGTGGTGCTCCGGCCACGGCTCGCGGACATCGCCCGCTTCCTGTCGCCGACGAAACATTCTTGACAGGCGGTTCACTGGCCATAGATTCCCGCCGAATCAAGGCGGGGCGGGCAGCCCCGTGCACCCATGAGCAACCTCGTCATCGTCGAATCCCCCGCCAAGGCCAAGACCCTGGGCCGGTTCCTGGGCCAGGACTACACGGTCATGGCAAGCAAGGGCCATGTGCGTGACCTGGCGCGCGGCAACGGGGCCATCGATGTCGAAGCCGACTTTGCCACCACCTGGGAGGTCGTGCGCGGCGCAGGCACGGTCGTGAAGTCCATCAAGTCGGCGCTGGGCAAGGCGGACACCCTCTATCTGGCGACGGACCCCGACCGCGAGGGGGAGGCGATCAGCTGGCACCTGCTGGAGGCGCTTGGGAAGAAGGCCCTGGAGGGCCGCAAGGTGCACCGCGTGGTGTTCCACGAGATCACCGAGGCGGCGGTCACGGAGGCGTTCGATGATCCCCGCGGGCTGGACGAGGGGCGCGTGGACTCCTATCTGGCGCGACGGATCCTCGACCGGCTGATGGGCTATCCCCTGTCGGGCTGGCTCTGGACCAAGATCACGTCTGGCCTGTCGGCCGGCCGCGTGCAGTCGGTGGTGTGCAAGATGGTGGTGGACCGGGAGCGCGAGATCCGCGCCTTCATCCCTGCGGAATACTGGATGATCGCCGCCGAGATCGAGGAGGACGGCAAGTCCTTCATTGCGGACCTGCGCAAGGTGGACGGCAAGACGATCCACCCCGAGAAGAACCCGATCCCCGACGAGAAGGCCGCCGGTGCGATTCAGGCGCGCCTGTCGAGTGGGCCGCTGACCGTGGCCTCGGTGGACAAGCGCGACCGGAAGGAGGCGGCCCGTCCGCCGTTCAGGACCAGCACGCTGCAGGGGGCGGCGTCCTCCGAACTCGGATTCACACCGAGCAGGACGATGCGGGCGGCGCAGAAGCTCTACGCGGGCGTCGACCTGCCGGGCAGCGGCCCGGTCGGCCTCATCACCTATATGAGGACCGACTCCTTTCATGTCGCGGGGCAGGCGATTCAAGCAGCCCGTCGGGTCATCGAGAGCCGCTACGGCGACGCCTACCTGCCCTCCAAGCCGAACTACTACCAGGCGGGTGGGGCGGCCCAGGAGGCGCACGAGGCCATCCGGCCTACCGATCCCTTCCGGCATCCCCAGGATCTGAAGGGCCAGCTGCCGCCGGAGCTTTGGAAGCTCTACGACCTGATCTGGCGGCGCTTCATCGCCAGCCAGATGCCGCCGGCGCGGTTCATGCAGACCACCATCAAGCTGGAGCGGGACGGCTGCGAGCTGGGGCTCGGCGGCCGCGTTCTCAAGTTCCCCGGGCACCTGAAGGTGCGAGGCGCGGGCCGCGGCAAGGACCAGGAGCTGCCGGAGCTGGAGGAGGGCCAGGAGTTGACGCCGACCGCGATCACCAAGGAGCAGAAGTTCACCTCGCCGCCGCGCCGTTATTCGGAGGCATCGCTGGTCAAGGCCATGGAGGAGGACGGCATCGGGCGGCCGTCCACCTATGCGCCCACCATCGACACGCTGTTCAAGCGCGCCTACGTGGACCATGGCGAGGAGCGCTCCACCCTGGAGGCCTGGCTGGAGACGCTGTCCGCGGACCGCGAGGGGCGCGAGCCCGACGTGAAGCTTCAGCCGCGCAAACGCAAGGGGACCGCCCTCTACGCGACCTTCCGGGGCGAGGTCGTGACCGACTTCCTGATGAAGAAGTTCGACGACATCGTCAACGAGGGATTCACCGCCCAGTTCGAGGAACTGCTGGACGAGGTGGCGCGCGGTGACCGGCCTTGGCGGGCCGTGGTTGAGGAGTTCAACAATGCCTTCACGGCGGACCTCGAGAAGGCGAAGGACCTGGAGCACTACCGCGGCGACCCGATCCTGCTGGACGAGACGCTGGCGCAGTCCATCTCGATCGCGATGGAGCGCGATATGGGCGCGTTCCCGGTGTGCGGCAAGGACGAGGAGGGCGTCGAGTGCACGGCTCCGATGGCGGTCCTGTTCGGCAAGGCCGACACCTACTGCGGCTGCTCGGCGGAGCAGCACAACACGATGCCGCTGGGCGGAAAGCAGGAAGTCAACGTCGTCGACCTCCCCTGCCCGATCTGCGAGAAGCCGCTGCAGCACCGCAAGAACCGCTGGGGCAACTGGTTCCTGGGCTGCGAGGACTGGCAGGAGAAGGAGCACAAGGCCCGGTTCCGGGGTGTATCGGCCACCGAGGAGGGGGAGCCGATCTGGGTGGTCACCACGCCCTTCCTGTGTCCTGGGTGCGAGGGCCGGGAGGAGACGGTCGAGTTGGTGCGCCGGGTGGGCAAGCGGGGGCCGTATCTGGCGTGTACTCAGTACCGTGGCAACCACAAGCGCTTCCTCGAGTATCTGGGGGAAGACGAACCCTGCCCCACGTGCGAGAAGCCGATGGCGGTGGACGAGAACCTGGACGGGACGCCGCTGGCCCTGCGCTACCACTGCCCGTCGTGCGGGCTGGGATCCGACCGCGAGGCCGATCCCGTGCCGACGCCGAAGTCCCGTTAGGCCCGCCTCCCCGCTAAACTGCGGGGCCCCATGGACATCACCCAAATCGACATAGAGGGCTACGAGAAGGTCTGTCGCGCGGTCGATCCCGAGTCCGGCCTGCACGCCCTGATCGCGGTCCACGACACCACGCTGGGCCCGGCGCTGGGCGGCATGCGCATGTGGCCCTACGGCAGCGAGGACGAGGCGCTCAAGGATGTCCTGCGCCTGTCGCGCGGGATGACGTTCAAGTCGGCAGTGGCTGACACGGGTCTGGGCGGCGGCAAGTCCGTGATCATTGGCGACCCGGTGGCCCACAAGTCCGAGGCCCTGTTCGAGGCCATGGGCTCGTTCGTCGAGTCGCTGGGCGGCCTCTACATCACCGCCGAGGATGTCAACACGACGGTCCCGGACCTGGAGATCGTCCAGCGCAGGACCAACTACGTGACCGGCCTGTCTCGGGGCTCCGGCTCCAGCGGCAACCCCTCGCCCTACACGGCGGACGGCTGCGTGATCGGCTTCCGCGCCTGCCTGCAGCAGACCCAAGGAAGCGAGTCGTTCGATGGCCTGACGTTCGCCTTCCAGGGTGCCGGCGCCGTGGGCGGCCCGATGGCCCAGGCGGTGGCCGACGAGGGCGGGCAGGTTTTGGTGGCGGACATCAACCCCGGCCGCGCACAGAAGGTGGCCGGGGAGACCGGCGGCACGGTGGTTCCCATCGAGGAGATCCTGTTCGTCGAGTGCGATGTCCTGAGCCCCTGTGCGATGGGTGCCGCATTCGACGACGAGACCATTCCGGAGCTCAACACGAAGGTGATCGCCGGCTGCGCCAACAACCAGCTGGCCGAGCCGCGCCACGCCGACATGCTGCGCGACCGGGGCATCGTCTACGCACCGGACTATGTCATCAACGCCGGCGGCATCATCAACGTCTCGGTCGAGCTGCTGCCAGGCGGCTATGACGAGGACGAGGCCCGCCGCCGCATCGGCCGCATCTACGACAACCTCCAGGAGGTGTTCTCCATCGCGGACGAGGATGGGGTGTCAACTCGCGAGGCAGCCTTTCGGCTGGCCAAGCGGCGTCTGGCGCAGGGCCGGTCCGAGGACTCGCGGTCCCTGAACCAGCTCCCGACGGGCGACCAGGTGGACTAATGCACGCGGTTGCGGCGCTGCTTCTCGCCGCGGCAGCGTTCCCCCAGGACGCCGACCGGGCGGCTCGAGATCTGGTCCACGCGGAGGAACTGTTCGCGCGCGGCAAATACTCGGCCTCGCTTAAGGCCTACGCCAAGCTCGCGAAGAAGCACGACGGAACGCCGGAGGCAATGGAGGCCGCGCGCCGGTCAGCCCCGAACGGCCTGCTGGGCTGGGCGCCGCTGGTGGAGAGCGGGCCATCCACCAACCGCATTGACGTCGTGGTGATGGGCGACGGCTACACGCTGAACAAGCAGGATGACTTCGAGAAGATCAGCGAGGTAGTGCCCCGGCTGTTCGAGCGGCACACGGTGCTGGGCGAGTACTTCGCCTACCACAACTTCACGCGGGCCCACTTGGTCAGCAAGGACGACGGCTACGACGCGTTCGGGCGCGAATACGACACGCCCCTGGACGGGCGCGACTCCGGCGCCGCCCAGGGACAGGTCGCAGTCGATCACGGCAAGGTCCACGAGTTCCTGGGCGAGCTGCCCGACCAGGACGGGCTGGCGGTGGTCTACGTGAAGATGGGGTCGCTGGGGACCGGGGGCGGCGGCGTGGCGGTCGTGGGCGGCCGCTCCGACACGACGCTGATCCACGAGTGGGGGCACGCGTTCGGGGGGCTCTCGGACGAATACTCGACGGACACGGGCCACCGGGGCTCGGTCCGCAGCAACATCAACGTCTCGAACACGGACGACCTGACCCAGGTGCCCTGGAGGCACTGGATCGATGCGCGCGTGCCTGGTGTGGGGGCCAGCGAGGGGGCCGACGGCCGCTTCCGCGGCGCCTGGAAGCCGATGACGTCGGGTTGCACGATGTCGAACGGGATGGCGTTCTGCAGGATCTGCCGCGAGGCGATGGTGCTGCGCGTCTACTCGATTGTGGACCCGATCGACGGCTGCACGCCCGATGCCCACCCGCGGACGGGCCGCGAGTCGCTGGAGGGCGAGACCATCTTCGAAGTCACCCTCTTGAGGCCGAAGAAGCACCCCCTGGAGGTCCGCTGGTGGGTGCTGCCCGAGGCCCAGGCGCCGGGCGACCCGGTGTCTTCCTACCGCGGCTGGGGACGATCCGGCGATCGCCGCTCGCGCGGGCCCCTGGTCCCGATCGAGGCCAAGCCCCGCCGCACGGCGAAGACCGCGAAGGGCCACGACCGCTTCCGCTTCACGCCCTCGGACTTTGGGCCGGGGCGCTACCGAATCGTGTGCCGCGTGAATGACACCACCAAGTTTGGCGGAGATCGCTGGCCCTGGGTCCTCAAGGACGAGCATGGCGTGCTCGAGTCCGAGCGCGCCTGGTGGGTCACGATCCCCCCCAAGTAAGCCCTCCGAGTTGCGGTTTAGTCACATAGCCGCAATAAGTCCCGTTTTCAGTCCGTTATGGGACGCAGAGTGGGACTTATTGCGGCTATGTGACTAAACCGCAGTTCAGGCGGTGAGGACGTCGGCGCCGGAGGCGGTGACGTGGAGCGTGTGCTCGTGCTGGGCGACCTGGCCGCCGGCACGCTCGACCAGGGGCGGGAAGCGCATCATCGCGCCCTGGCGCGACAGCCGCTTCAGGGCGTCGTCGATCGCCTCCTCGGAATGGCCCGCCAGGCTGCGCCGCGCGAAGGGCAGCCCGTTCATGGCCTCGATGTCCGCCAGGACCTGGCTGTCGATCTTTCTGGTGCGAGTCGGCGCGGCCATCATCATGAAGACCTCGGCGCGCCCGCGCTCCAGGATGACGCCCTCGCCGTCGGTGGCGAACGGCTCGATGGCGATTACCTGGCCCTCGCGCAGGATCTCGTGGCCGTCCGGGACGTTGGGGATTTGCGGCGATGTGTGGATCTGCCAGTGTCCGATCCCGTGGCCGGTCAGGTTCCGGACCGGCCTGCAACCGAAGGACTCGATCACCTCCTGCACCTTGGCGCCGATGTCGAACACCCGGCAGCCGGGCCGGACCAGATCGATGGCGGCGTCCAATGCCGCCTTGGCCGCTTCGGAGATGCGGCCATTCTGCCCGTCGGTCCCCAGGTCGACAGTGGTGGCGGTATCGGCCACCCAGCCCTCCACGTGGACGCCGACGTCGATCTTCACCAGGTCGCCCTCCTCGTAGAGCGTCTCGTCGGTGGGCGACGAGCAGTAGTGGGCGGCGATGTCGTTGCGCGACGACTGGGCCGGGAAGGCGGGGGCGGCGCCCGAGTCCGCGATGTGGGCCTCGACCGCCTCCAGAACGGTGCGGATGGCGGTGCCCGGCGCGATCATCGCGGAGCCGATGCTGAGTGCCTCGCGGGCGATCCGGGCTGCTTCTCTCTGCTGGTCGGGCACCATGGGCCGCAGAGAGTAACGGCGCCGCAGATTCGGCGGGTCCCGGAGGCGGCTGAATACCGCCCTGGATCCTTCACCCCCGGCAGGTGCATCGCTACCCTGCGCCCCAACTACCTGACGCCATGAGAATGCCCATGACTCACTGCCGCGCCGCAGCCATCGTTGCGGTTCTCGCCTGCGCCGCCTGCCTGCCGGAGCATCCCACCTGGGACGAGATCCGGTATCCGGCCCACCCGGAGGCCCTGGAACTCGACGCCGACCTGCAGGCCACGGTCGCGACGCTGATGGAGGAAAACTTCGGCCGGCCCGCCGATCCGCGGATGCCGGACGACTCCCTGTTCGACCCGGAGGGGCTGCTGAAGGGCAGCGACCTCTACCGCCTCAACTGCATGCATTGCCACGGTGTGGCGGGCGACGGCAACGGGCCCACCGCGCCGTTCCTGAACCCGCGGCCGCGCAACTACCAGCTGGGCCTGTTCAAGTTCGGCTCGACGGCCAACCTGCGCCGTCCGGTCCGCGCCGACCTGGCCAGGGTGCTGGAGGAGGGCGTGGCGGGGACCTCGATGCCGTCCTTCAAGCGGCTGGACGCGGAGGAGCGCGAGCGTCTGGTCGACTACGTGATCCATCTGTCGGTTCGCGGCGAAACGGAACTGCTGGCGCTTGGCTACGCCGCCGACGAGGACGAGATGGACGAGGACATCTTTGCGGAGGAGGCCTACGAGATCGTCGTCGGCCGCTGGGAGGATGCCGAGGACCTGGTGGTGGTCCCCGAGGATGCCCGCCCAGTCGAGGACGCGGCCTCGGCGGAGCGCGGCCGCGAGCTGTTCGCACAGAACTGCGCCGGGTGCCACGGCCCGACCGGTCTGGGCGACGGCCAGTCGGGCGATCCCGCTGACTTCCTGGATTCCTGGGGCTTCGAGGCGCGCCCCGCCAACCTGCAGCGCGGGGTCTACCGGGGCGGCCGGCGGCCGCTGGACCTGTTCCGCCGCATCCACTCCGGGATCAGCGGGTCGCCCATGCCCGGGTTCGCGACCGCCCTGGGCACTGAAGAAGATGTCTGGCACCTGGTGCACTACGTCCGGGCGCTGGCGAACTGATGCGCCTTTTCTGGACGATTCTCTTCGGGACCGTGCCCCTGCTCGGCGTGTGGTTCTACTGGTGGGCCTGGAAAGAGGGGTATTGGCTGCCCGACGACGTGTCTACCCATGGGCACGAGATCGACCGCCTGTTCAACATCATCATGTGGATCACGGGCGTCGTGTTCGTGGCCACCGAGGCGGCGCTGGGGTGGTTCATCTGGAAGTACTCGCGCGGGGAGAAGGCCCTCTACACCCACGGCAACCACAAGGTCGAGATCATCTGGACCGTGGTGCCTGCCATCATCCTGGCCTACATCGTCTGGGCGCAGTACGGGACCTGGGCGAACATCAAATACCAGCGCAACTTTCCCGACGTCCCGGTGCTGGCCGAGGTGACCGCCCAGCAGTTCGACTGGCGGTTCCGCTACGCCGGCGCGGACGGGGTCTACAACACCCCCGACGACGTCCACAGCGTCTACGAGCTGCATGTGCCGGTGAACGAGCCGGTCGTCGTCGACCTGCTGAGCCGCGATGTGCTTCACTCGTTCTTCCTCCCTCAATTGCGGGTCAAGCAGGACGCCGTGCCGGGGCTGCGGATTCCGATCTGGTTCGAGGCCACCAAGATCGGGGCCTACGACCTGGCCTGCGCCGAGTTGTGCGGCTGGGGCCACTACAAGATGGCGGGCAAGCTGATCGTCGAGTCCCGCGCCGACTTCGATGCCTGGCTGTCTGCTACGGCCGCTGAACAGGAGAGATCCAGGTGAGCGAGCACCGCCAGAGCTTCTGGACCCACTACGTCTTCTCGACCGACCACAAGATGATCGGCCGCCAGTTCCTGTTCACCTCGATGGTGTTCCTGCTCCTTGGAGGCGCGCTGGCGATGGCCATCCGTTGGCAGCTGGGGTGGCCCTGGCAGGAAATGCCCTTCGGTCTCGGCCAGGCGCTGTTCCCCGAAAACGCCGGCCAGATGACGCCGGAGTTCTACACGATGCTCCCGACCATGCACGCGACGATCATGATCTTCTTCGTGATCATCCCGGTGCTGACGGGCGCCTTCGGGAACTTCCTGATCCCCCTGATGATCGGCGCGGACGACATGGCGTTCCCGCGCCTCAACATGTACTCGTACTGGTTCATGTGGCCCGCCATGTTCTGCATCCTGGCAGGCTTCTGGGCCGAAGGCGGCGCGGCTGCGGCCGGCTGGACCTCCTATCCGCCTCTCTCGACGATTCCCGAGGCGGCGCCCGGATCCGGTGCCGGGCAGACGTACTGGCTGCTGGCGGTCACATTCGTGGGGCTGTCGTCGCTGCTGGGCTCGATCAACTACGTGACAACCATCGTCACCATGCGCGCCAAGGGCCTGGGCTTCCTGCGGATGCCCCTGACCGTGTGGGCGCTCTTCATCACCGCGATCCTGCAGGTCTTCGCGCTGCCGATCCTGACCGCGGCCGGTCTGCTGCAGATCATGGACCGGACCCTGTCCACGGGGTTCTTCAACCCGGTCGGCATCGAGGTCAACGGCGTGGTGATCGCCACCGGCGGCGGCCAGCCGCTGATGTGGCAGCACTTGTTCTGGTTCTACAGCCACCCGGCGGTCTACGTGATGGTCCTGCCGGCCATGGGGATGGTCTCGGACATCCTCTCCACGTTCTCGCGCAAGCCGATCTTCGGCTACAAGCCGATGGTCTACTCGATCGCGGCGATCAGCGGGCTGGGCTTCATCGTGTGGGGCCACCACATGTTCATGAGCGGCATGAACCCCGCCCTCGGCATGGCCTTCATGACATCGACCATGTTCATCGCGATGCCGTCGGCGGTGAAGGTGTTCAATTGGCTGGCCACGCTGTGGCGCGGCAACCTCCACTTCACCTCGCCGATGCTCTACGCCATGGGCTTCGTGTCGATGTTCATCATCGGCGGGCTCAGCGGCATCTTCATGGCGGCCACGCCGGTGGACGTGTTCATCCACGACACCTACATCATCGTCGCGCACTTCCACTACGTGGTGTTTGGCGGGACGCTGATCGGCGTCTTCGGGGCCATCTACTACTGGTACCCGAAGATGTTCGGCCGGATGATGAGCGAGAAGCTGGGGCGCATCCACTTCGCCCTCACCTTCATCTTCACCAACTGCGTCTTCTATCCCATGCATGTCCTGGGACATGCCGGGATGCCCCGGCGGTACGCCGACCCCTACCACTTCGAGTCCTTCAAGGACCTGCTGGGGATGAACCAGTTCATCTCCATCAGCGCATTCCTGCTCGGTGCCGCCCAGCTGATTTTCATCTGGAACTTCTTCAGCCACCTGCGCGGGCCGAAGGATGACGATCCCAACCCCTGGAAGGCCAACACGCTGGAGTGGACGGCGCCCTCGCCGCCGCCGCACGGCAACTTCCTGGAGCCGCCGGTTGTTCACCGGGGCGCCTACGAGTTCTCCGTGCCCGGCATGGACGAGGACTACCTCCTCCAGACCGCGCCGCCGACCGACGAGGACGGCTAGGGCGGATTCACCCCCGTGGACGCCGCCCGACTCCCCTCCCGCCTCCTGGCCCTGCTGGCAGCGGGCACCTTTGTGCTGCTGGCGGCTGGAGGACTGGTGACGTCCTACGGCGTGGGGCTGGCGGTGCCCGACTGGCCGACCACGTTTGGCGAGGGAATGGTGTCCTACGACTGGTTCGAATCTCCGTCCTTCGGCGTGTTCCTCGAGCACGGCCACCGGCTGATGGGGATCGTGGTGGGGACGATCACTCTGGCCGCGGCCGCGGCCATGGTGGTGCACCGTGCGCTGCCGCGGGCGGGGCTGTGGGCGGGGCTGCTGGTGGCGGCGGTCGTGCTGCAGGGGGTGATGGGCGGGCTGCGGGTCGTGGAGCTGAGCCCCGCGTGGGCGATCGTCCACGGCGTCTTCGGGCAGGTTTTCTTCGCCGCGACCGTTGTCCTGGCCCTGGTCACCGGTCGTGGCTGGGCCGATCGCATCGGGCCCGCGAATGCGCCGAAGGCCCTGGCTGTCGGCGCAGCGGCGCTGGTCGTGGCCCAGGCCGGAATGGGCGCCGGCATGCGGCACACCACCGATCCGGTCCTCGGCCTGCCGCCGGCCCTGCTGGCGGCACATCTGCTGGGCGCGGGCGCGGTGGTGGCCGGCACGTTTGTTCTGGTGCGCCGCTTGCGCACTGCGTGCGCCGAATCCCGGCCGCTGGTCCGGTGGTCGGGGGTGCTGGCTTCGCTGGTGGGTTGCCAAGCGGTCCTGGGCCTGGCGGCCTGGCGGTTGGCTGCGGGCACCGGCTGGGCGGGATCTCCCACGACGAGCGAGGCGGTCCTGAACACCGCCCACCAGGCGACCGGCGCGCTGGTGCTGGCGGCTGCCGCCGTCGTGGCTGCGCTGTGCCTCGCGCGAGGGCGGACCGGTGAATAGGGCAGGCACGTTCACCGCGCCGCGCGAAGCCGCGGCCACCAGCAACCTGGCGGCGCTCCTGAGGCCGCGGCTCTCGATGATGGCGGTCCTGAGCGGCGTGGTGGGCGCATTCCTGGCCGACCCGGCGCTGGGCAGCCCCTGGCGGCTGTTCTTCGCGACCGCCGGGATCGCGCTGGCCACGGCCGGCGGGAGCGTCCTGAACCAGCTGCTCGAGAGGCGCACGGACGCCCTGATGGAGCGGACGGCCGACCGGCCGCTGGTCACCGGCGCCTGGTCGCCGACCTCCGCCGGATGGCTCGGCGGCGCGCTGTCTGTGGCGGGGGTGGCGGTTCTCTGGGCAGTGGCGCCGGTGGCCGGCGCCCTGTGCGTGGCGGCCCTGGTGCTGTATCTGGCGGCCTACACGCCCCTCAAGCGGGTCTCCACCCTCAACACGGTGGTCGGCGCGATTCCCGGCGCCCTGCCTCCGGTGATGGGCTGGGCCGCCATGACCGGCGGCCTGTCCAACGAGGCCCTCCTGCTGTTCGGCATTGTCTTCCTGTGGCAGTTCCCGCACTTCATGGCGATCGCCTGGCTGCACCGCGACGATTATCGGCGCGCTGGTCTGGTCATGCTGTCGCTGCACGATGAGGACGGGGCGGCGGCCGGGCGTCAGGCGCTGGTCTACGCCTGCGCGCTCCTGCCTGTGACCCTGTTCCTGGTGCCGGGGGGCATGGCCGGGACCGCGTACTTCGCGGGCGCCCTGGTGCTCGGCACCCTCTATGTTCTCGCGGCGGGCCGGTTCGCCCGCCGCCGGACGCACAGCACGGCCAAGGGCCTGCTGCTGGCGTCCGTGGCCCATCTCGGGCTCTTGCTTACCTTCATGGCCCTCGACGCCCGGACCGGGGCGCTGGATTGGACCCTCAGATGACAGACGCAGCAGTTCAGGCGCCCATCGTCGGACCCCAAGGCGTGAGCCGGGGCAAGTTCGGCATGTGGCTGTTCCTGGCCACCGAGATCATGTTCTTCACCGGCTTCATCGGGGCCTACATCGTCCTTCGGGGCGGTGCTCCGGCGTGGCCCGAGCCGCAGCAGGTGCTCGATCCCCTGATCGGCACCATCAACACGTTCGTGCTGCTGGCGTCATCGGTCACCGTGGTCCTGGCCCATTCAGCGGTCGGCCGAGGGGACCTGTCCGGGGCCAAGAAGCACCTCCTGTGGACCATGCTCCTGGGGCTCGTGTTCCTGGTCGTGAAGTGGTTCGAATACCAGCATAAGTTTCACTTGGGGATCTGGCCCGGCGGACCGGCCACGATGCCCGGCCACGAGAACTTCATCCCCGGCATGGGCCTGTTCGCGTCCTGCTACTTCACCCTGACCGGGTTCCACGCCCTTCACATGGTCGGCGGCCTGGTGGCGTTCCTGGCGCTGTATGTCTGGGCCGGAAAGGGCGAGTTGACGCCCATGCTGGCGCACCGGATCGAGATGACGGGCCTGTATTGGCACTTCGTCGACGTGGTGTGGATCTTCCTGTTCCCGCTCTTCTACCTACTGCCCAATGGATAGCCCGATGACTGAAAACGAACACGAGTCTGTCTCCCTGGCCACCTACATGAAGGTGGGGACCGTGCTGCTGGTGGGGACGGTATCGGCCTACCTGTTCGCCGAGCAGCTCAGCCTGGGCTGGGGGGCGACTGTGGCTCTGATCTTCTCGATCGCCTCCGTGAAGGCAGGCCTGGTTGGTGCCTTTTTCATGCACCTGAAGTACGAGCCGAAGATGATCCACGCGGTGTTCGTCCTTCCCGTGTTCCTGGTGCCGGTCGTGTTCCTGTCGCTGGTGCCGGACGTGAAGCTGAACGCGTACCGCGATGACAGCACCCTCGCCACGCCCGTTCCGCAGAAGCCCGCCGCTGATGCAGACGCGGCTGAAGACCACTAAGAGGAGCCCCTTCACTCATGCGTGGTCTGCTCGCCCTCGGGCCGGCGCTCTCTTGCCTGCTTTGCTGCGCGCCGGGCGATGATGCACCCGGGGCCCAGGCGTTGCCGGAGACCTTCGGTGTGGTGGAGCCCTTCTCCCTGCACGAGCGATCTGGCCGATGGGTGACGCTGGCGGACCTGGAGGGGTCGCCGTGGATCGCCAACGTGATGTTCACACGCTGCTCGGGCCCCTGTCCGCGGCTGGCGGCGGCCTTTGCCGGCTTGCAGGACCGGTTCGAGGGCACGGACGTGCGGCTGGTGTCGATCACGGTGGACCCGGAGCACGACACCCCAGGGGTCCTGGCGGACTATGCCGATCGCTTCGGTGCCGATGCCGACCGCTGGTGGTTCCTGACCGGAGACGAGGCGGGCGTCCACGGACTGGTGACCGGCAGCCTGAAGCAGGCATTCGTGGCCGACGAGGACCGCCCGGCCGGCATGCGCGTCACGCATTCGACGCGCTTCGTGCTGGTGGACGGAACAGGCCAGATCCGCGGCTTTTTCGAGTCCGGCGACGGCGCGGCGATCGAGACCCTGGTGCGGCGCGCACGCGCCCTGAGCGGGGGGCCGCGATGAGCATCTCGGACCTGCCGGCCATCAACGCGTCCCTGAACGCCCTTTCGGCGGTCCTGCTGACCTGTGGCTGGGTGGCCATCCGCCGCCGCGCGGTGGCGGTCCACAAGGCCTGCATGATCTCAGCGCTGCTCACCAGCGCCGTGTTCCTGGCCTGCTACCTGGTCTACCACTACACGGCCAAGATCACCGTGTGGGAGGCGGATGGCTGGATCCGCTGGGCCTACTACGTCGTGCTCGTCACCCACGTGATCCTGGCGGTGGTCGTGACGCCGATGGCCCTTGTGACGGCGAACCACGCCTGGCGCGAGCGATTCGAACAGCACAAGCGGCTGGCCCGCTGGGTGATGCCGTGCTGGCTCTACGTGTCGGTGACCGGGGTGGCGGTCTATTGGATGCTCTACCATCTGCATCCGAGTCTCCGATGAACATCGCCCGGATCGTCACCATTCTGGCCGTCCTGACCTTCCTGCCCGGCCTCGCCTTCGCCTGAGAAGGCTGCAAGGAGGCGGTCGCCTCCCAGGAAGGCGGGAACGAGGTGGCCCAGGGCTACTTCTGGAGCATCATGTTCATGCTGAGCGTGCCCGCCACACTGGCGGTGACCTTCGGGCTGTGGATCCGCCGCATGTCGCGTGCGGGCCGTCTCGGCGCCTGAGCGTCACGGAATAGGGCTCAAGCCGACACCTCCTCCGTTCCGATAGAGGGGTGTTCGCAAGAACACCTGCCATGCTTCAACTCGGACTGCTCATCCTCGGCTTCGTCTACATGCTGCATCTGATGCGGCAGGAGTAGGGCGGCCACCACCGCCCTTCGCGAGGATCACGCCAGCGCCACCCCTGAACGGGGGTCCCCTTCGGGGCGCCCCCGTTCTTCTTTTCGGGGGCGAGCAACACGGAAAACCGGTCGCGGGGGGCGATCCATCTCAAGTCGGGCTGCGGGTCCCGCCGATGGGGGTGCGGAGGCAAACAAATGATTGAACTCGCACAAGGCACCCAGGTCAGCGGCTACTGCATCGAGCGGTTCCTCGGCAGGGGAGGATTCGCCAGCGTCTACCTGGCCACCGACAACGAGACCGGCGAGAAGGTTGCCCTCAAGATGGGTGCCCTGGGAGGCGGCGGCCGCTATGTGACCCGATTCCACGAGGTCACCGACGAACGCAGCATCAGCGGCATCAGCCCCGACGAGGTGCCCGGCGACGCGGTCTTCATCGATCGCGACGGCGCGCGCTTCGATTTCCTGGACTGCGCCGAGATCGACGCACTCCTGGAAGCGGAGGCCGCACTGCTGGGGTCCGCGAAGAGCACCCACATGGTGCATCTCCGCAAGATGGAGCAGCACGAGGGCCGCCCCGTCCTGGTCCTGGACTACGTCCGCGGCCACACCCTGCGCGAGAAGATCCGCGCCGGCGAGGGCATCCGGCTCCAGTGGTTCCAGCAGCTGACCGAGGCCCTGCTGGCCTCCACGGACAACGGCGAGTTCACCTGCCACGGCGACCTCAAGCCCGAGAACATCATCATCACTCCGGCCGGAAACGCCGTGATGCTGGACCCGGGACGCGACGGCGACGGCTATGTGGCCACGACCGCCCTCTACAACCCCCTCCTGCTCCGCGACGAGCGCGCGGACGTCATGGCCATCGGCATCATGATCTACGAGATCCTGACCGGCTGCCTGCCCTTCGATGAGGCGCCCTGGGAATACGCGGGTGCAAGATCCAGTGGCGAGACGGCTCGCATGAGCCTCTCCTACTTCCTCTCCTACCCCGCTCCCAGCGTCCTCAACGAGAAGACTCCGGCCGAACTGGAACGGCTCATCTATCGATGCCTCACCGTTCCGGAATACGGCCTGGAGGGTCTGCGAGAAGACCTGCTTGCCTACCTGAAGAAGGCCTGACCCCGAGAGGGCTGATGGCCGCGGGGCCCCGCTCGAACGGCGGGGCCCCTTTTCTTTCGGCATCGCGCGCCGGAGGATGGGGCTCATGGTGCAGAACCTGGTCGAGAAGATCGTGCAGCGGTTCAGTGTGGGGCTGGCTGGTGGTCATGTGGTGCGCGCGGGCGACTACGTGACGGTGCGGCCGCGCCACGTGATGACCCACGACAACACGGCGGCGGTGATGGAGAAGTTCGAGGGACTCGGGACCCCGTCGTTTGACGATCCCGCGCAGCCGGTCTTCACGCTCGACCACAACATCCAGGACACGGGCGAGGCGAACCTGGCGAAGTACGCGGCCATCGAGGGGTTCGCGAAGAAGCACGGCGTGGTCTTTCACGGCGCCGGCCGCGGGATCGGCCACCAGGTGATGGTGGAGGAGGGCTACGCGTGGCCCGGCACGCTGGTGGTGGCCTCCGACAGCCATTCGAACATGTACGGGGGCCTCGGCGCGCTGGGCACCCCGGTGGTGCGGACCGACGCGGCCGCCCTGTGGGCCACCGGCGAGACCTGGTGGCAGGTGCCGCCGGTGGCGCGCGTGACCCTGACCGGATCGCTGGGCTCCGGCGTGTCGGGCAAGGACGTGATCGTGGCGCTGTGCGGTCTGTACGGCGACGACGAGGTGCTGAACCATGCGGTCGAGTTCACCGGGCCCGGCGTGGCGGGTCTGGGGGTGGACGACCGGCTGACCATCGCGAACATGACCACCGAGTGGGGCGCGCTGGCCGGCGTGTTCCCGTGCGACGAGGTGACGCTGGGCTGGCTGAGGGGTCGCATCGGCACCGGAGTGCGAATCACCGCCGAGGCGGTGGCGGACCTGGAGACCTCGATCCTCGAGCCCGACTCGGATGCGCACTACGCCGTCCTCCTGGAGATGGACCTGGGCTCCGTCGAGCCCACCGTCTGCGGACCGGACTCTGTGAAGGTGGCGCGGCCGGTCTCAGAAGTTGGCGACATCGCGGTCCAGAAGGCCTACCTGCTGAGCTGCACCAACGCGCGGTCAGGCGATCTGGCGGCGGCCGCGGCGGCGCTGGGCGGCAAGGGCGTGGCGGACGGCGTCGAATTCTATGTGGCCGCCGCCAGCGACCGCATCCAGGCCGAGGCCGAGGAGAGTGGCGACTGGCAGGCCCTGCTGGACGCAGGGGCCAGACCGTTGCCCCCCGGCTGCGGGCCTTGCATCGGGCTCGGGGTGGGATTGCTGGAGGACGGCGAGGTCGGCATCTCGGCCACCAACCGCAACTTCAAGGGCCGCATGGGCAGCCGTGACGCGCAGGCCTACCTCGCCAGCCCGGCAGTGGTTGCGGCCAGCGCGGTGGCCGGGCGCATCTGCGCTCCGGAGGGCCCCGGCGGCGGGGCGGGCGGTGCCCTGGAACCGCACATCAGCCGGCCTGCGGCTGCGCCGCGCGAGGCGTCGGCCGTCGAGATCCTCGATGGCTTCCCCGCGACGATCGAGGGTGAACTGGTGCTGCTCGACGCCGACAACCTGAATACCGACGGCATCTATCCGGGCACCTTCACCTACCGCGAGGACGTGAGCCCGCAAGAGATGGCGGAGGTGGCGTTCCAGAACTACGACCCTGATTTCGGATCGGTGGCGCGGACCGGCGACATCCTGGTGGGCGGCTTCAGCTTCGGCTGCGGCTCCTCGCGCGAGCAGGCGGCGACCTGCCTTGCCCATTTCGGGATCCCCCTGGTCGTGGCCGGGTCATTCTCGGCGACCTACAAGCGCAACGCCTTCAACAACGGCTTCCCGCTGCTCGACTGCCCCGACCTGGTGGCTGCGCTGCGCGAGGCGGCAGGCGGTGACGGCAGACCGACGGTCCGGACGGGCCTCGGCGCGGTGGTGGACTTCGCTGCCGGCGAGATCCGGGTCGGCGAAGCGGCGCATCCGTTCGCGCCGCTCGGCCCCACTGCCCAGCGGCTGGTGATCGCGGGCGGCCTGGAGGCCCTGGTCAGGTCAGGGCAATAGCGGGCTAGACTCTGCGCCATGGGCACGGGCATTCTGGACGGCCGCAAGGGCCTGGTGCTGGGTGTGGCGAACCGCCGCAGTCTGGCATGGGGCGTGGCGAAGAGCCTGCGCGGGGCGGGCGCCGATCTGGCACTTACCTGCGAGGGCCCCCGCCTGCGCGAGAAGCTGGAGGGGCTGGTCGGCGAATGGGACCCGCAGCCGGCGATCTTCGAGTGCGACGTCACTGACGAGGAGCAGGTCGAGTCGATGTTCTCCGAACTCGAGTCGATGTGGGGCGAACTCGACTTCCTGGTCCACAGCCTGGCCTATGCGCCGCGCGCTGCGCTCGACGGCTCGTTCACCGAGATCGCGGCGGAGGACTGGAACCGAGCCATGGAGGTCAGCGCCCACAGCCTGGTGAAGCTGTCCGGCAGGGCGGCCGACATGCTGGAGCGCGGCGGGCGCGAGGAGACCGACGACGAAACCGGGTCCGGCGGTTCCGTGGTGGCGCTTTCCTATCTGGGGAGCGAGCGCGTGATGCCCGGCTACGGGCTGATGGGCCCGTGCAAGGCGGCGCTGGAGTCCGCGGTCCGCTATCTGGCCCACGACCTGGGACCCCGCGGCATCCGCGTCAACGTGGCCAGTCCCGGCCCGATCAAGACCCTGGCCGCCAGCGCGGTGGGCGACTTCTCGATGGTGCGTGACCACCATGCGGACAAGGCCTTCACCAAGCGAAGCGTGACCAAGGAGGAGGTCGGCGACGTGGTGCTGTTCCTCTGCTCGGACCTGTCCCGCGCCATCACGGGCGTCACCCTGCACGCCGACCACGGCTACTTCGCCTCCGGTGTCTGATCAAGAGCTGGACCTTGGCGACCGCACCGCGCTGGTGACCGGCGGCTCGCGCGGCATCGGCCGCGCCACCGCCGAGCTGCTGGCCGCCCGCGGCGCGAAAGTGGCGGTCAACTACTTCCGCGGCCGCGAGGACGCGGAGGAAGTGGTGGCCGGCATCGTCGAGGCGGGGGGCGAGGCGGTCGCCGTGCGCGGCAACGCCGGCAAGCCAGAGCACCAGGAGCGGCTCGTCGCCGAGACGACGGAGGCGCTCGGCGCGCCTTCGGTCCTGGTCGCCAACGCGGCCAGCGGCCCGATGGGCAAGACCTCGGAGATCGATTTCGAGTCTCACGCCAAGTGCCTGGCCTGGAACGGTGCGGGATTCGCCAACTTGGCTCGCCTGTGCGTCGAGGCCGGCGGCATGGACGACGACGGCCGCATCGTGGCCGTCACGGCGCTCGGCAGCCGGCGCCACATCCCTTCCTACGGGGCCATGGGCCCCGCCAAGGCGGCCATGGAGGGCATGGTCCGCATGCTGGCGGTCGAATATGCGCCGCGAGGCATCACCGTCAATGCGGTCAGCCCCGGCATCACCGACACGAAGATGCTGTCGTATTTCAAAGAGCGGGAGCAGATCCTGGCCGGCGGCGTTGCCCGCACCCCGGCCGGCCGGCTCGGGACCGCCGAGGACGCGGCGCGCTCGATCGTCCTCTTCTGCCTGCCGCTGTCGGGGTGGATCACCGGCCAGACGATCGACGCGGACGGCGGCTTCACCGTGTCCTGCTGAACCGTAAACGCCAGCAGGTGCAGCGAGCCCGCGGGGTGGGCGGGTCAGGCGTCCGACTTGAGGTCGGCGAGCAGGGCGAGGGCCTGGAGGGGCGTCAGGCGGTCGGGATCGAGTTCGCGCAGCCGCTTGAGGACAGGCGATTCGGGGGGGCCGAAGAGGGTCGGCTGTGCGGGGGCGGTGGTGGCGTGGGAGCGGTCGAGGATGCGCCGCGCGAGGTCCTCCTCGTCATCCTCGAGGTCGGTGAGGACCTGGCGGGCGCGGTCGGTGACGGTGGCAGGCACGCCGGCCAGTTTCGCGACGTGGATGCCCCAGGAGCGGTCGGTGCCTCCTTCCTCGATGCGGTGGAGGAAGACGATCTCGTCGCCCCACTCCTTGACCGCCACGTGGACGTTGCGGACCCCGGGCAGCCGCTCGGCCAGGTCGGTCAGCTGGTGGTAGTGGGTCGCGAACAGCGCCCGGCAGCGGTTGGTCTCGTGGAGCTCCTCGCAGATGGCCCAGGCGATGGCGAGGCCGTCGAAGGTCGACGTGCCGCGGCCGACCTCGTCGAGGACCACCAGGCTGCGGTCGGTGGCGCTGTGCAGGATGCGGGCGGTCTCGACCATCTCGACCATGAAGGTCGACTGGCCGCGCGCGATCTCGTCGCTGGACCCGATGCGGGTCAGGATCCGGTCGGCCACGCCGACTACGGCGCTGTCGGCGGGCACCCACGACCCGGTCTGCGCCAGCAGCGTGATCAGTGCCGTCTGGCGGATGTAGGTCGACTTGCCAGACATGTTGGGGCCGGTCAGGACCAGCAGGCGGCCCTCGTCGCGGTCCAGGACGACGTCGTTCGGCACGAACGGCCCGTCGAGCGTGACCTCGAGCACAGGGTGGCGGCCCTGGATGATCTCGAGCCGCGCGTGGGCGTCGGTGACAGTGGGGGCGCACCAGCCGCGCGAGGAGGCGGTGCGGCCCAGCGCTGCCCAGGCGTCCACGCGGGCCACGGCCGCGGCGGTCGACAGGATGCCGTCCAGCTGCCCCGCGATCTCCTCGCGCAGGCTGACGAAGATCTGGTATTCGAGTTCGCGGGCCATCTCGTCGGCCTTCAGCACCTTCGTCTCGAACTCCTTGAGCTCAGGCGTAATGAAGCGCTCGGTGTTCTTCAGCGTCTGCTTGCGGACGTAGTTGGACGGCACGCGGTCGGCGGACGAGCGGCCGACCTCGAGGAAGTAGCCGAAGACGTTGTTGAAGCCGACCTTCAGGCTGCTGATGCCGGTGGCCTCGCGCTCGCGCTCCTCGAGTGCCGCCAAGGTGGCCTTGCCGTCGCGGCCGATGTTTAGCAGCTCGTCGAGCTCCGGATTGGCGCCGACGCGGACCAGCCCGCCGTCCTTCACCGCCAGCGGGGGCTCATCGCTCAGTGTCCCGCGGATGCGCGCCGTGACCGCGCCCAGCGGGTCCAGCTCCGCCGCGGCGGTGGCCACCGCTTCCAGCGGGCTGCCCGCCACCAGGTCGCGAACCGCGGGCACCCGCTCGAGCCCGTCGGCGAGGGCGACCAGGTCGCGAGGCGTGGCGCGGCCGGTGGCCACCTTGGCGCCCAGCCGCTCCAGGTCGCCCGATCCGGCCAGGGCGTCCTCGATCCGCGACGCCAGACCCGGGTCCTCGGCGAAGGCGCCGACAGCGGCCTGTCGATCCTGGATCGCCGCGACGTCCGTCATCGGATGCAGAACCCAATCGCGCAGGCGCCTGGCGCCCATGGCGGTGGTTGTCCGGTCGAGCACCTCCAGCAGGCTCGCCCCTCCTTCGCGTAGCGGCTCGACGATCTCCAGGGCCCGCAGGGTGGCCGGGTCCATGACCAGCATCGAGCCGGGGTCCTCGACCTGCAGCGCGCGCACGTGCGGCAGTGAGGTCTTCTGTGTCTCGGCCAGGTAGTCGACCAGGGCGCCCGCGGCGGCCACGCCGAGCGCGTCGCCGGGCGTGACCCCGAAGCCGTCCAGGGTCGCCGCGCCGAAGTGTTCGCAGAGCGTGTGCTTGCCGTGCTCGGCGCCGAAGGCGAGGTCCGTCCTGCGGACGGTGACAGGCCCACTGTCCTGGTCCAGGCCTGCCAGCAGGTCCGGGTGGACGGTCTCGGCCGCCTCGGGGACCAGCAGTTCGGCGGCGCCGATCCGCGCCATCTCGGCCGCGACCTCCTCGAGAGCCACCACGGCGAGCCGGAAGTCGCCGGTCGACAGGTCGACCCATGCCAGGCCGGCCTGCAGGTCGCCGGGGTAGAGCGCGGCCAGGAAGTTGGGGCGGCCGGCGTCAAGGATTTCCTCCTCGGTGATGGTTCCGGCGGTCACGATGCGCACCACCGCACGGTCGACGATGCCCTTGGCGTCGCGCGGATCCTGGATCTGGTCGCAGATGGCCACCCGGTGGCCCGCCTCGACCAGTCTGCGCAGATAACCATCGGCCGACTTGACCGGCACGCCGGCCATGGGAATGCCGTTCTGGCGCTGGGTCAGCGTCAGGCCGAGGGTCTCCGACGCGATCTTCGCGTCGTCGAAGAACATTTCGTAGAAGTCGCCCATGCGGAAGAAGAGCAGGCAGTCGGTGGCCTCCTCCTTTGCGGCGCGGAACTGCCGCATCATCGGTGTGTCCATCGGATCGCCGGCGGGCTTGTTGGACGCACCCTGCTTGGTGGGGCGCTGCGTGGCGCGCGGACTCATGGCAGTGACGAGTGTCGCAGACCGGGCCACGGTCCATCAAGAACGGGGCTAGTGTGAGCCCGTGACCGCACTCCGCATCGGCCTCGGTGTGAGCCTGGCGCTGCTCGGCGGCGCCTGCTCCGCCATGAACCGGAGCATGGAACGGGCGTTCGGCGCCTCCCACGCAGAGCGCATGGAGCCGGTGCTTGATGCCCAGCGGGCGGGGCTGTGGCGGGACGCCTCGGAAGCGGCGCCGACGCCCGATTCCGGCGCAGACGGGCTGCTCAAGGCCATGGAGCAGGGCACCGCCCTGTTGTGGGCGGCAGCGCCGACAGACGCAATGGTGGCCTGGGGGGAGGGGGCGGCCTGGCTGGCCGCCTACGAGGACCGCCCGGTGATCTCGGGGCGCGGCGGGCTCGAGCACCTGGGCAGCCTGGTCCTGAACGACCGGGCGCTCCCCTACGACGGCGAAACGGCGGAGCGGATCCTGCTGCATGTCCATATGGCGCTGGCTCGGCTGCTGGTCGGCGACGACCGGGGCGCGCGCATCGAACTCCGCGTGGCCGACCGGATCCGGACCCAGGAGGGCGAGCGGCTGGGCGCCGACCTCGACCACCCGCTGGTCCATGTGCTGAGCGGCTGGCTCTACGAGACTCGCGGCCGCGCCGACGAGGCGAGGATCGACTACCGGCGCGCCCTGGCCGTGGACGGTTCGCTGGCGGTCGCGCGCGAGGGCCTCGATCGGACGCGGGACGGGCGTTCGAGCAGCCAGCCGGCCACCGTCCTTCTGGTGGCGTCGGTGGGTCGCGCGCCGGTGAAGGTCGAGGAACGGCTCAACATTCCGACCCACCACGGCGCGGTGTCCTGGACGGTGCCCGCCTACCGCAGCCACCCTGACAGGATTTCCCGCGTGCGTGTCCTGGTGGACGGTGTGCCCGCCGCCACAGCCGAGGTTGTCCTGGACGTGGACGCCTGGATGCGCCAGTCGCTCCGCGGCCGGCTGTTCTGGATGGCGGCGCGTTCGGCTGCACGTGCGGCGGCCAAGGCCGAACTGGTGGAGAGCGCGGAAGAGAAGTGGGGCACCGCTGGCGCTGTGCTCGGTTCGATCCTGGCCATGGAGTCCGAACGGGCCGATCTGCGCAGCTGGCTGACCCTGCCGCGCTCGTTTGCCGTGGCACGCGTCGAACTGCCGACGGGCGAGCACGAGATCGGCGTCGAGGTGCTGGGTCCCGGCGGCCGCCCCCTGGCAACGGCGACTGCGGGTAGATTGACGATCCGTGCCGGCGACCGCGTGGTCCTGGCCTGCCGGGCCGTGGGTCCGGCGCTGAGCCTGGTAACGAGCGGGCATCCCGCTCCGGAGATCCAACCATGAAGCAGACACTCATCCTGGCGGCCGCGATCCTGCTGGCGGCCTGTTCCTCGGCGCCACGCGTCGAGTACGGCGATCCCGCCGACCGCGAGACGCTGACCATCGACTTCGGCTCGACCGACCTGCAGATGATGGCCGCGGACATGGCCTCGTCGATGGCCACGGGCCATCTGGCGGCGCGCACAGAGAAGCCGGTGATCTTCTTCGGCGGTGTCGAAAACGCCACCGCCGAGCACATCGACATGATGTCGATCTCGAACGCGGTCCGCACCCGCATCTTCAAGTCGGGCGTCGCGCTGGTGACGGCCGACGACGCCGCCCTTGCCGAGATCCAGGACCAGCTGGATTGGCAGCAGTCGGGCTGGGTCGACGCCGCTACGGCCAAGGAGATGGGCCGACTGGTCGGTGCCGACATGGTCCTGACCGGGCGGCTGGTGTCGATCGACAAGCGCGCCGGCCGCGATCGCAACCTCTACTACAACTTCACCATGTCCCTCTGGGACATCCAGCAGGGTCTGCTGGTGTGGACGGAGGAGAAGGAGATCCGCAAGACCTCCAAGAAGCCCCTCCTCGGCTTCTAGGAGAAGTCGAAGGTTTCTGCGGCCTCGAGGGCGGCCGTGGCCAGGGCTTCAGCGTCGCGGGGCAGCCTGGATTCGGCACGCTCGGCGCGGCCCGGATCGCCGCGCAGGACCGGCCTGCTGGGCTGGAACAGCGTGCAGCAGTCGGGCAGCGGCTGCGTCGAGGTGTCGAACGTGCCGATCGTCTTCGCACGCTCAATGACCTCCGACTTGTCCATCCCGACCAGCGGCCGAAGGGTCATGGTGGGAGCGGCGGCCTCGATGGTGGCCATGTTTTCCAGGGTCTGGCTTGCGACCTGGCCGACGGACTCGCCGGTGACGATGGCCAGCGAGCCCTCGCGTTCGCAGAGCCGGTGCGCAACACGCTGCATGAGCCGCCGGTAGAGGACCGTCCGCCAGGACGGTGGGCAATGGTCGCGGATCAGGGTCTGGATCTCGCCAAAGGGGCAGACCCACAGCCGCGTCTCGGGCTGGAAGCGGCTGAGAAGCCGCACCAGATCCACCACCTTGTCGCGGCTGGCCTCGCCCAGGAAGGGCGCCGAGTGGAACGTGAGAAAGTGGACCCGGGCGCCGCGACGCATAGCCATCCAGGACGCGACCGGCGAGTCGATCCCGCCCGAGATCAGGCTCACGACCGAGCCCTGGCAGCCGACCGGCAGACCGCCGGGGCCCGGGATCCGGTCGGCGTAGACGTAGGCCGCGTCGGTCCGCAGGTCGACGCCGACGGTGAGCTCCGGCGCGTCAAGATGGACCTTCAGTCGCGGATAGGCCTCCAGCAGCCGTCCGCCGACACGACGATTGATGTCCATCGAGTTCAGGCGGAACGACTTGTCGGCGCGCGTGGCGTCCACGCGGAACGGGACCGGCCCGTCGCCGGGAAATCGCTGCAGCGCTTTCCCGGCCTCCTCCAGGGCCGCCCGGCCGATGGTCCGGATCTCCCCCTCCACCCGCTGGGCCGGCGACACGGAGCGGACCCCGAACACCTGGGCGGCCCGGCTCGCCGCCCGGTCGCGCTCGCTGGACGGCTCCAGGAGGATCCGCCCCCAGATGCGGCGCGCCTTGGATCCCTCGACGGCCGCCTCGAGGTTGGCCATCAGGATTCGCTCGAAGACGATCCGGTTTTTTCCCTTCAGCGCGATCTCGTCGTAGCGGACGACGAGCGGCCTCGACGCGTCGGGGCTCAAACGCCCGCCTTGCGCACTGCCTCGACGGCGCCGGGCAGGACCTCGAGGGCCCGGTCGATGTCGGCCTCGGCCGAGAACCGGCCCATCGACAGCCGGAGCGTCCCGCCATCGCGTGTCTCGCCAACGCCGATGGCCCGCAGGACGGGGCTCTCCTTGCCCTTCTTGGTGCGGCAGGCGGACCCTGTCGCGACGTCGACACCCTCGGCGGCCAGGTGGTGGACCAGCGGCTCGCCCAGCGTGCCGGCGAAGTTGAAGGACACGATGGCAGGGCTGCCCGCGGCCGGATCGTCGTTGCGCGCGGCCTCGGGCAGGCGCTCGAGGATGCCGTCCGCCAGCCGGGCGCGAAGTCCGCCCATCCGTGCCGCGTCCGCCTTGCGATCCTCGACCGCGATCGCGACCGCCTCGGCCATCGCGCAGACAGACGCCACATTTTCCGTGCCGGGCCGCAGCCCACCCTCCTGGCCGCCGCCGAAGCACAGCGGCTCGGGCGGACGCGCGTCCGGATCCAGGACCAGCAGCCCGATGCCCGGTGGGCCGTGGATCTTGTGGCCCGCGAACGACATCGATGCGACGCCCAGCGACGCAAAGTCGACCGCGATCTTGCCCAGGGCCTGGACGCCGTCGCAGTGGATGGCGGCATGGGGGGATCGGTCAGCGACCAGCGCGGCCAGCTCCCGCACCGGGTGGATGGAGCCCAGCTCGTTGTTCACGAGCATCAAGGCCACGAGGACCGTGTCGCTGCGCAGCAGCGGGCCGAGGTCCTCGACCGAGGCCCGTCCGCGGCCGTCCACCGGCACTGTCTCGACCGTGAAGCCCTCCCCCTCCAGCACGCTGCAGCAGGCGCGCACCGAGGTGTGTTCGGTGGCGCCGATCAGGACGTGACGGCCACGCGCGCGCCGGGCCCGGGCCCCGCCCAGGAAGGCCAGGTTGTTCGCCTCGGTGGCGCCCGATGTGAACACCACGCCGGCCGGGTCGGCGCCCAGCGAATCGGCGACGCGCCTCCGGGCCTCGTCCACCGCCCTGCGGGCGGCCTGGCCGCGAGGATGGACGCTGGAGGGATTGCCGAAATCGCCCTCCCACCAGCGCTGCGCCACCTCCAGGACACGGGGGTCCGGGCGGGTCGTCGCAGCGTTGTCCAGGTAGACGCGGTCCATGGGGCGCCCAATCTACCCCTGCGCGCGGATGTGCATGCTCCTCGGCAGTTAGCCGTCCCTGCGGGCTCTCTTCTGCCGCTCGTAGTTGCTGCGCAGCAGGTGCTCGAGCAACGGGCCCTCGTCGGGATAGTCGAGGCGCAGATTCTGCAGCAGTTCCCAGGCCTTGTTGGCGCTCCCGACCCGCGCCTCTGCCAGCGCGTTGAACAGACGCCACGACGGGCCTTCGTGGTCGACCCGCACCCGGGCTCGCAGGGCATTCAACTGTGCGGCCGGCGGCGCGTCCGACACGGTGGCCAGTGCGATGCCGCACAGGCTCATCACCAGTTGCTCGCGGTCCTTGGGGGTCAGGAGGGCGGAGCAGCGGTGGATGCCCTCGCGGACCACCTCGAGCGTCTCGTCCACCTTGCCCAGTTCACTGAACCAGACGGCCAGGCGTTCCACCACCTTGACCCGCCTGATCTCGTCGATGGCGAAATAGGAGGCGCCCTGCGTTGCCTCCCGGGCCAGGGCCGCGTCGCCGAGCGCGCGGGCCGCGTCGAAGAGGACGTCGTAGGTCTCCGCCCGCTGCTGCGCATCGAAGAAGATGTCCAGCGGCTGCTTCAGGGCTGCCCTGACCCGGGCCACGGCCTCTTCCGGGCGGCCTTCCTCGATCAGGGCGCGGGCCAAGTGGGGAACGAAAGCGACGTGGGCGCGGTCCACCGGGTCGTCGGTGGGCGGGTCGGCGCCGACCTCCTCGCTGCGCCCGGTCTGCCCCAGGAGCTCGGTCCGCAGCCGCACAAGGCTCGTGTCCGACTGTCCGGTGGCCTCCAGCATGCCCTCCACCAGCGACAGGGCATCCTCCGCCTGATCCAGCTCGATCAGGGTCCGGGCCACGTTGTTGCCCTGGCGCCGGTTCTGCCACCAGGTCTGGTCTGGCGCGCGCCGCAGGACCCCGCGCGCGGCCTCGATCACCAGCTCCACCAGATCGATCGGGTCGGCATTTGCGACAGGCAAGAGCAAGCGATCCTCATGGGTGCGGAAGATCTCCATGGCCACCGGCTTGACCAGGATCGCCATTTTCATCTGTTCGGCAGCGCCGGGGGCATCGCCGAGCCGGCCCAGGGCTTTGGCAAGAACGACCCGCCACGGACCCTCCCGAGTGCCGTGGGGGTCCAATTCGAGCGCGGTCCGGATTTCCGTGGCTGCCCTGCGCGTCCGGTTGGTTTCAAGGTGCAGGATCTCCCCGTACTCGAATCGGAACTCGGGCTGGCTTGGGGACAGCCGGATGCCCCGTTCGAAAGAGGCCAGCGACTGGTCGATGGCCTTCATGTGGCGATAGGTGCGGGCCGCCCTCATGTGGGTGCCCGCATTCCATGGCATGAATCGCTGGGCGCTCGTCCAGTGGTCGAGGGCCGCCTCGTTGTTGGCCCTGCGCCGAAGCGTGTTGCCTTCCTTCAGCAGCCTCTCCCCGATGAACGGCCGAACCCCGAACAGCAAGGCCAGGCCCATGGCCAGGGCGACCGGGGGCCGCCCCTCCTTATCCGTCTGGTCGCCCGCCGGACGGGCCAGGACGGTCGCGAGCCCCAGCAGGATCCAGAGGAGGGTCGGCACGAAGGTGGTCTGGGACAGACCCAGGTCGAACAGGTTCGAGAGCACCAGGGTGGTCGCTGCGGCCAGAACGGCGCCGCCGGCCTGGCGTTCGGGCCCGGCCAGCGTTGCCGCACGCCGTGCGCCGGTCCCCAGCTGCGCCAGCAGGACCAGGAACAGCAGCAGCCCCACGACTCCCGTGCCCTCTGCCACCGACAGGAGCAGGTTGTGGGGGTGGAGGTTCTTGCTGGTCCCGTCGAAGTAGGACGGGTAGTCGGCAGCCCTTGCGTGGGCGAAGAAGTTGCCGGGACCTACCCCTGTCACAGGATTGTCGAGCGCCAACTGTGAGGAGGCGTCCCACAGGTAGAGCCTCTGTCCGATCGTCTGGCTTGATGTGTGTTCCCGGAACACCGCGTTGGTCACCGCCTGCTGCACGGGGGACACGACAAAGAACGCGGTCAAGAACAGGGTGCCGGCGGCCGCAAGGCCCAGCCAAACCTTCTTGCCGACCCGGCGGGCCAGGAGCAGCACGACCAGGCCGCCAAGTGCGGCGGCCCAGGTGGCGCGAGAACGGGTCAGCAGCAGTCCGGTGCCCGACAGCACCACGCTGGCGGCCATGCACCACCGGAGGGCCCCGCGCCACCGACCGACGAGGGCGGCAGCGATGACCAGGTGCACGGCCAGGAACGCGCCGCTCATGTTCGGATGCAGCCCGAACAGCCGCAGCCGTGAATTGAAAGCCGTGGCCCAGTTGGTGTGGACCGCCCCTTCCCAGAGGACGGGGATCATGGTCAGGGAGGCGACGCCGCCGACCAGCGCCATCACGGCCACCATGCGCTCCACGCCGCGGACATCAAGGAACCGTGCTGTGCACCATCCGGTTGCCACTCCCGCCAGGACCCTGCCTGTCAGTTCGTCGCCGCGACCGGGGTAGTCGCCCAGCGCACTGCACAGGGCCACCCAGGCGCCGAACGCGCAGGCAACAGGAAACCAGGAGCCAGCCCCCCTGCCTCGGCGAACCGCATCTGTGCACAGGCCGGCCGAGGCCAAGGCGGCGAAGAGCGGAAAGAAATCCTGATTGGCGCGGGTCCATGCCTTTCCGTTGGCGGTCGAGAACACGACCAGGGCCGTGACGACCAGTTCACCGTCCGAAAACCGCAGGGGATTGGCCACGAAGAACAGGCACAGCGACGCACCCAGGACCATGTAGATGCTGCCCAGCAGAGGGCTGTTGCCGTAGTGGATGGCAGCCGGCACGCCGGGGACCCCTGCGGCGGCGGCGGCCGAGATGGCCGCCGTGAACAGGGCCAGGGCAATGGGCAGGGCGCGAAGCGGCCTGCCCCGGAATCGGACCCAGGCCACCGCGGCCAGCACCGCAGCGAAGGGAAACCAGAGAGCGCCTGACAGGGCCAGGCTCGATCCCTGACGCTCGGCCCACACCGCGCCGACGCATGCGGCGGCACCCAGGACCAGGGAAACACGCGGACCGCGTGCGGCGGAGGCGCCAATGCTGTTCGTGCTAGTCCTCCTCCGCGGAGTCGGGGTCCACGTATCCAAGGCGCTCGAGTTCGGCCATCACTTCACTCGGCAGCGCCTGCCCCTGGTAGCCCTCGGTCGACGCCAGCGCGTCCCTGTGCCGGCGGGCCTGGTCCCTCAACTGGACCAGCAGGCGCCCCGGACTTCCTGCCTCGGCAAGCGAACCCACGCCCCGTGGGCTGACCTCCTTCGGGTCGCTGCCCAGGTCGAAGGACACCCCGCGCTCGGTGTTCTCGTCCCAGAAGATCTTGGCATCACCCTGCTGGGCTGCGGAGACATGCAGGCCGCGGGTGGGAAGGTCCAGAGTCATGAGGACTGGCCGGTCCGTATCCTGTCCCTCCCACATGGGGCGCAGCGACTCGGCCCGTGACTCGGTCAGTGGCGGCAGACCGGCCAGATCGCACAGGGTGGGGGCGAGGCCGACCAGGCCGGCGGTTCCGCGCACGACGGCCCCGGCCGGCAGCCGGTCGGGCCACCTGAGGATCAGGGGCACGCGCACGACCTCGTCGTAGAGAGTGCTCTGATGCCCCTTGGCGCCGTGTTCCTTGAACTCGTCCCCGTGGTCGGAGGTCACCACGACCAGGGTGTTGTCGGCAAGGCCCAGGGATTCCAGCTTGTCGAGCATGGCGCCTATCTGGGCGTCGACGGACAGGATCTCGCCGTCGTAGAGGGCCAGCCAGTGTCGGAGGTCGCGAGGGCTCAGCGCCCCGCCCTTCTCGCTTTCCAGGAAATGCGTGCCGTCGATGGCTCCACGGTAGGCGGGGTCGAAGACGTCGAACTCCTTGGGAGGAACGAAGTCGTAGTGGGCGTCCCACAGGTGGACGAAGGAGAACGAGGGCCGGTCCTGGGATGCTCGGTTCTCGAGCCACTGGCCCCACGTCTCCACCACTCGGGGGCCGGAGATGTCCCGGTGGCTCTTCTCGTGGACGTCCATCATGGCGATGTTGCCGGAGTCCCCGAATGCCTCGAGCTCGACCTTGTAGGACGCGCAGTTCTCATAGATGTCGAATCCCTGCGCGAACCCGTAGTAGGGGTGGAGGTTGGGGCCGGAGAAGAAACCGGCGGTCTCGTAGCCTGCCGCGCCGAAGGCCTCAGCCAGCGTGGTCCGCATGGGGTCGAGCCGCTGGGTGATGTCGGTGACGCCGTGCACGGGATCGGGCAGGCCAGTCAGGAGAGTCATGTGCGCCGGCAGGGTCCAGGAGGTCGACGACAGGAAGCGCTCGAACCGCACTCCCTCGGCCGCGAGAGCGTCCATTCGCGGCGAGGTGGCGCGGTCGGGGTTGGTGGCGCTCCGGTAGCCGTTGGCGGAGAGGTGATCTCCGCGCAGGCTGTCGATCGAGACCAGCAGGATGTGCGGGGGACCGGTGGGCGCACTATCCCCGCAGGCGGCCAAGAGGACAGGTAGACACAGCGCCAGACGCCTCATCTTGTGGGTAAGCCTACTCCGGGTCTGTGCCGGGAAGGAGAAGGCCCAGGGCAAGCACTGCCGTCGGTGCCAGATGCAGGAACAGGCGCCCGGGGATCTGGTTGCCGAACAGGATCTGCAGGTCCCACGGCGTGACCAGGATCGTGGCCGCATACAGGGCCATTCCGAAGCCGACCACGGCCACAGGAATGAGGGCTGTGCCTCGCAGCGCGCGCCCGGGCCTCAGCAGCACCAGTGCCATGAGCAGGATCCAGAGCAGCCCCCACTGGAATCCGTTGGCGGCCACCGTGATGAACCGCTCGGCCACCTGGGGCAGACGCTCCAGGCGAGTGAACACCTCGAGGACCCGGTGCCCGTATCCCTCGTCGATGGCCGGAATTCCGCTTCGGACCACCAGCCAGGGGACCACGACGGCCCCCAGGGAGGCCGTCCACGGCCAGAGACGTGCCAGATCGGCCGGCCTGCGCGGCCTGCACGCCAAGGCACCGGCCAGGAGCGTGGGGAGGATCAGGCCGAGGCCCTCGTTCTTGGTGAACGCGGCGCCGGCGCTGAACAGCCCTGCCAGGGCGAGCAATGCCTTCGAGTCCCTCGCCAGACCCGACCGCAGCATCCAGACGGCGCCCAGCAGGAACACGCCGACCGGCAGGTCGGTGCCGCCGTCAAGGACGGTGCCGGTCCTGATGCCGCCCTGGTTGAGGCGCTGCCAGGACGGCCAGCCCCCCTCCCCGCCTGGCTGAAGGGTGAAGACGTTGGCGTACAGGTACATCGGGGTGCCGACGATGAACAGCGTGGTCAGGATCGCGCGTGGGCGTCCCAGCTCGCGGCGCGTGACTGCCCAGGTCAGCGCCGCGGCCAGCGGGAAGAAGCCGGCGATGGTGATCTTGGCGGCCTGGGAGCTGAAGGAGCCGGTCCAGAAGGACGAGACCGCCTCCAGCATGGGTACCAGCAGCGGGTAGTCGGGGTGGGTCTGGATGCGTCCGACCGTGCCGGTGACCCCGCGGAAGGCCTCGTCGGTCACCGACCCGGTGTGGAACAGGATCTTCGCCTTGTAGGCCCAGTGGAAGGTGGCGTCGAAGGTGTTCATCGGGACGATGCAGGCCAACCAGATCCCGAAGCCCACCAGCAGGAACACCATCATTGCGCCGCCCGACTCCAGCCAGGACATCGGTCCAGGGGCGTCGAGGCGCAGCCGGGCGGCCTGAGGCCGAAACAGCGCGAACGCGCCGGGGAAGGCGAGCGCCCCCAGCAGCACCGCCGTGGTTCTGGGCTGCAGGGGCAGGCCCGCTGCGCTGGCCAGGAACAGCGCCGCCGGCACCAGGGCGGCGCCCGCAAGCAGGGACCAGGCCAGCCGCTCCATCCGGGTCAGGCCGCGGTCCCTGAATGCGGCGTCGACCACCGCGTGGCCGGTCAGGCCGGCCAGGAGCCAAGTAAGGAGGGGGGCCGCGAGATCACTCATCGCAGCAGGGGACAGGGGTCCTGTTCGCGGCCGGCGGCGTCGAGAGCCTCGCGGTCATGGATGTGGGCAGTCCGGCCGTGGGGGAGGTCCGGGTCGTCTATGAACTCGGGCAGCACGGGAAAGTGGATCAGCCACCGGTGGCCGGTCATCAGGTCGACATGGGCAGCGGCGTAGAGTTCGACCCAATCTTCGTAGTCGGCCATCGTTCCCGAGGCCAGGGCCGGCTCGTGAATGAACACCTTGCGCGGGAACAGCGCCTCGTTCAGGAACAGGTGCCAGCGGGCGCTCTGGCCCGCCGTCTCGATGTCCGTGGCCCACAGCAGGATCGAGTCGCCTTCGGGAATCCGGGCCCTGGCCCGCTCGATGAAGCCGGGCAGGTCGCCGCGCATCCACGGCACGTAGCGCTGCCAGCGGTGGGCAGTGGCCGGGTCGGGGTGGTCAAGCCGCTGCTCGCCCAGGTGGACCTCGGCGAACGAGGCCATGAACAAGAGCGGGAAGGCCAGCAGGGACAGGTGCACCACCACCAGGGCGCGGACGAAGACATCTCTCACGGGCCGGGAATCCTAGCGGGGCGGCTCCAGCCGATAGAGGTCCCATCCCTGCCCCTGGACGACGACCTGCCGCGGAAACGCGGCGAGGACCTGCTCGAACACGGCCGGTCCAAACAGCTCCTCGGTGCCCTCCTGAGGCACCAGCGTCTCCAGCACGCCCGAGGTCAGGAAATAGACCGCCCGGCCGCTCTCCATGTGGGCGGCCAGGGAGGCCCGGGCCCGTTCGGCCCGTGCCGGTGTGAGGGGCGGCACGATCACGTCCTCGATCCAGCCCGGCGGCGACCCTTCGCGGAGGGGCCGCAGGGAAAAGCGTCTCACGCGGCTGCGGTGCTCGTCGTAACCCACCGTCATCAGGATTCTGCTGGAGCCGGACCGGACATGCCGCTCGAAGAGGGCGGACGGTGTGCGGGCCACGAGCACTGCGTCGTCCTCCATGACGGCTGCCGCTGCGGCCAGGGAGCGAACCTCCCAGGATCCGTCCGTGACGGTGCCGTCCGGCAGCACGCCGAGATCGCCGGTCAGATGCTGCGGTGGGTCCAGCGCGGCAGGCAGGCATGCCACCAGGGCGGCGGCGGCGGAAGCGCGGCCCACCGGACCGGCTCCGGCGCACAGGCCCGCGACCAGGCACAGCGGACCCAGGGCCGGCAGCAGGAACCGCTCCTCCTGGTGGAAATACGGCAGGTGGAAGACGGCCAGCGCAAGCAGGAACCCCCACCCCAGGACCACCGCTGTCCGCTGTTCCTCGGTCGACTTCCTCTTGAGGCCCACGGCGGCGCCCGCCAGGGCCAGCAGGGCGGCCGGCCAGGCCAGCAGGTCGCCCATGCCCACCAGGCTGCGGGCAAACACCTCCAGGTTGCTCGACCCCGTGCCCCCCTCCAGCGGCGCCACGACTGCGTAGTCCCAGCCGAACGTCATGCCCGCACCGTAGATGTCCGGCACCCACCACCCGTAGCCGGTCGACAGGGGGCTGCCGAAGGCGGTGTCCTGGGCCGACAGCAGGGGCAGCAGTCCCAACACGAAGCCGCCCGCCGCCCTCAGGCAGCCGGGGCCCACGCGCGGATCGGTTCGTCGGGACAGGCAGAGGAGGGCAACGGGGGCCAGGAAAAGGGCATGGGTGAATCGCAGCGCGCAGGCCAGGCCGCAGACCAGGCCCAGGCGCCCCCAGCCCGCCCCGGTCCGGAGCGCCTGCAGGCCCATGACCAGGCACAGGCACGCAGCGGCCTGGGACGGGCCCTCGCTCATGGCCCGGCCGGACGAGGAGATGGCCAGCGGCGCCAGCGCCATGGCCAGACCCGCGGCCACGGCCACCCGGTCGCCCAGCGCACGGCGGGCGGCGAATGCCAGCAGCCCCACCGCGATGGTGCTCCAGAGCCAGTTGCTGAACACGACAGCGCGGGCCCCATCGCCGAGCCACGGAACCCAGGGGGCGGCGATCCACGAGTTGCCCGGCGGGTAGCGGGGCGGGTAGAGATCCCCGTCCACCTTGATCGTGTACCCCTGACCGGAGGCCAGGGACTCGGCGCCGAGGGCGTATTCCAGCGCGTCTGCCCGCGGCCGCAAATCCAGGCCCGCGTCGAAACCGTGCCAGCGGAGCACTCCCGCCAGCGCCACCACACCCAGGCAGAGGCAGATGCCTGCCCGGGAGAAGGGGGGAGGATCCGTAGAGGCCATGAATGAGATTCTAGGAGCCCGCGTGGGCCCGATCGCCGTCTTTGACCGTTTCCGATGGGCCTCGCTAGACTCTTGCCCCCGCTTCTCTGGCGGTCCCCATCCATGATCATCGTCCTTCGTCCCCAATGCGGCGCGTCCGCCGCCGAGCAGGTCCTCGAGCAGGTCCGGGCTGCAGGCCTTTCGCCTCATTCGGTCTCCGGGCCGGACGGGCAGCAGGTGATCTGCGCCCTGGGCGGACCGGACGTGGACCTGGCCGGACGTCTTTCCGCCATGGAGGGCGTCGCCCGGGTCGTCCCCGTCTCTCCGCCCTGGACCCTGGCCGCCGGCGGAGGCCGCGGACCGGTGGCCATCGACGGTCCGCGACCCTTGACTGTCGGCGGCGGGACCTTCCTTACGGCTGCCGGGCCGTGCTCGGTGGAGGGCCAGGAAACCTACCTTGCCGCTGCGCGGGCGGTGGCGGCCGCAGGGGCACAGCTCCTTCGCGGGGGCGCCTACAAGCCGCGCAGCCAGCCGGCGTCATTCCAGGGCCTCGGTGCGAAGGGTCTCGAAATCCTGGCCGCCGCCCGCGAGGAGACCGGGCTGGGCACCGTGACCGAGGCCACCGACCCACGCCATGTGGAGGCGGTCGCGGAGGTGGCCGACATGATCCAGGTCGGCGCGCGGAGCATGCGCAACACGCCTCTCCTGACCGAGATCGGCCGTACATCGAAGCCGGTGCTCCTGAAACGCGCCATGGATGCGACAGTTTCCGAGTGGCTGTGCGCCGCCGACTTCATCCTGTCGGGCGGCAACGAGCGCGTGATCCTCTGCGAGCGCGGCGTGGTGTCGTTCGACCAGGGCCGGCGAAACTGCCTGGACCTGGCCGCGGTGGTCGACGCGGCGGGCAAGTCCGGCATGCCGGTGGTGGTGGATCCATCGCACGCGACCGGCCGCGCCCACCTGGTGGGGCCGATGGCACTGGCCGCGGCGGCCTGCGGAGCCGCCGGCGTGCTGATCGAGGTCCACCCCTCCCCGGACAAGGCCCTGTGCGATGCCCACCAGGCCATCCTGCCGTCGGAATTGACGGCGCTCATTCCCCGCCTGGAGGCGGTGTTCGAGGCGGCCCGCGAGCCCGAATCGAGCGAGGTGGTGACCGCATGAGGAAGCTGCTGGTCGCGGGCAATTGGAAGATGCACCTGGACCGCGCCGGCGCTGTGGATCTGGCCGCGTCCGTGGAGCGTCGGTGTGCTGACGCGGACGGGGCCGTGGATGTCGCGATCTACCCGCCGGCCGCCTACCTGGGCGCCGTTGCGGATTCCCTGCCGGCCGGCACGCGCATGTGGGTCGGCGGCCAGGACGCCTGCCACGAGTCCCGGGGCGCGTTCACCGGCGCCACTTCCGTGTCGATGATGAAGGACCTCGGGGCGAACGCCCTGCTGGTAGGGCACTCCGAGCGCCGGCATGTGTTCGGCGAGACTCTGGACCAGGCGCGCGCCAAGGTTGCGCTGGGACTGGACGCCGGGTTGCGCGTTGTCCTGTGCGTCGGCGAGAAGCTCGAGGAGCGCGAAGCCGGCCAGACCGACCACGTGGTCCGAGAGCAGCTGGTGAGCGCCATCGACGGTCTGGCCCGCAGCCAAGTCACCTCCCTGACCTTGGCATATGAGCCCGTGTGGGCCATCGGAACAGGCCAGGTCGCGACGACGGAGCAGGTGGCCAAGGTGCATGCCTATCTGCGCGGCGTCATCGAGGGGATGTGCGACGGTGCGGCCGCGGCCGAGATGCGCATCCTGTATGGCGGCTCCGTCAACGACGAGAACGCCCGTGAGATCTTTTCCGTCGAGGACGTCGACGGTGTCCTGGTGGGTGGTGCGTCCCTGAAAGCCCCCACCTTCGCCAAGATCATTGATGCCGGGTGCGCCCTGGCAGGGGCCCACTGACCGTCATGCTCACCATTCTTCTCTATGTGATGTTCGTCCTGTCGGGGCTGGCCCTGATGCTGTTGATCCTGGTCCAGGAGGGCAAGGGCGGCGGCCTGGGCGACGCGTTCGGCGGCGCCGGGGCCCAGACCTTCGGCGTGAAAGCGGGCGGCGTGAACAAGGTGACTGCCGGTCTGGCCGCCACCTGGATTGTCTCGGCGCTGCTGATCCACGTCGTCGGCCGGTCGTCCGAGGACAGTGGCCGCTTCCAGGCGCCGGATGCGCCCGTGCCGGGCGTAGGGGCGCCGGTCGTTCCAGGCACCGGCGAGAACCGCTGATGGCAGGTGACGGATCGGGCCTCCGCGAGGCCCTGCTGGCCGCGGAGGCGCTCCTCGAGGGCCATTTCCTGCTGTCGTCGGGGAAGCACTCGGACCGCTACGTCCAGTGCGCCCGGCTGATGCAGTACCCAGGCCCGGCCTCCGAGGCGTGTGCCGCGCTGGCCGACAAGTGGCGCGACGACAGCGTCGAGGTGGTGGTGGGACCTGCCCTGGGGGCGGTGACGGTCGGCTACGAGACGGCCCGCCAACTGGAAGCGAAGTCGGTATGGGTGGAGCGCGTGGACGGCGAGTTCCAGATGAGGCGTGGCTGGTCGGTCGAGCCCGGCGATCGCGTGCTGGTCGTCGAGGACGTCGTCACGACGGGAGGCTCCTCCAAGGAGGCCATCGCCCTGATCCGATCGATGGGGGCGCTGGTGATCGGGGTGGGATCCCTGGTGGACCGCACAGGCGGCGAATCGCCGTTCGATGTCGCCTACAGAAGCGTCCTGCCGGTCGATGCCAACGCATGGGAGGCAGATGAGTGCCCGCTGTGCAGGGAGGGCTCGACGGCCGTCAAGCCGGGGTCGAGGGGTACATGACTGGGGCCGCCCCGCGGGCGGTGTCCATGACGGGGCACGGCCAGGGCGAGGCGCAGGCCGGGGGCACGACCTTCCGGTGCGAAATCCGGTCCGTGAACGGCCGTGGCCTGTCCGTCCGGCTGCGTCTGCCGGTGGAGGCGCCGGGACTGGAGGCGACAATCGAAGATGCGGTGCGCCGCAAGGTCGGCCGTGGCACGGTGAGCGTCCAGGTACGGGCGGAGAGGCCCGGAGGCGCGGTTGCTCCGCGTCGCATCGACGACGCTGCCGCTGAGCTGGCGGCGCGCAAGCTCAAGCGGCTGGCGAAGCGGACGGGGCTGACCGAACCGGTCCTGGCCGACGTGCTGGTCGCGCCCGGCGTGGTGATCGCCGACGGCCCTCAGCCGGTCGCGGCGGGGAGGGCGGTGAAAAAGGCAGTGGCGACGGCCCTGGCGGACCTGGCCGCCGAGCGTGCCAGGGAAGGCGCGGCGGTGGCCGCCGACATCGACAAGCACGCGGCCCGTGCCGAAGCCCTGGTGGGCCGGATCGGCCGGGCTGAGCCGGCAGCGGCCCGCCGGGCGGCGAAGGCCCTCCACAGGCGGGCAGCAGAGATGGCCCTTGGACTGGCCATCGAGGACCGGGCGCTGGCTGCGGAGGCGCTCCGCGCAGTGGACCGGTCCGACACCTCCGAGGAGCGGGCGCGGCTCGAAGAGCACCTTGGCGAGGTGCGGCGGCTTCTGCGGACCGGCGGGGCACACGGACGCCGTCTGGATTTCCTGGGCCAGGAGTGCGGGCGCGAGGCCGGAACGCTGTCGGCCAAGGCGGGCGAGCCCACCCAGGCCCGGCGGGCGGTGGACTTGCGGGTTGCGGTGGACCGGATCCGCGAGCAGGTGGCCAATGTCGAGTGACGGCCGTCTGGTGGTCATCAGCGGGGCCTCCGGGTCAGGGAAGACGACCATCTGCAATCGTCTTCTTGATGCGCCGGGAGTGGTGTGGTCGGTCAGCGTCACCACCCGGCCGCCGAGGGAGGGAGAGACGGACGGGGACCATTACCGGTTCGTGGACGAGGAGACCTTTTCCGCCATGGTCGAGGACGGCGCCTTCCTCGAGCACGCGCTGGTCCATGGCCACCGCTACGGAACCCCTCGCGGCCCGGTCGAGGAAATGACCGCTCGGGGCCGGACCGTGCTGCTGGAAATCGACGTCCAGGGGGCAGACCTGCTGCGTGCTAGCGGGGTCCAGGCGACCTATGTCTTCATTGCGCCGCCGGACACCGAAGAACTGCGCCGCCGGCTGGAGGGCCGCGGAACCGACAGCGACGAGGTCATCGAACGCCGCCTGGCCAACGCCCGCGCCGAGTCGGCCCACTCGGACCGCTACGATTGCATTATCGTGAATGACGACCTGGAATCGGCGGTCCGTGAGACGGCTCGGGCTGCAGGGATCGCCCTGTGAGCACCATCGTGCTCGGCATCTCGGCTTCGGCGGCGGCCCACAAGGCGGTGGACCTGGCCAGCAGACTGGTCCAGGAGGGCCATGATGTGCACGCGGTCCTGACGCGCAATGCGGCCCGGCTGGTGGGGCCGCCGCTGCTCCGCGCGGTGACGGGCAACGCCTGCGGCGTCGACGAGTTCGACGCGGATGCGGCCGCGCCGATGGATCACATCGATCTGGGAGGCCGGGCCGACCTGCTGGTGTACGCGCCGGCCACCGCGGACCTGATCGGCCGGATGGCGGCGGGCATCGCCAACGATCTGCCGACGACGGTCGCCCTGGCAAGCGAGGCGCCGCGGCTGATGGCGCCCGCCATGAACCCGGCCATGTGGCGCCATCCGCTGGTGGCCCGCAATACCGGCACCCTCCGCGAGGTCGGCTGGCAGGTGGTCGAGCCGGGCGAGGGATTCCTGGCCTGCCGCGACGAGGGGCAGGGCCGGATGGCCGAACCCTCCGAGATCGTCGAGGCGGTCCTCGCCGTCCTGGCGGGATAGGGAAGGGAAAGTGGACGCTCCCGTCCGGGTCGCCATGTGGTCCGGTCCCCGGAACATCTCCACCGCCCTCCTGCGGGCCTGGGGCAGCCGGTCCGACACCGCCGTGGTGGACGAGCCGTTCTACGCCCACTACCTGGACCAGACCGGTCTGGACCATCCCGGGCGCGACGAGGTCCTGGCCAGCCAGCCGACCGACTGGCGCGAGGTGGCGGCGGCGCTGTCAGGCCCGGTCCCCGGCGACCGCCCGGTCTACTACCAGAAGCACATGGCCCACCATCTGCTGGAGGGCATGGCGGGTGATTGGATGGACTCGCTCACACACTGCCTGCTGATCAGGAGGCCGGCCGAGATGCTGGCCTCGCTGGCGGCGGTGACGCCGGACCCGGACGTGGCCGGCACCGGCCTGCCCCAGCAACTGGCGCTGTTCGAGCGCTGGACGGAAGGGGGCCTGGAGGCCCCGCCCATCCTGGACACGCGGGACGTTCTCGAGGATCCGGAGGGAATGCTGCGCGGCCTGTGCGCCCATGTGGGCGTAGCGTGGGATCCGCACATGCTGTCCTGGGAGACCGGACCGCGGGAGACCGACGGTGTCTGGGGGCCCCACTGGTACGCCAGCGTGTGGGATTCGACGGGCTTCGCGCCCTGGGTTCCGAAGCCGGCCGAAGTACTGGACGCCTTGTCGGGCGTGCTGGCCGAGTGCGATGAGATCTACGGCCAGCTTCATGAACACCGGATGAGGGTGGACTGAGTGGCGGCGCACAGGGTGCTGGTGACCGCCGGTCCGACCCGGGAGTGGTACGACAGCGTCCGCTTCCTGACCAATGCGTCCACCGGAAAGATGGGCTACGCAATGGCCCGTGCGGCCCGGGACCGGGGCTTCGAGGTCACGCTGGTGAGCGGACCGGTGCAATTGCGGCCCGTGGAAGGCGTGAAAACGGTCCCGATCGAGTCCGCAAGAGACCTGCGAAAGGCGGTTCTCGCGCTGGTGGACGGGGTTGACACGGTTATCATGGCGGCCGCGGTTAGTGATTACCGGCCCGCGCGCCGGGTCAGCGGCAAGCTGTCCAAGCGCAGGGGCGGTCCCGGAGCGGTGGGGCTCGTGCCCAATCCCGACATCCTCAAGGAGCTCGGGAAACGGCGGGGGCGTCCGACGCTCGTGGGATTCGCCCTGGAAGCAGCCGACCTGGAGCGGCGGGCCAAAGCCAAGCTCAGAGACAAACGATTGGATTGGATCGTGGCCAACGGGCCTGATGCTCTCGGCTCGGGACGCAGCAGCGTCCTGGTGCTGGGCAGCGACGGCCAGCGGGTCGAGATCCCCGAGGCGTCCAAGGCCACGGTGGCCCGTCGCCTGATCCACATCGTGTGTCCCTGAACACAGTCCCCGGGAGGGGGGCGAATTGGTGCAAACAGGGCGGATCAGATTGGCTTGGAGACAAGCCGCTGGCCCCGAGAGGGCCCGCGAGCTGGCTGGCGTTCTGCTCGCCGGCACGGCCCTCTTCCTGCTGACCTCGCTGGCCACCTTCCACGTGGACTACCCCGCGGCGGGAGCGGCCACCAACCTGTGCGGGCGCATCGGCTACGGCATCGGCTACGCGGGGCTGTCCCTGGTGGGGGCCGCCGCCTGGGTGCTGATGGCGCTGATGGCCGGCTGGGCAGGGGTCGCCTTCACGCGCACCGACGGCACCGGACTGGTGCCGCGGGCGGTTGGTTCTGCGGTGCTCCTGGTCGCGTTCGCGACGGCCCTGGACGGGATATTTCCCCTGGACGGTCCGGCCGGGGCCTCGTCGGCCTCCGTGCGGCTGCCGATGGGCGCCGGCGGGTGGATCGGATCGCTGGTCAGCCCGGTCCTGCAGTCCGGATTCGGGCCGTTCGGATCCTGGATCGTGCTGGCCGTTGCGGCGGTCCTGGCGCTGCCGCTGGCGACCGACTGGGGCTTCCAGGCCCTGATTGGCGGTGTGGCGGGCCGTCTGGGCATGCTCCGGGACCGCCTGAACGAGGCGGAGAAGGGGCGGGCCGCCCGCCAGAAGGACAAGCCCAAGGCCCCGGTCGAGTCCAGGGTCACAGCAGTCGCCGACAGGGCGAAGGCCGCGGTGAAGCCGACGAAGAAGGCACCGGCCGGTGCGAAACCAAAGGAGGCCAGTCCCGCGCTGCCCTTCCCCGGCGCGGACGACGTTCTGCCGCCGATGGACCTGCTCGAGAAGGGGACCCCGGCGGGCAAGGGGTTCGAGAAGGAGCTGCGCTCCCGGGCGCGCGACATCGAAGAGACCCTGCGGGCGTTCGGGGTCGACGGCGAGGTGGTCCAGCACACCCACGGCCCGGCCGTGACGCTGTTCGAGGTGAAGACGCCGCCGGGCACGAAGATCAACCGGCTCAGCGGCGTGGCGGGTGAGCTGGCCATGGCGCTGACCGTGTCCTCTGTGCGCGTCGTCGCGCCGCTGCCCGGTCGCTCGACCATTGGCATCGAGGTGCCCAATGACCTGCGCGAGACGGTGGCGCTGCGCGACCTGCTCGAGGAAACGGTTGCGGAGCGCGCCCGGATGGGCCTGCCGATCAGCCTGGCCAGGGACGTGGAGGGCTCGGTGGTCTTCGAGGACCTTGCTGCCATGCCCCACCTGCTGATTGCGGGCTCCACCGGCTCGGGCAAGTCGGTGTGCATCAACTCGATCCTCATCTCGCTCCTGATGTCCCGCAGCCCCGATGAACTGCGCTTGATCCTCGTCGATCCGAAAATGGTCGAGCTGCAGCCCTACAAGAACCTGCCGCACCTGCTGTGTCCGGTGGTGACCAATGCAAAGAAGGCGCCGGCCATTCTCGAATGGCTGTGCCGGGACATGGACCGCCGCTACGAGCTGCTGAGCGCGGCCGGGGTCAAGAACATCGTCACCTACAACGAACTGGGGGAGGAGAAGGCCAAGCGGCGCCTCAAGCAGAACGGCTGGGACGAGACCGAACTGGAACAGGCGCCCGCGCAGCTTCCCTACACGGTGGTCGTGGTCGACGAGCTGGCCGACCTGATGATGACCGCCGGACGCGAGGTCGAGACCGCCGTTACGCGTCTGGCCCAGAAGAGCCGCGCGGTCGGCATCCACATGATCCTCGCCACCCAGCGGCCGTCCACCAACGTCATCACCGGGCTGATCAAGGGCAACCTGCCCACGCGGCTGGCCTTCATGGTGGCGTCGAAGGTCGATTCGCGAGTCATCCTGGACCGGAACGGCGCCGATGCGCTGCTCGGCAAGGGGGACTGCCTCTACATGCCGCCCGGTTCACCGGACCTGAACCGCGCCCAGGGCGCCATCGTCAACGACCGTGAGATCCGCAAGGTGGTCGAGTTCTGGAAGGGCGACTCCTACCAGACCGAGCACCATCAGGAACTCATCCAGGTGAAACCCGTCGGCGAGCCCGGCGGCGAGAAGGCCGATGATCCGTTCTTCGAGGAGGCTGTGCGGGTGATCCTCGAAAACCAGCGCGGATCGGCCACCCTGCTGCAGCGCGCGCTGCAGATCGGCTACACACGAGCCTCGCGCCTGATCGACCAGATGGGCGAGCGGGGCATTGTCGGCGATTTCCGGGGCAGCAAGTCCCGGGAGGTACTTCTGACCCTCGAGGAATGGGAGCAGCAGAGCGCCACAGGCGGCGCGGAGGCAAGAACAAATGAGCAGTGAAGTGACCGACCTTCTGAGCCTTGAACGAGCCCTTCACGGGCCCCCGAAAGAGTCCGCGGTCGTGCAGCGCACGGCGGAGTGGCAGCACCTGGTCCGGTCCCTGATGGCGGTCGCACTGACCGTCTTCGGGCTCACGGCGGTGCCCTACTACGACTTCCAGATCCTGGGAGGGGGTTACCACGAGAACCTGCTGACAGGGGCTGTCGTGGGTCTCCACAGCCTGTTCGGGCCGATTGGGCCCGCCCTGGCCTGTTTTCTGGGACTGACCATGGCGGTCCGGTCGTTTCTGGACGGTCCGTCCAGGCGGGTCTGGTCCAAGTCCATGGCGTGTGTCGGCGCGGGCGTCGGCATGTCCTTCCTGCTGGGCCTGCTGGTCGGCCCCCGCGTGGGCGGCTGGATGGGCGGTCTTCTCCACGAAGCAGGCGGTCCGATCGGGGCCGGAGTGGGTGCCACCGTTCTGGCCGGCGGGATCATGGCCCTGGGCTTCGTGGCCCTGACCGGGTCCTGGCCCGGGCGCCGCAGCCTGGCCGAGGCATCGACCGGAATCCTGATGCCGCCGGGCGAGAGCCCTGACGGGGTCAGTGCCGACGAAGAGGCGGTCCTGCTGGGCGGCCCCGGACCGGAGGCCGAGGCGCTGATGGATGGCCTGACGGAATACTCCAGCCGCCTGGAGGGCGTGATGGACACGCTGGGCGCAGCACCGGATGACTTCCAGGATCCGGAATTCCAGACCTCGTTCCTGACCGACATTCCCGATCCGGACGTGCCTGGTGAAGAGGAACCTGAGTTCACGCCGAGGGAGGCGGCCGTGGCCGTGGAGGAGCCGGAGACGGAAGAGGAGATCGAGGCGGCCGTCGAGGAGCCGGAACCCGTTGTCGATGACGAACCGGCGGTCCAGCCGGAGACGGGCCAGCTGTTTCCTGACATCGGCGTCGGTCGGGACGACCCGGCGCTGCCGATGCACTCGAGCGAGGATCTGGACCGTGCCGCGCGCTCGCTCTTCGCGGCGCAGCGTGTTTCTGCTACGGCCCTGGCCGACGACCTGCAGGTGAGTCTGGGCGACGCCTCTTCGCTGATCGTGGATCTCGAGAAACTGGGCGCCATCGGGCCCCATACGCCGGGTGAGCCGCGCGAGATCCTGCTGACCGGCGAGGAGTGGGAGTCCTCGCGCCCGCAATAGGAACTCCTCCCTTGGGTCCGGCGGCCGCACACGCGACACTCGGCGCGTGAGGATCGACACCGTCCCCAACCGGATCACCGGCGCGCGCCTCGTCCTGTCGGTGGGCCTGTTCTGGATCCTGGCCTGCGGGCCGTCCGTCGGCTCCGATGCCGCGCGCTGGGCATTTGCCGCCTTCCTGGTGGCGGCAGCCACCGATTTTCTGGACGGCTGGCTGGCGCGCCGCACCGGCACCGAGAGCGCGCTGGGTCGCATCCTCGACCCGGTGGTCGACAAGATGCTGATCATCGGTTCCCTGATCCTCGTGATGGGACTGGATCCCGCGCCGCCGATCGCCGGTTGGATGATCGTGGTCGTGCTGCTCCGCGAGCTTCTGGTGACCAGTCTCCGGGGTGCGGCAGAGACGGCCGGCAAGGCGTTTCCTGCCGACAAGCTGGGCAAAGCCAAGATGGTGCTCCAGTGCGTCGTCGTTGGGCTGGTCCTGTTCCAGCAAGGCTGGCCAGGCACGTTGGCCGGATTCACTGAACCGCTGGTCTGGGCGATGCTGACCGTGACGCTGCTGTCGGGCTTCAACTATGTCCTCCGGGCCCACAAGGTGCTGAGCGGCTGAGCCATGGACACGATCAAGACGGCGATCGTCAGCTGCCTGTTCCTGGGCCGGTCACCGGTGGCGCCGGGCACCGCCGGCACGCTGGGTGGTGTGGCCGCGGCGCTGCTCCTGCCCGAGGAGCACTTCGCCGTCTGGGCGCTGGGTCTGTGCGCGGTGCTCTACGCGGTGGGCTGGTCCCTGGCGCCCTGGTGCGAGAAGCATGAGGGCCGAAAGGACCCGGGTGTCTTCGTCCTGGACGAGGTGATCGGCTACCTGATCACCGTGTGCTGGGTGACGCGCCCGGCCGTCACCACCCTGATCGTCGCATTCTTCCTGTTCCGCTTCCTGGACATCTGGAAGCCGTGGCCCGGACGGCGCCTGGAGGCCCTCGGCGGCGGCCACGGCATCATCCTCGACGACGTGTCGTCGGGCGTGTGGGGCTGGCTGGTTCTGGCGGCGATCCGTGTATGGGGCCCGCCCGGGCTGCTCCCCTAGACATGGCGGAGAAGAGGCGCGGCGGCATGGGGATCGCGGCCCGCTTCGCGGTGCACATGGGGATCTGGGTCGCCGTGGTGGCTGCCGGGGCCGGCCTGGCGCTGGTCTGGATGAACGGCCAGGCGGTGGACCAGGGGGTGCGCGAATTCGGTGTGGACGCTCTCCGCTGGGTGGAGGCCGGATCGCCGGCCCCTGCGCCGGATTCATTCACCGTCCTGCGTGGGACCGAGATCTATGAAGCGCCTGTTGCGTTCAAGGGCGCGGCAGACACGGAGCCGGCCCTCGTGTGGCGTCCCATGCGAATGTCCGACACCGATGCGGGCGGGGCGGGACGGCCCAGCGTGGCTGTGCCGATCCGTCGCCTCCAGGACCTGACCGGCAACCTGGTGGTGCTGGTGGGGGTCGTGGTCCTGGCGCTGGCGGCGGTCAGCCTGGGGGTGGCCTTCCGGGTCGGGAAGGCGGTGGCGGCGCCACTCGACGGGATCATGGGCGATCTGTCGCGGATCAGCCGAGGCGACCTGGACCGGCCGACTCGCTCGGGCGAGTCCGGCGTGGGCGAAATCGCGATCCTGGGCCGCGCCGTGGAGCGGATGCGGATGGCCCTGGGCGCAGCCCGCGAAAAGGAGGCGGAGGCCGGGCGCCGTCAACACGAGGTGGCGGTGGCGGCCGAGATCCGCGAGGCGCTGCTGCCCAGCGAGCTGCCGCAGCCGGACGGCTATTCCGTCGCGGCCTTCCTGGCGGAGTCGCCCGAGATCGGCGGCGCCCTCTACGACGTGGCCGAGGGGCCAGGTCGGCTGGACTGCCTGGTGACCGGCGTGGCAGGTACCGGCATGCCGGCCGCGCTGGTCGGCAGCAGCGCGCGCGCAGTGCTGCGGCAGGAACTGGAGCGTGCAGCCGACCCGCTGGAGGCGTTTTTCGCCGCCAACCGTGCGGTCAGCCGGGACATGCGCAGCGGCATGTTCGTCACCGCGCTGCTGGTGCGGCTCGAGCCGGCGAGCGGCGCCATGACCATCATCTCGGCCGGCCACGAAGTACCGCTCATCCGGCTGGGGCCTGACGGCCGGGGGAGCCTGGTCTCCTGCGAGGGCTTCGCTCTCGGATTCGACGAGGGCCCGGTGTTCGAGAAGACGCTGGAGGCCAGGGCGCTGTTCCTGGAGCCCGGCGATCGCGTGGTGCTGGCGACCACGGGCGCGCTGGAAGCCGAAAACCCCGACGGGGAGGCTCTGGGCGAAATGAGATTCCTGGCCGCGTGCCGGAAGGAGGCCCTTGGGGATGGCAATGGGGGGGGTCTGCGTGCGATCTTGTCCCGGTGGACAGGCCCGGAGGGACAGATGGACGACGCGGCGGTGGTGACTCTCACAAGGCTGCCGTCGTAGCGCCTCGGAGGACCGCACAGACAGCCGGCCTCTATTGCGAGGTCGCCCCGATCCGCCCCGTCCCGACCGCCTATACGTACGGTGTCCCGCCCGAGCTGCGGGGCCAGGTCCAGACGGGCTGCCGCGTGCGCATCCCGCTGGGCTCGGGACAAGAGGTTGGTGTGGTGCTGGGGCTCAGCGATGCCACCGACGTGCCCGCGTCGCGGATGCGCGACGTCCTCCATGTCCTGGACCCCGAACCGCTCCTGGGCGAGGAGCTGCTGGACCTGGGACTGTGGATTGCAAAACGGTTCGGGTGTGCGCCGGGCGAGGCCCTCGGCGCGATCCTGCCGGGCGCCGCTCGGCGCCGGTCGCAGGCACGCCAGGTGGCCGAGCTGGTGCTGGGGCCGGCGCCCACGGCCGAAGAGCAGGCAGCCCTGGAAAAGCGGGCGCCCAAGCAGGCCCGGGTGCTGCGCGAACTGAAGGCGCTCGACGGCGGTCCCGTCGAGCTGAGCGAACTGCGGCGCCGGACCGGCCTGTCGGCCACACCGATCCATGCGGTCGTGGAGAAGGGCTGGGTGCTCCGCCAGAGCGTCGAACGCGCCCCGGACTCGCTGCTGGCGGGGGACGGTGTGGAGCGCACGAGCCCCCCGGAGCTGACGCAGGCGCAGACGGCGGCCCTGGAGGCCATCACGCGCCCGGGACCCGGCGGTGCCTTCTGTCTGTGGGGCGTGACCGGCAGCGGCAAGACGGAGGTCTATCTCGGCGCCCTTCAGGCGGCGGTGGCCGCAGGCCGCGGCGGCATCGTGCTGGTGCCGGAGATCGCGCTGACGCCGCAGACGGTGCGGCGCTTCCGGGAGCGATTCGACGGTGTGGCGGTCCTCCACAGCCGGCTGACCGACGCCGAGCGTCGGTCCGAGTGGGAGGCCATCCGTTCGGGGAGCAAGCGCGTCGTGGTGGGCGCCCGTTCGGCGGTCTTCGCCCCGGTCGCCGACTTAGGCGTCATCGTCGTGGACGAGGAGCACGAGCCCTCCTTCAAGCAGGGATCGAGTCCCCGCTACCACGCACGGGACGTGGCCCTGGAACGCGCGCGGCGCGCCGGCGCCGCCTGCGTGCTGGGCTCGGCGACGCCGTCGCTGGAGACCTACGCGCTGGCCCAGGCCGGCGACCTGGAACTGCTGCGTCTGCCCGACCGCGTGGGCGGGGGCGTGCTGCCCACCGTGCGGCTGGTCGACATGCGCAGCGAGGCCGACGACCGGTCCTGGCGGATCCTGGCGCCGAGCGTCATGGAGGCCCTGGCCGGCGCGCTGGAGCGCGGCGAACAGGCCCTGCTGTTCCTGAACCGGCGCGGCTTTGCGCCGGTGCTCTACTGCCGGGCGTGCGGGCGCACACTGCGCTGCAGCGAGTGCGATTCCTCGATGACCCTGCACAGCCGTTCGAACCGGCTGCTGTGCCATCTGTGCAACCTGGACCGGGCGGTCCCGGAGGGCTGTCCGTCCTGCGACCATGCGGCGCTGGACCGCGTGGGGGTCGGTGTGGAGCGGGTCGAGCAGGCGGTGCGCCGCTCCTTCCCCCAGGCGCGCGTGGCGCGGATGGACACCGACACAATGGTCGGCAAGGACGCGCACGAGGAAGTCCTCGGCGCCTTCGGCGAGGGCCGGCTGGACGTCCTGGTCGGCACCCAGATGATCGCCAAGGGGCTCGACTTCCCCAACGTGACCCTGGTCGCAGTGGTGGACGCGGATGTGGCGCTCTACATGCCCGACTTCCGGGCCGCGGAGCGGACCTTCCAGCTGCTGGCCCAGGTGGCGGGCCGGGCTGGCCGCTCCAGCAAACCCGGGCAGGTGTTCATACAGACCTCCGCGCCCAGCCATCCCGCCCTCGAGGCGGCCCGCCACCACGACTACGAGACCTTTGCCGCCGGCGAACTGGCCCGGCGCCTTGAAACGGCCACGCCCCCCTACGGGCGCATGGCGCGGCTGGTCTTCCAGGGCAAGGTCCTGAAGGCCGTCGACAAGCGCGCGCGCTCAGCGGCGACCGGGCTGGTCCAAGCGGTCGAGGAGGCGGGCGGCAGGATCCTCGGCCCTGCTCCCGCGCCCTTCGCCATCGTGCGCGGCAGACACCGCATGCACATGCTGATCAAGGCGCGCCCGGCGGCCATGGACACCTTGCTGCCTGCGCTGGCCAAGGAGTCCTTCTCGGCGCGTGGCGGCGTCCGCGCCATCCTCGACGTCGATCCCATCGACCTCCTATAGCGCCCTCCGCGGCGCGCGCGGTCAGGTGGTGGCGGCGGCGATGCGCTCGGCGAAGCGCGTGAAGAGGTCCATCGCGTCGTTGGGGCCGGGCGCCGCCTCTGGGTGGTACTGGACGCTGAAGGCGCCTTCGGTGGCGATGCCTTCGACCGTCTTGTCGTTCAGGTTCACGTGGGTCACGCGGGCGCCGTCCTGGAGGGCGTCCGGGTCCACGGCGAACGAATGGTTCTGGGAAGTGATCGCGACCGCGCCGGTGTCCAGGTCCTTGACCGGCTGGTTGGCGCCGTGGTGGCCGAACTTCATCTTCCACGTGTCGGCGCCCAGCGCGCGCCCGAGGATCTGGTGGCCCAGGCAGATCCCGAATACCGGCGCGCGGCCCAGCAGCGAGCCCACCGTCTCGGCGGCGCCCTCCACAGCGGCCGGGTCGCCGGGGCCGTTGGAGAGGAAGACGCCGGCGGGGCCCAGGGCGAGGATCTCGTCGGCTGTGGCGGTCGCAGGCACGACGCGCACGCGGAAGCCGGAACTGACGAGCGCGCGGAGGATGTTGCGCTTGGTGCCGTAGTCGACGGCCACTACCAGCGGACCGTCCGCCGAACTCTCGCGGGTCTCGAAGTGCGCCGGCGCGAAACCGGGCAGCAGCGGCTTGTCCCAGTGGTAGGCCTCAGGCGCGGTCACCTCGGTCGCCAGGTCGCGGCCGGTTAGGTCCGGGTGGGCGTGGGCCATGTCGACCAGGGTGTCCGTGTCCATTTCGTCGCCCGACGCCACGATTCCCTTCACCGCCCCGCCCTCGCGGATCCGCAGGGTCAGCGCCCTAGTGTCGATGCCCTCGATCCCGACCACGCCGTGGCGGTCCAGGTAGTCCGGCAGGGACTCGGTCGAGCGGTGGTTGGAGGGCTGGTGGCACATCTCGCGAACCACGAAGGCGGACAGCCAGGTGCCGCGCGACTCCTCGTCCTCGGGGTTGGTGCCCGTGTTGCCGATCAAGGGGTAGGTCATCACCACCGACTGCCCAAGGTATGAGGGGTCGGTGAGGATCTCCTGGTAGCCGGTCATGCCGGTGTGGAAAACCATCTCGCCGATCGCCTCGCCGACGGCGCCGACGCTGAGGCCGTCGAAGACCATTCCGTCCTCGAGGACGAGGCGGGCGGGTCTGCGGGGGTGTCCGTTCGTGTGGGCGGTCATTGCGTGGTGGTGGTCCGGCGATTGATGGTGGCGGCGGCGTAGCCGGCGCCGAAGCCATTGTCGATGTTCACGACGGTGACACCCGAGGCGCACGAGTTCAACATGGCAAGCAGGGCGGCCAGACCCTCGAACGAGGCCCCGTAGCCGACGCTCGTCGGCACAGCGATCACCGGCGCGTCGAGGAGCCCCGCCACCACGCTGGGCAGGGCGCCCTCCATGCCGGCGACGACGACCACCACGCTGGCCTCACGCAGGACGGGCGTCTGCTCCAGCAGCCGGTGAACCCCGGAGACACCCACATCATTGATGCTCTCGACATGCGCCCCCATGACGGTGGCGGTGACGGCGGCCTCCTCGGCCACCGGCAGATCGCTGGTCCCGGCGGTGACGATCGCCACCCGGCCAACCGCCTCCGCGGCGTCGCCGCGGCGCGCCGTGACGGTGCGCGCCACCGCATTGGCCTCGGCCCCTGGGATCGCCTCGCACACCGCCTTGGCTGTGTCTCCGTCCACGCGCGTCACGAGCAGCGCCTCGTGGTGCTCCCAGATCGTTGTCGCTGCGCGCACCACCTGGTCGGTGGTCTTGCCCTCTCCGTAGACCACCTCGGGGAAGCCACGGCGCAGCTCCCGGTGGAGGTCGACCCGGATGTCCCCATCGCCGCTCACTGCCACCGAGCGCAGCTGCGCCACGGCGTCCTCCACGGGTTTGGTCCCCGCGCGGACCTCCTCCAACAGGCGCTCCAGACTCACGGCATCCATCACTCCCGAATCTACCCGAGGCCGCGGGCCGAGGCCTCGACGGAGAGCGGTGACGTGAGGCCGCGCTCGGCCATCTCGGAGCCCAGAGCGGCGATCATGACCGCGTTGTCGGTGCAGAGGCCGGGCGAGGGCAGGGCCAGATGCTCGTCGCCGAAGGCCTCGGCCAGCCGCTGCCGCAGCCGCACGTTGCAGGCCACGCCACCAGCGACTGCCAGGCGTTCCAGCCCGGTGGCGTCCAGCGCGCGCCGGCACTTCTCGACCAGCACGTCGCAGACCGCCTCCTGGAAGGACGCCGCGACGTCCGCCACGGCCAGATCCATCGGCGCGCGGTCGCCGACACCCTTGACCGCATAGCGGACCGCCGTCTTGAGGCCCGAGAACGAGAAGTCGAGGCTGCCGGGCTCCAGGAGCGGGCGCGGCAGGTGGAGGGCCGCCGGGTCGCCGTCCTCGGCGGCTCGGCTGAGCGCCGGCCCGCCCGGGTAGCCCAGCCCCAGCAAAGCGGCGACCTTGTCGAAGGCCTCGCCGGCCGCGTCGTCGCGGGTCGAACCGAGCGGCTCGATCTGGTCCGGGCCGTCCACATGGTAGAGCGACGTGTGGCCGCCGGACACCACCAGGCACGCGAAGGGGGGCTCGAATCCGTCGTTCTCGATGGTCGCGGACCAGGCGTGGGCGCGCACGTGGTCCACAGCGACCAGCGGCACGCCCCAGGTCCAGGCCGCCGCCTTGGCGGCGCCCAACCCGATCAGGAGCGATCCGATCAGTCCCGGGCGGGCGGTCACCGCCACGGCGTCGATGTCGTCGGTCCCGACGCCCGCAGCACGGCCCAGCCCCAGCACCTCGTCCATCAGGTTGACCACTGCGCGCTGGTGCCCCATGGCGGCCAACTCCGGGACGACGCCTCCCCAGGGCGCGTGGTCCTCGACCTGGGTGCGGACCCTTGCGGCGATCACCTCGCGGCCGCCGCTCAGCAGCGCCACGGCGGTCTCGTCGCAGGAGGACTCCAGGCCGAGCACGATCACGGCCGGGCCCTCAGGTCCGTCGCCGCAGGTCGGCGAGCGCCGCTTCGAGCACAGGGTCGGCCTCGGGCACCCGCAGTTCGTCGAGCCCGGAGGAGGCCCGGAAATCCCGCACCTGGCCGATCAGGGCGTCCGGGACCTCGATGGCTGCGAAGGCATGTTCGCGCGCGCTCTCTGCCACGGCCGTCGTCTCGACCTCGACATCGACGCTCAGGCCCGCGCCGGCGGGCACGCTGGCGCCGGACGGCGTCTCGTACATGGCCGTCGTCAGCCGAACCCCGAATGGCTCGCCCTGCTGCGGGTCGATCTGCAGCACCGTCTGGACCTGGGCCTTGCCGAAGGTGTGGCTGCCGACCAGCGTCGCTAGTCCGTGGTCGCGCAGCGCGGCGGCCAGCACCTCCGACGCCGACGCGGTCTGGCCGTTCACCAACAGCGCGATTTTAAGGCCGGACCAGCGGGTGGCGTCCGCCTTGGCCCCGTAGGGCACCTCGCTGTCCCGACCGCGGGTGGTGACGATGAGGCCGTCCATGACGAAAAGGTCCGCGGTGTCGACCGCGCCGTCCAGCAGGCCGCCGCGGGCGAACCGGAGATCCAGGGCCAGGCCGCGAAGGGCGGTCCCGCTGTTCGCCTCGAGTCCCTCCAGTCCGTCCCGCAGCTCCTCGGCCGTGGTGCGTGTGAAGGACGAGATGCGAGCATAGGCGAGCCCGGCGGCGCGGTCGGCCCAGGCGACGTTTCGCACAGAGGGCGTGGGGACCCGGGCGCGGGTCAGCGTCACTTGCCTCTCCGCGGAACCATCGACGGGCGCCACAGTCACCTCCACCGCCTCACCGATCGTGCCGCGCAGGAGCCCGGTTGCACCGCCCGGCCCCAGGATGGCCAGCGCCGTCCCGTCCACGGCCGTGATGCGGTCGCCCACGCCGATCCCGGCCTGCTCGGCGGGGCCGCCGGGCAGCGGGAACCGCACCGTCAGGGGCTCCAGCGCAGTCTCGATCACCACGCCGATGCCGCCGAAGGAGCCGCGGGTTTCGTCCTGCAGGAGCGTCCGGTCCGCCGGCGGCATGTAGCCCGAATACGGGTCCAGATGGTCCAGCATTCCCTGCAGCGCGGTCCGCAGGATCGCCTCCGACTCCATGGGCTCGACGTAGCGGTCCCGCACCAGCCCGAACACGGTGTCGAACACGAGCGCCTCGTGCGACGGCTGGCGGTGGGCGACATAGGCCCAGGTCGAGACGATCAGCGCGAACACGACAACACGCTCCCAGCGTTTCACGGGCTCATCCTATCTGCCCCGCGAGGCGCGGGCGGTCGGTCACGGAGCGGCGGCGGTGAGTTCGGCGAGGGCCGTCTCGTATTGCTCGTCGTCGGGGGCGCAGCCGTGGAAGGCGCTGGTGTCCTCCATGAAGGAGACGCCCTTCCCGATCGAGGTGCGGCAGCAGAGGATCGAGGGGCGGCCCTTCTCGGCCTTCGCCTCTTCGAAGGCGGCATACAGGGCGTCGACGTCGTGGCCGTCGATCTCGAGTGCGTGCCAGCCGAAGGCCTCCCACTTGGCGCGCAAGTCGCCCGCGTCCATGACGTCGGAGGTGTTCCCGTCGATCTGGATGCCGTTCCAGTCGAGCATCAGGCAGAGATTGTCGAGGTCGTAGTGGACCGCCGAGGTGGCCATCTCCCAGGGCTGGCCCTCCTGGTTCTCGCCGTCGGAGGTCGATGCGTAGACGCGCAGATCGCGGCCGTCCGCCTTGGCGGCCAGGGCCATGCCGGCGGCCACGGAGAGGCCGGTGCCGAGACTGCCGGTCGACATGTCGACGCCGGGCAGGCTGCCGCGGTGGGGGTGGCCCTGCAGCGGGCTGCCGAGCTTGCGGAAACTGCGCAGCATGGTGCGGTCGAAGAAGCCGACCTGGCTGAGGATCGAATAGAGCCCGGCGCAGGTGTGGCCGTTGGAAAGCACGAACCGGTCGCGACCCATTTCGTCGGGCTGGGCGGGGTCGAAGCGCATCTGGGTGCGGTAGAGCACCGCCAGCATCTCGGCCATGCCGAGCGGCCCGCCGGGGTGGCCGCAGCCGGCTTGATGGACCATCTCGAGCGCGTCGAGGCGAATCTGGTGGGCGGTAGCGAGGACGAGCTCGCGCTGTTCGGGACCGAGGCCGCTCACTTGACCCTCTCGATGAACTCGGCCGCGCGCCCTGCGATGCCGGCGGCGTCGAGGCCGAAGTGGGCCAGCAGGTCGCCGCCGGGCCCGGACTCGCCGAAGCGGTCCTGCATGCCGAGCCGCTCGATGGGAACGGGGAAGCGAGACGCCAATGTCTCGCAGACCGCGCTGCCCAGACCGCCCGCTACCTGGTGCTCCTCGCAAGTCAGGATCCGGCCCGTTTGCCGGGCGGCGTCCTCGAGGGCGTCGCCGTCCAGCGGCTTGATCGTGTGGTGGTTCTGGACGGCGGCGGAGATGCCCGCCTCGGCCAGGATCCCGGCGGCGCGGACCGCCTCGGAGACCAGCACGCCGCAGGCGACCAGCGTGATGTCGGTGCCCTCCACCAGGCGGTCGGCCCGGCCCAGTGTGAACTCGTCGTCCTCGGAGGTCACTGCCGGCGTCGCCATGCGCGAGGTGCGCAGGTAGCACGGACCCGGCGTGTCGGCGATGGCCCGCACAGCCTTCTCGGTTTGGGGCGCGTCGGCCGGTACCACCACCGTCATGTGGGGCAGCACCCGCATCAGGGCGATGTCCTCGAGCATCTGGTGGCTCTTGCCGTCCTCGCCCACGGTGACGCCGGCGTGGCTGGCACAGATCTTCACGTCCAGTTCGGGGATGCAGATCGACTGGCGGATCGGCTCCCAGGCCTTGCCGGTCGCGAACATGGCAAAGGACGAGGCGAAGACCGTCTTGCCCATGATCGCCATGCCTGCCGCGTGGCCCATCATGTTGGACTCGGCCACGCCGAAGTTGAAGAAGCGGTCGGGGAAGGCCGCTCCGAACACCGCGGTCTTGGTGGAGCCCGAGAGGTCGGCGTCGAGGACGACGATGTCGGGGCGCTCTGCGCCCAGGGCGGCCAGCGCCTTTCCGTAGGCCGCGCGCGTCGCGATTTTCTCTTGGTGTGCCGTCACGGATTCCCCATCGGTCATGGTGAAGGCGCGCATCCTGCCCGGGCCGCGCGTCTCCTTCAATGATCCTGTCCCGAAGATGGCCTAGGATGGGGGACTGTCATGCAGGACGCCCAGACGAAAGAGGCCGAGACCCGCACCGGCACGGTCACCGTGGCCCGTAGGATGCGGTTCTCGGCCAGCCACCGGCTGCATTCCGAGGGTCTGGACGCGGAGGCGAACCGCCGCGTCTACGGCAAGTGCAACAACCCGTCGGGCCACGGCCATGACTACGAGATCGAGGTCGAGGTCGAAGACGGACCCGGCGCGGACGCCGCGCTGGAGGCCGCCCTCAAGGGCTCCTTCGAGGAGTCCGTCGACCACAAGCATCTGAACCTGGACGTGGAGTGGCTGGCGGAGGTGATCCCCACCGCCGAACTGCTCGCGATCCGCTTCTGGGACTATCTGGAACAGGAACTGAACCCATGCCGACTCAAGAGACTGAGGTTGTACGAGGGCCCGAGGAACTGGGTGGAACTGCCGATCCCATCGAGGGACTGACCCGGGAGCTCCTCGGCCACATCGGAGAGGACGGGTCGCGCGAGGGCCTCGCGAAGACCCCGGACCGCGTGGCCCGCGCCTGGCGCGAGCTGACGGAGGGCTACGGCCAGTCGGTGGAGGAGGTCGTGAACGGCGCCCTGTTCGAGTCGGACGCCTCCGAAATGGTGATCGTCCGCGAGATCGAGTTCTACTCGCTTTGCGAGCACCACCTGCTGCCCTTCTACGGACAGCTGGACATCGCCTACATCCCCGACGGCAAGATCCTAGGTCTCTCCAAGCTGGCCCGCGTTGCCGACATCTTCGCGCGCCGCCTTCAGGTCCAGGAGCGCATGACCCAGCAGATCGCCGAGGCGGTGATGGACGTGGTCCAGCCGCTCGGCGTGGGCGTGCTGGCTCGCGGGTGGCACCTCTGCATGATGATGCGCGGCGTGGCCAAGCAGCACTCCCAGGCGGTCACCTCCTGCTGCCTCGGAACCTTCCGCAGCGATGCGCGCACCCGCTCCGAGTTCCTGAACCTGACGTCGTCCGGCAGTTAGTGAGCCGAGGGGCAGAGCGCGTTCAGGACGCACTCTGCGCACTTGGGCCGGCGGGCCACGCAGACAGCGCGACCATGGAGGATCACGCGGTGGCTGAAGGCGATCCACTCGGAGTCGGGCAGGATCTCCATCAGGTCGCGCTCGACCTTGTTTGGATCGGTCTGCTTCGTCAGCCCCAGAAGGTGGGCGATGCGCTTCACGTGGGTGTCCACAACCACGCCTTCCGCCTTGCCCCAGGTGACCCCCAGCACGACGCCGGCGGTCTTGCGGGCCACGCCCGGCAGCGTGATCAGATCCGCCATCGTGTCCGGGACCTGTCCATGAAACCGGTCGCGGATGCCGGCGCCGGCGCCGCGCAGCGACTTGGCCTTGTTGTTGAAGAAGCCGGTGGAACGGATCAGGTCCTCGAGCTCGCCGTCGGGGGCGTCCGCCATGGAGGCCGGGTCGGGGAAGCGCTCGAACAGCGCCGGCGTGACCATGTTCACGCGGGCGTCGGTGCACTGCGCCGAAAGGATGGTTGCGCAGAGCAGCTGGAAGGGGCCGTCGTGCACCAGCGCGCACTCCGCCTTGGGGTATTCCTCGGCCAGCAGGCCGCAGATCGCTGAAGCCCGTGCCGCCGGGCTCTTCTTCGCTGCGGGGCTCAGGACCCCGGCTCCGGCGGATCGTCGTCGGGAGGCAGGCCGCTGGTGTGGTCCACCACGATCCGCCAGCGTCCCCACTCGCCCTTGGCCTCGCCCACTTCGCGGAGCAGCAGGGTGAACAGGCCCGAGCGCGGCTCGCCGCCGGGTGGCACCGCCTTCCATTCGCCGCGCACGAACATGGCCCGCGGGCGTCCGGGCAGCGAGCCCAGCGGGGTCAGGTCGAGCCGGTTGAAGGACAGATGCCCCATCTGGCCAGGGGGGTAGGAGGTGCGGTACATGGCCAGGAGCCGCCCGCGGCCTCGCAGGAGGCCGCCGGACGACACGAATTCGCAGTCCTCGGCGTAGCCCGACATGAAGCCCTCGAGGTCGCCGGCGTTCCAGAAGGTGATCTGGCCGGAGAGCAGTGCCATGACCTGGTGGCCTCCGCCGCCGGGCTCGGCTGCGGCGGGATTCACGCTGGCGGCGCCGGCGGTCGCGGCCGCGTCGGTGGTGCCCAGGCGCAGGTCGGCGGGCGGCGTGCCGCTGATGACCCGTGCACCCTGGGTGGTGCCGCAGGCGGCAAGTCCGAGGAGGAGAATCGGGATGGTCTGGCGCACGGGTCGTGGCGGTGTGGTGGGCAGGACCGGACTCGAACCGGTGACACCTGCATTTTCAGTGCAGTGCTCTACCAACTGAGCTACCCGCCCACGTGGTCGGACCAGAGTACACGCCCGGCCTCCACATCGCTCTCGATCTGGAGGGCCAGGGCGGCGGCGCTTTCGAAGCGGCGTTCACCGCGCAGACGGGCGAGGAAGTCGACCTCGATCCGCTTGTCGTAGAGGTCCTCGTCGAAGTCCAGGATGTGGACCTCGACCAGGTCCTCGTCCAGGGGTTGGAATGTGGGACGCCGGCCCACGTTGATGACCGCGGGCCGCAGGGCATCGGTCGGCTCCAGGCGCGCACCGCCGACGTAGACGCCGCACGGCGGCCGCACCTCGTGGTGCAGGTCCAGGTTGGCGGTGGGGAAGCCGAGATCGCGGCCGCGCTTGTCGCCGGTCACTACCGTGCCCAGGACGCTGACGGAGCGGCCCAGCATGGCGGCGGCGCCGTCCAGGTCGCCGAGGGCGACCGCCTCGCGGATGGCGGTCGACGAAACCGCCCGGCCGCCGACCTCCACTGCGTCGGCCACGCGGACCGCGAAGCCCAGTTCCTGGCCCAGCGCCGACATGCGCTCCGGCGTGCCCTCGCGTTCAAAGCCAAGCTTGCTGTCGAAGCCCAGCACCAGGCCGCGGCTGGCCAGGCGTCCCACCAGGGTCGACCGGGCGAATTCGGCGGCCTCGGTCTGGTGGACCGAGGCGAAGTCGAGGACGTAGACCGCCTCGATGCCGGCGCGCTCGAACAGCAGCAGCCGATGGTCCAGCGAGGTGATGCAGGCCGGTGCGTGGCCCAGAAGGACCTGCTTGGGGTGGTCGGCAAACGTGACCACGGTGGGGCGGGCGCCGTCCTGGACCGCCCAATCGACCAGGTCGCCCAGGATGCGCCGGTGGCCCAGATGGACTCCATCGAAGACGCCGACGGTGGTGATCGAGCCGCCCGGCCCGGGGTCGGGCAGCCCCGAGGGGTCAGACGCCCGGAACATCGGCGGCCTGCGCGGCATCGGAGGCCTGCCGCGACAGTTCGCGCAGACGCGGCCGCCAGCGGATCCTCTCCGCCGGGCTCATCCGGTCCACAAACAGGATCCCGTCCAGATGATCGAGCTCATGCAGCACGACACGAGCGGGGAAGCCGTTGAGGGTCCATTCGACCGCTTGGCCGTCCAGATCCTGGGCCTCGATCCTGATTTCGGTCTCTCGGACCAGGGAGGCATAGATGCCGGGGAAGGACAGGCAGCCCTCTTCGCCCGTCTCGCGGCCCGAGGAGGCCGTTACGCGCGGGTTGACGAGGGCGTGGTCGTCGCCCTCCTCGCCGGATGGATTCATGACGAGCAGGCGGATGCTGATGCCCACCTGGGGGGCGGCCAGGCCGACGCCGCTTTCGGTGGTCATGGTCTGGATCATCTCCGCGGCCAGCTCCCGGAGCGGGTCGTCGAATTCCTCGACCTGCGTCGACACGCGGCGCAGACGGGGATCGGGATAGAGAAGGACCTCAAGCATCTGGCCTAAGGATATCCTGCGCGGCCCGATATGGACCTGAGCCGACACGTTTCCAAGGCCGATGAGGCCGTTGGTCGCCGCAATTTCGACGCGGCGATTGTGCAATACCAGCACCTGCTGGACCTGCAGCCGGATCTGGGAGATGCGCGGGCCGGGCTCCGGCGGGCCCTGGCCGGCCGGGCGAAGAAGCGCGGCAAGACGGGCGGCTTCTTTGCGGCCCTGAATTCCTTGCCGTCTCGCCTGGCGCTGCCGATCTTCCGCTGGACGAAGAAGCACGCCCGGGTGGCGGCGCTCTACGAGAAGATGCTGGTCCACGACCCCTTCAACGAGGCGCTCAATCTGAGACTGGCCGATGCGCTCGAGCGGGGAAACCACAACGCATCCGCCCTCGCCGTGCTGGCGTTCCTGGGCGAGACCGAGGACCCGTCCGCCCACGCGCTGCGCCGGGCCGGCGCGGTCTGCTACCGGCAGGGCGAGATGGACAGGGCCCTGGAGTTCTACGAGCGCAGCCTGGAGATCGAGCCTCGCAACCACGACGCCATCAAGGCACGGAAGAACCTGGCGGCCGAGGGCGCCCTGCGCTCGGGCGGGCTCGACACCGCCGGATCAAGCCGCGACCTGATCAGCGACAAGGATGCCCAGGCCGGCCTGGAGGCCTCGCGGCGCGTCCACCGCACTGACGCGCAGCTCAAGGAGGAGCGCGCGACTGCGGAGGCGGCACTGGCCGAGAACCCCGACGACATCGAACAGCTGCTTGCGCTGGCCCAGGCCGCCACCCGGCTGGAGGACCTGGACGGCGCGGTCGACGCGCTGCAGCGCGCGGTGGCCGCCGCACCCGACTCCGAGGAGGCGGCCAGCCGGCTGGGCCAGGCCAGGCGCAGCCAACTGGACGCCCGCGTCAAGGCATGCGAGGCCGCAGGCGACGCGGACGGCCTGGCGGGCGCCCAGGCCGAGCGTGACGCCTTCCTGCTGGCCGAGGCCGAGCGCCTGGTGGCCCAGCGACCCACCGATCTGGGCCTGCGGCTGAAGTACGGCAAGCTGCTGCTCCGAGGCGGCCGTGTCGACGACGCCATCGCCGAGCTGCAGCGCGTGACCCAGGACGAACGCCACCGCGTCGACGGCCTGACCGCGCTGGCCCGCTGCTTCCTCAAGAAAGGGCATCCGGACCTGGCGACCCAGCAGCTGGATGCGGCGCTGGAAGGACTGGCCGATGCGGATGGCCGCGCCAAGGAGATCCTGTACAATCTGGGGCTCATTGCCGAGCGCCAGGGTCAAAGAGACCTCGCCCGGGGGCATTTCGCCCGTGTCTACGCCGTGGACATCACCTACCGCGACGTGGCAATCAAGATGGAAACAGCAACAGAGAACACAGAGACAACGGACTGATGGCGAACAGCAAGCAGGCAAACAAGCGGATCCGCACCAGCGAGCACGCACGGCAGCGCAACAAGGTGGTGCGGTCAGCGATGCGGACCGCAGAGAAGAAGGTGCGTCAGGCGGTCGAGGCCGGTGACCGGGACGGCGCGCGCGCGCTGGTGCCCGAGGCCATGAAGCGGATCGACAAGGCGGCCAAGAACCACGTCATCCACAAGAACGCCGCGGCGCATGCAAAGTCGCGGATCTCCCGCGCCGTCAACTAGCCGCAGCGGCTAGCGGCCGCCGAGGACCTTCGTGTAGCGGAAGTACACCTCGAGGCACAGCGCCATGGTCGCGGTCGAGTACACCCGTCCGCCCTCCGCGCCCCACGGCCCGATCGGGTCCCAGGAGCCTTCCTCGTCTCCGCCTTCGCGCTGGCTGTCCACCACGGCCGGCTTCATCGCCTTGTTCCACTTGTCCCAGTCGCGCCCGCCCCACTGGAACATCGCGTAGGACGCGTAGTACCAGTAGTACATGTCGATCGAGCCGTCGAGCTCCCAGCGGGGCAGCTTGGCCATGAGGATGTTCTTGTGGTCCTTCATGACCGGGGTCGTATCCGGGTCCTCCTCCAGGAAGAAGCGGCACAGCAGCCCGACCCCCGTGAGGGCCTCGGACTTCTCCGCGGGCCACTCCTCCATCATCCACTCCATGCGAGCCACCGGCGTGCCCTTGGAGTCGTAGCCGACCCTGCCGGTGCCGGGGTCGGTGGCCTCGTTCATCCAGGAACGGAAGCCCTCGAGAGCGGCGTCGCTGACGCGCAGGCCTGATTCCTGGGCCGACTTCAAGGCGAACATCATCCAGCCCGACACCGACGTGTCGTTGCGGCCGTCGTTGGGCGAGTCGTAGGACCAGGCCTTGTAGGGGTTCTGCTTGCGTTCGATCAGTGCGATGCCCTTCTGGACGGGCCGCTTGAGGGCCGGCGACTTCGAGAAGTAGTAGGCCTCGCTCATGGCCAGGGTGGCCAGGGCGTGGTTGTACATCCACTCTCGGCCACGGATCAGCGCGAAGGCGCCCTCGTCGTCCTGGATGGACTTGAGCCACTTGACGCCCTTCTTGACCACGTCCCGGTAGCGGCCGTTCTTGGTGGTGTGGCCGTCGCCCAGGAAGGCCAGCAGCGCCAGGCCGGTCAGCCCTTCGTCGTATTGGGCCTTGCCCAGGTTGGCGATGTCGGGCCGGTCGGATCCGCAGATGTTGGTTTCGCACTGGGCCGTGAAGCCGTCGGAGTCCCAGAAGCCCTCTGGATCCTGGTGGTCGGCCAGCCATTTCAGTGCCCGGCCCAGGTGGATCTCGGTCCCCGATCCGCCGCCGATCTTCCTTGCCCGGCCCTTGCCGCCGCCGCGCCCGCCCTTGCCGCCGGCCCCTCCGCCCAGGCCCAGCAGGTCGTTCAGGCCGGTGGAATCGAAAGGCGCGTCAGAGACGAACTCGACATCCTCCTCGAACTCGACGTCCTCGACGATCTCCTCGATGACCTCGGTGTCCACGAGGACCGGGTCCTCGATGATCTCCTCCTCCTCGATCTCCTCCTCCTCTTCCTCCTCCTCCTCGATGATCTCGGGCGGGGGCGGTTCGATGGTGGCCTGGATGATGATCTCCTCGCGGCTCGTGAAGATGCTCCAGGGGAAGATCGAGATGATCAGGAAGATCAGGACGTGGATCAGGATCGAGAGCCCCAGCCAGGGCGCGTTGCTGAGCTGTTCGCGCAGGACGTCCTCGAACGTCTCGTGCCGCTCCCAGGGCTTGGGCATGCTGCTCTCGATGTGGACGTCGCTGAAGTCAGTCATGGCTGCTAAGGGGAAACGATTCTAAGGGCCCGCAGGTTCACGCGTGGAGGCGTGATTCCTAGAGCAGGTCCTCCGGCCAGACATAGAACTTCTGGCGGAGGAGTTTCCTCTGCAAAGCCGTCTGGTGGGCGGCCAGCCGCGCGCGGTTAAGTTCCTGGCGGAGGATCGGCGCTGCCTCCTTGAGGGTGATCGCTTTCGCCTCGGCGCGCTCGGTCGCCAGGACCAGGGAGAGGCCGGCGCCCAGGGCGACGGGCCCGACCGGCGTGCCCGGATCGGCGGTGAGCAGCGCGTCTGTGATGCGGCGGTCCAGCCCGCGCGTGTCCTCTTCCGTGATCCAGCCGCCCAGGTCCCCGCCCTCCTCGGGCCGCCAGTCGCTCCAGCGACCGGCCTCGCGTTCGAACGTGGTCTTGCCGGCCGCCAGGTCACGCAGGATGCGTTTTGCTTCCGCGCGAGCCCCTTCCTCCCCGCCGTAGCGCGCGTGGCTGAGCAGGATCTGGCTGCCCCGCACCCTGCTCGGCAGCCGGAAGCGTTCGGGGTGGTCGCGGTATGCCTCCCAGACCTCGCGCGGGGAGACATAGATAGAGGTCCTGGTCTCCGGGCCGAGGCCGGTCTCGTAGCGCATGAGTGTCCGGAGCCAGGTCTGGTCAGCGACCTCGCCGCGCCACTGCTCCATGGAAAGGCCGATTCGGTGCAGCTCCTCGCGCAGGTCGCGCCGATCCTCGGCAGTGGCCGTTCTCAGTTCGATCTCGGCGGCCACCTGGGCTTCCACGACAGCCGGGTCGATGCCGGCGCCGCGCGCCCACTGGACCAGCAAGAGGTCGTTGGCCAGGCGGGCCAGGAGCTGCCGTCTGAGGAGGGCCTCCTCGCCCGTCGAAAGGGCGCCGGTCCTGGCCAGGGTGGCCTGGAAGGCCCGCTCCAGGTCGCCGGTGGTCACCACGCGGCTGCCGACAATGGCCTCGACCCCGTCGATGCGGGTCCGATCACCCTGGAGGACGGGCGCGAAGAGCAGGACGGCGAATGCGAAAGAGGCCACGACGCCGCCATCTTCCGCGTTCAGGGGTCGCCGAACAAGACGCTCTCGAGCCAGTCCAGGCAGCCGCGCGCGGTGGCCGCGGCGGCCGGCAGCATCACGTGCGCGTGTCCCGGCTTCACGGGCCGCACCTCGGCGTCCCTGAACCAGCCCTGCGGCGGCGTGTCGTGGCCGTGGTTCACGATCAGTCGGTCGGGGCGCCGTGTGGCGCGGCTCACGCCGGCGGCTGCCAGCAGACGCGCGCACAGGAACACGTCCAGCAGGGTGCGCGCCGGCTCTGGCATCGGCCCGAAGCGGTCGGCCATCTCGCTTGCCATCGCGTCTCGGTCGTCGGGCGTCCGCACCCCGTCGAAGGCCCGCAGCCGTTCGAAGCGCAGCGGCTCGTCCGGGATCCACGACTCGGGCAGGTAGGCGTCGGCGCCGTGCTCGAAGTCAGAGGGCGTCGGGGGCAGCGCCGCCTCGTCGCCCTTCCGGACCGCCACCGCGTGGGCCAGAAGCCGGCAGTAGAAGTCGTAGCCGACGGCGGCGATGTGGCCGGACTGCTCGGATCCGAGCAGGTTGCCTGCGCCCCGGATCTCCATGTCGCGCATGGCGATGCGGAAGCCGCTGCCCAGGTGGGTCAGATCCTCGATGGCCTTCAGCCGCTCCCTGGCTGCCTCGGGCAGGGGCTCGTTCTTCGGGACCAGCAGCCAGCAGGCCGCCCGGTCGCGCCAGCGGCCCACGCGTCCGCGCAGCTGATGCAGGTCCGCCAATCCGAACATGTGGGCCTGGTCGATGAAGATCGTGTTGGCGCGGGGGATGTCGAGGCCGGACTCGATGATGGTGGTGGTGACCAGCACGTCGATGTCGCCGGCCAGGAAACGGCCCATGACGTCCTCGATCTCGGTCTTCGGCAGCTGGCCATGCGCCACCGCCAGGCGGGCCTCGGGAACGAGCCGTTCCAGGTCGCGGGCGCGGGCGCGGATCGAATGCACCCGATTGTGCAGGAAGAAGGCCTGGCCGCCCCGGTTCATCTCGCGGATCAGGGCCTCGCGGATGAAGGCGTCGTCCTCGGCGTGGCGAAGTCCGGTCTCCACCGCCTCGCGGCCGGCCGGCGCCGTGGTGATGGAGGACACGTCACGCAGACCCGAGAGCGCCATGTGCATCGTCCGCGGGATCGGCGTGGCGGTCATGGTCAGCACGTCCACTGACGCGCGCAGCCGCTTGAGCCGCTCCTTGTGGGCCACGCCGAAGCGCTGTTCCTCGTCGATTACGACCAGGCCCAGGTCGCTGAAGACCACGTCTCCCGACAGGATGCGGTGGGTGCCGATCAGGATCTCCACGCGCCCTTCCGCCACGCCCGCCAGGGTCTCGGCCTGCTCGAGAGGGGTGGAAAAGCGCGTCAGGCAGCGGATCTCCACCGGGCAGCCGGCCATCCGCTCACCGAAGGTCCGTTCGTGCTGCTGGGCCAGCAGGGTGGTGGGCACCAGAAGGGCGGTCTGGCGGCCGGCCAGGGCGGCCCGGAAGGCCGCGCGGACTGCGACCTCCGTCTTGCCGAACCCCACATCGCCGCACAGCAGCCTGTCCATGGGGTGGGGACGCGCCTGGTCGGCGCGGACCGCCTCCGAGGCCTCCGCCTGGTCGGGGGTCGGCTCATAGGGAAAGCTGGCCTCGAAGTCGCGGGCCATCTCGCCTCCGTCGCCGACCGCCACCCCGGGGCTGGTCTCGCGCAGGGCCTGGATCTCCAGCAATTCGTCTGCCAGGCCGGCCACCGCCGCCTCCACTCGGGCCTTGCGGCCCTTGAACGCGCGACCGCCGATCTTGTCGAGCCTGGGCGCCGCCTTGCCGCTGCCTACATAGCGGCCGACCAGGTCCAGGCGGGCCTCTGGAACCAGCAGCTCGGTGCCGCCGCGATATTCGATCACGAGGTGGTCCGAGGCACCGCCACCATGCTGGATGCGGCGCCTGCCGGTGAATCGGCCCAGGCCGTGGATCCCGTGAACCACCAGGTCGCCCTTTCTCAGGTCGCCCATTCCGGCCAGCGGCTTGGCGGTGCGGCGCGCCCGGTGGGGGGCGATCCTGCGCCGTGTCAGGGTGCCGGCCAGCTCGCGCTGCGTCAGGCAGGTCAGGCCCGCGGCAGGCCAGCGGAATCCCCGGCCCAGGTTGCCGATCTCCAGTGCCACGGCGCCCGGGTCGCCGTCCTGGTCGCGCAGAAGGGCCTCCAGGCGACGCTGCTCGGCCTGGTTCTGGGAGAAGACGACCACCCGGCCCCCGTCCCTGCGGGCCTCCTCCAGGGAGGCCCAGGCCTGGGACATCCCGTTGCCCAGGCCCTCCACGGCCTTCACCAGGAAGTCCGCGCCGCCCGCCGAGGGCAGGGCGCAGAGGTCCAGCGTCGGGCCGCGCTCCGCCCGCTCCTTGCATGCAGCCAGGCAGGGTGCGTCCGTGTCGGCGAGCGATGCCCAGCGCTCCGCGAGGAGCGTCGGCTCCAGGCGGACCCATACGGCGCCCTGCGGCAGCAGGTCCACCAATGCTGTCCCGTCGCCTGTTGTGTCAGCAGCGGGCAGCCAGACGTCTGCACATTCCTGCTCCTCCACCGACATCTGGGTTCCGGCATCGAATGTGCGTACCGATTCGACCGTCTCGTCGTCGAGTTCGATGCGCAGCGGCGCCTGTGCACCAGGCGGGAACAGGTCCAGCACGCAGCCGCGCACGCTCATCTGGCCCGGCTCCTCGACGATCGGAACGGATTCCAGGCCGGCGGCTTCCATGTCCGCAGTCCACGCGTCCCGGTCCAGGCGGTCGCCCGGCGCGACCGAGCAGTGGCTGCCGGCCAGGTCAGCCGCTGCGGCAAATGTCGGTCGCGACCAGGCTGCGGCGGGGGCAATGAACACGCCGCCCTTGCCGCCGGACAGACGTCCTGCTGCCACGGTCCGCGCCGCCCGGTCCTCGGCCGTCTCGCCCGGCGTGGAAGCGGGCAGGACGGACACGTCCGCCTCCGGGGCGAACAGCGCCAGGTCGGCGGCCAGGATCTCCGCCTCGGTGCCATCCGCAGTCGCCACGACCAGCGGTGCAGCGGCGCTCCCGCGAGCCTCCAGCAGGACGGCCAGCAGCAGCGCCGGCGAGGATCCCCAGAGGCCTCCCGCCTCGGCCGTGCGGCCCGCGTCCAGCGCGTCCAGCAGCGCCCGCACGCGGTCGTCACCGGCCAGTGCTGCTCGCGCCGGGAGCACTCTGCCTAGGTCGCGCCGTCCAGCAGGGCCAGCAGCTGCGCCGCCGCTGCCTGCTCGGCGTCCTTCTTGGTCGGGCCCTCGCCGCGCGCGGCGTTCCCGTCGTGGTCGGCCTCCACGGTGAAGATCAGGTCGTGCTTCGGCCCTGTCTCCTCCACTACGCGGTAGACAGGCAGCGCCTCGCCCAGGGCCTGGCAATGCTCCTGGAGGCGCTCCTTGGGGCTCCGCTCACCGCCGAGACAGGCCCGGAACCGCGCTTCGAGCCACCTCAGCGCCACCGCGCGCGCAGCCTCCAACCCCCCGTCCATGTAGACCGCGCCGACGACCGCCTCCAGAACGGCGGCGCAGGAACTGGACGGCAGGGCCCCTGTGATGGACGCCCCGGTCTTGATCTGGCTGTCCAGCCCGAGGATGCGGGCGGCATCGGCCAGCGCCGAGCCGGAAACGCAGGCCGCCCGCCAGGCGGTCAGTTTCCCTTCGGCCGCGTCCGGTGCCGCCGCGCAGAACCATTCGGCGGAGACCAGGTCCAGAACGCTGTCCCCCAGGAACTCCAGCCGCTCATAGTCCGGACCCTCGTCGCACGAGGGATGCGTGAGCGCCCGCTCCAGCAGGGCGGCGTCGCTGAAGGCGTAGCCGGCGGCCTTCTCGACCACCGCGATTGTTGCTTCCATTCCCGGATCCTAGCCCTGGTCCCCGGCAGCGACGTTCCCTAGCGGAACAGCTCCCAGCCGTCCGGGGTCCAGCGCATCACGCCTGCGCGCTCGACGCCCTCCAGGTCCGCGTTCGCGGGCACCTGGACCACGCTGCGGGGGAACAGGTGGTAGGGCACCCGCAGGAATTCCGCCTGCGGTCCCTGGAACAGGATGGTGCTGCGCAGCGGCAGGCTGCGGACGGTGTCCACGCGCGAATGGAACTCGTGGGCGCGGCGGCGGCGCACCTGGGCACGGTAGTGGTCGCTGCGCCAGGTGGCGGCACGGCTGTCAGCCGGGAGGTCCAGGTAGCGCGCCGCGTCGGCGGCTATGGCCGGCACGTGGCCGGGTTCCTGGGGCCGGGCAGTGACGAAGTCGCGGTAGCCCAGGTACGCGAAGGCCATGGACAGGGTTCCGACCAGCACCGTGCCGCGGCCCAGCGAGGCGCCGAGGATTGCGTTGATCTGGTAGCCCACGAACAGCAGCGCCAGCGGCGCCACGTGGATCAGCAGGCGCGGCACTGTGGCGCTCATCTTCTCCTCGAAGTCCTGCCATGGGCTGACCGAGAGGATGAGGAAGTAGAGGGTCAACTGGCCCACTCCGAGGACCAGCAGGCTGCCCGCGGGCCGCCGCATGGCGTGGCGCGGGGCCAGAACGAGCGCCAGGGCCGCCACCACCCACACCATGTTCCAGTGGCTCAGACGCACCATCTCCCAGCCGGCCCGGGAGGCAACCGCTCCGGCATGCTGGGCAAATCGCGTGGCCACCTCGGCGCCCGTTCCCAGGGCGTCCGGATAGAGCAGGCTGCGCATGTCCGGATCCCAGACGTTGGCTGGCACCTCGGCGGCGGCCACCTGCCAGGGGAAGGCCATCAGGATCGCGGTGCCGGCGGTCAAGAGCGCCGCCGCGCGGCCGCTCAGGTCGTCCTTGCGCGTGAACGCGTCCACCACCAGCCAGGTGCAGCCCAGCATCAGGAAGGCGACGCCCTCGTCCTTGGTCCAGGCGGCGAGCCCAAGGAACAGCGCGGCGAGAATGCGGTCGGACTTCTCCCGGTGCTCGACCCAGCGGGCGATCGATCCTCCGGCGGCCAGGATCAGCGCGGCCAGCGGCACGTCCGCCATGGCCAGCGACGCGCAGGCTCCCGGCCACAGGGTGTAGAGGTGCTCGCCGCCCGGCGCCACATCCACGTAGAACAGCTCGGCCAGGTAGGCGACGGCCGGCACGCCAGAGAGCAGCGCGGTGAGGGTCAGCGCGGGCATGCGGCCGGCCACCGGACGCACCAGCTGGTAGAGGACGCCCAGCAGCGCGGCAAAGTAGACCGGGAACAGGAGCTTGCCGGCGAAGTCGTCGAAGGCGTTTGTGCCGGCGTCGAATCCCCAGGCCTTCCAGACCAGCGCGACCTGGAAGGAGATCCCCGCCGGGGATCGCGGCAGCGTGAATCCCAGGCTGGGGTCGGCAAACAGATCGGTTTGGGCCGAGCCCGCGTCGAGGAGCATCTTGGCCTTGAGCATCCACCGGGCCAGCCCGTCCGGTGCCCACACAGGGTTGATCAGGGCCGCGGTCAGGACCGCTGCCAGGTTCACGACGATCAGCAGCTGCAGGCCGGTCGACAGCCAGGAGCCCCTGGTGACCCGGTGGGGGGCGTCCGGCGAGGTCTTCTGGGCTCGGCGCCAGGCAAGGAAGACCACCGGGATCCAGGGCAGCAGGGCGGCCTGGAAGGTGAGCTGCGCGCCCAGGAACCAACTGACCGTGAACCAGACCAGGCTGACGAGGCCGGTCCCGAGCAGGAAGGAGTAGCACGCGCGACCGATCCTCGACGGAATCACGTAGGCGGCGCCCGACAGGATCAGCACCGCGGAGCCGATGCCCTGGACCGCGATCAGGAGTGCCAGCAGGCGCACCAGCGGTGCGGTCATTGCGCCTGGAACCTCTGGAACTGGTCGCGTGCGAACGGGTCGGTCATGCCTGCGATGTAGTCGCAGACCGCGCGCTCCAGCCCCGCCTCCCCGGCCCAGTCCTGGAACTCTTGCGTCATGGCGTCAGGCCCGGCGCGGTAGTGGCGGGTCAGCAGGCCCAGAACCTCCTCCGCCTCGTCGGTGCGCGCCCGGACGGCCGTCGAGTCGTAGAAGTGGACGCGCAGGAAGGCGTGCAGCTCGCCGACCTCCGGCGCGAGTTCGTCGCTGTGTCCCACCAGCCTGGATGTCGCGGTGGCCACGTCCTCCGGCCCACCGATGCCGATCGCGCGCAGGGTGAGCTCCGACTGCTCGATCAGGTCGTTCAGCGTGATCTTCAGCAAGCTGTTCAGTACGCGGCCGACTGCCAGGCGGCCCTGCGCCTCGCCCGACCGGGTGCGGGCGTGCTCGGCGGCGCGCTGCCACAGCGCCGTGTCCTCGGCTGCCTCGAGCGGAAAGACCCCCGCCTTCAGGCCGTCGTCCAGGTCGTGGACCGTGTACGCGGTGGAGTCCGCCAGGTCGGCGATCTGCGCCTCCACCAGCGGGGCGCCGCGCTCCGCCAGGTCGGAGTCGCCGGGATCCTCCTTCTTGAGCAGGCTGGCGCGCACCTCCCAGGAGAGGTTCAGGCCGCGGTAGCGCGGGCTGCGCCGCTCGATCAGGTCGACCAGCCGCAGCGCCTGCAGGTTGTGGCGGAAGCCGCCACGACCCTCCATCAAGGTGTCCAGGGCGTCCTCGCCGGAGTGGCCGTAGGGGGGGTGGCCGATGTCGTGCGCCAGGCACAGGACCTCGGTCAGGGTCTCGTTGGCGCCCAGCGCACAGGCCACCGAGCGGCCCACCTGCATGACCTCCAGGCTGTGGGTCAGCCGGGTGCGGTAGTAGTCACCCTCGCCAGACACGAAGACCTGGGTCTTGCCGTCGAGCCGGCGGAATGCGCGCGAGTGGATGATGCGGTCGCGGTCGCGCTCGAAGACGGTGCGCAGGGCGTCGGGATCCTCGGGCGTGGCGCGACCACGGGACAGCGCGGCGGGGAAGCCCCAGGGGGCCAGGTCTCGGGCCTCGCGCGCCTCCTTCTGTTCGCGCGAAACGACCATCAGGCCGCGCTCTGGCCCGCCCGGGCGGCCGCCCGGACCACCCACCGCCTCCCGACATCCATCAGAGCCAAGCCTAGGCCCGCGTCGCCTCCGGGTCGAGGGCGTCTCTCAGCGCATCGCCCAGAAGCTGCAGACCCAGGACGAGGCCGAACAGCGCGGCGGTGGCCGCGCCGAGCTGCCACCACGCGCCCCTGATCAACTCGTCGCGCGCCTGGTCCAGCATCACTCCCCACGACGGCTCGTCCTCCAGGCCGACGCCCAGAAAGGTGACGATCGCCTCGGTCTTGATCGCGAAGGCGAAGTGCAGTGTGAACTGGACCAGGATCAGCGGCGCCAGGTTGGGCGCGATGTGGCGTGCCAGCAGCCCCGGAGCGCGGGCGCCCTGCGCGCGGGCCGCCGCCACGAACTCGAATTCGCGCAGGCGAAGCACCTCGGCGCGCACCAGCCGGCACACCCCGACCCACGAAGCCAGGGCGATGGCCAGCAGCAGGGCGACCAGTCCCCGGCCCAGCATCGCGCTGACCAGGAGGATCAGAAGGATCGACGGCACCGAGGCCACCGACGAGCACAGCCACACGACCGCGTCGTCCAGCCGGCCGCCGAACCAGCCGGCCAGGGCGCCCAGCAGGGTGCCGAGGGCGACGGCGAGGCCGGCGGCCACCAGCCCGACGAGCAGCGCGATGCGCGCGCCGTGCAGCGTGCGCGCAAGGACGTCGCGGCCCAGGATGTCGGTGCCGAGCGGATGGGCGGCGGACGGCCCGGCCAATTCCTGGCCCGCATGCTGGACGGCGAAGCCTGGCGCCAAAAGGCCGGACCAGCCAAGCAGTGCGACCAGTGCGTAGGCGGCGACCAGCGCGGCGCCCAGCCTCATGCTCCGATTTGCGCCAAGGACGCTCACGACAGCCTCAGCCTCGGATCGGCCAGCGCGCACAGCAGGTCGCCCAGCACATGCGCGGCGATGAAGCCGAGCGCCACCAGGAAGGTCATCGCCTTGAGGACCGGCGGGTCGCCTGCGAAAACCGCCTCGATGATGTAGTCGCCGAGGCCTGGGATCCCGAAGAAGCGCTCCAGCAGGAGCGAGCCCATGAAGAGGAACGGCAGCGCCCCGACCAGGTGGGTCACGATCGGGACCAGAGCGCCGCGCAGCACGTGGCCGCGGTAGGCCGCGGCGGCGGATAGGCCGCGGGTGCGGGCCGCCGTCACATGGCCGCCGCCCGCCGCATCGATCAGCAGCGTCCGGTAGAGCCGGACCTCTGGGCCGAGCGCGGCGGCGACCCAGATCAGGATCGGCAGGGCCAGATAGGAGGCGCCGGAAAAGCCGTAGACCGGAAACAGGCCCAGGTCGTAGGCCAGCCACTTCTGGCCCAGCAGAATGAACGCCAGGACGGTGACCGACATGCCCGCCGTGCAGGCGACCAGCACCGTGCGGTCCAGCGGTCCGGAGCGGCGCCGGGCGCAGGCCAGGGCCAGCGCCAGGCTGAGCAGTGTGGTCAGCGTGAAGGCGGGGATGGCCAGGCCCAGGCTGGGCCCTGCGCGCAGAGCGATCTGATGGGTGATCGGCTGCCGGGTCCGGAGCGATTCTCCGAAATTGAATGTGGCGAGTGCCCGCAGGTCGCCCAGGAAGCGCCGCAATGCCGGGACCGGCCGCGCCCAGGCGAGGGACAGGGGCGTGCCGGGCATCAGGCGGGCACTGCCGGTCCGCTGGGCGGCACCCAGGCCAGCCAGGGACAGGCCCGCCTCGTGTGCATCGTCCGCGATCTCGGCCGTGACGGACCATTGACCAGGGGCGTGGCCTGCCTGCACGCCGTCGACCACGTCGCGCAGGTTTCCCGAGTCCAGCGCAAGGACGCTCGTGCGGTCCGGCAGTTCGATTGTCAACCGGTCCTCGTGAAAGGTCAGTCGGCCGATGCCGGTCGCGGCGCCGGGAGGGGCATGGAGAGTCAGCCGAACCGCGTCCTCGCGCCAGTCCTCCACCAGGCCCAGCTCGCGGTCATATCGCGCGATCATGGCGGTGTCGGCGTGGCGGCCAGCCAGGGCCATCGACGGGTCGCCCAGCAGCCCGGAGTCAAAGACCAGGAACACGACGGCCACCACACCGACCACCAGCGGCACGACGGTGATCAACCGGCGGACCAGGTAGGCGCCCATCAGTCCTGTCCCCAGGCTGCCATGGTGTCAGCCTTGACCCGGCTGTCGACGGCCAGGAACTCCAGCCACAGCGGATCAAGAGCATGGGGGCGGTAGCCCTCCAGCCAGGCGTGGGCGGCGTGGTAGCCCAGGCGGTGGTCCCGCGGCGCCCAGGGCATCTCGGCGTTCAGGAGGCCGACCATTTCCGCGGCGACGTCGTCACGCTCCTTTCCCGGCGGCAGGCGCCTGAATCGCTCGAACAGGCGGTCGTAGGCGGCGTTCTCGAAATTGACCGCGTTCGGGCCCGGCGAGGCGTTCGGGCCGTAGAACTGCATCAGGACGTTTTCGGCGTCCGGATAGTCGAGCCGCCATGCCATCCGGAACATCTGGGCGCTGCTGCCCTTCACCTTGGCGTCAAACTGGGGCCATGTGTTGGCGGTCGGCGTGATGCGGATCCCGATCTTGGCCAGCGCGTCCTTCAGGAGCAGCGACGCGGTGCGGCTGGCGCTGCCGGTGCCGGCCTCCTCCAGCGTCAGCACCGGCAGGCCGCGCCCGTCCGGCCAGCCGGCCTCCGCCAGCAGTGCTGCGGCGCGCCCCAGGTCGGGGCCCGACGTCCATTCGCCGGCCGGTGCAGCGGCCGCCTCGCGCAGACCGGGCGGCAGGCAGTTGCGCGCCCGGACGGCCCAGGCACCGTTGCGCACCACGTCGAACCAGCGGTCCCAGGGATAGGCAAGCGCGATGGCGCGGCGCAGCAGCCGCCGGCGCCGGTTGCCCTCCTCGTCGCCGGGCAGATGGCCGACCACCGGGTCGCGCATGTTGAAGCCCAGGAATGTGACGTCCAGGCCGCGCGAGGTCTGGAGCGTGACGCCCCTCAATGCCAACTCCGCGCCCAGCGCGCCTGCGGGCGTCACGGCGGTCGCAAACGAGTCGCGGTCCGGCGCCGCGGCGTCGATCGCTCCGTCCAGGAACAGCAGCCAGCGCGGCTGGTTCTCCACCACCGCCTCCAATGTGGCGCCGTCCAGGGCCGGAGAAGTGCTGCCTCGCCGCGCGGGGCTCCTCCGGAACGCGACGCGCGTAGGCGGCCGCCAGTCCGCCACGTAGAAGGCGCCCGTGCCGACTGGCCTGTTGGCCAGGTTGCCCATGCCCTCCACCGTCATCTCCCAGGGCAGCACGCTGTGGTATTTCAGCGCCAGCACCTGGTGGAAGCGCGGATCGGCACGGGTCAGGCGGAAGACGACTGTGCGGTCGTCCGCCACCCGGAGCCCGGCCACGCCGCCTGCCGCGCCGGCCGCGTAGTGGCGGTTCAGCTCCCTGGAGCCAGGCGTCATGCGCCCGGCCGCGGCACGCCAGACGTCGAGCCCCTCGATCAACCCCTCCAGCGTCCACCAGCCGGCGGAGTTCACATGGGGGTCGGCGTGGCGCAGGATCCCGCCGACCACGTCGCGAGCGGTCACCTCGCGCGTCCGGCCCTCCCAGAGCGGATCCGGCCAGGGGTCATAGAAGAGGGCGCCGCTGATCCGAAAGGTGTGGACCAGGCCGTCCCCCGACACAGTCGGCACCTCCGCCAGCCCCGCAGCCAGCCGGTAGGGGCGGTCCGCATAGTGGAACTCCAGCAGCGGCTCCATCACCTGGTGCATGGCGGTGGTGGAGCCGCGGTCGTTGAAGCGGAACGGGTCGAAGCCGCTGATCCGCATGTCGAGCGCAAAGTGGGCCCAACTCTCGCCTTCACGCTCCACCGCGTCGCGCACGGGGGCCAAGTCGCCGGTCTCGCGCGCGGCGTCCATCTGTGGCGCGCAGGAGCACGCCAGCAGGGCAAGAACCGCATTCCGCCTCATGGATCTGCCCGGGCGAGGATGCCTGGGCGCGGGGGCATTAGGGAGCCCCCTCCCCCCGGTAACACCCGTCCCCCCATCACCTTGCGCCCGGTCAGGCGTAGGCGTCGGGGGCGTCGATCAGCCACAGCGAGGCGTGGGGGCCGGGATAGGTCTCGCGGACCGTTTCGCCGGCCTCGATGCGGCGGGTCTCGCCGCCGACTGTCGGGGTGACGGTGCGGGCGTGCTCGGCGGTCTCGTCGATGACCAGGCTGTCGCCTTCGTCGATCTCGACAAACAGCAGCGTCCAGCCCTCGCCGCGCATGGCGCGGGCGCGGGCTGTGCCGTCGTAGGGCAGTTCGACCTCGGGGAGCGCGTCCACGAAGGCCGGAAAGCCCATCAGCCCTCCTTCAGTTCCGTCAGGGTGGCGGTCATGGCCTCCTTGCCGTCGCCGAACAGCATCAGGCAGTTGTCCGCCTCGAACAGCGGGTTCCGGATGCCGGCGTAGCCGGGGCTGAGCGAGCGCTTGACCATCACCACCGTCTGGGCCTGGTCCACGTGGAGGATCGGCATGCCGGCGATCGGGCTCGCAGGATCGGTGTCGGCGACCGGGTTGACGATGTCGTTGGCGCCGATCACCAGGGCCAGGTCGCACTGGCGGAAGTCGCCGTCGATCTCCTCCATGGTCTTCAGCAAGTCGTAGGGGACGTTGGCCTCGGCCAGCAGCACGTTCATGTGGCCGGGCATGCGGCCGGCTACGGGGTGGATGCCGTAGCGCACCGTGATGCCGCGGCTGGTCAGCAGGTCGCCTATCTCGCGCACCACGTGGTGGGCCTGGCTGACCGCCAGCCCGTAGCCCGGGACGATGATCACGTCGCTGGCGGCATCCAGCAGCATCGCCAGCTCCTCGCCCGACGTGGACTTGACGGTCTCGTAATCGCGCGCGTCGTCGGCCACGGAGTCGTCGCCGATCCCGCCAAGGAGCACGTTGCCAAGCGAGCGGTTCATGGCGACGCACATGATCTTCGTCAGGATCAGGCCCGAGGCGCCGACCAGGGCACCGGCGACCACCAGCGCCTCGTTTCTCAAAAGGAAGCCGGTCGCGGCGGCGGCGAGGCCCGAGTAGGAGTTGAGCAGGCTGACCACCACCGGCATGTCGGCCCCGCCGATCGGCAGGACGAGCAGCACTCCGAGCACCGCGGCGGCGCCGGTGACGACGAGCGCCGCGTGGTGGAAGGCCTCCGTGCCGTTGGCGACAGCGGCCATCTGGTAGCCGCCCCAGACCACGGCGCCCAGGAGCGCCAAGTGGGCTGCGTGCCGCAGCACGCCCGGCAGCGGGTGAACCAGTTTGCGGCCGCCCAGCTTGAAGTAGGCCACCAGGCTGCCGGTGAAGGTGATGGTCCCGATCAGGATGGTGACGGGCAGGATCACTGCCTGGGCGGTGGTGCCCGAGCGCTCGATCAGGTCGCCCGTGCTTGTGCCCGTGCCGACCAGGCGGTTCAGCTCAGCCAGCGCCACGCAGACCGACGCCAGCCCACCGAAGCCGTTGAAAGCGGCCACCAGCTCTGGCATCCCGGTCAGCGGCACGCGCACGCTCAGGAACGCGCCGATGCCGCCGCCGACCACGAAGCCGGCCAGCAGGATCTTCCAAGAGATGCCGCCGGCAAAGGCCAGCGTCGCCAGGACGGCGACCAGCATGCCCAGCGCGCTGATCTGGTTGCCGCGCCGCGCCGTCTTGATGCCGGTCAAACCCTTGATCCCGAAAATGAAGAGGATCGACGCAGCCAGATAGGCCAGACGGATGTGGATGGGAACGGCGTCCACGCTCAGTCCCTCTTCCTGAACTTGGCCAGCATGCGGTCGGTGACCAGGTAGCCGCCCACCACGTTGACGGATGCGAACGCGACCGCCAGGAAGGCGAGGACCTCGGCGACGTGGCCGGGGGCCTCCAGAGTGGCCGCCAGGATCGCGCCCACCAGCGTGACGCCGGAGATCGCGTTCGAGCCGCTCATCAGCGGCGTGTGGAGTGTCGGCGGCACCTTGGTGATGACCTCGAAGCCGATGAACACGGCGAGCACGAAGACGATGAAGATGTCGATCATGTGGTGGCCTGCCCTTGGCGCGTAACGCAGCAGCCGGCCAGGATCTCGTCGTCCCAGTCCGGCGCCAGGGCGCCCTCGTCGTCCAGCAGCAACTTCAGCAGGTCGAGCAGGTTGCGGCCCAGCATGGCGCTGGCGTCGGCGGGGACCTGCGCAGGCAGGTTGGGCTCGCCGATGATCGTGACGCCGCCTTCCGTCGTGACGCTTTTCCCCGCGACCGACAGCGGACAGTTGCCGCCCGAACCGACCGCCATGTCGACGATCACCGAGCCGGGTCTCATGGCCGCCACCATGTCCTCGGTGACCAGCACCGGGGCCTTGCGGCCCGGCACGTTGGCGGTGGTGATCACCACGTCGCTTCCCGCGACATGCTCGGCAAGCACCGCCTGCTGGGCGGAGATCTCGTCGTCGGTCGAGGCGCGGGCGTAGCCGCCCTCGCCCTCGCGGTCCTGGCCGCCGGTGGTGTCGACGAAGCGCGCACCGAGGCTCTCGACCTCGGTCTTCGCGGCCTCCCGGATGTCGGTGGCCTCGACCACGGCGCCCAGGCGCCGCGCGGTGGCGATCGCCTGCAGGCCCGCCACGCCGGCGCCCATCACCAGCACGCGGGCCGGCTTGATGGTGCCCGCCGCCGTCATCAGCAGCGGGAACAGCCGCGGCAGCGCCGTCGCCGCCAGGAGCACCGCGTGGTAGCCGGCCACCGTGGCCTGGCTGGAAAGGACGTCCATCGACTGCGCGCGGCTGATGCGCGGGATCAGGTCGGTCGACAGCAGCGTCACGCCGCTGGCCTCGAGCGCGGCCACCAGTTCGGTCTCGACCGACGGCTGCACGGAGGTGATCAGGACCACCCCGCGGCCCAGGGCCGCGATTCCCGGTCCGCCCAGGTCCGGCGGCGCCACGCTGGCCACCAGATCGGCGCCCGCGCAGCCGCTCGCCGCGTCCGGAACGATCTCGGCTCCGGCGTCGGTGAATGCAGCGTCGCGAAAGCCGGCGGCCGCGCCGGCGCCCGACTGGACGCGGACTTTCACCCCCAGCTTCGAGCCCAGCGTCTGCACGGTGCCCGGATCGAGAGCGATCCTGGACTCGCCGGGGCGCGTCTCAAGAGGGATGAACAAGGTGACCATAGAAGCCGCAGAGTCTAGCCATGGCACACGCTGACCGCACGACCCACCGTTTCCTCTCCATCATCGGATAATCTAGAAGAGTGCTTTTTGCGTTCCTCCTCGCGCCCCTGATGGGCCCCCAGAATGCGCCCGGCGACACCCACTTCGCCCTGGCGGTGACCGAGAACTCCCACAACCACGTGGGGGCGCGTCGACTGTTCCTGGACTTCCAGGACGCGCCTGGCATCGCCGGCGACCCTTCTCTGGGCGTGGTCGTGTCAGCCCCGGTCGCGCCCGGGGCCATCACCGTGGATGGAGACCTGTCCGATTGGGACACCAGCCTCTTCACCGACATCTCCGGCCTGGTCCAGAACAACTACCCGCTCAGCGAGTACGTGGACGCGGTCCGCACCCAGATCACGGTCGGCTCCGCCTGGGACGCCGAATACGTCTACCTGGTGGTTCATTGGCGGGACGCGGGGCTGGACGCATCGACCCGATTCCGAAAGTGGATGCACGACGCGGGCGGTGACTGGGAGCCTCAGGAGTCGGTCGGCCCCACACCGGGCGGCGCGAACGAGGCGGCAGCCAACGCGACCGGCCACCCGCTTGCGGGCGGCGAAAACGAGGACCGCGTCCTCGTCATGTGGCCGATCGTCGACACGGAGGGCAACTTCCTGCCCGACGGGCCCGGTTGCGCCATGTACTGCCACGCAGCCCTCAGCCATGACAACGCGTTCCAGGACCAGACGGGCGCAGGTGTTTCAGTGATGTCGACGAACACGCCTGGCGACACGGCCGACATCTGGCAGTGGCAGTCCTCGCGCACCAATCCGTCTGGTCACGCCGATGACATGGAGTTGGGGCATGCCGACCATGAGGAAAGCGGCCTGACAACGGACGCAGGCACTGCGGCCTACATGGCCAATGAACTCGAGAACGGCCATCCCCTGTCGATGCACCTCAGCGGGCTCGGCTTCCTCGGCGACGTGCTGATGGAGGCGATGGCGGTCCCGTTCGCCGGTGCGCCGTCAGCGGGTGCCGAGATCCCTTCGACGGTGAGCGTGCAGCCCACGGGCAGCCGCGCCGACGTGGAGGCGGCTGGCCTGTTCGGCCCGTCCACAGGGACCTGGACGGTCGAGTTCCGGCGGCTGCGCGACACGGGCTTCGGTGACGACCACTCGTTCAATGGACTTCCCGCCCCGCCGCCCACCACGCCGCTGGTCAGCGCCGTCGTGCCGGCCGCCGGCGAGGCGCTCTTCAACCAGACCTGCGTCCTCTGCCACGGGCCCGAGGGGCTCGGCAACGCGGACGAGTACGGCTGGATCTTTCCGCGCATCCAGCGCGCCTCCGGATCGTTGATCCTCAAGTCGCTGGCCACAGTGCCGGACATGGAGGCGATCGACCTGACCGACCAGGAGATCGAGGACATTGCCGCCTGGCTCCAGACCAAGGCCATCTGGGGGCCGGTGCAGGCATACGGGGAGGCCTGCCACGATCTACTGGCGCGCTGGGACAACGAGCCCGCCCTCGGATCCAGCGACTTCAAACTGCTCCTGCTGGACGCCCCTCCGGGAGCTCCCGCCCTCCTGATGGTGGGAATCAGCAACGCGGCCTGGGGCGCGGTCCCCCTGCCTCTGGATCTGGGCGCCTTCGGTGCGCCGGGATGCTCGCTCCAGGCGTCGGTGGAGGTGCTGATGGCCACCCTGGTGGATCCCTTCGGTGAGGCCCGCTTCGTCGTGGCCGTCCCGAATGACCCCGCGCTGTCGGGAACCAGAGCCTATGTGCAGTGGGCGGCCGCGGCCGGCCCCGACCCGCTGGGCTTCGGATTCACGGAGGGCCTGGAGGTGACGATCCCGTGACCCGGGCCTCCCTCATCGGGCTTCTCGCCTGCCTGGCCGCCGGCGCCCCCCCCGCCCGCCCGCAGGATGTGGTGGAGTTCACCGTGGTGGCCGAGCCCGGCGACTGGGAGATCGAGCCGGGCCATGTGGTCACCAACGGCTGGTTCTACAACGGCCAGATGCCGGGCCCCGCGCCCCAGGCCGCGTTGCTGATTCCCACCATCAGGAGGGCGGGGGATCGGTGAGCAGGTACTCCGCGGTCACCAGGAAGACGGGGAAGGGGACGCGCTCGTCCCACCGGACGCCCTCCTCGCGTGGCAGGAAGACCCAGCCGTCCACGTGCCACTGGCTGCTCCACTTTTCCGCGTAGCCGTCGCCCTGCCGGGGAGCGAGCAGGTTCATGCCGACCAGGTGGCAGCTGTGGCGCGCAGGGCCGCGGCCTCCCGAGGCGCCAGCGCTCCTCGGATCAGCAGGTACCCCTCGCGCCCGAATCGCACAAGTGCCTCGCCTAGGTCCTTGCCGTTTTCGCGGTCCACCCCTCCACTCTATGGACAAGGGATCAGGTCGTGGCCGCGAATGTGCCTACCGCAGAGTCCCATTGCGCGCGGTGGGCGGTGACCATTCCCCCGAGCGTGTAGTGCTCGGCCACACGCTCGCGATTGGCCTCGCCGAGGGTGCTGCGCAGTTCGGGGCTGGTGGCGAGGCGCCCCAGCGCGATGGCAAGGCGCTCGGCTGTGGTGCCGGCGCGGACCGGGACGAGAAGGGTGTGCTGCGGCTCGGGCAGCACCAGGCGGACGTCACCCACGTCCGTGCTGGCGACAGGCAGGCCCGATGCCATCGCCTCGATCAGGGCGATCGGCATCTGCTCGGAGTCGCTGGAGATTGCAAAGGCGTCCATGGCCCCATACCAGGGGCCGAGCGGCGACTGGTGGCCCGCGAAGTGCACATGGCCGCGCAGAGGCGACTCAGCGGCGCGCTCCTCGAGCATCTGGCGCTGCGGCCCGTCGCCCAGCAGCAGCAGATGGACGTTCTCGTGGCGAAGCAGCACCCGCGCCAGGGCGCCCAAGAGCCGCGAGACGTTCTTCACCTCACGCAGGTGGCCGACGGCGCCGATCACCACGGCGTCCCCGGGGATGCCGTGGTGTGCGCGCAGCTCCGCGTTGCCGTCGCCCGGGCCGAAGGCGTCAAGATCGATCCCGTTGGGGATGAAGGTGACCTGATCCTCGGTGAGCCCCCAGCGGGCACATGCGATCGAACGCAGGTTCTCCGACGGCACCACCAGTCCGGCGGTGGAAGGCAGCACCCGCCGGCGGAACCAGTCCCGGCGTCCCTTGGTGCGCTGCACCTCGTCGGGCCGGAAGCCGTCCTCGTGGTGGAGCACCGGCGCGGCGCCAAGCGATTTGGCGGCCATCACCGCATCGATCGCGCCCCAGTTGTAGGTGAGCAGCAGATCGTGGGGGTGGTTCGCCAGCAGGGCCTTGCACGCCCGCACCGTTGCCCAGGAGCCCGCAATCGGCGGCGCGTCGAGAAGGGTCAGGTCGACGGACGCCGTATCGACCAGGTCCGCGGCCCCGGTTTGGCCGTCCATGGCCACGACGCTGTGGCAGTAGGCGTCCCCCATCGCGTTCATGAGCTGTGCGGTGCGCACCTGCGGTCCCGCCGGGAGGAAGGTGGCGAAGACGTGGAGCAGGTGCGTGCGATTGGCTGCCATTACGCAGGCGGCTGGCCGGTGATCCGCGCCATGAACTCGTCGGCGTCCTCGCAGGGCTCCCAGCCGAGCGTTTCGCGGGCGGTCCTCGAGGAGAACGGCGGCACCAGCGCGCGGCTCTTGAGATCCCGCCAGGACGGGAACGGTGCTTTCTTGCGGCCGACCACCTTGACCACCCACTTGCCGATCTCCATGGCCTGGCTCACCGCCAGCGAGCGGGGATGGAAGTGCAGGTCGCGGCCGGTCGTCTCGCGCAGCCGCGCCACCACCTCCTGGCCTGACAGCGGCACGCGGGCGCACAGGTTGAGGGTGTGGCCGTGCAGGCCGTTGCCCTCGTGCGAGGCCGCGGCGCACAGCGCGTCGGCCACGTCGTCCACCCACACCAGCGGCAGGTGGTTGTCGCCGAGGCCCCAGCCGACGCAGTGGTTGTCGCGCACCCAGAGGCCGATCCCCGAGTGCTGCATCGGCGTATCGGTCCCCAGCACCACGCCCGGGCGGACGATCACCAGGCCGAGGCCCTCCTCGCGGTGGAGCGCCAGCAGCGCCTCCTCCGCGGCCATCTTGCCGCGCGCATAGACGGGCCGCGCGTCCGGCTGGGGGTCGAGCGGCTCGTCGTCCTCGATCAGCCGCGACTTGGCGTCGTGGCCCAGATAGAGGGCCGCCACCGAGGAGACGTAGATGAACCGCTTGACGCCGGCGGCGTGTGCGGCGCGGGCCAGCGACTCGCTGCCGCGCACCATGGCGCGCTCGACCTCGGCCCAGGTATCGCCGCCGCCGGTGGCGAGGTGGATCACGGTCTCGATGCCGGTCACGGCGCGCCCGAGCGAGTCGGCGTCGTTCAGGTCGCCTTCCACGATCCTCACGCGGCCGCTCGCGGCGCCTTCAACCAGGACCGGCGGAAGGCAGGCGGTGGAGCGCACAAGCGCGGTCACCGGCCTGTCCGCCTCCAGCAGGGCCGCCACCGTGGGCCGGCCGATGAAGCCGCTGGCCCCCAGCACAAGGATCTCACCCGGCCGCGCCGGCTCGGTCGTCCCGGTGACGGCGGGGGCGGCCGGGCCCTCCGCGATGCCCGCGGTGGCCGCCTCGCACCACTCCAGCACCTGCGCGCCGCGCTCAGGCCCGGCCGGCATGGCCGCGCCCATCCGCACGGCACCGTGGAAGGCGCGAATCGAGTCGCGCATCCCGACGTAGAAGGCGTCCGACCGACCGGCGATGCCGAGCGTCTGGGTCAGGTAGCCCCCCAGTCCGCGCAGCGCGTCGCGCCGCAGCGCACCGCCGCTCTTCCAGCCGGCCAGGAAGGAGTTCCAGAAGTCGAGCCAGGGGCTCTTGGTCTCCGCGAAGAGCAGGTTGTGGAACAGGTCGGCCTGCAGCGAGCCGTCCGAGCCCAGCACCTGGATCGTCGAGCGCGTGAAGCCCATGCCGAAGGCAAAGTAGCACTCCACCGTGCACCCTCTCTCGGCGACACCGGAGATCATCCAGCGGTCGTGGAAGACCTGGCCGGGGTTCAGCTCGCGGGTCGAAAGCACGCTGGTCTCGCACTCCTTCACCGCGCCCGCCAGCTCGGTGATCTGCGCGAAGGGGTGGGGGCCCTGCTCGAAGACGATGTTCCTGGGCGTCTGGAACATCCAGTGGCTGTAGTCGTGGGCGTCGAGCTGCCTGAGAGGCACGCTGAGCGTCACCTGGACGTGCTCGATCTGGCCGATCTCGCCTGCCTTGACCCTCTTCAGGAGCGGGGCGAAGGACGGGTGGTGGACCGCGTTGTGGTTGACGCACAGCGGCAGATCCTTCTCGTCGGCCAGTTCTCCCAACTCGCGGGCCTCACCGCTTTCCAGCGCCAGAGGCTTCTCCACGAAGACGCCCATGCCGGCCTCGAGGCACTCGCGTGTCAGCGCTGCGTGTGTGGTGGGCGGGGTCAGCAGGTGGACCACGTCGACTCCCAAAGCCGGCAGTTCAGCGATGGCGTCCGTCGTGTGGGCCACGCTCCACTGCCGCGCCGTTTCCTCGGCGCGCCGCTCGTTGGTGTCGCAGATCGCCACCACCTGGGCGCCGGGCGTCTGGGCGAGCACCTCCAGGTGGAAGTCGGCGATGAAGCCTGCTCCGACCACGCCAACGCGCGTCGTGCCGCTTTTCTTCATGGGGGTGGATTCAGTCATGGGTGCCGGGGGGGGGACGACACGGAGGGAGCCCACAATCGGGCGCCAACCACGAGGCGGAATGGTAGACAAGCCTACCCCCGTGTCCACCCATGGGACGGCCCTAGCGGTCGTAGAGGCCCCCAGACGTGCAGGCCGGCCAAGGTAGGCTCGTTGGGGATGTCCGCCTCCATGAACCGAGGCGCGGCAATGGCGATTCCCACGTCCAGGACGACCGGTCCAATGGGCGTCGGCCCCGGCGCGGTGACCACCAGCAGGAATCCCATCGTGGCCATCGGTGCCGGCATCTCGAACCGCAGCGTCTCGCCCAGCTGCGGCTTCCCCATCACGAACAGCTCGGCTTGCACCGCCATTGCGAGGGCGAGGACCTTGTCCCCATCCGAACCGCGCGTGCGCGCGCGCCTGACTACGCGGAGGTGTCGGGGACGGGGATGCCGGCGCCGGCGGTAGTCATCGAGCGGTAGGCCTTCTCGATGCGGTCCCAGTTGTGTTCGCGGTCGAGCGCCCAGTAGCGGCCCAGGACGGTGACCACGCGGCCGAGACCGATTTCGGCGCACTTCTCCTCCACCTTGCCGACGTAGATCACGCCGGCCTCGGGGCGCTCGCCGCGGCGGCCCAGGAGCGAGTGGATGTACATCTCGGCCACGCCGCGCTCCTTGGCCAGCTCCATCAGCGCGAAGAGGTGGTCCAGAGAGCCGTGGGAGGAATAGAAGGACACGATGCCAAGCAGGTGCAGCGGTTTGTCGCCCACCACCGCCGCATTGCAGGCCCACAGGAAGGCCTCGTTGTCCTTGATGCCGCCGGACTCGATATCGCGGTCGATCTTCACGCGGTCGGAATAGATCACGCGGCCTGCGCCGATATGCATGTGCCCGCACTCGCTGTTGCCGACCGAGCCCTCGGGCATGCCGAGCGGCAGGCCTGAGGCAATCGCGGTGGTCCACGGGTGGGTCTCCATCAGCGCGTCCATCACCGGCGTGTCGGCCTCATGGATGCAGTTGCCGAGGGCGTCTTCGTTGTGGCCCCAGCCGTCGGCGATGATCAGCGCGACGCGGCGCTGCCGGCCCTCCGGCATCGGCTCGGCAAACACACTCTTGCCGGTCATCACGTCCGGGACGTCGACACCGATCACCTCGAGGATCGAGGGCGCCAGGTCGACCAGGGTGATGTCGTCGCGCAGCACGGGGACCCAATCGTCGCTTGAGATGTAGATGAAGGGCACCGGCGAGTTGGTGTGGCCGGTGTCCACCGTGCCCTCGGGATAGAGCCACTTCTCGGTCAGCCCGTGGTCGGCGGTGACGATCAGGTCCACGCCGGCCGCCATGCCCGCCTCGACCATGGTCCCGATGGCCGTGTCCACCGTGTTCAAGGCCTGCAGGATCGGGCCCTTGTCCTCGATGTGCCCGATCACGTCGCCGTTGGCGATGTTTACGGCAATGAAATCGAAGGATTCGTCGCGGATCTTATCGGCGGCGGTCGCGGCGACCTCCGCGGCCTTCATGTCGGGCTCGTCGGCCACGTTGGCGACGTGGTGGGACTCGACCAGGAAGCGCTCCTCGCCTTCGAACTGGATCTCCGACTTGCCGTTCAGGAAGTAGGTGACGTGGACGCCCTTCTCGGACTCCGCCACGCGCGCCTGGCGCTTGCCGGCCTTGGACAGCGTCTCGCCCAAGGAATCGGGCAGGACCGAGTTCTCGGGCGGATAGGCCACCTGGACGCCCAGGTCCTGCTTGTATTCGATCATCGTCACGAACGGACTGAGCGCACCGCCTGTGTCGAAGTGGTCGAAGTCCGCCTCGGTGAAGCAGCGGGTCAACTGGATCTCCCGCTCGCCGCGCAGGTCGTAGAAGATGACCGGATCGCCGTCCTTGATCTTGCCGACCGGAGCGCCGTCCGAGTCGACCAGGACCATCGGCTCCATGGCCTCGTCCTCCTCGCCGCGGCTGCGGTACGCCTCCTGGACGCCGCGAGCCATCGGATGCAGGTCTTGTTCGGTTTCGATTTCAGGATTCATGGCGGGGCGTATGGCGGTGCGTCAGATCTTCACGCCGAAGACGCCCTTGAGGGCGTAGGCGAAGACCATCGAGAAGACGAGGAAGGCGACGATCCAGTTCCAATCGAGGCCCAGGAACGGCAGGGCCAGGGCGGGGTGGACGACCTCTACGGAGGCGACCTGCCCGCCGTCGGGGATGGGGTCCTCGGTGGGATACATGAGGCGGTCCACCCAGCCGGTCGTTGGCCGCCGCGGGGAGACCATGCGGTGAGTGCCGCCGACATCGAGCAATTTGACCACATCGGGTTCGTCACGTGAGGTGAGCCGCAGTTCATGGCGGCCGGCCGCGATGGGCCGGATGCGCCAGGCGATCAGGCCGGCCTCGCGCGCGCGCACGCCCGGTGTCTCGATCGTGACCCCGTCGGGAACGATCAGCTCGATCCCGGCTTCCACCGCGTCCACGCCGTCCGCCAACTCCACCGTCAGCATGGTCGGCTGCCCGACCTCGAGAGGCGCCATCCCGTAGCGGAAGTTCATCTGGGCGGCGACGAAGAAGAACGGCACCAGGGCCACGCACAGCGGCTTCACCATGTGGCCGAGGTAGACGAAGTTGGTGAGGACGATCGCGTTCTGGGCCTTCAGGACCTGGCGGACGTCGTCGGAGAACAGCCGGATCTCCATCAGATAGCCGCCGATCTTCGACTTGGACGCCGCAATGGCGTCCTGGTTGGAGGTCCACTTGAACAGGAACAGCAGCCCGATGCCGGTGATCCCGGACAGGAAGACCAGCCCCCACATCGGGGCGAGGCCCGAGAAGGGGTACAGGATCAGATCGAAGGCTGCATTCATGGCTGAGCGGCCGGCGCTCGCCGGCCGAGATGACTACGAGATGTAGCCGAGCCCCTGCAGCTTCTTCTTCAGATCCTCGTCGGACCCGGAGTCCTCGAGCTTGCCGAGTTCCTTTTCCAGCGCGTGGATGATGAACTCGTTCGCGTCCGAGTAGCCAGCCGCATCGGCCACGGCCTTGCAGCGCTCCAGCAGGTCCTTGGGGAGTTTCGCGTTTCCGCCGAACATGGGTTGGTTCCTTATGGGTGGTCAGGGATCGAAAAAAGCGTCAATTCAGTATCGACCGACCCACCATCTCGGGCGAGGGGGGAAGGCCGAAGAAGTCCAGAATCGTCGGCGCAATGTCCACCAGGGACGGCGCCTCGTGCATGGCCGGCAGGTTGGTCAAGAGCACCCCCGGGACCACCGAGGGGTCCATCAGGTGGTTGCCCGACCAGGCCGACATGTTGTCCTCGAACAGGGCTTCCGGCGCGGCGCCCAGCGCGCCCATGTCGGAGCCGGCGAAGCCGCTCTCGTAGCCGAGAAGCAGGTCCGGGGCTTCGGCCACATGCGCTCCGACGTAGATGTCGGTGGCGCGCGCTGCGCGGCGGATGGCGCGTTTGCCCGTCCCCGAGTCCACCACGGCCTCCAGGCCCCCGGCAATCTCGGTGAGCAGATCGGCTGCCTGCTCCGGGCGCACCACGCCGTCGATCTCGCGGCCGCGCAGGTTCAGGTAGATGGACTGGAAGCCGATGGCGTAGGCCACCGTGTTGGTCCAGTCGACGTCCAGGAACGCTTCTCGGCCAATGTCCTTGCCCGGCTCCAGCGTCATGTAGCCGTGGTCCACCAGCCATCGGTTCGGATTGAACTTGCGGTGGAAGGGCGCGAAGCCGTGGTCCGAGATGATCATCAGCGGCGTGTCGGGCCCGATGGCCTCGATCACACGGCCCAGGTGGCGGTCGGCCTCCTCGTAGGAGGCCGCGATCGGGTCGCCGACCCGCGCGTGGCGCTCGGCGTCGTAGCCGGGGTGCTCGGTGTCGGTGACGTTCCAGAGCATGTGGCAGGGCAGGTCGATGGTGGACAGGTAGAAGAACAGCAGGCCCTCGTCCCAGTCCGACAGAGCCACGTCGAGCATCACTCGCGACTCCTCGTCGACCAGCTTGGTCTGGCTCAGGAACTCCTCGACCGTCAGGACGCCTGCCTGGTAGCCCTTGGTCTCCTCTGCCATCCCCTGTGTGTAGAAGAGCCCGATCCGCTCCGCCAGGTTCTCGGTTGCATCGTCGGGCGTGGCCATCGGCTGGACCGGGCTGCGCGGATCCATGTTTACGGGGCTGGCGTACATCTCGAACGGCTCCAGCGACCGGCAGTAGAAGCGCACGATGCCCGGCACGGTGGCCAGCATGTCGAGGCCCGTCATTTCGAGAAGCGTGAAGTCGACGCCCAGCCACTCGGTCCATTTCCCCGGCTGCAGGATGGCTGTCTGGCCGTCCAGGTCGAGCAGCGCGGCCTCGCGCTCCAGGTCCAGATGGATGGTCAAGGGCGCGCGCGACTTGCGGCCCTTGCCGCTCTTGCGCATCTGGTCGGGGCCCGTCAGGTGGGTGCGGATCACGCCGTCCTCGGCGGCCGCCAGGAGCACCTCGCCGGAGTCCACCTTGCGGACCGCCAGCGGGTTGGAGGTGTAGAAGCTGTAGGTTCCGTAGCCGCCCTGAAGGTCCGGCGTGCCCATGCCGCTGAAGGTCAGCGAGTCGCACTCTACGGGTGGGAAGTTGGCCGGGATGCGCCACACCTGGGCGGGGATGTCCTCGTCCTCCAGGTGCTCCCAGAAGGACTTGCCGTCGCGAAGGAGCCGCATCTCGCCGCCCGACAGCGGGATTTCCCAATCGGTGCCGGGGATCGGCATGGTCATGCCGACCGGGTCCGCGGCGGCAGTCGAGAAGACCGGCATGTAGGCCGGCCCGTGGTCGGGATCTCGGTTCGGGTGCAGGAAGTCGAAGACCGCGTGGCCGCCGGGGTTTTGGCCGGTGATCACGTTGGACCAGGCCACCGGGCTCTGCGGCGGGTTGGCGGTGCCGAGCGGCCGAAATGAGCCGCGCTGGGCGAAGGCCTGAAAGTTCGGCATCCGGCCTTGGTCCATATATCGCTGCAGCAGGACAGGGTCCATGCCGTCGATCCCCAGCACCAGCAATCTCTTCGGCGCCTCGTCGCTGGCGGGCGTTGCGCCCGGCAGCAGCGCCAGGGTCAGGAGGAGAGCAGCGCGCATCACGCCACCACCTCTTCCTTCGAGGTCTCGGGCACTTCGTCGCCGGAGCCGGGCGCGGCGGGCGGCGCGTCGGGGGCCGGCGGCGCGTCAGGCAGAGGCGCGAAAATGTCGGTGCCCTGCATATAGCCCGGCGGGTCGATCCCGAACAGGCCCAGCACGGTGGGAGCGATGTCCAGCAGGCTCGGGGCCTTCGCGGCGATCTGCTTGTTGCAGAAGAAGATCCCCGGCACCAGGGCGGGGTCCACCGAGTGGTCGCCGGACCAGGCCTTCGTGTTGTCCGAGAAGGCCTCCTCGGTGACGTTGCCCACCGCGCACTCCCAGGAGTGTCGGTAGCCCTTGTGGTAGCCGAACAGCAGGTCGGGCGCGTCGGCGGTGTAGGGCCCCTGGAAGTCGCCGGTGGTGTCGAACACGCGCCGCATCACCGGCACTTCGCGTTCGGGGTCCACCAGGGCCTCCAGCTTGCCCTTGATCTCGGCCTTGAGGGCCTCCAGCTCGGCGCCCTCCGCCACGATGCCCTGCATCTCACGGCCCGCCCTATTGATGAACAGGCCGGTGAGCCCCAGCGCGAAGGCCTTCGTCTTCGACCAGTCCACGTTGGTGAACCAGTCCGGGGACGTGGAGCCCTCCTTCAAGACCAGGTAGCCCTCGTCGCGCAGCCAGGCATTCACGTTGAAGCCGCGCTGGAACGAGCAGAAGCCGTGGTCGCTGATCACCATCAGCAGGTCGTCCGGCCGGCACTTGCCGCGGATTTCCGCCAGCATGCCGTCCATCCGGATGTACATGTCGTCGATCGTGTCCCTCCAGCGCTCGATGTCGTCGCGGCCGGCCAGTGCCGGGTGGTCGGGCTCGGTGAACCGGTAGAACATGTGCTGGATGCGGTCGGTGGTGTCGAACACCGTCGTGACGAGCCCCTTGCGGGTCTTGTCCAGCGCGTCGAACAGCATCTTCTTGCGCTCCTCCCAGATGAGCCACGACTGGTCGAGGAAGGACTGCTCGTCCAGGACGCCCTCGTTCAGGGCCCAGGTGTCCTCGGCCAGGCCGAGCGTGGCGAACGGGCCGATCTTGCGAGCCATGTAGATGGAGTAGATCGTCGGATGGCTGATCGGCATCGCCGGGTCCTCCGGATCGATCTGGATCGGGGTGGCGTACATCGAGAAGGCGCTGCCTGAAAACTCCTGGACCAGGAATCGGACGATCCCCTTCACCTTGATGCCCAGGCCGGCCTTGAACTCGGCTCGCATCCACGGCGTGTATTCGCCGACTTTGACCACAGCCTCCTCCTCACCCAGCGTGAGGGTCACGGCATCGTCGGCCCTCACGGCGGTAAAGCGCGCGTACATGGTGCCGCCGCCCTCCACCAGCGAATTCTCGGGGCCGACCAGGGCGCCCGCGACCTCGTTGACCGAGATGCGCCGCGCCTTGCACTGCTCGCCGCCGGTGTGGGCGGGCTCGCCCGAGTCAGGGTCCGTGTCCGTGAAGTGGCTGAAGGTGCCCTGGGTGCCGCGCAGGTCGGGCACGCACATGCCGCTCAGCAGGTGGCCCTTGAATTTCTCGGCCGGGAACGTGATCGGGACGCGCTGGATGGTCGAGAACACGCCGTTCTCGCCCAGGATCTTCCAGAACGGCTGGGATTTGCGCAGCAGGCGGATCACCGGCTTGCCGAGCGGAATGCGGAACTTGCCCAGCTTCAGGAACTTCTTCACGTTTCCGATGTCGGTCGAACTCAGCATCGGCGCATAGGTGCACGGGTCGCGCGTCAGGAAGTCGAAGATGTTGTGCCGGCTGGCGTCCACGCCGGTGGTGAAGGACGACCAGGCGATTGGCGACAACGACGGCACGCTGGTCTGCAGCGGCGAGAACACGCCCTCGTCGGCCAGCGCCTTGAAGTTCGGAAGTTTGCCTTCGTCCATCAGGCGCTTGGCACGGCCCGGGTCCATCCCGTCGAGCCCGACGATGACGATCCGCTCAAAGGCGGCGTTCTTGTAGGCGTTCTTGCCGGTCAGCAGCCTGAACAGCGCCCGGAACGGAGCGATGGCGATGGTGCCGAACGCCAGCAGGAAGGTGGCGCCCAGGACCAGGAAGCTGGAGACGAAGGCGAAGCCGGCACCGGGCCCGATGTAGGCGTCGGCGCGGGCCGGAACGAGAAGCAGGACGGCGGCCGCCAGGGCCGCCGTCCTCAGGATGCGGGGGGTCTCAGTCCTGGCTGTCACGCACTCAGATATACCCCAGCTCTTTGAGCCGGGCCTTGATCTTCTCTTCCTCGGCCTCGTCGGTCCCGGCCCCGTCCTGGGGACCCGGGATCAGGTTCATTAGCTCGAGGGTGCGCAGGATGCGGTGGAGCGATTCGTCGACCGTTTCCGAGTCCGTGTAGCACTCGATCTCGGGGTTCTCCGGCTCTTCGTAGGGATCGCTGACCCCCGTGAAGTTCTTGATCTCGCCGGCCAGCGCCTTCTTGTAGAGGCCCTTGACGTCTCGCTCGGCGAGCGCGTCCACCGTGGCCTTGCAGTAGACCTCGATGAACTTGCCGTGCGGGACCTCGGCGCGGATCTCGTCCCGGATCGCCTTGTAGGGGCTGATCGCGGCGGTGATCGCCACCGTGCCGTTGCGCTGGCACATGCGCGCGACCCATCCGATGCGGCGCACGTTCGTGTTCCGGTCCTCCTCGGAGAAGGTCAGGCCCTTCGAGAGATTCTCGCGAACCTCGTCGCCGTCGAGCACTTCCACCTTGATCCCGCGCTCGCGCAGGATCGGCGTCAGCAGGTCGGTGAGGGTGGTCTTTCCGGAACCGGACATGCCGGTGAACCACAGAACAAAGCCGTCGTAGTTGTGGGGGGTCATGATTTGATCTTCCTTAGCGGATCTTTCCTTCGAGGAACGGGACTTCGTAAACCTTGTCGTGCTGGATCGGACCGTGCCCGAAGTAGCCCTTCTCGCCGAAGAGCTCCCCGTGGTCGGCCGTCACCGTGATGAATGTGTTCTTTGGAACCATGTCGAACAGGCGCTCGAACACGCCTTCCAGGTACTGGACCGTGTGGACCTGTCGGTCACGCAGCGTGTCGAGGCGCTCCTGGTCGAAGAACTTGGGGCCTTCCTCTTCCGTCTCGCTGACCGAGTCGCCCATGTGCTTGAAGACGCCGTGGACGCCGGAGATCTTCGGCCACTCGGAGGGGTCCTCGTCAGGCGTGGCGTAGGGGTAGTGCGTTTCGCCGACATTCAGCATGTAGAAGGACGGCCGATCCTCGGGGAACGTCATCTCGTCGAGCATGGCGTTCATGTCGTTGTGGCTGTCCATCAGCTGAAACGTGTCGAAGCCGCGGTTGATGCCGGTCTGGTTGTTCAGCACCGGCAGCGAGACCTTGGCGTGCGTCCTGTAGCCCAGCTCCTCCTGCAGGAACGTCGGCAGCCACAGGTGCGGCACCAGCTTCCCGAACTCCATGTCCTTGGTGCCCAGGCGCTTGTTGTAGTTGAGGAAGTCCTCCTTGTAGTACTCGCTCGCGAAGACGTTCTGCGGCGAGTGGTGGGGCAGCAGCCCGGTCAGGAGGTTGTAGTGGCTCGGCGCGGTCCAGGACGCGTAGGTCCAGCGACGCTCGACCTCGCCCCCGGTCAGCTTCGTGATGACCTTGGGGTCGGCCTTGCAGAACGCGTCGTACCGGAGCGAGTCCAGGATCACGATGATGTAGTTGTTCTCCGCCTGCGGGTCCGGACGCGGCTTCGCCGTGGGCCGCGCAGCGGGGGAGGCGGACTTGGAGGCGCCGCCTTTGAGGATGTTGGAGAGGAGTCCCATCTAGGCGTTGACCTCCGTCTTGTCCGCCGAGGCGTAGTGCTGCACCAGGATCTCGGCGACCTCGGGCCGCGTGAACTCGACGGGCGGGTATTCGCCCGCCGCGAGCATCTCACGGACCTTGGTGCCGGACAGGAAGACGCGGTCCTCGGGGCCGGCCTCGGGGCCGGTCTTGGTGGATGCCATCGCGCCGGATTTCTTGCACCAGAAGGCGTGCTCGAAGTTCAGCGGCGTGATGCCCAGTTCGCCGGGCTCGAACTCGTTGAACATCGACTGCGCGTCATAGGTGCCGTAGTAGTCGCCCACACCGGCGTGGTCGCGGCCGATGATGATGTGCGTGATCCCGTAGTTCTTGCGGATCAGCGCGTGCAGGATCGCCTCGCGCGGGCCGGCGTAGCGCATGGCCTGGGGGTAGACCGCGAGAGCCACGCGGTCGTCCGCGTAGTAGTTCTCGAGCAGGGTCTCGTAGCACTTCATCCGCACGTCTGCGGGGATGTCGTCCGACTTCGTCTCGCCCACCAGCGGGTGGATGAGCAGGGCGTCGACGATCTCCAAAGCGCACTTGGTCAGGTACTCGTGGGCGCGGTGGATCGGGTTGCGGGTCTGGAAGGCCACGATCGTGTGCCAGCCCTTGGTCTTGAAGAGGACGCGGGTCTCCTTCGGGTCCAGGCGGTAGCGGTTGAAGCGCTTGTGCTCGGGACGGGCCAGGACAGTGACTTCGCCGCCGACATAGTGGTCACCGACGGTGTTCAGGTACTGGACGCCGGGGTGGGCCTCGTCGGCGGTCATCAGGCACTTCTCGGCCTCATGCACCTTGTCCGCCTTGTAGACGTCCGCGATGTCGATGATCCCGACCAGGGTGCCGTCGGCCAGGTGCAGGGCAACGCGGTTGCCGGGCTCGAAGCCGGCCGGCTCGTCGCCGTCCTTGAGCGCCAGGGTGACCGGCAGGGGCCAGGCCAGGCCCTTGGCGAGCCGCTTGCGGTCGCAGACCGACCGGTAGTCGTCCTCGACCATGAAGCCCTCGAGGGGGCTCATGGCGCCCGAGGCGATCATGTCCAGGTCTGCGGCTTCGCGCTCGTTGAGCATCAGGCGCGGCATGTCGGCCGCTGCCGCGATCAGCTGGTCGCGTTCCTCGTCCGAGGCAAAGCGCTGGACGAGACGTCCTCCGTGGGGGGCGATCATTTCGGTGTCGTTCCTCTTGTGGGGGGCGGGCTACAGATAGCCCAGTTGCTCGAGCTTGGACTTCACGTCGTTGAGCTCGTCGGGTGTGAAACTCTCCTTTTCGGCGGCCGGCGCCGTGCGCCCCATCAGGTCGCGCAGCACGAACACGATGAAGTCTGTGGGCGAGTTGAAGCCCGAGTCCTCGATCACCGCCTGGATCTTGTTGTAGAGCGGCCGGGGGATCTTGACTGTGACCTTGTCGTGTCGCATGGGGATGGCCTCCGATCAGGCTCCAGGGGCACTCCCCGGTGATTCACCAGGTACTCCTGTAGCACTCCAATTAGAGTGTTATAGGAGCCTATTATGCAAGCCGGTCGTGGTCAACTGGGAAAATCGGTGTAGAGTTGCCTCGATGAAACGACTGCGCGCGACTCTGGGGGCCGTTCTGGCCGTCTCCCTTGCCGTCTCCTGCGGAGGCAAGGATTTCACCGCCCTCGTCGAGGGGGGGCGCGGCGATCTCCAGCGTGGTGATGCAGAGCCGGCCATCGCCCAATTCGAGAAGGCGCTTGCCATGCCGCGCGGAGCAGAGCCCACATCCCTGGACGAGAAGGCCCGTGCGCGCGCCATGCGCGACCTCGTGGTTGCCTACGTGCAGCTCGGTCGGTCGGAACAGGCCCATGCCTCCTTCAACAAGTTCGTGTCGGCCTATCCGACCCGAGCCAACTTGTCTGCCTATACCCAATTGGTGGCGGAGTGCCAGTCGGCCAAACGCTACACCGACGCTGTCCATTTTCTGCAGGCGGCCATCGACCGCTTTCCCGAGCAGTCGGGGCCTCTCGTGGCGAAGATGGACGAACTGGCAGCGCAAGCGGCCCAGGCCGGCGACTCGAGCGCCCTCGAATCGCTTCGAAGCCTCGGCTACGTCGGCGACTAGTCCGCACCACCCGGGAACCTGGACGACCGGGTGCCAGGGTGGGGCGCGGGAGCGGCTAGGATGAGGTGGTGACGAGGCTCCTCATTCCGGCCCTCGTGACGGCGGCGCTGGCCACGTTCGCCGTTCCTGGCCACTCGGTTCCCCTCCAGCAGTCGGCTTCCCTGCTGCTGGACGCGACGGGCCATATGGGGGATCCGGGCGAATTGCGCGTGAAGGCGGAGCCCGGCGAGCCGCTGCTGATCTTCCTGGATACCGATCCGGGGCCGGTCGAGGTACCGCCGTGGGGATTCCTCGAGATCGGCTTTTCCCCCAGCCTGCAGGTGGCTGTGGGGGTCGCGCTGGCCGATGGGTGGGCCCGCTTCCCGTTCGTGGTGCCGGCGCTGCCGCCGCTGCTCGGCACGGTGGTCTACAGCCAGGCGGTGCTGGTGGATCCGCAGGGGGGCCTGTCCGCCACGAACAGCGTTCACCTGGTCGTGACCTCGCAGCCTGCGGACCCGCCTGCGGGCAACCCTGGGCTGGGGCGGCTCCAGCGCCCTGCGCGTGTGGCGGACCTGTCCGACCCGGCTCTTCCCCTTCAGGAGAGTTCCTTCGACCGACTGCTGGGAAACGACGACGGTTTCTCGGGGATCTGGTCCTATTTGGCCATCGAGGACGGGGAACGTGTGGTGTTCGATCGGCCCGGCCCGGGCAGCCTCGACTCGATCAAGGTGACGTTCATGGCCGGCCCCGGCACGCCGATCAGCTTGACGATCCCGGGGGCCGACGACTATCGGCTGCGGTTCTGGTTCGACGACGAGCCTGTGCCCCGTCTGGACGTCAGCGCCCGGGGCCTGTTCGAGGGCTCGGTGCCAGGATTCGACGCGCCCCTGGTCCTCGATGACGCGGTGAATCCGGGTGCTGCAGTCTGCCACGTGCCGATGCCGTTCGAGCACCGGCTCCGTATCACCACCGGCCCGGATGACCTGAACCAGGGGCGGCCCCACTTCCACAATTTTCGCTGGCGCCGCTTCCCGGAGGGGACGCCGATCGTCTCATGGACGCAGGGCGAGGAGCTCACCTGTGCACAGGAGCGTCTGGCCAGCGCAGGAAGCGGCGACCCGAAGGTGGATGCCCACAGCCCGACGACCCTTGACGGCATTGCTGACCTGGACCTGTCGCCGCAGGTCCCGATGGTGCTTCTGGACGGCCCGGGCTGGATCACCTCGGTTCAGCTGAGGCCGCTCATCCCGGATCCCTCCACCCTCTCCCGCACCAGGCTGCAGGCCTTCTACGAGGGGGAGGCGGAGCCGTCCTTCGATGTCCCGCTGGCCCTGCTCAGCGGTGCCGGCCCGGTGCCGGGGATCGTCGTGCTCGGGTTGATGGCCGGGCAGCAGGCCGACGGGACGATCTACTTCCACTATCCGATGCCGTACGAATCCCAGGTCGAACTTCGCCTGGTGGTCGATGACGGTCTTGCGGCCGGACCTGTGGAGTGGTCGGTGGCCTGGCGGCCGTCTGCGATGCAGGGCAAGACCGCCAGACTGGCCTCCATCCACACCCCCCCGACCGACCTGGAGGTGGGCTCCTCCGACCATCTGGTGGCCTCTGTCTGGGGCAGCGGACGCCTGGTGAGGGTCGTCCTGCGTTCGACGGAGGGGATCACAGGGTCGAGGCTCCACTTGGAGGGCGATGAGCGCATCACGGTGGACACCATCCGTACCCCGATCCACGGCACCGGCACCGAGGACTTTTTCAACTGGGGCTTCTATGACGGGCCCTTGGACTTCCCGTTCTCGGCTGCGCTGCACGGGGCTCCCGAGGGTCCCGCCATCGGGTCCGACTGGACCACCCAGTACCGGGACCTGCTTGCCGATGCGGTCGATTTCGGCCTGCACCTGAATGTCGCGTTCGAACATGGTCCGACAAACAACGTGGCCGCCACCTACGAGAGCCTGGCGCTCCTCTACCTACGCGACGAGGCGGACCTGGTCATGACCGATTTCGTGGAGGTGGGTGACGTGTCAAGCGAGAACGCCCACGGCTACCTGGTCCAGGACCCCGCCAACGGTGCCTGGTGGCCGGCGCCGGACTGGACTCTGGTGGTGCCGGGGGTCGATTTCACCGGCTACGTATTCGAGAACGACCTGTGGGTCTTCCCCCCCTTCGTCGATGTCGGCCGACGGCTGGAAACGCTGTCCGGGGTCGCCTTCGACGTGTCCATCGATCCGGACAACCAGGGGGTGCGGCTGGTGCGGCTGGCGGACCAGGGACTGCTCTCCTATCCGGGCGGGGCGACGCTGCGGCCGCACAAGGCTGCCGTCTATGTGGACGGAGTCTGGGCGGGCATCTGGTCGCACCCTCGGAACAATGCTGTGGCCAGGTGGGTGGAAGACGCGTTCGAACTGCCGCCCTCCATGACCGGCGGGAGGACCCAGATCCGGGTCGAGCTTCGGCCCGAGCCTCTGTTCCACTGGAACGAGTTTCAGTGGCGGGTCTACTCTCGGCGCTGAGAACGGGGCATCCTTTCTGGCTGTGAAAGGCCAGCCCCCGTCACTTCTCGGCGCCGCTGGCGCCGTTGCAGCGCTGAGCGCCGTCGGCTCCGCGCTCCACGCCGCCTTGCCGACTCTGATCGACAGCTTCGGCCCGATCCTCGTCGTGGCAGCAATGGCGGCCGGCGGCGGGGGTCTGGCCGGGGCCCTGGCGGGAAGGCTGCGCGCGCAGCCAACGGCATCAGGGGCTGCGCTGGTTCTGGGCGTGGTCTCCTCCTTTCTGATGCTCGGTGTGCGCCACTGGTCCGGGGGGCCGGTCCTGGCCGCCCTGGCGGGCGTATTCACCGGCCTTGCCTACCTGGCCCTGCGCAGGCTGCCCGTGACCTGGGCGCCGCGCCCCACCTGCCTCATCCTGGTGGTCCTGTGTCTGGTCTGCCACGGCGTGTCCATCGCTCGAGGAGCAGCCCCGGACAGGACTGACGGTGGTCCGCGGCTTGTGGTCGTCGGTGTGGACGGTGCGACCTTCAATGTCCTCGACTCCCTGATGGCCGCTGGTCGCGCTCCGAACTTCGCACGGCTGGACCGTGAGGGTCGGTCAGGGAACCTGATGTCCCTCCCGTGGATGATGAGTCCCCGGGTCTGGACCAGCATCGCCACCGGACTCCCTGCGGCGGAACACGGCATCGAGGGCTTCGGCGAGGTTCAGAACGAACACTTGAAGGCGCCGCGGGTGTGGGACGTGCTGGCACGGGCGGGGAAGCCTTCGCTCCTGTTCGGCTGGCTCGTGACCTGGCCGCCCGATCGGCTGCCCGGCGCCAGCATCGTGGTCCCGGGCTGGATGGCCCGCAGCCCCGCAACCCGTCCCTCCTCCCTCAATTTCCTCAAGGTGACCGAGTTGTCATTCCAGAAAGGCAGCGGTCTGCCCCTGCTGACCATGGCTGCCTATGGGCTCCGGTCCCTGGCGCACGGCGTCTCGCTCGGAACTCTGATGGGGACGGCAGCGGAGATCCTGTCCATGAAGGCCGGGCCGCACCGTGGCGACGCGGTCCATGCGTATGCCCGCAACAAGATCCTCCAGATGCGGACCAATGCGGACTTGTTCCTGGCGTTGCGCCGTACGGAGGACTTCCCGTGGGCCACGATCACGTTTTTCGGGTCTGACGCTCTCAGCCACAAATACTGGAAGTACCGGGAGCCTGAGAAATACGGGATAGATCCGACCGAGGCAGCGGCCCTCGGGGGGGTCATCGACGAGTACTACGAGGGTGTCGACGACTTCCTGGGCCGCCTTATGCAGGAGATCGACGAGCGGACCACGCTGTTCGTCCTGTCGGACCACGGCTTCACCGGTGCAGATGCGGGCAGTTTCGAGAGCCGGTTCACCGTCCGGACGAAGGCCTTTGAACAGGCCACCGCAATCGAGGGCATTTCCGTGTTCGCGGTCGCCAATCAGATCGTCGTGCGCGCTCCCGTCGGCACCGCCGCGCTCGTCGAGGCGCTGCGTGCGTTCCGGATGGCGGAGACCGGCATCCCCCTGTTGTCGGTCGAGATCGATGGCCAGGGAGTGCGGGCCGAGACGAACGGCCACCTGTTCACCTCCGGATCCGAATCGCTGCGCCTGCTGGACGAGATGGTGGAGACTCCGGCCGGGGCGGTGCGGGCAGGGTCGCTCCTGATGGCGGACACGCGCTCAGGGATTCACCAGTCGGAGGGAGTAGTGTTTGCCTGGGGACGCGGCATCGCGACGGGCGGCCGGTCCGAACACGCCTATGACGTCCTGAACCTGGCGCCGACCTGGCTGCGGCTCCTGGGGCTGCCGGTGGACCCGGCCATGCGCGAGCCGATGCTGGACTGGATGACGCCCGAAATGAGGGCCGCGGCCGAACGGGGCCCGGTCGCAGATCTGGGCAAGGGGTTCGCCGAATGGCGCACATCGGTGGCCACCGACAGCAGGGCCATCGTCGACGTGGATTCCATGCTCGAGGATCTGGGCTATGTAGGGGAGGAGGAGGAGTGAGCCGGATTCCTCAGGGGGTGCTCCGGGCGCGCCGGGACGTGTTCCTGGAGGGCCTCGGAGACGGCGTGGCCGTGATCCCGACGGCCCGTTTGACGCGCCGGAACGGCGATGTGGAACACGTCTTCAGGCCGGCCTCCGATTTCTACTATTTGACCGGTTTCGGTGAACCGGGCGCAGTGGCCGTCATCTCCCGCGAGGACGATGCGCCGCTGCGGCTGTTTGTCAGGCCGAAGGACCCCGCGGCCGAACGCTGGACCGGCCGCCGCGCGGGGGTGGAGGGAGCGGTGGCCGCCCATGGGGCGGACGAGGCCTATCCGATCGAGGAACTGCCCGACCGTCTGCCCGGACTTCTGGAGAACCGATCGGTGCTGGGCTACGGCTACGGACGGGACGACACGGATGACCTTGTCAATTCCGCCCTCGAGCAGGTGCGAGGCCGGATCCGGGAGGGCGTCCGTGCGCCAGACCGGACGGTGGACCCCACCTCCGTGCTGGCTGAAATGCGGCTGATCAAGGACCCCGAGGAGGTGAATCTGCTGCGCAGCGCCGTTGAGGTCACCCGTGAGGGCCATCTGGCGGCCATGAAGGCGACCAGGCCGGGAGGATTCGAGTACGAGGTGGAGGCGGCGCTGACCGGCACCTTTCGACGGCTCGGGGGCACAGGCCTCGGTTATGCCCCGATCGTGGCCGGCGGTGAGAACGCGTGCATCCTCCACTACATCGAGAACTCCGGCCCACTGGAGGCGGGTCGGCTGCTGCTGGTGGATGCCGGCAGCGAGATGGACTGCTACACGGCGGACGTCACACGCACCTGGCCTGTGGACGGGACCTTCACGCAGGCCCAACGCGAGCTCTACACGGTGGTCCTGGAGGCGAACCAGGCGGCCATCGAGGAGATCCGGCCCGGGGCTCTCTTCAGCGACGTCCATCAGGCCGCCCTGCGGGTCCTGGTGGAGGGGCTGTGCAGCATGCGGCTGATCGAGGGGCCGCCCGACGAGGCGGAGAAGGAGGGCCGCTACCGGGAATTCTTCATGCACCGTACCTCGCACTGGCTGGGGCTCGATGTCCACGACTGCGGCAGCTACGAGCTCGACGGTGCCTCACGGCCCCTGGAGCCGGGCATGGTGCTGACGGTGGAGCCGGGGCTCTACCTTGATGAGGGAGCTGCGGTTCCGGACGCACTGCGCGGCACGGGCATCCGGATCGAGGACGACGTCCTGGTGACGGACTCCGGTGCGGAGGTGCTGAGCGCCGGCATTCCGAAGCAGATCGACGAGGTCGAGGCAGCCTGCTCAGGCTGAGTTAAAAAAAACGGGCGGCCCGCCGCTATCGGGCGGGCCGCCCGGAAAAAACGTCGAGGGGGAACTCATTGGGGAAAAGGGGAAGAAGGAGAGATGAGTTTTACGCCTCTTGCGAGGGAACCCTCGACGCAAACTGAATTGTCAGGCGGTCAGAACCATGTCCCCTGGACCGATTCCCGATTCCGCGGTTGGTCATTTTCGTACGTATTAAGTACCTGTCAATCCCCCTTTTCCTTTCTTGGCCTCGGCCACGGAATCTGCCGGATGTGCCGGATCCCGTGCAGCGGCAGGAAGGATGCCGGACCGATCGAATCCCGGTAGTGCCTCTGGTCCCAGTACAGGTCGATTCGCACCGCGCGGGGCGCCCCCCGCACGGTGGACCGGATTTCCCCGTCGACCATGATGAGGTCGGGAGGGTCCGCTCCCGCCACCGCGATCCGTCTGCGGCCGCCTTGGTGGCGCAGCAGCACGGATGCCCAGTTGCCGGCGAACCAAGTCAGATCGTCCTCCGTACGGCGGCTCAGGCCGAAGATGACAGCCGGATCGAGGGTGTCGCCGAAGAAAATGAACTCGGTTGGCAGGAATGCCTCGGCGGCCTTGACGGGCCGGCGTGTTGCTCGGAACACGTGGACCACCTCCCTTGTTCCGGCCGGACGCCAAGGCTGGCGGCCCAGGTCATGGGTGCCCGTCAGCTCATACCGGAGGAGGAACTCGGGGGATGCCAGGAGCTGGAAGGAATGCGTGAAGGCTTGCTGGATGCCTTGCGCGTCGGCCCCCTTCTGCACCTCGAATGAGGCGAGAATCATGCTGGGCTGCCGGGCCAGGACGGTGTCCACCAGGAACTCCTGGGGCAATCGCCGCATGATCCTCTGGGCCATGGACCGGTCCGTGCGGCCGTAAACGTCCAGAAACCTGTATCCGCGACCCCCCTCCAGGCTCCACCGCGCCAGATAGGCGATTTCGGACGGCCGGTTGAGTGCAATCAGCGACTTGCGAGTGGGCTGCTTTGATCGGAACTCGTCGAGAAGGGCCTGGTAGGCAGGAAGCAGTGCCGTGTCTTCCGACGGCAGGGTCCAGGCGGTGCCCCAATCGGGAGGTGCAATGTCCTGCAAGGCCTGGCTGTCGGTGCCCGGCGCGGTGGCGCGGCCCTCCTGGACCATGGCCATATGGGCAAAAGTCACGATGGCCGCCACGCCCACGACAACGTTGAGAGGCCGGCGGAGAGCAGCAAGGGCATTGCCCCAGCCGCCCACGAGGGGGACCAGGAGACAGGGCATGGCAGGAACGAGAAGCCTCCAGCCCGATGCATCGCGCTCCCCGCCCAGGTACACCGCCAGCCCCATGTGGGACAGGCCCAGCACCAGCGGAACGAGCCAGGGGCCGATGCCCCGGTGCAGCGTTGCCAGAACGCCTACTGCGAAGAGGATCCAGGCCGCAGGACCGAGGGCCGAGAAGAAGGAAACGACATACTCGGTCCCGAGGGTGATGCGGGTGAGTTTCGATGGGGCGATGCTGATCGCGTAGGAGTCCGGCAGGAGGCTCCCGAAGTACAGCCAACGCAGGCCGAGCACCACGGCTGCCACCAGGGAGCCGAGGATCATCATGGCGACGGCCGGGCGGGTGGTGGACGCGATGCGTACCAGAAGGGCGGTCACCAGGGCCAAGGCGCCGGCCTCCGGCCGGGTCAGCGTCAGCAGGGCGAGCCAGCCTGCGGACCCGATGAAGTTCCGGTGCTCCCACTCGATGGCAAGCGTGCGGGCCAGCCCAGCCAGCATGAATGCCTCGAGAGGCGTCCCGAGCCCGGACGCCGCCGCAGCGCCGAACAGGCGCGAGCCTGCCATCCCCACCGCCAGGGCGAGGGAGGGAACCCAGTGCCGGCCCGACGGCTGGAGACGGCGGAGCAGGTCGTTCAGGATCGTATAGGTGCCCAGCGAGCAGAGCAGACCCAGGGCCTTGGCCGCCAGGAGGGGATCCACCCCGAAGCGGATCGGCAATGCCAGGAGCAGGACCCAGCCTAGATTGACGAAGGCATCCGCCCTCTCGCCGTTTCCGAAGACGAGCCCCGACCCTTCGGCCAGATTCCGCCCGTAGTGCAGAACGGTGAACGTCTCCTCCGCCCGGTACCCGCCCAGGGAAGCCCAATGCAGGACCAGGAACAGGCAACCGGCCAGGAAAATGCCCCGAGAAGAGGCGCGCATGGTCCGAGAATGGCCCCCAGTGTGCGTTGCTGGCAAGGATTCCGACCCGGTTTCATGGACGATCAGGCCTTTCCTGAGGTCGAAAGGGCTTCTAGACTCCTGCCATGCACGGCGGGGGGTTCTGCGTGAACCACCCGTGCGGCGCGCGGCGCCGCTTGTTTCCATCGTTTCAGGAAGAGGTTGTTCAAATGCGGTTTGGGATGATTGCACTTTTTGTGGTGCTGGCTGCCCTGGTCGGTTGCACGTCCGTTGCGACTGTTGACGGGTCTCCGGCGCCGGTGTTCCAGGACGGCGACGGTGGTCTCGGGCTGGAGGGCATTCTCCAGGTCCCGTTCGACCTACTGGATAGCGTCCTTGGCGGTCTGAGCCTGGGTGGCGGTGACGGTGCCGAAGGCGGGGACATGCTCTCCGGCATTCTCGAGCTGCCGATGCAGCTCATCGACATGGTCATGGAATTGGTCCAGAGCATTCTCGGTGGCCTGCCCCTGGGCGGTTCTGCTGGCTAGGACAGGACAAGGCGGACGGCGCCCGGTTTTCCGGGCGTTGCCCATCTTGTGCCTCGTGGTGCTCGGGTCGGGCTGTGCGGCTTTGATTGAGCTGCCGACGACGATCGTGACGACGGCGGCGAATGCCGTCACGTCCACCGTCACCACCCTGAGCGGAACACTGACCGGAGCAACCGGCCAGATGTTCGGCGCGCTGGGCCAGTAGAACCCGGACGGGACCCCGGCTGACATTCGTCCGGCGTCTGGGCCTGCGGTCCTTGGTTTATCCGGGGGAATCGCCCCCAGGCCGTTGCGCACTTGGAAGAAGGCGGAAAAGATGCGCCGTTGCGCCCATGTGAGGGTGGTTCTTCCATGACGACACAGGAACAAACGAGCTCCCGGAGCACGGGAAGGCAGCGGCTCGAGCAGGCGGTCATCCGGTTCGCGGGCGACTCCGGTGACGGCATGCAGTTGGCCGGTGGGCGTCTGACGCGCGCCAGTGCTGTCGCCGGCAACGACCTGGCCACGCTCCCCGACTACCCGGCCGAGATCCGGGCTCCGGCCGGCACCCTGGCGGGGGTCAGCGGCTTCCAGATCCGCATCTCCTCCTTCGACATCCACACTCCCGGGGACGCCCCGGATGTCCTGGTCGCCATGAACCCGGCGGCCCTCAAGGCCAACATCGACGAACTGGTGGCGGATGGGCTGCTGCTCGTCAACTCGGGCGCCTTCACTGAAGCCAATCTGGCCAAGGCTGGCTACGAGACGAATCCTCTCGAGGACGACTCGCTGGCCGGCCGCCGCGTGATCGCGGTGGACATGCTCAAATTGATCCAGGAGGTGCTGAATGACCTGGACCTCAAGCCCACCGTGGTCCAGCGCAGCAAGAACGTGCTGGCGCTGGGCATGCTGTGCTGGCTCTTCAACAGGCCGCTGGAACCGACCTTCGAGTGGCTGGAGGAGAAATTCGGCACGCGCCCGGAGTTGGTCGAGGCCAACCGGCTGGCGCTGCAGGCGGGCTGGAACTACGCGGACATTACCTCCCTGTTCGAGGCCGGCTTCGAGGTTCCGCCGGCCGACCTCCCGTCGGGCACCTACCGGAACATCATGGGCAACCAGGCCCTCTCCCTGGGGCTGGTGGCGGCCGCCAAGCGGTCAGGCCTTGATCTGGTCTACTGCTCGTATCCCATCACCCCGGCCAGCGACATCCTGCATTCCCTGGCGGTCCTCAAGCACCAAGGGGTCATCACCTATCAGTGCGAGGACGAAATCGCGGCCGTGGGCTCAGCCATCGGTGCCTCCTACGCTGGCGCCCTGGGCGTGACCGGCACCTCGGGGCCGGGCCTGTCCCTGAAGACCGAGGCCATCGGGCTGGCCATGATGGCCGAGGTGCCTCTGGTGGTGGTCGATGTGCAGCGCGCCGGGCCGTCCACGGGCATGCCCACGAAGCCCGCCCAATCGGACTTGCTGATGGCCCTGTACGGACGGCATGGCGAGTCCCCGATCCCGGTGCTCGCAGCGCGAACGCCCTCCGAGTGCTTCGACGCCGCCATGGAGGCCTGCGAGACGGCGCTGCGCCATATGACCCCCGTGATCCTGCTGTCGGACGGCTACCTGGCCAACGGTTCCGAGCCGTGGCTGCTGCCCGACGTGGACGGGTTCGAACCGATCGAGCTCGAATGGCGGACCGAACCCGACGGCTTCCTGGCATATGCGCGGGACCAGGCCACTGGCGCCAGGCCGCGGGTGCGACCCGGAACGCCCGGGCTGGAGCACCGGATCGGAGGCTTGGAGAAGGAACCGCTGACCGGCGGCGTTTCCTACGAACCGCTCCATCACGAGGAAATGGTGCGGCAGCGGGCCGCCAAGGTGGCGTCGGTCGCCGATTTCGTGGATCCGTTCCAGGTGGAGATCGGCCCGAGTGAGGGAAGGCTTCTGGTCCTGGCCTGGGGCTCCACCTACGGGGCGAGCGTGGGGGGCACCCTGCGGGCCGCGAGCCGTGACCTGGAGGTATCGATGGCCTGTCTGCGCTGGATATCGCCCTTCCCCCACGGACTGGCGGAGGGCTTGGCGAAATTCGACAAGGTCCTGGTCCCCGAAACAAACTCGGGGCAGCTGGCCCTTCTGCTGCGGTCGATGCAGATCGACACGGAGATCATCTCCATGACCAAGATCCAGGGGACGCTGTTCTCGACCTCCGAGATCCTCGACCGGATAAGGGAGGAGCTGGCGTGACCGGCAACGGTTCCACCGAGACCGACCTCAAGGCCAAGGACTTCAAGAGCGACCAGTTGGTCCGCTGGTGCCCCGGCTGCGGGGACTACGCGGTCCTGGCTGCGCTCCAGTCGGTCCTGCCCACCATTGGAGTCCCGAAGGAGAACATCGTCATCATCTCGGGCATCGGCTGCTCGAGCCGGACGCCGTACTACGTGGATGCCTACGGCTTCCACACCATTCACGGACGTGCACCGACGATCGCGGCGGGGGTCAAGATCGCCAATCCGGACTTGTCAGTCTGGATCATCACCGGGGACGGCGACGCGCTTTCGATCGGCGGCAACCATCTGATCCACACGCTGCGGCGCAACCTGGACGTCAACATCCTGCTGTTCAACAACCGGATCTACGGACTGACGAAAGGGCAGTACTCGCCCACCTCGGAGCAGGGGAAGCACACTGGATCGACGCCCCTGGGTTCCCTGGACCCGCCGTTCCGGCCGCTGTCCCTGGCGCTCGGCGCTCGCGCGACATTCGTGGCCAGGACTGTGGACCGCTTCATCCCGCACATGAAGGAAACTCTGGAGCGTGCCGCGGCCCACAAGGGCACCTCTTTCGTGGAGGTCCTGCAGAACTGCAACATCTTCAATGACGGCGCGTTCGAGCAGTGGACCGACAAGACGACCCGCAGTGACCGGGTGGTGGAGGTCCGCCACGGCGAGCGGCTGGTCTTCGGGAAAGAATCCGACCGGGCCATTGCGGTGAGCAATGGTGTGCCGTTCGTTTCGCGGCGCATGGAGGAGGCCCTGGCCTGGGACGAAACGGAGCCCTCTGGGGCGCGCGCCTACGCCATATCCCAGATGGAGGAGGACGAGGACCTCCCTCTGCCGATCGGCGTGTTCCGGTGCGTCGATGCACCCTCGATCGAGACGGCCATCCACGACCAGGTGAGCCAAGCCCAGAAAGACCAGCCGGGAGCGGGCCTCAAGGACCTGCTCTATACGGGTGGCCTGTGGGAAGTGTCCTGACCTAGAATGGGTGTCGGCGCAGCCATGAGCGGCAAACGACTGGATGATTTTCGATTGGTCCTTGCGGGCCGCGAATTCGTCCCCATCGTCCAGGGGGGCATGGGGATGGACATTTCGACGCGCAATTTGGCGGTGGCGGTTGCGGCGCTGGGCGGCATCGGGCACATCTCGGACGCGATGGTGCCCGCCCTGGTCGACCGCGATTTCGGGACGCGCTACTCGATCGAACGAACGCAGACCCACCGCGAGAACATCGGCAAGATCGACAAGTCGTCGGTCCAATGGGACCTTGGAGACCTGCGCGCGGCGCAGACTCAGCACGTCGAGGCGGCCATGGCCGAGAAGAAGGGGGACGGGGCGATCTTCATCAACTGCATGGAGAAGCAGACGATGAACAACGGGGCCGAGACCCTGCGGGTGAGGCTGAACGCTGCTCTCGACGCCGGCATCGACGGCATCACGCTGAGCGCCGGGCTGCATATGGGGACCTTCGGCCTGATCGCGGACAACGCCCGTTTCCGGGACGCCGCCCTGGGGATCATCGTGAGTTCCAAGCGCGCCCTGAACCTGTTCCTCAAGCGGGCGGCGCGGCTCGAGCGCATGCCTGACTACATCATCGTCGAAGGGCCGCTGGCCGGCGGCCACCTGGGGTTCGGCGAGGATTGGCGCGACTACGACCTGGCGACGATCACCCAGGAGGTCATCGACTTTCTCGCCGAGAAGCAGCTGGACATCCCGGTCATTCCTGCCGGCGGAGTCTTCACCGGCAGCGACGGGGTCGACTTCCTGGAGCGGGGGGCGGCCGCTGTGCAGGTGGCGACGCGCTTCACCATTACCAAGGAGGCCGGACTGCCCTACGACGTGAAGCAGAAGTATCTGGCAGCGAATGAGGAGGACGTCGAGGTCAACTCGACTTCGCCGACCGGGTACCTGATGAGAATGCTGAAGAACAGCCCTGCGATTGGCGCCAATGTGCGGCCCGGTTGCGAGACCTACGGCTACCTGCTGACCGACCAGGGGACCTGCGGCTACGTCGATGCCTACGAAGCGGCGTCCCAGGCCGCCGGCGGCGGCGTGCCGGAGACGGTGCCGGACAAGACCTGCCTGTGCACGATGATGCGCAATTTCAAGGTCTACACGTGCGGCCACAACGTCTACCGGCTGAAGGACACCACCACGCTCCTGCCGGACGGGTCCTACAACCTGCTCGATGCGGAGCATGTGTTCCGCGACTACCAGTTCTCGAGCGACCACGAGATCGACGTACCCGCCGACCCGATCGCTGCCGAGGAAACGGCTGGCGCCCTGGTCGGACTTTCCTAGGTACGGGCCTGTGCTCTTTCGCAGCACCGCCGCGGCCGCGATGCTTCTTCTCGCGTCCCCGGGGCAAGCGCAAGACCGGCCCCACGCGATCGTCGGCGCCCGCCTGATTCCCATCTCAGGGCCCGAAGTCGCCCGAGGCACGATCGTCTGGCAAATGGGCCTCATCACGGCGGTGGGCCCGGACGCCACCGTGGACCTGCCTGCCGACACGGTCGTCATGGACGGCACGGGCCAGGTCGTGATGCCGGGGCTGGTCGATACGCACAGCCACGTGGGCGGCACGGGGGGTGGGGACTCGTCGGGACCATTCCATCCCGACACGCGGGTGCTGGACTCGTTCAACGCCCGGTCGCCGGGCATCCAAAGGGCCCAGGCCGGAGGCATCACGACGGTGAATGTCATGCCGGGCTCCGGCCACCTGCTGAGCGGCCAGACCCTCTACATGAAGTTCAAGGACGCGGGTTCGGTCGAGGACATGGCGATCCGCGACGCGTCAGGGGCGGTGATGGGCGGCATCAAGATGGCCAACGGCACCAACTCGCGGCGTGATCCGCCCTTCCCCGGGACGCGCTCCAAGGCGGTCGCGCTGGTGCGTGCGAAGTTCATCGCCGCCCAGGAGTACCGCGACAAACGGGCCCGGGCGGGGGACGACCCGGCCAAGCGGCCGGCGCGCGACCTGGGACTCGAGGCCCTGGTGGAGGTCCTTGAGGGCAAGCGGATCGTCCACCACCACACGCACCGCCACGACGACATCCTCACCGTGCTTCGCCTGCGCGAGGAGTTCGGATTCAGGGTGGTGCTCCACCATGTGTCGGACGCCGCCAAGGTGGCGCATGAGATCGCTGCGGCCGGCGTGCCCTGCTCGATCATCCTGGTGGACAGTCCGGGCGGGAAGCTGGAGGCGAAGGACCTCCTGTTCGAGAACGGCGCGGCCCTGGAGCGCGCGGGCGCCGCGGTCGCCTTTCATACGGACGACTGGATCACCGATTCGCGGCTCTTCCTCCGCAATCCAGCGCTCGGTGTGCGCGCCGGGATGTCGCGCGAGGCCGCGTTGTCCTCGGTCACGCTGGCGGCCGCCCAGATGCTGGACCTGGGGGACAGGGTCGGCTCGCTGGAGGCCGGCAAGGACGCGGACCTGGTTGTGCTCTCGGGCGATCCGTTGAGCGTCTACAGCCTCGTGCTCGAGACCTGGATCGAGGGGGAGCGGGTTTTCGACCTGTCCGACCCGGACGACCTGCTGTACGCAACCGGCGGCTGGGGCGCCGGGGACGAGGTGGCGCCGGGCCTGTGCTGCGCTCCCGGCGATGAGGCGCTCCGGTGATCCTCGCAGTCCTTGCGCTGATTCTGCCGCAGGGGCTGGCCGTGCGCGGGGACGTGGTCCACACGATGGCGGGGCCGGCGATCCCGGACGGGATCGTCCTGATCGAGGGTGGCCGCATCACGGCCGTGGGGTCTGCCGACGAGCTGGCCGTTCCCGACGGTTGGCGCGTCCTCGAGGCGGCGGTGGTCGTTCCCGGGCTGGTCGATGCGCGCTCCAGCGTCGGACTGGCGGGCTTCCTCAACATCAAGCACTCCAACGAGGAGATCGAGCGCTCGGCGCCGATCCAGCCGGAGCTCTCCGCCGTGGACGCCTACAACCCGCGCGACCCGCTGGTGGCCTGGGTGCGCTCCTTCGGCGTGACCGCCGTGAACACCGGCCACGCGCCGGGTGCTCTCATCTCGGGCCAGACCATGGTCGTGAAGACCACCGGCGGCACGGTGGCCGAGGCACTGGTGAAACCGACCGCCTGCGTCACCGGCAGCCTGGGCGGCGGCGCCCGTTCGGGCAAGTCGCCGGGTACCGGATCCAAGGCGGTGGCGATGCTGCGCCAAGAACTCATCCGTGCGCGGGAATACGCGGACCGGCGGGCGCGGAAGGCGGAAGGCATGGACGAGGAGGATGACGGCGAGAGCGGGGACGCCAAGCCCAAGGGCGGCCGCGACCTCCGCAAGGAGGCCCTCGCTTCGGTCCTGGACGGCGAGGTGCCGCTGCTGATGCGGGCCGACCGGGCCCACGACATCGAGACGGTGCTGCGGCTGCGCGAGGAGTTCGGCTTCCGGCTGATCCTCGAGGGCGCGGCCGAGGCCTATCTGCTGGTGGACGAGATCCGCGCGGCTTCCGTCCCCGTGTTCCTGCACCCGACCATGCAGCGGGCGTCCGGCGAGAGGAAGAACCTTGCGATGACGACCGCGGCGACGTTGCGTGCGGCGGGCATCCCCGTGGCCATCCCGTCGGGCTACGAGTCCTACGTGCCGCGCACGCGCGTGATCCTGTTCGAGGCGGCGATCGCAGCGCGCTTCGGGCTGGCCTTCGACGATGCCCTGGCCCTGGTCACCATCGAGCCGGCGCGCATCCTCGGTGTTGACGACCGCGTGGGCTCGATCTCGCCTGGCAAGGACGCCGACCTGGCGCTCTACGACGGCGACCCTTTCGAGTACACGACGCACTGCACGGCTGTCGTGATCGATGGCCGTGTCGTCTCCGACGACCCGCGATGAGGGCGGTCAAGAGGCCGTCCAGCGGGGGTGGCTGGAGGGCGATCCGATACGTGATGGGGAAGGCCCGCGAGGGCGGCTACCTGCGGACCTGGCGTGCGATGCGCTCGAGGAACACGTGCAAGACATGCGCTTTGGGGATGGGCGGCCAGAAGGGAGGCATGGTCAACGAGGCCGGCCGCTTTCCCGAGGTCTGCAAGAAGTCGGTCCAGGCGATGGTCGCCGACATGCAGGACGCGATTCCCTCGGGCTTCTGGTCGGAGCACAGCGTCGACGACCTGCGCCGCCTTTCCTCGCGGCAACTCGAGGCCTGCGGGCGGCTGGTCCATCCGATGCTGCTGGGTCGCGGCGCGACCCACTTCGCGCCGGTTTCCTGGGACGACGCCATGGAGCGGGTGGCGGAGCGCCTGGCTGCGACGCCGCCGGACGAGACCTTCTGGTACTTCAGCGGGCGGTCGTCCAACGAGGCCGGCTTCCTGCTGCAGCTGTTCGCGCGCCTGTACGGCACCAACAACGTCAACAACTGCTCCTACTACTGCCACCAGGCCAGCGGTGTGGGGCTGACCAGCGCTCTGGGGTCGGGCACCGCCACGATCACGCTCGAGGACCTGGAGCACGCGGACTGCGTTTTCGTGATCGGCGGCAATCCGGCCAGCAACCACCCGCGGCTGCTCACGTCGCTCAAGGACATCCGCCGGCGCGGCGGCCAGGTCGTGATCATCAACCCGGTGCGCGAGACCGGCATGCACCGATTTCGCGTGCCCAGCGATCCTCGCAGCCTGCTGTTCGGCACGCGCATCGCGACGCAGTCGATCCAGCCGCACATTGGCGGCGACCTGGCGCTGCTGACCGGCATCGCCAAGCAGGTCCTCGAGATGGGCGCCGTGGACGCCGACTTCCTGGACGCCCACTGCGAGGGCGCGGACGAGTGGCTGGCGTCGCTGCGGGCGGCGTCCTGGGGCGACCTCTGCTCTCGCGCCGGCGTCGACCGGGCTCAAGTCGAGACGATCGCGGAGGTCTATGCGGCGTCCCGCAACTGTGTGTTCGCCTGGACCATGGGCATCACGCACCACGCCCATGGCGTCCAGAATGTCCAGGCGATCGCCAACCTGGCCCTGATGCGCGGCATGGTGGGCCGCGAGCACGCCGGGCTGATGCCGATCCGCGGCCACTCCAACGTCCAGGGCATCGGGTCGGTGGGGGTCACGCCGAAGCTGAAGGACGCGGTGTTCGATGCCCTTCAGGACCGGTTTGGGGTCGAACTGCCTACCACCGCGGGTCTCGACACCCTTGCGTGTGTGGAGGCCGCGCACGCCGGCGGCGTGCATTTCGGCATGTGTCTGGGCGGCAACCTCTACGGCAGCAACCCGGACTCAGGATACGCAGACGAGGCCCTGGCGCGGCTCGACACGCTCGTCTACCTGAACACGACCCTGAACACCGGCCACGTCCACGGCCGGGCGGGCGAGGTGCTGCTGCTGCCGGTTCTGGCCCGCGACGAGGAGCCCCAGCCGACCACGCAGGAGTCGATGTTCAACTTCGTGCGCATGTCCGACGGCGGGCCGTCACGCCACGACGGGCCGCGCAGCGAGATCCAGGTGATCAGCGACATGGCGGACGCGGTCCTCGGGACCACCGGCCCGGTGGCGTGGGGCGAACTCGGCGACACGGCCAAGATCCGCGAGCTGATCGCCGCGGTGGTGCCCGGCTTCGAGGCAATCGGCGACATTGACCGCACGCGCCGGGAATTCCATATCAACGGCCGCACCTTCCATGACCCCTCCTTCCCGACGCCGTCGGGCAAGGCGCGGCTCCACGTCCACGACCTTCCCGAAATGCGCGGCCGCGAGAACGGCGGCCTGCGCCTGATGACGGTGCGCAGCGAGGGCCAGTTCAACACGGTGGTCTACGAGGAGGAGGACCTCTACCGGGGCCAGGAGCGCCGCGACGTCATCCTCATGCACAGCCAAGACCTGGAGCGGCTGGGTCTCGAGAACGACCAACCGGTGGTGGTGACCGGCCCGGCCGGCTCGCTGCCCGGGATCCTGGCGCGCTCCTACGACGACATCCGGGAGGGCAACGCGCTCATGTACTACCCCGAGGCAAACGTGCTGCTGCCCCGCACCGTCGATCCCCAGTCCCGCACGCCCGCTTTCAAGGGCGCCGTCGTCACCGTCACTCCCGCCTAGCCGAGCAGGTCGGTGAGGGAGGCCGGGGGGGTGATGTCGAGGGAGGCTTGGCCGGCGCGGAAAATGCGGGCGGGGGCGCCGGTGAGTCCGATGGCGCCGTCCGTTACGTGGAGGAAACCCGCCTCCCAGAGCCCGACCACGGGCAGGTCGTTCTCCTCGTGGAACTGGGCGATGCGCTCGTCGCGGGTCTCGCCGAAGTGTTCCGCGTGGCCGTCGCCGTCGGCGACAAGGACGTGGCCCTCGAAGTAGTGGGGGTTGATCTGGAAGGGGACCAGGCCCAGCGCCTCGAAGGACGGCGGCGCGGTGATCGGCATGTCGTTGGTGGTCATCAGGGTCGGGCACGCGGCGTTGCTGCCGGCGCTGACGCCCATGTAGGGCACGCCGTCAACCCTGACCCGGTTGCGGATGGTCTCCATCACGCCGGTCTCGTGCAGCGCACGGATCAGACGGAAGGTGTTGCCGCCGCCTACGTAGATGCCGTCGGCCTCGGCGATCGCCGCCGCCGGATCAGCGGCCTCATGAAGGCCGGCCAGCGCCACGTCGCCGCTGAGCGACGAGTCGTTCATGGCGCTCACGTAGCCGTCGTGGTCGGCCAGGGCCCAGGGCACGAAGACCACGTTGGTGCAGCCGGCGAAATGCTCGGCGGTGGCCGCCGCCAGCGCCGCGCGCCGCTCCTCCGTCCGAAAACCACCACTGCCCAGCAGGAGTCTCATGCGCGCACTCTAGGGGCTGAGGCTGCGGCGCGGGCGGCGAGGGCACCGGGGACGCCGGTGAGGCCGCCGCCGGGGTGGGCGCCCGCGCCGGCGAGGAAGAGGCCGGGCACGGGTGTGGAGGGCGCGCGCATCAGCGGCGATGGGCGCAGCGGCCCGAACTGGTCGAGCGAGTGCTCGCCGTGGTGGACGTGCCCGCCGCTCAGGCCGTAGCGCGACTCGATGTCGGGCGGCGCCAGCACATGGCGCGCGGCGATGCGTCCGGAGAGGCCCGGCGCCACGGACTCCAGGCGCGCCACGACGGTGTCGGCGAGGGTCTCTCGCGCCTCGTCCGTCCAGCCGCCGTCCAGGTCATGGGGGACAAAGAATGCGAGGACCGAGATGACCGAACCGCCATGCACGCGGATGTCGAGCACGGGCGCTTCGGGCAGCCGGCGGTGCTTGGCGGCGTCGAAGGCTCGCTCGATCTCGTCCAGGCTGGTGGCCAAGCAGGCGGCCTCGATGCCCTCGCGCCCGTTCACGCTCACCGGGGCTTCGAGGGCCAGGTGCACAGCGGCGGTGGTGCCGCGGGCGCGGAAAGCCTCGATGTCCTGGCGGAAGGACGGCGGCAGATCGCGGGGGTCGCAGAGATTCAGGAACGTGGTCCGGGGGTCGAGGGCGGACAGGACAGTGTCGGCAGCAATCTCTTCGCCGTCGCCCAGCGCCACGCCCGAGACGCGGCCTCCCTTATCCGTCGTGATGGACGCGGCGCGCGCGCCGGTGCGGACCTCAACGCCCGCGGCGCGGCAGGCCGATCCGAGCGCGGTTGCCAGCGCCGCCGGGCCGCCGGCCGCCTCGCTCGCCGACGACACTGCCTCGCGCATCAGAAGGGCCGCGGTGGTGCCACCCGACAGCGGGCCGGCCCAGCCGTGGGCCAGGGCCGGCAGCGCGATCGCCCCCTTCAGCAGATCGGTCTCGAATCGGTCGTTCAGTGCGTCGTCCAGGGCCATCGGACCCAGGCGCGCCAGCTCGGTCAGGTCGGCGCGGCCCAGCCGCCGCAGCGATAGGCCCATGCCGGCCAGTGCGCGCAGGTCGCCGCGTTGGGGGTCCAGCGGCGGCGCCGGGGCGTCAAGGATCCGGGCCAGCGGCCGGCCCAGGCGGCCGAGCAGTCCATGCCACTCGGCCCAGGCGAGGGCGTCCGCGTCGCTGCGCTCGCCGATGGCCGCCTGCGCGTCCGGACCGGGGAGCAGCAGGCCCTGCCCGCCGGGCTCGCACGCCAGCCGGTCGGGGGCCGGCCGCCAGGCAAGACCATGGGCGGCCAGGTCCAGCGCGTCGGCCACCCACGGCCGGAAGCGCGAAGTGTCGTGAAGCAGACCCGGCACCACGCAGCCGGGCGCGATCTCGAGCGGCGCGGCCAGGCCGCCGAGAGTCTCGCGAGCCTCCAGCAGCACAGTCGTGCGGCCTTCCCGCGCCAGCAGCCCGGCGGCCACCATGCCGTTGACGCCGCCGCCGATGACGACCGCGTGCGCGCTCACGACTTCTCTCCCAGGATCGCTCTTGCTGCGTTGGCACCGGGTGCGCCCATGATCCCGCCGCCCGGGTGGGTGCCCGAGCCGCACATCCAGAGGCCCCCGATCGGCGTGGCGTAGCGCGCCCATCCGGCCGCCGGCCTCAGGAAGGCCAGCTGCTCCAGGCTCAACTCGCCGTGGAAGATGTTGCCCTCGGTCAGTCCGAACTCCTGCTCGAGGTCCCACGGGGTGAGCACCTGGCGGTGCAATACCCGTTCCTTCAGGTCGGGCGCGTATTCGGCCAGAGTGTCCAGCACCGTGTCGCCCAGTTCTTCGCGACGCGACGGCCAGGTCTCGGGGCCGCTGGCGAGGTGGTAGGGCGCGTACTGCACGAAGACGCTCATCACATGCTTGCCCGGCGGGGCGACGGTGGGGTCGGAGAGGGACGGGATGACCACGTCGAGGAACGGCCGCCGGCTGGGCTCGCCGTACTTGGCGTCGTCGTAGGCGGTCTCGAGGTAGTCGACCGAGGGCGCGATCGTGATGTCGCCTTTCAGGTGCTCGTGCCCCGCGGCAGGCGGGTGGCGGAAGTTCGGCAGGCCGTCCAGGGCCAGGTTGACTTTGGCCGACGAGCCTCGGAATCGGAAACGCTGCAGCTGCTGAGCGAGGTCGTCCGGCAGGTGCTCCTCGCCGACGAAGCCCAGCAGGGTGCGCCGCGGATCGCACCCGGACACCACGATCGGCGCGCGGATCTCGTCGCCGTTCTCGCACACCACTCCTTCCGCCCGCGAACCGCGCATCAGGATCCGCTCGACGCCGGTGCCGGTGCGGATTCCGGCGCCGTGTGAGCGCGCGGAGGACGCGATGGCCTCGGAGACGCCTCCGGTGCCGCCGCGCTGGAAGCCCCAGGACCGGTACGAGCCGTCGATCTCGCCCATGTAGTGGTGCAGCAGCACATAGGCGGTGCCCGGTGACCGGACGCCCAGGAAGGTGCCGATGATGCCGCTGACCGACATGGCCGCGATCAGCTCCGGCGACTCGAACCAGCGGCCCAGGAAGTCGACCGCGCTCATCGTGAACAGCCGGGCCTGCAGGGCGGCGTCCTCCGCTCCGTTGCCGGCGGCAGTGCGCGCGAAGCGCAGGGTCTCGAGAAGTTCGCGCGGGGCCAGGGCCATCGGGTCGGGCGGCCGCTTCTCCAGCAGCGGCCTCGCAAGCCGGCCCACCCGGGTCATGGCGCGCGCGAACTCGGGCAGGACCTCGGCGTCGCGGGCGCTCAGCTGGGCCACCTGGCGCCGTGTGAACTCCGGGTCCGCCGTGCGGTAGAGACCCGGTCCGTCCGGCTGGGGCGTCCAGGTCGATTCCAGCGGGATCAGGTCGAGGCCGTGCCTGCCCAGGTCCAGGTCGCGGATGATCTGAGGCCGCAGCAGGCTCACCACGTAGGAACAGACCGAATAGGTGAAGCCGGGGAAGATCTCCTCGGAGACCGCGGCGCCGCCCAGCACGTCGCGCTTCTCCAGGACCAGCGTCTTCCTGCCGGCGCGCGCCAGATAGGCCGCGCAGACCAGGGCGTTGTGGCCGCCTCCGACCACGATTGCGTCGTAGTTGCTGGTCACGACCGCTTCCTCTCAGGGTCGAAGAAGGGGCGCTCGACGACCGTGGCGGTGACGGTTCGGCGCTCAAACTCGACTGTCTGCTCGATCTGCAGCCGTGTGCCGAGAGCCGACGAGGCACTCTGGACGGTGGCCAGCGCCAGGTTGCGCTTGAGCAGCGGCGACCAGGCGCCGGACGTGGCTTGGCCGACCTGGGCGCTGCCACCCGCCTGGCCATAGACCGGGACGGGCGTCCGCCAGGCCGAGGTCGGCAGGGCGGGCGGCAGACCGTGCTCATCGAACAGCCCCTCCAGCTCCTCCCAGTCGATCTCCAGGCCGACGAAGGCCCACGGGGAGCCGGCCGCTTTCTCGGCCGCAAGGGCGGCGCTGCCCAGATAAGGCCCGCGGCCGATGTGGACGCTCCAGCCGAGCCCCAGCTCGAAGGGGGACGACTTGCGCGAATCGATCAGCGCGCGCGTGGCGGAGAAGTAGTCGACGTCCTGGAGGATGAAGCCGGCCTCGACGCGGCTGACGTCCAGCGCGTCGAGGCCCATCGGCGCGAGCCCGTGGGGCGCGCCAGCCTCGAATACCGCGTCCCAGACCGCGCAGGCGTCCTCCGCACGGCACCAGACCTCGTAGCCCAGGTCGCCGGTGTAGCCGGTGCGCGATACCTCGATCTCCATGGAGCCAATGCGCGCAGGCGCGATGTCGAAGAAGCCCAGGTCTTCGACGGCGCTGGCCTCGCAGCACCCGGCCAGGACGCCGCGCGACTGCGGCCCCTGGACCGCCAGGCAGGCGAGCGTCTCGGTGACGTCCCTGACCACGACATTGAAGCCGCCGGCGTGGCGCTGAAACCACCCCAGGCTGGGGGCGGCAGTCGTGCAGCGGAATTCCGAGTCGCCCAGCCGTGCGATCGTGCCGTCGTCCACTACCTTTCCTTCCTCGTCGGTCAGGCACCCGTAGCCCATTCGGCCGACCGCCAGTTTCCGGGGGTCTCGGGCCCACAGGAACGCCAGGAACTCGGCCGCGTCCGGGCCGGACACATCGATCTTGAACAGAGGGCTCGCATCCATCGCCGTGGCGGCATGGCGGAGCGCCATGTACTCGGCCTCATGGCAGAAGTCGTAGGAGCACACCGCGAAGTGGCCTGCCCACTCCTTCCAGCGATAGGAGGTCTGACGAGCGCTGGTGCGCGGGTGGAAGGGGGTCGGCAGGGGCACGGGACTGCCCACTCTAGCCGTCGATCTCCGCCCTCCCGAATGCGATGATGCCGTCCATGGCCGGCCTGATGGTGGGGATCGCTGCCCTTGTCCTGGTGGTGGCAGTGGGGCTGCCGCTGGTCGCAGCGAAGAGCTGGAAGGGAGGCTGGAAGTTTGGCGCCGTATTCCCGCTGATCGGGCTGCTGGGCGCCTGTGGGCTGATCCTGCTCGAGGTGTACCTCGAGCCCTCCTCCCACAACATGTGGCCGTTCGAGGTCGTGATGTGGGGTGTCGCGACGCTCGTTCTGCTGGGAATCATCGCCGGGCTCCGCGAGCGCTTTCGGGACTAGTCCGGTTCGGTCCGGAACACGTCGCCGTCGTCGCCGAAGGCCTTCACTTCGATGCGGTTGCCGGCCGGATCGCAGAAGAACATGGTCGCCTGCTCGCCGGGTTCGCCCTCGAAGCGGACGCGCGGACCGAGGACAAATTCGAGGCCCGAGGCCTCCAGGTGAGCACGCAGCGCCCTCCATTCTGGCAGCTCCAGGATCACGCCGAAGTGGGGAACAGGTACCGCGTCGCCGTCGACCGGGTTCACCGCGGGTGCGGGTGTGGTCTCGTCGGCCAGATGGCAGGAGAGCTGGTGGCCGAAGAAATCGAAGTCCACCCAGCGCTCGCTCGCGCGACCCTCAGAGCACCCCAGCACGTCGCCATAAAAGGCGCGGGCGGCGCCCAGATCGTCGACCGTCAGGGCCAGGTGGAACCGGGGTCGCGCCACGATGGAGAGGCCCTACCAGGGCAGGCCGTAGTCGGTCCAGACGGCTTCGTAGAAGGCCTCGATCTCCTCGCGCGTCCCCTTGTAGGCCGGCACGTCGGACAACTCGACGAGCGGCATGCCCGGATTGCCGTTCTCGTTCGAGAACAGGTGGTTCC
>CAZZHK010000001.1:182544-230390 GCA_964653725.1 uncultured Planctomycetales bacterium | reverse complement strand
CAGGATGTCGACCAGGTTCTTGCCGATGTCGTGCACATCGCCGCGCACGGTGGCCAGGACCAGCGTCCCCTTGGACTCGCCCTGCTGCCGGTCCATGTGCGGTTCCAGGTAGGCGACCGCGGCTTTCATCGTCTCGGCCGCCTGCAGCACGAAGGGCAGCTGCATCTCGCCGGCGCCAAACAGGTCGCCGACCGTCTTCATGCCTGCCAGCAGGGTGTTGTTGATGATGTCCAGCGCGGGTGTGTCCTCCAGGGCCTGGTCCAGGTCCTCTTCGAGACCGGTGCGGATGCCGTCCACGATCCGCTTCTGGAGGCGCTCGTCGAGCGGGATGTCCTCGAGCGCGGGGCCGGCGGGGCCGGTGTCCTCCTCCTCGCCGTCGAACAGCGCCATGTAGTCCATCAGCGCGCCCTTGGACTTCGCCAGCAGCAGGTCCTCGGCGGCCCGGCGGCGGTCATCGGGGATCTGGTGCAGCGGCAGGATGCCGGCGGCATGGACGATGGCTGCGCCCAGGCCGCGCTTGCTGGCCATGGCCAGGAACACGGAGTTGAGGACCTTGCGGGCAGGTGGGTCGAGCCCGAAAGACACGTTGGACACCCCCAGCAGGGTGCGCGAGCCGGGGCAGCGCTCGGCGATGCCCTCCAGGGCGTCCAGCGTGGCGAGGGCCAGGGGCCGGTCGTCCTCGTTGCCGGTGCACACCGTGAAGGTGAGCGGGTCGAACAGGATGTCACCGGCCTGGAGGCCCCACTTGCCGGTGGCCAGGTCGAAGATGCGGCCGGCGATCTCCACCTTGGACTTGGCGGTGCGCGCCATCCCGTCCTCGTCGATGGTCAGGGCGATCACGGCGGCGCCGTGGCGCTTCACCGACGGCAGCACCGCGTCCATCCGCTCCTCTCCCTCCTCCAGGTTCACGGAGTTGACGATGCAACGGCCGCCGAGCCTCTGCAGCGCCTCCTCGATCACGTCCGCCTCGGTCGAGTCGATCATCAGGGGAATCGTCACGGCGGTCGCGAAGCGCTCCAGGATGGCGCCCAGGTCGGCGTTCTCGTCACGGCCGACATAGGCGGCGCACACATCCAGGATGTGGGCTCCCTCCTGCTCCTGTTCGCGGGCCATGGCGACCATGCCCTCCAGGTCGTCCTCCTCGAGCAGCCGGCGGAACAGCCGGGACCCGTTGGCGTTGGTCCTCTCGCCGACGATCAGGACGCTGGTGTCCTGGTCGAGCGGCACGGACCGGTAGATGGACGACACAAGGTCCCGGGATTCCGGTTCGCGTTCCGCCGGGACGGCGCCGTCCAGTGCTTGCACGGCGGCCGCCAGGTGGCCGGGTGTCGTGCCGCAGCAGCCGCCCACCAGGACGGCACCGTCCTCCTGGACGAACCGCAGCAGCCATTCCGCGAACGCTGTCTCGTTCAGGGGATACACGGTCTCCCCGTCCACCAATTCGGGCAGCCCGGCGTTGGGAAGCACCGACAGGGGGAACGGGGAGTGGTGGGCCAGGTAAGCCACATGCGGCGACATCTCGGTGGGTCCGGTGGCGCAGTTGAGGCCCAGTGAGGCCAGGTCGAAGGGGGAGAGAGCTGCGATGGCGGCGCCCACTTCGCTGCCGATCAGCAGCGTCCCGATGGTCTCCACCGTGACGCTGACATGGACCGGGATCTCGCGGTCGGCGCGCTTGCGCGCGTCCATGCAGGCGGCCACCGCCGCCTTGGCCTGGAGGAGGTCCTGGCAGGTCTCCACCAGCAGCCGGTCCACGCCACCCTCGATCAGGCCGTCCGCCTGCTCCCGGTAGGAGTCGAACAGGGCCTGCCAGGTGGTGTGGCCCAGGGTGGGCAGTTTGGTGCCCGGTCCCATGGAGCCGAAGACCTGGCGCGGATGGTCGGCCGTGGAGTGGGCGTCCGCCACCTCGCGTGCCAGCCGCGCCCCGGCGACATTCAAGGCATGAGCATCCTCCGAGATCCCGAATTCCCCCAGGACGATGCGGTTGGCGCCGAAGGTGTTGGTCTCCAGGGCGTCGCAGCCGGCGGCCAGGAAGGAGTCATGGATTTCTGAGACCACCTCCGGGCGGCTTCTGACGAGCACGTCGCAGCAGTTCTCGTGCCCCTCGTAGTCGTCGATGGTCAGATCCCGCGCCTGGAGCGCGGAGCCCATCGCCCCGTCGAGGATCGTGACCGCGCGCATCGGCCCAACCCTATCGCGGGGGCGTGTCATAGGATGCGCCCGTGGCCACCGCTGTTCCTGACGTATCCGTCGTCATTCCTGTCTTCAACGGGGAGGCAAATCTGGTGGGGCTGCATGCTGCCCTGCGCGAGGCGCGGGACGATGGGCGGGTCGTTGTGATTGCGCATGAGGCCAACGCGGAGCGCAACCGAGTCCTGGGCGAGTCCATCCATGACGCCTGCTGTCCGATGAAGGTGTTCCGCCGTTCCGCAGCGGCCCGCTGGCCGGTCTTCGACGGCTACCACCGCTTCCTGCCCGCCCCTGACGTCGTCGGCACGAACCGTGAGGTGACCGCGTGAGGGCACTGGCCGCGTTCCTGCTGGGTCTCGCGGTCCTTCTTCCGTTCTTGACGACGCCGAGGCTGCAGGGCGAGGAGGGCAGACGCGGCCTCGTGGGCCGCGAAATGGCGGCCCGTGGCGAGTGGGTGGTCCCGACGGTGGCGGGGGAGATGCATCTGAATAAGCCGCCGGCGGGCGGCTGGTCGCGCGCCGCCGCTGTGGCGCTCCTGGCGGATCATCGGGGTGGCCAGGTGTGGGATGTCTTTGCCCTCCGGTTGCCCAGCGTGCTGGCGGCGGCGCTGCTTTGCGGCCTGATCGTTCTGCTGGCCCGTGGATCCGTGGACCCGCGCACCGCTGGCATCGCCGGGGTGATGCTGGCCGGAACCGTGCTGCTGCTGGAGAAGGGCGCGCGCGGGGTTGTAGATGCGGAGTTCTCGCTCGGCATCGGATGCGTCCTGGTGGCACTGCCACGCATCCTGTCGGCGGAACGGGCACCGCTGGGAGCCATGCTGGGCTCGGCAATCGGACTTGCCTGGGGGCTGCTGACCGAGGGCCTGCTGGCCACCTTGTTCGTAGGCGCGGCTTTGCTGCCCTTGCTGGTCATGGGGCGGTGCACGGCCTCGGGGGTGGCTCGGACCGGCGTGGTCCTGCTGGGCGGAAGCGTCCCCTACCTGGTGTGGTGGCGGCTGACCGGACAGGCCCTGGGGGGATTTGATGCCCTGGGCGAGGCCACCATGAGCGAGACGTTGAACCAGCTGCCCGCATGGGACACCGATGCGGTGCTGCGCGCGCTGTCCATGCCACTGGTGCTGCTGGTGGCCACTCTGCCCTGGAGTCCGTTCCTGGTCCGCGCATGGAGGCAGAGAAAAGCGCTGCCGGGTTCCGTGCGCGACCTGGGATGGTGCGTGGCCGGTCCGCTGGTGGTGCTGGGTGCGGTTACCGGCGGGGAAGCGGGGCACCTGCTGCCGCTGACGGCGCCCGCTGCTGTCCTGGCGGCAGCCGCCGCCAGCACCTGCGACTACCGGCGCCGCGCGGGGGGGCTGGGCCGATACGTGATCCGGGTCCTGCAGGTCGGCCTGGTGCTGGGGGCGTCGGTCGGTCTGACGGGACTGGCGATCCGGATGATCGACGGTGCGCAGTGGTTCGCGGACACGGGACTGGAGCTGGCCGGCAGCCCCCGCCCTGACGTGGCCACAGACCTTGCGTGGTGCGGCCTGGCGCTGGTCGTGACCGCGTTCCTGGGCTTCCGCGCCTATTCGAAGCAATCCTGGGGCATGGTCTTTGCCGCGCTCACCCTGGTGACGGGGGCCGGTTCGGCCGCCGTGCGCGCGGGGCGGGAAGTGATGCCGGCCTGGCAGAAGATTCACGCACGGGACGTGGCGGAGGTGCTGGTCGAGGTCCGGGCTCACGAGGCTCCCGACGCTGATTGGCGGTGGGCAGACGTGCCGGACGGCTGGAACCGGGTGTTCGTCCTGCTGGACGACGTCATGGCGCCTCTCCAGGACGGCGAGGACGATGTGATCCTGGTGGCGCCTGTCGGCTGGGCCCGGCAGCAGGCGGCAAGCCGTCCCGCCCGGATCCTGGGCACCGTGGACTACGCTGGGGTGTTGGCGGAGGTGGTCGACCTCCGGCCCCGATCCCGATGACCACACCGCCGCGCGAACTGGAGGCCCTGCCCAACCCGGCGAAGGGCAGGTCGTACACCATTCACCTGGAGTGTCCGGAGTTCACCTGTCTCTGCCCGCGGACCGGGCAGCCTGACTTCGCCACCATCACGGTGGACTACGAGCCGGGGCCCCGGATCGTCGAGTTGAAGAGCCTGAAGCTCTATCTCTGGTCGTTCCGGGACGAAGGGGTTTTCCATGAGGCGGTCGTCAACACGATCCTCGGCGACCTGTCTGATGCGCTGGACCCGGTCCGCATGACCGTTGAGGGCGCGTTCCGGGTGCGCGGGGGAATCACCACGACGGTGACCGCGCGGCTCGGCGGCAACGGCTAGTCTGGGGGGTTCCCGAGGACCCCGTGAACACCCAAGTGACTCGTCTGCGAAACGACCTGGAAGCCGCGTTTCCCCACTGGGAAAAGGCCAAGGACATCATCGATGCATCCATCGACGTGATGCTGAACGTGTCCCAGTCGGGCCATCCGGGCGGCAGCCGCAGCAAGGTGCACGCACTGCTGGCCGGAATCCTGTCGGGAGCCATGCGCTTCGACTTCCGCAATCCCATGCGCCCGCTGGCGGATCGGCTCATCCTGGTCGCGGGGCACTGCACGCCGCTGGTGTATTCCACCCTGGCGCTGGTGAACGAGTCCCTGCGGCTGCGCCATGCGGCGACCGGTGACGACCGCTACGCCCATGCGGAGGACGAGAACCTGGTCCTGACGCTCCGCGACCTGGCTGGATTTCGCCGCCGCGGTGGTCTGCCGGGGCATGTCGAGATGGCGGGCAAGACGATGTGGCTGAAGTCCTGCACGGGCCCCAGTGGGCACGGCATGCCGGCGGCGGTGGGCCAGGCGCTGGCCCTGAAGCACGGTGGAGCGGACGGCGTCCGGGTCTGGGCGATCGAAGGCGAGGGCGGCCACACCGCCGGTGCCCACCACGAGAGCAAGAACTCGTCCTGGGGCCTGGGGTTGGGCAACCTGATCGTACTGATGGACTGGAACGACTTCGGGATCGACCGTCAGACGGTCAGTTCCGTCGTGCACGGCACGCCGCGGACCTGGTACGAGGGCCACGGCTGGCATGTGACCGGGACGGAAGACGGCAGTGAGTGGGGTCCCGTTACCGATGCGCTCCTGGGTGCGCTTGATCCGGCGGTCGATGCGGACACTCCGCGCTGCGTGTGGTTTCGCACCCGCAAGGGCCGCGGCTACGGGAAGTTCGACAATGCCTCGCACGGCTCTCCCCACGGCCGCAACAGCAACGAGTTCTGGGGCCTGATGGAGGGATTCGCGGAGCGCCACGATGCCTCCTTCGAGGGTTTCGGCGAGGCCGCTCCGGACAGCACCGCCGAACAGGACGCGCAGGCATGCGCCCATCTGGACACGCTGCGCGAGGTCCTGGCCGCGGATGGGGACCTGGTGGCATGCGTGGCCGATGCGGTGACAGCGTCCGCCGACGCGGTGCCCGATCCTGCGGTCGCCTGCGCGTCCGTAAGCCTGCCGGACACGCTCGTGTCAGACCGTCTGGACCCCGGAGAGCTGCCGGACTCCCTGTTCGAGAAGCCCGGAGCGAAGGCGCCCAACCGGATGGGCTTCTCGAAGTTCGGCGCCTATGTGAATGCGCTGGCCCGCGAGGAGCTGGGCCGGCCGCTGGTCCTGGCCATGTCCGCCGACCTGGCGGAATCGACCAACATTTCCGGCTTCGCCAAGGACTTCGAGGACAGCGAGGGCTTCGGCTGGTACGACCGTGACGGTGCGACGGGGGGTGCGCTGATGCCCCAGGAGATCACCGAGTTCACGAATTCCGGCATGGTCTGCGGTGTTGCAACGGTCAATTTCTCCGACGATCCGGCGAACGAATACTCCGGCTACTGGGGGGCGTGCTCCACCTACGGGTCCTTCTCGTACCTCAAGTACGGGCCCATGCGCCTGTTCAGCCAGCTGGCCCAGGACACCCGGCAGAAGGTCGGCAAGGTCATCTGGGTGGCCGGGCATTCGGGTCCCGAGACCGCCGAGGACAGCCGCACCCACTTCGGCATCTTCGCGCCGGGGGTGACGCAGCTGTTTCCGCGGGGCAAGGTGGTCCAGCTGCATCCCTGGGAGGCCAACGAGGTGGGGCCGGCGCTGGCCGCAGCCTTGACCGGGGACTGGCCGATCGTGGCGCTCCACCTGACTCGGCCCTCGGTGACCATCCCCGATCGCGAGGCGCTCGGCGTGCCGTGCCACACGGCGGCCGCCAGGGGCGCCTACGTGGCGCGCGAGGCGGATCCGGACCGGACCCCCGGCGGGACCGTCATCGTCCAGGGCACATCAGCGGCAGCGGCGGTATTCGATCTGCTGTCAGCGAGCGCCTTCGACGGCGACGGACCCAATGTGCGCATCGTGGTGGCGGTTTCCAGGGAGCTGTTCGACGTTCAGGACGAGGCCTATCGGGACTCCGTGCTCGGCGAGGCGTCCTGGAGGGACTCCACGGTCATCACGAGCCAGAGCCGGCACCTGATGGGCCCGTGGCTCTACAGCCAGGTGTCGGCCGACTATGCCCATGGCGCGGACTTCGACGACCGCTGGCGGACGGGGGGCCGGCTCGAGGAGGTCCTGGACGAGGCAGGGCTGACTTCGGAAAACCTGCTGCAGGTAATGGTGCGGTTCGCGGACGAACGCGATGCCCGGCTTGCACGACTGGCGGGCCAACCCGTGTCGCCGGTTCAGTCCCCGGCGTAGCCCAGCGCATCGAGGCGCGCCTGGCGTTCGTCGTTCGGGGCCTCACGGCCTGCCGGGGCGTGGTGGATGCCGCCTCGCTCGAGGCGGCCCACCAGGTCCTGCCATTCCGGGGCCCCCTCCGGGAGCGTCCCGGTCGGTGTCTGTTCGGTCGGGTCCCGGGCGAGGTCGAAATGCAGGAGAGGTTCAGCGGCGCCCCTGACGATCCACTTAGTCCGGCCATCGGTGACCGCGATCGCCTCCCGGTCGCCGCGCAGCGGGAATTGGATCAGGGCGGCGCCCCTGGGAGGACCCCCTGCCGACAGGGCCGTGCCGCGACGCACCTCAGCGGCCCCCAGGCCGCAGAGGTCGGCGATGGTGGGGGCCAGGTCGACCTGCCGGGCCAGATCCTGGACCCGGGCCGGCTCCAGGCCCGGACCGCTCATCAGGAGGGGGATCCGGACCACCTCGTCATAGAAGACGTGGTCGTGGCCGAAGGTGTGGTGCAGACGGCCCAGGGCCTCGCCATGGTCGGCGGTCACGATCGTCAGGACGTCCTTGCGGCTGCCGATGGCGTCCAGGACGGCCCCCACGCATTCGTCCGCGAGGCGGACCTCGGACCGGTAGGCATTGCCGACTTCGGTCAGGTTGTCCTCGGACAGGTCCGCCCTCGGTCGCAGGGCACCGTAGGGCGCGTGCGGCTGCATGAGGTGCAGATAGAGGAATAGCGGGCGGGAGTCCGCGGAGCGCATGGCGGCGGCTGTCTCGCGCCGCCAGACGGCTGGCGGGGCGTCGGTGCCGGCCTCTTCCTGGCGCCATGGCTCGACCACCGTCTGGAACCCGCGCAGGTAGCCGTTGTCGAGCCGCAGGGCAGGGTGGTCGACCACGGCGCGCGTGGCCCATCCGGCTGCGGCGAAGCGCTCCGCCAGGGTGGCGGGGCCGTCCGGCAGCGGCGAGTCATGGCCGACCGGCCTGTCCTCCTCCGGCCAGATGTCCTCGGGATGGAGCCCTGTGAAGATCGAGGCGACTGAGGGACGCGTCCAGGGTGAAGCGGCGTAGGCCGAATCGAAGACCACCGCGTCAAGGGCCAGGGCATCGATGCGCGGGCTGGGGGACGGCTGCGCCCCGTAGATGCCCAGGGCGTCCGCACGCAGCGTGTCGATCACCACCAGGACGACCACGCGCGGCCCTTTAGGGGGTGTCGGGCCGCTGCAGGCAATGGCAGCCGTCACCGCCAGGGCTGTCCGCAGTCGGGTCACGCGTCCGGAGATCCGGTCACAGATAGGTGCGGAGCGGCATGTTCTCCAGCCACGCTCGCCATTCCGTCTCCAGGGCGTCGGCGTCCTTGCCGAAGGCTGTCTCCAGGGCCTCGACCGGACTCCGCAGCAGCGGGTTGCGGGCCCTGCTCTTCTCGTTGAGAGAGACGATCGCCGCGTAGCGGGTCAGCGCCTCGCCGTAGTTGTCCTTGGCGAAGATGAGGAAGGCCCATGCCTTGGCCATGTCGCGCGTGTTCATGGTCTTCTCCGACATGGTCATCAGCTCCCGCAGGTGCGGCAGGTTGTCGAGCCGCCCGCGGTGCAGGTTCTTGCCCCATTCCCCGTACCCGACCCAGCCCGGAATGATCTTCTCGTCGCTGGCTAAGCCGCCCGTGTAGCCGCAGTAGCTGGTCGAGCTGATGACGATGGAGCCCTGCAGGTAGTGGGTCGTGGCCAGGTCCAGCCACCCCGGAGGAAAGGCACCGGCCTTGTAGATGTGGATGAACACGTGCCCCAGGTGGTGGACCATGGCGCTGCGCAGATCGCCGTGGTCGAAGCCGCGCTTGGTCTCTAGCCAGCTGTCGGGGCCGCTGACCACGACAACGGGCGGCGGCACGGCGTGGTTGAAGCGCAGTTGGTTCACATACCACGCCCGCGACGCATAAAGGTCGTGCCGTTTGCCGTAGGGGCCGAGGAGCTTCTGGCGGTCCGCCGAGCCGCGCAGGACATAGATCGGCATCTTCTGCATGTAGAAGTTGACCGTCTTCCAGGCGCCGGTCGAGTTGTGCAGGAGGATGCGGGTTCCTGATCCGTGCTCGAGCCACACCTTGAGGTCGCCGTGATGGGTGTGCGAGAGCTCTACGGAGACCTGCAGGTTGGACACCTGGCCGGTCTTGCCGACCCTGATCTCGCTGGTGACGGCCTCCGCCGGGTAATCGGGAATGGGCAGGGGGCTTCCCACCCAGGGCACGGTGATCCAGCCCCCGGTGTCCTCCATGGGCAGTGTCCGGAGCTTCAGGGTCCACGATTCCAGGGCGCCCGTGTCCTCGCCGAACTGGTCCTCGATCCGCAGCGTCCATGGACCCTCGATGGCCAGGGAGTCGAAGGTGCGCGGCGCCTTGTAGGTCTTCTCATGGCCGCCGGAGCCCCCTCCGCTCGTGTAGTAGGACTTGACCAGCGGAAAGACCTCCAGGAACTTCTCGCGGGTCAGCTCGGCCTCGTCGAGGTACTCCTGCAGGAGTTCCTGCGGCCAGAAGCCGCGGATCGAGAAGTGCTCGGATTCGAGGACTGTCGGCGACTCGCCGAAGGCCGCTGTCATGTCCGTGCGGATTTCGTCGACCGTGGGATAGACCGCCTCCCAGACATTGTCGACGCGTACCCTCTTCTCCTGGGAGACAGGGCCGGGCGCGAGGATCAGGGCGAGGGCAACTGTGGCGAGCATGGGCCCAGGATCCTCTGATCCCCCGTCCCCGGCAAGCCCCGCGGCGGCCTAGGTCGCCACGCCGAGTTCGGCGTAGGCGGGGAAGATCCGGTCCAGGAGCATGTGCCGTCGCTCTTCGAAAGGCAGGAAGGATGACTTCATCGCGTTGGCCGTCAGGTGGGCCACGTCGGAGCGGTCCAGTCCGAACGCGTCCACGGCGTTGACGAATTCGTCGGTCAGCGTGATGCCGGAGATCAGGCGATTGTCGGTATTGAGGGTGACGCGGAACCGGGCCCGGAACAGCGGTCCGAAGGGATGGTGGTGAATCGAATCGGCAGCGCCGGTATGCAGGTTGCTGGTCGGACACATCTCGAGAGGCACCCGCGTGTCCAGCACGTAGCGCGCGAGCGGTCCCATGTCCGCCACCGACCCGTCCTCCTCGAGCCGCAGGTCGTCGGCCACCCGGACTCCATGGCCGATGCGGTGGGCGCCGCACCATTGCAGGGCCTGCCAGATGGATTCCTGCGGGTAGGCCTCGCCTGCGTGGATGGTGATGAAGAAGTTCTCGCGGTGGACCAGCTGGAATGCGGCCAGGTGGCGCTTGGCCGGGTAGCCGGCCTCTTCGCCGGCCAGGTCGAAGCCGACCACGCCGTTGTCACGGCGGGCCAGCGCCAGCTCGGCGACCTCCATCGAGTCCTCGGCTGTGCGCAGGGCGCACAGGATGGCGCGAGTGACCGTGCCGGTCTCCTCCTCCCCCTCGCGCAGCCCGTCCAGGACGGCGTCCAGGGCCTCCTCGGGATCCAGCCCGGCGGAGCAGTGGAGGGTGGGGGCGAACCGGATCTCGGCGTAGACGATGCCTTCGTCGGCGTAGTCCAGGACCGCCTCGCGGGCGACCCGACGAAGCGCCTCCGCGTCCTGGAGCACGGCCAGTGTGTGCTCGAAGCACGATAGATAGCCGGGCAGGCCGCCCTCCGAGGCCGCCGAAACGAAGGCTGCACCGAGCGTCTCGGGGTCGTCCGCCGGAAGTCCCGTGTGGCCGCACGCGTCGGCGAGCTCCAGCAGGGTGGCGGGCCGCAGTCCGCCGTCCAGGTGATCGTGAAGCAGAACCTTCGGTGCGCTGCGAATCCACTCCCGGTCCGGAATCAACGGTCGTCCGCCAAGAGGCGTTCTGCGGCGAGCTGGGCAATCAGGCGGTGTCCCATGGGCGTGGGGTGGACCGTATCGAGCAGCAGGCGGCTCTCCCAGTGCTGCTGGTAGGTCTCCAGCACCGGCAATACCTCTACGCCGGGCGTGCCGGCCATGTTCCTGATGACCTCCCAGTAGGGCAGGGCAGCGGTGTAGGGAGGCATGGCCGGCTCCGGCATGAGCACCAATTGAAAGTCCTCACGTGCCGCCAGATTGGCGAGAGCATGGATTTCGGCCTGGAACTCCTGAATCGTGGAGCCGGGCAGGAAGCGGCTGCCGCCGGGTCCCGCGTGGGCCGCCCGGAGGTTTCTCGACAGGGTCACGGTGACGCGCCGAAGTGCCTGGGTGACGCGCAGGTCGCTGAGGCTGCCGGGAGGGCTGCTCCTGTCCGGCAGCGACTCCAGGGCGTCGCGCTTCTGTGGCTGGGTGGCCAGGTTGACGGTGGCGGAATCGTTGAAGCCGAACGAGGCGACGACCACCTCCGGCTGCCAGGCCATGACGTGCTCCTCGAGGAGTGCGCGCTGGGAGGCAATGGTCCCTCCGCGTGCGGCCGCGTTGATGACGCGCCACGGTCCATCGGGCGCCTCGTTCAGCAGGTCCTGCAGCAGTGAGGCCCAGGTTTCGCCCCTGCGAACGCCGTCGCCCCAGACGGACGAGCCGCCCAGCGTCACCAGACGGCGTTCCTCCTCCCGGGGGGTGACCGGGACGCTGCCGCCGCGCCACTGGGCCCGGCCCTTCGCCATGGCCAGGCGGCGGTCCGACTCCCAGGAACCCATCCGGAAGCGGTCGGTCCGGTCGGCCCGGCCATCAACGGCCCGCAAGTGCGGGTCCAGCGTGGAAACGCGCAGGGCAATCTCGGCGGCCGGGAAGGCCAGGAGTGCAGCGGCCATCACGGGCCCCAGCGCCCGGGCGCCCGTCAGCCTGTGTGCTGCGGCCACCCACATCCGCGCGCCCAGGAACATGGCGGCGGCCGAACCCGCGCACCGACCGGCGGCATCGGGCCACGCCCGCCCCAGCAGATACAGGGCGAGACAGAGCACCACCCGGGGACCCAGGTCCGCGGCCAGGCCGGCCCGCCATCCGCTGCCCAGCGCTCGACCCAGGAGGAGAGCGCTGAGCAGGCACTCGAGCAGGGAGAGCAGGACCCAGGGCGCGGTGGCGGACCCTGCACCCTTGTTGACGGGGCGCAGGGCCAGCGACAGAAGGACCGGCTGCCCCGTCACTGCAGCCAGGGAGACAGAGCCCTGGGCGGGGTCCAGGGATGCGAGGTCCGGCAGCGGCAGCCCGTCTACCCACGCACGGGCTTGACCGTTTCGCTGGGTGATCCGCAGTGTGACCGCCTTTCCGCGTGCTCGCGCGGCTGCCGAGTCGCCCTCGCGTCGGATGGGTCCGCGCACCGGCCCGGGCGGATGCGGCCCGCGGCTGTCCCATGAGGAGCAGGCTGCCGGGTCGGCGGCGATCCTGAACGTTCCCCAGTCAGGAAGGTCGGCGCGGTCCTGCGCGCAGGCGACATAGACGTCCAGCCTGTCGTCCTCCGCCATGCGCAGGGAGGCCTCCAGGTCGAAGTCGCGGACCGGGCCAGGCAGTTCGAAGGGGTGTCCGGTTCGCAGCTGGCGCAGCCCCGAAGCGATGAAGGGATCCGCCCTCAACGGATCCTCACTCCCGCGGGGCAGCAATGCGGGCACCAGCGCTGCGAGCGCCAGTGTGCCCGCGGCAGCCCACGCGTGGGGGGGCGCCGGCAGCCGGTCACGTGGAGGGAGCGCCGCCAGGGCTCTCCAGCCAAGGTGCACCACCAGTGCGATGGCCCACGTCTGCCCCCCTGAGAGGTCGAGGATAAGGGTGCTGCCGAGCCAGGCGCGCAGCGGCTCGATGGGGACCAGGAGAGGCGCGTGGGCCCAGGCGTCCCTGACCAGCTGGTCTTGCCGCGGCCGCCCACGGGCCACCAGTCCCGAAGCCAGCCACCAAAGCCAGCCGGCCAGGAGGCCCCCCTGGAGGGCACGCCTTCGCCAGCCGCCGGGCCAGTCCGAAAACCGCTCGGTGAACGTGACCGCCTCGCCATCCAGTTCTCCCGCCAACGAGACAGTCACAGGCATGATCTGCCCTTGTGGACCGGAGGTGATCCGGAAGGTTCCCGTGGGCATTCCGGGCAGGCGCCACCGGCCGACCTCGACCCCGTCAATCTCCGCGACCAGCTGCTGATCCGTCTGGATGACGCGGACCCGGTGCTCCTCGTCCCCGAAGTCGATGTCGATCGGGGACCGATCCACCCTCTTGTCGTCCTTGAACAGCAGGTAGCCGGAGGAAGCGTCCCGCATCCGGTCGATCCGGAAGACGGCGGTCCATCCCTTGGCACCCAGCGGCAAGATGATCTCAAGCCGGCCGCGGGGCCCGATCCGGCCCCGGAAAGAGACGGCGTCGACGCGCAGGTCCTTGCCGAGGGCTCTCGAGGGCTCCAGGCCGAGCCCGCGGGACAGGACCAGGGGGCCCTCGCCGACCGTTGTCTGCTGAAGGCGCGTGCGCGCTCCCCAGCGATCGGGGCCTATCGCCTTCCATCGCTCCGGATCGATCCGGGGGGAAAGCGAGATCGCCGACAGCGCGCCCGCCGCGACGACGGCCAGCGCTCCGATCCAGACAGATCGTCGGGGGACTGCCACGCGCCCATGATTGAGCACACGAGCCTCTGGTGCCACACTCTGCGTCCCATGTCCTCGAACGTTCGTGTCCGCTTTGCGCCGAGTCCGACGGGGCCCCTGCATGTCGGGGGAGCCAGGACGGCGCTCTTCAACTGGCTCTACGCCCGGAGCGTGGGAGGAGTGATGGTGCTGCGCATCGAGGACACCGACCGCGAGCGGTCCACCCAGGAGGCCCTGGACCACATCCTCGATTCCCTCAAGTGGCTGGGGCTCGACTGGGACGAGGGCCCCTTCCTGCAGTCAGAGCGGGCGGACCATCACAGGGCCCTGGCCGCGCGGCTGCTGGAGGATGGAGCGGCCTACCGCTGCTTCTGTCCGCGCGAACGGCTCGTGGCGCTGCGCGAGGCCAGACGAACGGATGCCGCCCTGCCGGCCTATGACGGGGCCTGCCGCAGCCTTGCGGCGGCCGAGTCTTCGGAGCGTGCCGGCGAGGCACACACGGTGCGTTTCCGGGTGCCAGAGGAGAGAGTCGTGGAGATCGACGACCTGGTGAGGGGCACCGTGGGGGTGGCGACGACCGAGATCGAGGACTGGATCATGGTCCGCAGCGACGGCGACCCCACCTACAACTTCGTGGTCACCTGCGACGACCTGGACATGGACATCACGCACGTCCTTCGCGGCGAGGACCACCTGACCAACACACCCAAGCAGGTCCTGCTGGCGGAGGCGCTGGGCGGGACCCCGCCCCGCTACGGCCACGTGCCCCTGATCCTGTCGGCCGGAGGCGGCAAGCTGTCGAAGCGGGAGGGCGGAATGGACGTGGCGTCGTTCCGGGAGCGCGGCTTTCCGCCGGAAGCGATGGTGAATTTCCTGGCTCTGCTCGGCTGGTCCCCCGGCGACGATCGGGAAATCATGCCGCTGGAGGACATCGTCAGCGCATTCACCGTGGAGGGCATCGCCAAGAGCGCGGCGCACTTCGATGAGGACAAGCTGGCCTGGATGTCAGGCGAGGTGCTCCGGGGCATGGCACCAGACGATTTCCGGACCCGGGCCGTGCCGTTCCTGGAGCAGGCCGGCCGCGATCACGCCTCGCTTGACCCGCAGGTCCTGGCCGTGGCGCTGGCCGGCGAGCAGGAGCGAGTCCGGACCCTGGCCGAGGTGCCGGAGCGCCTGGAGTGGCTGTTCGAGGACGCCGTGGTCCACGACGAGGAGGCGCTGGCGAGTCTGGAACGCTTCGAAGGCCGCCGGGTCCTGTTGGAGGCGTGGATGGCCGTCCTCTCGGACGAGGCGCGGCCGTTCAACGCGGAGGCGCTGTCTGCGGCGGCGAAGGCGCTGGTGAAGGACGCAGGAGCGAAGATGCCCGCCCTGTTCCTGCCATTGCGGGTGGCCTTGACCGGCCGGACGGGCGGTCCTGACCTGTTCGTACTGCACGAGATCCTGGGACGCGAGCGGTGCCTGGCGCGCATCCGAGCCCTGCCGTCGGCCGCCGGCGATGCCTGACCGGGTGCCTGCCCTACCATGGGCGTCGTGATCGGGTCCGTCGTGCTGCTCGTCGGCGCCCTCCTGACCCCCCAGGAGGACACGCTCAGGGAGTTCAAGCGCTTCTTCAAGAAGCTCAAGGACGAGGACTCGCGCGTGGAGGCGGTCCTGGCCCTGGAAGGGGAGGTGGGCGCCGCGACGGTCGACGTGCTGCTGGGCGTGACCGGCGACAAGTCCGGCCGCGTGAACGACGCGGTGGACCGGGTGCTGGGCCGGATCGATGACGACGAGGGGATCGCACGGCTGGTGGAGGCCCTGGAAGGCAAGCGCAAGGTCCATCGCCTTGCCGCGCTGCGGGCACTGGCCAACGGAAAGCGTCGGGTCGCGATCGCGCCGGCCGCCGCTCTCGCCGGAGAGAAGGACGCGGACCTGGCCGCCGAACTGGTCGTGGCCTACGGGCTGCTGGGGGCCGCCTGGCCGGACGACCGGCCGATCCTTGCGGCGGCGGCTGCCGGTTTCCTGGCCCGGCCCCAGGCTGAACTTCGCATGGGCGCCGCGGACGCTCTCGGAGCGATGCGCGCAAAGGCCCAGGCGGTGCGGCTGGTGGCCCTGATGGGCGACCGGGACTGGCGGGTGCAGTCGGCGGCGGTCCGCGCCCTCGGGCTGATCCGCATCCGCGAGGCGGTCGAGCCGCTCATCGTGCTGATGGAGTCCGATCCGGGACGCCTCCTGGACGATGCTGCCCAGGCGCTCTATGCCATCACCGACACCGACTACGGCGCCGACGCCGAAGTCTGGAGGAAATGGTGGGACAGGGTCGGCGCGGGCTGGGTCATGCCGAGCGACGCCCAGGTCGAGAAGGCCCGCCGGGCGCGCGCCAAGGTCAAGCAGCGCTACGCCCCGGGCGCCAAGACGTCCAATTACCACGGAATCACTACGCCATCCAGGCGGGTGCTGTTCGTTGTGGACGTGTCGGGGTCGATGGAGAACCTGGTGGTGGATCGGGAGCGCTTCGCGGGCCGCGGCTACCGTTCGTTCCAGAAGCTGGCCATCGTGAAGGAGGAACTCAAGAGGACGATCGAGGGCCTCGAGTCCTGGGTCGAGTTCGATGTCCTGGCCTTCGCGACCGAGGTGGATCCGTGGAAGAAGGGCCTGGTAAGGGCCAACGTGCTCCAGAAGCGCAGCGCCCAGGCCTGGGTCGAGAAGCTGAAACCCATCGGGGGCTCGTCGACGCGGGCCCTTGCGGATGCCGGGCTGCGCAGTGCAGCCGGACGATCGGCGGGCCGCACGAACACTTTCGCGGCGCTGATGAGCTGTCTGGGCGTCCGCGCCCAGGGCTCGCGGATCGTGCTCGAGCCCGGCACCGTGGACACGGTGTTCTTCCTGAGCGATGGCGAGCCGTCCGTGGGCCAGTTCGTGGACGAGGGGGAAATCAGGGAAAAGGTGATCGAGGCCAACCGGCGCGCTCGCGTGGTGATCCACACGCTGGCCATCGGCCAGTTCTCGAAGAATTTCATGGAATCCCTGGCGGCAGAAAACGGTGGCGTCTTCGTGGACCTGGGAGGGTAAACTAGGAGCGGAGAGCAGGAGGCGGGAAGAAGGGTCAAGCCCGGTTGCGGGCCTTGATTTCGGGACTAGACTGCTGCGGGCGAGGAAGGGAACCACTTCGGGGCGTGGCTCAGCTTGGTAGAGCGCTGCGTTCGGGACGCAGAGGTCGCTGGTTCAAATCCAGTCGCCCCGACCATCGTCGGCGGGCACACGGGTGCTCCGGCAACATCATGAGGACATAAGCAATTGGGCAAGGAAGCCACAAGGCCGCGCAGACGCAGACGTTCCCGCAGAGGCGGGGGCGGCGGCGGAGGCGGCGGCCGCCGAAAACAGCAAGAGGAACTGAAGCCGTCGAAGGGGCCGGAGCTTGAGCCGGGGCTGGAGGTGACGGGCGTCATCGACGTACAGAAGGACGGTTTCGGATTTCTGCGCTTCTACGAGAATGACATGCTGCCGAGCGACGGCGACGTTTTCGTCTCCAACCGCATGGTCGAGGATTTCGCACTGCGAAACGGGTCCGAACTGGTCGGCATCGTCGGCGAGCCCGCGCGGTCCGGCCACAAGGCGAACCTGGACGAACTCAAGTCCGTGGACGGCATGGACCCGAAGAAGGCACAAGATCTGCCCAAGTTCGAGGACCTGACGGTCGTCGATCCGGATTTCCAGTACGAACTCGGCCAGCCCTACGAAGAGGACGGCGAGGAGGTCCCGGGGGACATCAGCATGCGGATCCTGGACATGCTGGTCCCGATCGGCCGTGGTCAGCGGGCCCTGCTGGTCTCGCCGCCGCGCGCCGGCAAGACCATCCTGCTGCAGAAGATCGCGCAGAGCATGCAGCGGCTCTACCCCGACGTGGAGGTCATGGTCCTGCTTGTGGACGAGCGGCCCGAAGAGGGCACCGAGTGGAAGCGGACCATCGATCCGCCCCGCAACGTGTTCCTCTCCACGCTGGACCAGGGCAGCCGCAACCACGTGGAACTGGCCGAAGCCGTCTGGCGTCGGGCGGTCCGCATGGTCGAGTGCGGCAGGGAGGTCATCCTGCTGCTGGACTCGATCACCCGTCTGGGCCGGGCAGCCAACGCGGAACGCGGCGGCGGTGGCCGCACCATGTCAGGGGGCATCGACTCCCGGGCCATGGAACGTCCCAAGAAGTTCTTCGGCTCGGCCCGCAACACCGAGGAGGCCGGATCCCTGGCCATCGTCGGAACGGCGCTGGTCGATACCGGATCGCGCATGGACCAGGTGATCTTCGAGGAGTTCAAGGGCACGGGGAACGCCGAACTGGTGTTGAACCGGGCGCTGGCCGATCGAAGGATCTATCCGGCCATCGACCTCGAGCTGAGCGGCACGCGCAAGGAGGAGAAGCTGATCTCCAAGGAGAAGCTGCCCCGCGTGAACCTGCTGCGCCGGGTCCTGGGCCGCATGCGCGGCCTCGAGGCAATGGAACTCCTGCTGCCCAAGATCGAGGCCGCGGAGACCAACGAGGAGTTCCTGAACACCCTCAACCTGGACAACTACTAGGATTTAGCGAAACGCCCTGCCGTTGCGTAGGGGGATGAGAACGGAATGATCGAGGTTGACGGCCTGACCAAACGCTACGGGTCCCTCCGGGCCCTGGACGACGTCTCCTTTGCCATCGGCAAGGGCGAGGTCGTGGGCTTCGTGGGGCCGAACGGTGCGGGCAAGAGCACCGCCATGAAGTGCATCACCGGCTTCCTGTCGGCGGATGCGGGTACGGTGCGGGTCGGCGACGTGGATGTACGGGAGCATCCGCTCGAGGCGCGGCGGCGGATCGGCTATCTGCCCGAGACCAACCCGCTCTACGACGAGATGCGGGTCGACGATTACCTGGCCTTCATCGGCGGGATCCGCGGCCTGCGCGGCGCCGAGGTCAACGAGGCCATCGGGCGCGCGGTGGAATCCGCCGGCCTCGAGGGCCGGCTGGCCCAGGTGATCCGGACCCTGTCGAAGGGTTTCCGGCAGCGCGTTGGGCTGGCCCAGGCGCTCCTTCACGACCCCGACCTGCTGATCCTGGACGAACCGCATTCCGGACTGGATCCCAACCAGATCGTGGAATTCCGCGGGCTCCTGCGGAGACTGGGGGAGACCAAGACGATCCTGTATTCGACCCACTTCCTGACAGAGGTGGCCGTCACTTGCTCGAGGGTCATGGTCATCGACGAGGGTCGGATGACCGCTGACGGGCCTTTGGGGGATGTGATGGGCGAAGGGACGCTGGAAAAGGCGTTCGCCGCCCTGACCCGAAACGGAAGGAAGCGCTCATGAGAAGGACCTGGCTGGTTGCTTGCCGGGAATTCCGGGCGTCGTTCGAATCGCCGATTGCGACCGTCGTGCTGGTGGCGTTTCTGGCGGTCACCTCGCTGACCTTCTTCGCCGGCTTCTTCGAGCGGGACACGGCCAGCGTGCGGACGCTGTTCGAGCTGTTCCCTCTGCTGCTCCTCCTGCTGGTTCCGCCGGTCACCATGCGACTGTGGGCGGAGGAGCGGCGCGTCGGCAGCGACGAGATCCTGCTGACCCTGCCGATGCGGCCCCTCGAGGCGGTGATCGGCAAATTCCTGGGCGCCTGGGCCCTGCTGGGGCTGGCGCTGCTCTTGACCGTGCCGATCCCGCTGACGGTGGCCGCGCTGGCCAACGTGGGCGAAGGGACGCTGCCCTTTGACTGGGGGCCCGTCTGGGGCGGCTACATCGGCGCCTTCTTCATGGGCGCGGTCTATCTGGCGATCGGCTGCCTGGTCAGTTCACTGACCCGCAACCAGATCGTTGCCTTCGTCGTGACCCTGGTGGCTCTGACTTCCCTGGTTGTGGCCGGCATGCCGCAGGTCCTGCTGGCGATGCCCAAGGCGTGGGGCCCGTGGCTGGAGGCGATGAGCCCGGCGACCCGCTACGCGGCGGTGGCGCGGGGCGTGGTAGATGTGCGCGACGTGGTCTACACCCTGTCAGTCACGGGCCTGTGCCTGTGGTGGAACGGTCTCGTCCTCGAATCCCGGAGGCAGGCCGGATGAGCCGGCGCCAGCACTGGGTCACCGCCCTGCTGCTGCTGGGCATCGTCGTGTGCGCCAACATCCTGGCCAAGACCCAGATGCGGTGGCGCGCCGACCTCACCGTGGACGGGCGCTTCACCCTGGCAGAGGGCAGCAGGGAACTGGTGGCCTCCCTCGAGGACCGGCTGCTTGTGCAGGCCTTCATCACGGAGGACCTTCCTGCCAACCTGGTGCGCTTCCGCGAGCAGACACTGGACCTGCTGGCCGAGTACGAGGCGGAGGGCGGCGGACGGATCAAGGTCGAGATGAAGGACCCCGATCCGCAGCGCAACCTGCGTGTCGAGCAGGAGGCCATCAAGAAGGGGATCCGGGCCGTCTCTGCAGTGGAGCAGCGGCGTGGCCGCCGCGAGAGCCGGACCGTGTTCCTGGGCGCCGTCCTGCAGTACGGCGATAGCGAGGTGGTCCTGCCGACCTTCGACTTCGGCAACCTGGAATACCAGATGTCCAGCGCGATCCGCGATCTGGTGCGCCCGGCGCGGCCAAAGATCGGCTTCTTCACCCGCGAGTCGCCGGCCCCGCCGGAGATCGAGGGCTTCACCCTTCCGATGCCCCCCGACCGCATCTTCCGGCAGGCGCGTGAACGCCTGAAGGGCGCCTACCGGGTCGAGGACGTGGTCCTGAAGGCAGGACAGCCGGTGCCTGACGACGTGGTTGTCCTGGTCGTGATTCGCCCCTGGGACCTGACCGACCGCGAGATGTTCGCGATCGACCAGTTCGTCATGGGCGGCGGGCGGCTGTTCCTGGTGACTGACCGGGTGTCCATGAACCTGGGCTCCGGCGGCCCGGCCCCGGCCGGCGAGGTTCGCTGGGACGCCTGGCTGGGTTCCTACGGGGCCGCCATCGGCGAATCGCTGGTGTTCGACCTGCAATGCCTATCGGCGCGCTTTCCGGGCCCGGAGCGTCGTTCCGGCAACATGGTGCAGCGCATGCCCGATGTGCGCGGCGACTTCCCCTTCTTCGTGTCGGTCAAGGGCGCCGGGTTCAACCGCGACCATCTGGCGACACGGCACGCAGAGGACCTGTCGCTGTTCTGGGCCCATCCAGTCCGCGTCTCCTCCACCCTGCCGCCGGGCGTGTCCTCGGATGTGCTGGTGGTCTCGTCCAAGGACTCCTGGCTCGAAGCCGACGCCGCGAACGCGGTGGTGGACCTGGACTTGTTTCGTCGGACGCGCGCCCGTCTGCTCGGCGGCGGCCCCGGCCGGACCGAGGCCCTGGCACGGACCTTCACCGGCATCTTCCCCTCCTTCTTCGCGGGCCGCGAGCGTCCCGACATGCCGCCGCCCCCGGAAGGCCGGCCGGCGCCCACCGATCCCTTCGAGGGCGTGGAGCAGCAGATGGAGAGCCCGGAGACCCGGATCGTGGTGGTGGGGGACGCCGACTGGCTGGTGGATCCGCTGCTGCGGGCCCTGGGCCAGGAGGCGTCCAGCAGGCGCGCGCCGAACCTGGATCTGTTCGAGAACCTCGTGGACTGGCTGACCCAGGCGGACGGGCTGATTGCGATCCGCAGCCGGGGCGCCTCCGCCCCGCCGCTGGACCATTCCGTGCGCGAGGAGCAGCGACGGGTCTTCCAGGACCGGCTTCGCGAGTCGCTGCCGCCCGGCATTCCCCCCGACGTCATCGGCATGTTCGCTTCGACCGGCGATCCTGCTGACCTGCAGATCCAGTTGGCCGACGGGACCATGCATGCCTGGACGGACGTGGCTGCAGACGTGGTGGCCGCGCTGGACGCGGAGATGGGCGACCTTCTCAGCGAGGACGAGGCGGCGCTCCTGGCGGACCGACCCGGGGTCGTGATCGGCGTCTACCAGGGGGCCATCGAACGGGCCAGCCAGGAATTCGAGGTGGGCCGCGAACTGAGCGCGCGCTGGCTGAACGTGGCTGGCGGACCGGTGCTGGCGATCCTGATCAGCGCGGGCGCGGTGCTGCGCCGGCGTTCGCGGAGAGCGCTCGTATGAGCCCGCTCAACCGTCGCCTGGCCTGCGTGTTCGGGGTGCTGCTGGTCTGGACCCTGGCGGTCGAGAGGCCCTGGGCGCCTGACTCCTATGAGGCGGCGGCGCAGGCGGCCGAGGAACCGTTCTTCCCGGACCTGGACGCCGAGAGGGTGGCCGAGGTGGTGCTGCGGCGGGACGACCAGGCCGTGCGTCTGGTGCGCGCCGTGGACGGGACCTGGACGATGCCCGACTCATGGGACTTCCCGGTCCCGGCGGGCCGCGTGGCCGAGCTGGTGGGGCGGATGGCGGGGCTGACCTACGCGGCGGTGATCTCCGAGGAGGAATCGCGCCGCGACGTCTACAACGTTGGCGCAGGGGGCACCGAGGTGACCCTGGGCGACGCTGCGGGGGCGGAGATGGCCTGCATGGTGCTCGGCAAGTTCGCCGCCTTCGATCCCGACGACCCCCTGTTCGAGAAGAAGTTCTCGTTCGACGCCTATGTGCGCGCGTGCGGCGGCGACCGGGTGGCGGTGGTCCCCAACTTCATGCCGCCGGCGACCAAGAGCGCCGAGTGGATCGACCGCGCATTGTTCCCTCCGACCGAGGCCCAGCCGGTCTCCTTCACGGTGTCCGGCACGGGGATTCCGGAGCCGTTCACGGCGGAGCGCGTGGGCGAGGAACAGTGGGTGTGCGTCGGGCACGAGGACGAGCCCCTGGAGGCCTGGCAGGCCGCGTCGATGGCGCGGGCCCTTGCCTTCCTGTCCGCCAACGACGTGGCGGGTCTGCGGGCCGACCGGCTGGATGCGGAGTGGGGCTTCGACGCCCCCTTCCTGCAGGCGGAGGTGACCCTCGAGGACGGCACCGTGCGGGAGGTCGTGGTGGGCGGTGTCGCCGAGGTGGACCGCTCCTACTACGCGGCGCGCGGCCGGTGGGTGGTGGAGATCCAGAAGTGGACGGTGGAGAACGCCGCCAAGGACTGGCGCGACCTCCGGCCTGAGCCGGAAGAGGACGGGGCGTTCCCCGACGCGGCCGTGCCGGTCGAGGCCTCCGGCGAGTAGGCTCTGCGCCATGCGAGGGAGGGACCTCGTCCTGGCGATTTTCCTGGCGCTGGCCCTGCGTTGGAGCGCGGTGGGCCACGGTCTGCCCCACTACGCCTACGTCCCCGACAACCACGTGGTGAAGGCTGCGCTGGGAATGGCCCGGGACCTGGACCTGACGGCCCCGTCCGGGACCTATACCTCCTATCCCTACCTGATGCCCTACCTGCTGCTGCCGGTCTACGGGACCTGGTACGGGGCAGGCAGGATGGGGGGCGACTGGTCTTCGACCGCCGAGTTCGGGGAGCGCCTGCTGGACGACCCTTCCCATGCCTACTACCTGGCCCGGTGGCTTGTTGTCGGATTCGCTCTGCTGCTGGTGGCGGGGATCGGGCGCCTGACCGCTCACGTGGGCTCGAAACGGGCCGCGGGGCTGGCCGCGTGCCTGGCGGCCACTGCCCTCATGCCCTGGCAGCTCTCCCTGCAGGCGCGCCCATGGGTGCCGTTGACGGCGCTCGGCATCTGGGCTCTGGAACGCGCCCTGCAGGCGCGGACATCCGGACGGACCCGGACCTGGTGCGTGGCGGGGGCCCTGGCGGGGCTGTCCGCGGCGTGCCACCAGGCGGGCCTGCTGTTCGGCCCGCTGGTGGGGCTGGTGTGGCTGATGCCGGCCGGCGAGCGTGCCGCCCGGCGCAGCGTGGCTGGAGCAGTTGCCTCGCTGTCGGGATTCGTGGCAGCGGCGGTGGCCCTGGGCTACCCGTTCTGGCTGGTCCACGGGTCCCTGAGCGGCGGCGGTCCTGGTGAGGCGACCTCCCTGGCAGTAGGGGGGCAGGGCGTTCGCTGGCAATTCGGGGGCGCACGGGCCGGGGTGATCCTGAAGTCCATGTTCGGCTACGACCCGGTCGTGATGCTGCTGGGGTTGGGGGGCGTGGTCCTGTCCCGCCGTGAGAAGAAGGGACGCGAAGTGCGAGGCATCCTGGCCGCTTGCGCGGCCCTCTGGACGGGACTGTTTCTGGCCTATTCGGGCGCCCATGTGCGCTACCTGCTGCCGGGGCTGATGCTGCTGGTGCCCCTCGCGGGGGTGGCCGGCGCGCGCTGGGCGGACCGGGCCGGTCCGCGCGGACGGCACTTGCTCGCTCTGGTGCTGCTGGTTCCGATCCTGCAGGGGGCGCGGGCGGTCAACGTGATGAGTCGCAGCGACAGCCGCACGGAGGCGGCGGACTGGATCACCGGTGAACTGCGGTTCGTGAATCCGGATGCGCTGGTCGCGGTGGAGGGCGGCGAGTTCCCCCTGTTGGCGAGCGCGGAGTCCCTGCAAAGGCAAATCGACGACGGGCTGACTCTCAGCATGCGGGAGGCCCGCCGGCTGGCGCAGGGGACCGAGGGGCTCAACCTGCTGCCGCTGGAGAAGTACTTCTTCGATGCCTCCGGCGGTTCGCGAACCGACTACGACTCCCTGACGGAGGGAGTGGCGCTACCGCCGGGCGCACCGGGCGAGTCCCTGATCGAGCGCTTCATGAGGGCGAAGCGCCCGACGCTGGTGGTGCTCGTGGACGACACCCCGGTCGGACCACGCCAGGATCCGATGGCCAGGTGGCTCCGCAGCCCCAACCCGACCGGCCTGCCCTGGGGCCGCCTCCTGCGCTCCTGGCGCGTCACGGAGGCCTGGCTGGGCGAGGCGCACCTGCCGCGGGACATGGAGTTCCCGCTCACGGCGCTGTGGGGCACCGCGCGTCCTGGACCCCTGGTCGAACTCTGGGCCACCGGCCTCTAGGGCTGGACGATCAGGAGGGGGCTTCGGGGGTCCAGATCTCGCGCCAGTCGCGGATCGCCGGGGCTCGGTTGTGCAGTTCATCGAGGGCGCGCCGGCTGACCTGGATCCGCTCCATGGCCGTCTCGGAGAGGGCGCGGCCGCAGGCCTCGATGATGCTTTCGGCATCGATGTGCTGGTAGCGGAAGACTTGGTCGGGCCTCCCCGATTTGGAGAACTTGCGCACTCCGAGGGTGATCTGCCGCACGCCGAGGACCGATCCGATGTTGTCGAGCAGGCCCGGCTCGCCGTCCACAACGGCGACGACGGGGGTCCGCCGACCGGCCAGGGTGGCCAGTTCGGCGGATGTCTTGACCGGTTCATGGGGCGTCAGATGGAGGTCTCCTGTGCAGCCCAGGGTCTGGCGCAGATGGGCATAGTCGGTGGCCCGTCCCAGCCCACCCAGCAGCAGATCCGGCGAGGTGACGGCTATGACGTTGGCGTAGACGCCCATTTCGCGCAGACGGTCGGAGGCCTCCAGGGCCTCGGTCGCCGGCGATCCCATGGCGAAAATGTGCATGGCGTTGGCGCCGGGCTCGTAGTCGGGCTGGCCGCGGAAGTCGACCAGGTAGTAGCCGCCGTCGAGGCAGTCGGTGCGGGTGGCGGCCAGGATCTCCTCGTCCGGCAGGGGATCGGAATCCAGGTCTTCCGGATCATTGCGGTAGCGGGGGTGTCGGCGCATGCGCCGCAGCAGCTCCCTCTGTTCGATGCTGCGCGTCACCGCCCGGATCAGCACGCCGCGGCGCCCCTCGTTCTCGTCGTCGAAGTGGCGCCGGATGGCGTCGCACAGGATCCAATCGACTTCGATACCGAAGATGGGCTCCCAGGTGATCAGGTTGGGGATCTGGATGTCCGACTTCCAGGAGTGCTGGGCGCCCTCCGGGGCCAGGGTGACCCCTGACGGGGTGCCCAGGATCACGAACTCCGCCCCGTAGTAGAGGTTGTAGAAGAGCTGGTCGAGCGCCCTTTTGATGAAGAAGTCGTAGACCGTCATGATCGGGAAGAAGGGGATCCCGATGTGGTGGCCCATGCGCCCGAAGGCGCCGACCGCACTCATGCAGTTGGCCTCGGCGATCTCGAAGCGGACGTGCCGTGTCCAGGGGTCTTCCGAGGGATGGAGGGTCGGCCGCTGGGTGCCCGCGGCGCCGTGGGCGGTCTCGAGGTCCTTCTCTGATTCGGGCCCGTAGACCTTGTGGTCCATGATGGGGCTGATCTGGGTGGAGGTCCCGACGTCGGGCGAGGTCGTGAGGACCAGGTCGGCGGCCGGCGCCCAGCGCTGGTCGTTCGCCGTCAGGTCCTTGAGGCCCTCGCGGCCCGACCGCTCAAGCTCCGCGTGGGTCCCGACGCGGACCAACTTGGAGGCCAGCTGGCCCCACATCCACTGGGTGTGGAGGACAGGGAACAGCCGTGTGTCGATTTCCAGGGTCTCGGGCAGTCCGCCGGCCGCTGCGATTCGGGTTCGCACCTCCTCTCGGTTTCGCTCGCGCATCTCGCGCTGGGCCTCGATGCCCGTTCGCATCTCCTCTCCGCGAGCGGCCAGGAGGGCGCATTCGGGAGTGCCTTCGCCGAAGCGCTCATAGGGTCGCTGCATGCTGAGACCCTCGGCCTGCAGCAGGGCCTCGACCTCCGCCTCCCGCGGCAGCTCGGAGTGGTTGCCGGGCGCGGCGTAGCATTCCAGGCCCCAGCCCTTGACGGTGTGGGCGATCACCAGGGTGGGGCTCTGGAGGTCCGTCTTCGCGCCTTTCAGAGCCTCGACCAGGGCGTCCATGTCGTGGCCCCCGAGGTCCTGGAAAAGGGCGAGGACGTGATCGTCCTCCATCGTGCCGAGCAGGTCCCCGAGGCCCGGGTCCCTCTCCAGCAGCGCCTTGCGGGTCTGGGCGGCGTCCTGCAGGAGCAGCAGGATCTGCAGCTCGTAGTCGCTGAAGCCCTCCTCGAGGACACGCTTCAGGTCGTCGCCGCCGGGCTTGGCGAAGGCGGCCCTGCGCACCGCGCCGTGGCGGACCTGGATCACGTTCCAGCCGTTGGCCAGCCCCTGGGCCTCCATGCGGTGGGCATCGGTGCCGCGCAGGCCTCGCTGGTTGGGAATGCGGGTGCCGTCCAGGTTCTGGCGGTTGTAGTCCACGATCCAGACCACCCGGCCCAGCTCGCGCTCGGCGGCGTCCGGCATGCACTCCATGAGCGATCCCTCGCGAAACTCCGAATCGCCGATCAGCGACCAGAAAAAGACGTCCTCCGGGACCTCGAGGTTGTGGTCACGGGCGTAGCGGTAGGCCAGTGCGGTGTAGACCGAGACCACGGGCGGGATGCCGACCGAGCCCGAGGGCAGGAAGCGGAACTGGTCGGGGTCGGTCCGGGCGTGGTAGCTCTGGAAGACCGGCTCGCCGTCCTCGGGGAACTTCCGAAGGGTGGACATGACCGCCTCGGATTCGTCCTCGCTGAACCAGGACTTGTCCGCGTGGGCGAACAGCCCCATCTGGTGGTGGAGCGAGTGGTCCATGGGCGAGGCATGCGGCTTGCAGCACACGAAGTCCTGGGGCTCGCGCACCACGGCGTGGAGCGCGGTCAGTATGTGTGCGCTGGACGTGCAGGCCGCCGGATGGCCGCCGACCTTGGGATCCGTGTCCTGAGCGTCCTCGCGGTGATTGGCCTGGTGGATCATCGCAACCGTCTGGGCGATGGCGCGTCGGGCGACGGCCGCCAGGGCGGCGCCATCGACAGCAGCGTCCACAGTCTTGGTCTGTGCTCCCATCCCCGCATTGTCGCCCGAAGCACGGATTTCCCTCAAGGTCCAAAGGGGGGGTGCCGAAAGATGAGCATCTCCTCCTTCTTTCCGGGCCGGCGGGTTATTCGGGTTCACCGGGTGCCCGTCGGCCTTTTTTTGTCGTGAGTCGCGGCGGTCCGCAAGGGGGTTGGGCTCGGAGGAGCCCTCCGGTAACATCGCTCCATGGAAGAACCGTCAAGAGACGCTTCCGGGCTGCTGCCCACGGCCCTGGCCTTCGACGACGTCCTGCTCGTGCCGCAGCGGTCCGACGTCATGCCCAGCGACGCGGATCCCGCCGGTCGCTTCAGCCGCCGGGTGCCGTTGGCGATGCCCGTCGCAAGCGCCGCGATGGACACGGTCACCGAACACCGGATGGCGGTCGGCATGGCCCAGCAAGGGGGTCTCGGCGTCATCCATCGCAACCTGGACATCGCGGCCCAGGCCGCGGAGGTGGTGCGAGTCAAGCGATCCGCCCACGCCGTGATCCACGATCCGGTCACCCTGCCGGCCGACGCCCAGGTGGCGACCGCAAGGGCGATCATGCGTGACCAGGGGATCAGCGGCCTGCCGATCATCGAGGACGGCAAGGTCAGCGGGATCCTGACCCGGCGCGACCTGCGCTTCCACACCGACGAGGAGGAGGCGGTGGGCCAGGTGATGACGCGCAACCCGGTCACCGCACCGGCAGACACCAGCCTGGAGCAGGCCAAGGAGCTGCTGCACCAGGCCAAGGTGGAAAAGCTGGTGCTGGTGGAGGACGACGGCTCCCTTGCGGGACTGATCACGATCCGCGACATCGACCAGGAGAGCCGATTCCCGGATGCGACCAAGGACGAGAAGGGGCGTCTGAGGGTGGCCACTGCAGTGGGTGTGGAGGACGGCGAACGGGTGGCGGCGCTGGTGGAGGCCGGCGTGGACGTGCTGGTGGTGGACACCGCCCACGGCCATTCCGCCAACGTGATCGGGGCGGTGGAACGGATCAAGTGCGACTACGACGTGGACGTCGTGGCCGGCAATGTGGTGACGGCGGAGGCGGTCCGCGACCTGGCCGCGGCCGGTGCGGACGGAGTGAAGGTCGGGGTCGGACCCGGCTCGATCTGCACGACGAGGGTGGTGGCAGGGGTGGGCGTGCCCCAGCTGGGGGCTGTGCTGGCCTGCGCCCCGGCCGCGCGAGAAGCAGGCGTGGCGCTGATCGCAGACGGCGGCATCCGCCACTCGGGCGATCTGGTCAAGGCGCTGGCCGCAGGTGCGGACTGCGTGATGCTCGGCGGTCTGCTGGCCGGTGTGGACGAGAGCCCCAGCCAGACCTTCATCCGTCACGGGCGTCCCTTCAAGTCGGTGCGCGGGATGGGGTCGGTGGGGGCGATGGCGGAGGGCTCCAAGGCCCGCTACCGCCAGGAGGACGTCTTCGACACGGACAAGCTGGTGCCGGAGGGGATCGAGGGCATGGTCGCCGCACGAGGCCCGCTGGCCGATTTCGTCTACCAGCTGGCCGGGGGCATCCGCGCCGGCATGGGCTACTGCGGCGCCCGCAGTCTGCTGGAGCTCTCGGAGAGGGCCCAGTTCGTGCGCGTCACCGAGTCCGGGCGGCTCGAGAGCCACCCGCACGACGTGCAGATCACGCGCGAGGCCCCGAACTACTTCCAGGAGTGATGAAGGTGGGGGAGGGCCCCGAGAGCATCCTGATCGTCGACTTCGGGTCGCAGTACACGCAGCTGATTGCGCGCCGCATCCGCGAGGCCGGAGTCTGGTGCGAGGTCATACCTCCTGGCGGGGCCCGGAACGCCTTTGACCGCATGGGCCCGCGCGGCATCGTCCTGTCGGGCGGGCCTGCTTCGGTCCGCGATGAGGGTGCGCCGGGCACCGACGAAGCGCTGCTGGGCGAAGGCGTGCCGGTGCTGGGCATCTGCTACGGCCTGCAGTGGATGACGGCCGTACTGGGCGGCGAGGTAGTGCCGGGCACGGAGCGCGAATACGGCCGGTCCGAGATGACGGTGGCGGACAGCGGCGCCCTGCTGGACGGCGTGGCGGCTTGTTCGGTCGCCTGGATGAGCCATGGGGACCGGGTCGAGACGCTGGCCCCCGGCTGGCGGCTCCTGGCTCGCAGCGAGGACTGCCCGGTGGCGGCTGCCGGCGACGAGGACGCACGTCTGTTCGGCCTGCAGTTCCACCCTGAGGTGACGCACACCGCCCAGGGCCGCCAGGTGCTGGCCAATTTCCTGGGGCCGATCTGCGGCTGCGCGGGCGACTGGGAGGTCGCGGGGCTGATCGAAGGCAAGGTCCAGGCGATCCGCGACCAGGTCGGCGACTCGGGCGAGATCCTGCTCGGCCTGTCGGGGGGCGTGGACTCGTCGGTGGCGGCGCTTCTGATGCACCGTGCGGTGGGGGGCCGTTTGCACTGCGTCTTCGTGGACAACGGGCTCCTGCGCAAGGGCGAGCGCGACGAGGTGGAGTCGACCTTCGGTAGTGCCTCGGGATTCGGGCTTGACCTGACGGTGGTGGACGCCTCGGAGCGCTTCCTCGATGAGCTCCACCAGGTGGACGATCCCGAGGCCAAGCGCAAGATCATCGGACGGGTGTTCGTTGAGGTTTTCCAGGAGGAGGCGCAGCGCTTCGACGCGGCCCATTTCCTGGGCCAGGGGACCCTGTACCCGGACGTGATCGAGTCCGAGTCCTACTTCGGAGGTCCCAGCGCGGTGATCAAGAGCCACCACAATGTCGGCGGCCTGCCCGACTCGCTGGGCATGGCCCTGGTGGAGCCGCTCCGTGACCTGTTCAAGGACGAGGTCCGCGAATTGGGTCGCGCCCTGGACCTGCCCGAGCACCTGGTCAGCCGCCAGCCGTTCCCGGGCCCGGGCCTTGCGGTGCGCCATCCCGGCGCGCTGACGCGCGGGTCGCTGGAGCATCTGCGCGAAGCGGACGCCATCGTCCGCGAGGAGATCCACGCCGCGGGTCTGGCCGAACAGCTGTGGCAATTCTTCGTGGTGCTGCTGCCGGTCCGTTCGGTGGGCGTCATGGGGGATGCGCGCACCTTTGAGAGGGCCTGCTCGGTGCGGATGGTCAAGTCCACCGATGCCATGACCGCCGACTGGTTCATCCCCGAGCCCGACGTCGTTCAGCGCATCGCGACGCGCATCGTCAACGAGGTCCCCGGCATCAACCGGGTCCTCTGGGATGTCACCAGCAAGCCCCCCGGCACCATCGAGTGGGAGTAGCGCCCTAGCGGCGCAGGGGGACGAAACGGACGGGGAGGAGGGATGTGCAAATGTCGGGCGAGTCGTCGCTGGAACGCTTGACGAGGATCAGGCGCTGGTGGCTGCGGCGTCCGACAGGGGCGATCAGGCGGCCGCCGGGACGCAGCTGCTCCAACCAGGCAGGCGGGATCTCCTCCGCTGCGGCGGCGGCCAGGCAGGCGTCGAACGGCGCCGCCTCGGGCCAGCCCAAGGCCCCGTCGCCCACGCGGAGGGTGACCTCCGCGACGCCGTTCAGGCGCTCCGTGGCGGCGTCGTGCAGGTCCGCGTCCAGCTCCACCGACCAGACTTGGGCGCCGAGGGCTGACAGCAGGGCCGTGACGCATCCCGATCCGGCCCCGATCTCGAGGACACGGTCACCGTGCTGGACTGCCAGGGCCTCGAGCATGACGGCGGTCACATAGGGCTGGGAGATTGTCGCGCCATGGCCTATCGCCAGGGCACGGTCCTCATAGGCCTTGGCCCGGAGACGACGCGGCACATAGTCCTCCCGGGGCTGCGCGCCCATGGCTGCGAGGACGAGCTCGTCGGCGATGCCGCGGCGCCGCAGCAGCGCGACCATGGCGGCGCGCGCAGCGGAGAAGTCGGGGGGCGTGCGCCCGAGGAGGCTCACACGCCGATCAGCTCACGCAGGATGCGGGTTGCCTCGGCGTGATCGGCGGCGCCGCGGGTCTCGCGCATGACCCCGCCGATGAGCGCGCTCATCGCCTTCTCCTTGCCGGCGCGGACGTCGTCGGCAGCGGCCGGCAGCGCTGCTATCACCTTCTCGCAGACTGGGCGGAGTTCGTCGTCGCCGGACACCTGGGCCAGGCCCAGGACATCGACGGCGACGGCGATGTCCATGTCGTTCTCGCAGGCGTGGGCCAGGGCCTTCCGGCCGGCGGCCTCGGACACGTCGCCCGCGTCCACGGCTTTGACGACGTCGCACAGGCGTGAAGCGTCGAGGCCGGAAGTCGCCAGGGCTCCGTCGGCACGCCCGAGGATCGCCAGGCCCTCTCCCTTGAGCCAACGGGCCGCGTCGGCGGGATCGGCGCCCGCTGCCACCGCGTCCTCCAGGAGGGCGGCCACGGAGGGATCCTCGAGCAGCGCTGCTACGGTGTCGGCGTCCAGGCCCCAGCCGTCCGCCCAGTCGGTGCGCCGCTCCCAGGGCAGGGGGGGCATCGCTGCGCGCTCCTCCTCCAGCCAGCCGGCCGGGATCTGCAGGGGGGGCAGGTCCGGCTCGGGGAAGTAGCGGTAGTCGTGGGCCTCCTCCTTCGAGCGCATGGGGCGGGTCTCGCCTGCGGTGTCGTCCCAGAGCAGGGTCTCCAGGGTGACCGAGTCTCCGGCGTCCAGGAGCGTGCATTGGCGGGCGGTCTCGAAATGGATCGCGTCTCTTACCTGACGGAAGGAGTTCAGGTTCTTGACCTCGGTGCGGGTCCCGGGCGTGTCCGTGGCGGACACCGAGATGTTCACGTCGCAGCGCAGGCTCCCCTTTTCCATGTCGCCGTCCGAGATCGCCAGGGTGCGGGCCAGCCGACGGAGTTCGCGCAGGTAGGAGGTTGCGTCCTCCGCGTCGGAGAAGCAGGGGGTCGTGACGATCTCCAGCAGCGGCACGCCGGCGCGGTTGAGGTCCACCAGGCTCGTGTCGCCGTCCGCTTCCACGTGGCGGCTCATGCCGGTGTCCTCCTCGAAGTGGATCCTCTCCAGGACGGCGACCTGGCCGTCGGCGGGCAGCGGCACACCACCGCCGGTGGCGTAGGGTGCGGCGTACTGGGTGATCTGGTAGCCCTTGGGCAGATCCGCATAGAAGTAGTTCTTGCGGTCGAAGCGAGTGAGGGTGTGGATTTCGGCGCCCACCGCAAGGGCCAGGCGCACCCCGGAGCGGATGGCCGCGGCATTGGGGGAGGGCAGGCTGCCGGGCTGGCCCGTGCAGATCTCGCAGATCCGGGTGTTGGGCGCGCCGCCGAACGCCACCGGGCAGCCGCAGAACATCTTGGTGGTGGTGGAGAGCTGCAGGTGGACTTCGAGGCCGACGGTCAGCATCCGGGTGCCTGCGGCGTTGCTCATGCGAGGGCCCCCTCCAGCGCGGCGGCGGCGGTGAACAGGCGGTCCTCGGCCAGGGCGGGCGCGGTCAGGTGCAGCCCCACCGGCAGCCCCTCGGCCAGCCCGCATGGCACGGACATCGCAGGCAGGCCGGTCAGGTTGGCGGCCACGGTGAAGGCATCGCAGAGGTATTCCGCCAGCGGGTCGTCGGCGCGGTCCCCCAGGGGGAACGCGGTGAAGGGCGAGGTCGGGCAGGCGAGCAGGTCCACACCGGCCGCGAACGCGGCTTCGGTCTCGTCCAGGAGCAACCTGCGCACCCGAAGCGCCTGGCTGTACCAGGCCTCCGCATAGCCGGCCGACAGGCTGAAGGTGCCGAGCAGGATGCGGCGCTGGACCTCCTCGCCGAAGCCCTGGCCGCGTGCAATCGACAGCAAGCCGGTCAGGTCGGAGGCGTCCGCATCGCCGCGCCTGCCGTAGCGGACTCCGTCGTAGCGCGCCAGGTTGGACGAGGCCTCGCTGGTGGCGGTCACGAAATACGCGGGCACGCCCAGGTCGAAGGACGGCAGTTCGACGTTGACGACCGTCGCGCCGGCGGACTCCATCGCGGCCAGGCCGGCCCGGACCTGCTCGGTGACGCCGGGTTCGACACCCTCCGCCTCCAGGTGATCCGGCACCACGCCGATGCGGACGCCGTCCAGGCCGCGATCCGCTCCGCGCTGCGCCGCCTCGAGCAGGCCGTCCGCGTCGTCGCCACGCAGGGTTGTCGGGTCGCGCTCGTCGTGCCCGCAGAGCACCTCCAGCAGCAGGGCGGCGTCCGCGACGGTCGAGGCGAAGGGCGAGATCTGGTCGAGGCTGGAGCCGAAGGCGACCAGTCCGTAGCGCGAGACCCGGCCGTAGGTGGGCTTGGCGCCGACGATGCCGCACAGGGCGGCGGGCTGGCGCACGCTTCCGCCGGTGTCGGAGCCCAGCGCCAGGGGCGTCATGGCGCCGGCCACCGCGGCCGCCGAGCCGCCGCTGGATCCGCCAGGCGTCCGGGCGGTGTCCCTGGGATTGGAAGTGGGCCCCCAGGCGGAGTGTTCGGTGGTCGAGCCCATAGCGAACTCGTCCATGTTGGTCCGGCCCACAATCACGGCGCCGGCGTCCAGGCAGCGCTGGACCGCGGTGGCGGTGTAGGGCGCGACGTAGTCCTCCAGGATTCGCGATGCGCAGGTGAGCCGATGGCCTGCGAGGCACATGTTGTCCTTGATGGCCAGCGGCACACCGTGCAGCGGACCAGGGTCCTCCATGTCTTCGAGGTCGTCTGCGCGCTCCAGGGCGTCCTCCTCGAACACCTCGAGGAAGGCGTTGATCTCGCCGTCCGCGGCGGCGATGGCGTCGAGGGACTCCTGGACGGCCTCGCGGGGACTCAGGTCACCGGTGCGGATGGCGGCTGCGGTGCCGATCGCTTCACGCACCGTGCACGCGCGGGACGCGGAAGCGCCCGTCGAGGGTGTCGGGTCCGAGGTCGCGCAGGGCCGAGGGCGCCGCGCTCTGCTCGACCGGGTGGCTGTCCTCGCGCAGTGCCACGGGCTCGGCCAGGGGAGATGCCATGGGCTCCACGCCGCTCGTGTCCACGGCCCCCAGCGCCTGGAACGACTCGAGGATCCGCGCCATCCCCTCCAGGAAGGCGGCCTCGCCCTCGGATCTCCCCAGGTGAATACGGGCCAGGTGCGCGATCTTCGCCAAATCCACGGGGGTGTCGTCGGTGTCGTCCATGGGCGGGATTCTAGGGGCGCGGAGGCTAGGATGGGACCGCAATGGACCCCGAGCTGCTGGCCGAACTCCCGGGCCTGGTCGCCTGCGCGATCGGCGTGCTGTACATGGTCAACGCCCTGGTGCTGCCTCGTCCGCGCGGCGCGCTGATCGAGGAGTACTTCGGGGTCGAGCGGCCGGCCTCGCTCGAGGACATCTGCCGGAGCCTGGAGCGGCGGGTGCAGGGGATCGCGGGAGCGGTATTCCTCCTGGCCGGCTTCGCTCTGATGCTGGGCTGGAAGTGGGTCGAGCACCCCGGGCGCTGGACGGTGGGGCTGCTTGCGGCGGCTGTCGCGGGCATCTGGATCGCGGCCAAGTACACGCGGGCGTCGCTGCGGCGCTACCTGCGCGAGTTCTTCGCGGAGCACCCCTGGTCGTTCGAGGAGCACATCGACACGACCAAGGAGATCGGCGCGGCGCTGGGCCTCGCCTCCCTGCCCGACGAGACGGTCGACGCCTATGTGGACCGCCTCCGGTCGGCCCTCGACCTCGAGCCCGGCGTTCCCGCCCGCCCCGTCCGCAATTAGACCGCCACCTCGCGGGGTGGTGACCGTTGTGGGGGTGTGGGGCGGATTGGTCTGGCGGATCTGGCGCAGGGGGCGGCGGCGCTGCTGTGGCCGGCGCGTTGCGTGTTGTGCGGCAGACCGGCGGCGGGTGATGGGCTGGCGGCGGGCCTGTGTCCGGACCATGCCTGCGCCCTGAGGGGTCTGTCCGACCCGTGTCCGGTGTGCGCGACGGCGGGCGGGGCGGAGGTCTGCGAGGCCTGTCCGTCCTGGGGCGAGGAGGTAGCCGGGTCGGTGTGCGCCTGGGCCTACGGCGGGGCCGGGCGCGAGATGGTGCTGGCGGCCAAGGCCGGCAGGTCGGCGGCGGCAACGACCCTGGGGCGCATGCTGGGCCATGCCCTGGAGGAGCGCGGCTGGCCGGATGGGGACTGGTGCGCGGTGCCCGTGCCGCTGGCGCCGCGCCGCCGCCGGGAGCGGGGCTTCAACCAGTCCGAGCGAATCGCCCGGGGGGCGGGGCTGGATGGCGTGCTGCGGGCCCGCCTGCTGGTCCGGACCCGCGAGACGGCCCCCCAGGGCAGTGCCGGGGCGCCGTCAAGGCGCGTGAACGTGGCAGGGGCGTTCACGGTGCCGCCGCGCCAGGTGCGGCGCCTGGCCGGCCGGTCAGTGCTGCTGGTGGACGACGTGCTGACGACCGGCGCCACCGTGCGGGCCTGCGCCAAGACCCTGCGGCGGGCGGGTTCGGGGCCTGTGCACGCCTGCGCGCCGCTGCGTGGCTAACCGTGGGCGGGCTAGACTGGGATCGATGCGTACCCTGCTCATCGATCCCTTTTCCGGCATCTCCGGCGACATGACGGTCGGGGCGATGTTGGACCTTGGCTGGGACTTCGCGGAATGCGAGGCCCTGGTGGCCTCGCTGGGTCTGGAGGGCGTGGTGGTGGAAGCACGGCGCGAGGAGCGCGGCGGGATCACCGGCACCCGCTTCCAGGTCCACTGCCCCGAGTCGCACCACCACCGCGGTCTGGGCGACGTGCTGGGTGTGCTGGACGGCGCCGACCTGGCGGACGAGGCAAGGGCGGGCGCGCAGACCGCCTTCCGTGTGCTGGCCGAGGCCGAGGGGCGGGTGCACGGCATTCCGTCCGACGAGGTGCACTTCCACGAGGTGGGCGCTGCCGACGCGATCGTCGACATCGCCTGCGCGGCGGCCGGCGTCCATTCTCTGGGCGTGGAGGCGGTGGCGACCCTGCCGGTCCGCACCGGCTCCGGCGAGGTGGAGGCGGCCCACGGGACGCTGCCCGTGCCGGCCCCTGCGACCGCCCTGCTGCTGGAGGGTCTGCCGGTGATCACCGGCGGCGACGGGGAGTTGACCACGCCCACCGGGGCGGCGTTCCTGGCTGCGTGGGCGCGGCCCTGGGGGGGAGGCGCGGCGGTCGTGCCGCGGGCCACGGGATACGGGGTCGGATCCCGGCATACGGCGCCGCGTCCCAACCTGCTGCGCGCCACGCTGGTCGACGCGGAGGGTCCGGCCGAGGAGGTCTGGGAATTGGAGTGCCAATGCGACGACCTGACCGGAGAGAGGGCTGCCCACGCGGTGAGCGCGATCCTGGAGGCGGGCGCGCTGGACGCGATGCTGATCCCGGTGCAGATGAAGAAGGGGCGGCCGGGACTGCTGCTGCGCGCGTTGGCGGACGAGGCGGGGCGGGTGGCCGTCGAGGCGAGCGTCATGGCGGAGACCGGCAGCCTGGGGCTGCGCCGGTGGCGGGTGGAGCGGACCAGGGCGCCGCGCCGGGTCACCACCGTTGAGACCGAATGGGGGTCCGTGCGGTGCAAGGTGGCACGCACGGCCTTCGGCGAGACCTGGTCGCCCGAGATGGACGACCTGCAGCGGATCGCCCGCGAGCAGGATCTGCCCCTGCCCGAGGTGGAGCGTCGCGTCTCGGACGGACTTCCTGGCGGATCCGCATAGGGCGCATTCCCAAGCACCACCACATCTTGTGCCGTTTAGGGGTAAATGACGCTGGATCTTGTGGTTCGGGATGCCTAGTCTGCTCCCAAGAGGCGTCACAGGGAGGTATCCGATGCTCATCCACGCGTTGTTCGCAGTCATTCTTCAGGGGACCCCGGCAGGGGATGCCCCGGTTTCCGCAGTCCAGGATCCCGCGCCCGCGCCGGCGCCGGTCAATGTCCCCGCGCCCACCAAGCCGGTCCTGCCGAGGGCGGCGAGGGTCAAGGCGGAGGGCGGCACGGTCCGCAACATCTTCTCGCACCAGGGCAAGGCCGTGGCGGGGCTCGATGCCGGCGATCTGGTGATCGTCCATGCCGTGCGCGGTGGCAACTGGCTGGAGGTCGAGGTGCCCGGCGGACTGGCCGTGTGGATGCACGGCCGCTACCTGGACATGGACGAGACCGGACGCTTCGCGACCGTGAACGGAACCCGTGTGAACATGCGCGCGGTGCCGACAGCGAAGAACAACATGCCTCTGGGGCAGGCGGAGAAGGGCGCCAGGATGGCCGTGGTCGAGACCAAGGGGGACTGGACCCGGGTCGCCGCGAGCGAATCCCTGCACGGCTACGTGCAGCGAAGCAGCGTCGATCTGCTGGACGGTCTCGGCGAGTTCATGGCCGATCTGGACAAGCAGCGGCTGACCAACCTGGGACGTTTCGAGTCCCTGCGCCAGGCGGCGCGCCATGAGGCGGAGATGGCCGCCCGCGTGGCCGAGGCGGTCGGTGACATGACACAAGCGCGCGAAATGATGAAGCGTGCGCGGTCCGGCGACGCGGCCGCCCGCAGGGAGGCCGCCGCCCTGTACGGCAAGGCGCGCGAGAAGACGGCGAAGGACACGGCGGCGCTCGGCGCGGCAGTGACGGACGCCGGATGGCTGGCCGACATGGAGACGGACCTGGCCTGGATCGCCAGCGCCGACATGGCGGATGCCGGTCGCGTGCGTCTGGCCGAGGCGGCGACCCGACTCGCGGAGGCCCGCCGTAAGGGGGCCGAGGAGGCAGCGTTGGAAGCCGCGAGGCGCCGCAGCGATGCGGAGAAACGAGCCGGTGGCAACGATCCGCTGGGGTCGAAATTCGACGCCATGGGATGGCTCCACCGCGAGCGCGGCCTGGGGCGGTCGACGATCTACACGCTGCAGCGGGGCGGGCGGGTCCTGATGAAGCTGGAATGCCCCAGCGGCCGCTACAACCTGCGCTCCTTCGTGGGCAAAGAGATCGGGGTGACCGGCACCTACCGGCCGATGCCGGCGGCGGGCGCGGACCGGGTCATGGACGTCGGCCGGCTGGTCGTCGTCTCGTCCTGACGGAGGGCCGTGGCCGGCGGGCTCACAGCCTGGCTGAGGCGGATCCTCGGACTGAAGCAGCGCGTCCTGTGCGACGACTGCCGCTACGACTACGGGGACGCCTGCCGGCGTCCGGAGCGCCCCAACGCCACCACGTGCCCCGACTACAAGCGGCGCTGACTTGAACGCTGCCTGGGCCTGCGCTGGGGCGATGGCTGTCTATGCGGCCGGCTACCTGGTGTGGTCCAAGTGGCTGGCCACCGCGGTGTTCGGCCTCGATGCGTCGCGGCCCACGCCGGCCCACGCGCTGAGGGACGACCTCGACTACGTGCCGGCGCGGCCAGCGGTCCTGTTCGGCCACCACTACGCATCGATCACCGGTCTGGCGCCGATGCTCGGGCCGGCCATCGCCGTCATCTGGGGCTGGCTTCCTGCGCTGCTCTGGGTGGTGCTTGGTGCGGTCTTCGTCGGCTGCGTTCACGACTTCGCCGCCCTGGTCGTCTCGATGCGCGCCCGGGGGATGTCGATCGGCACGGTGGCCGAGGGGATCATCGGGCACAGGGCCAAGAGCCTGTTCCACGGCGTGATCTTCTTCGGCGTGTCCCTGGCCATGGGGGTGTTCGTGATCGCCATCAGCCAGTTGTTCGCGCCCGGCGCGCATCCGGGCGCCGTGCTGCCTTCGGGCGGGCTGATGGTGGTGGCGGTCGTCATGGGGCGCTTCCTGCACAGGGGCGCACGGCTGGCGCCGGTCACCGCGGTGGGGTTCGCGGCGCTGCTGGCAATGGTGTGGGCGGGGATGGAGTGGGGCGGCTCCTACTCATCGGGCGCCTGGCCCGACGGAGGCCAGTGGAAGGGGGTGCTGCTGGGCTACGGGTTCCTGGCCTCGGTGCTGCCGGTCTGGACCCTGCTGCAGCCCCGCGACTTCGTGAACTCGCTGCTGCTCTACCTGGGCCTCGGGCTCATGTTCGCGGGTGTGTTCGTGTCGCGGCCGGACTTCGCGGCGCCCATGGTGCAGGCGGCTCCCGAAGGAGCCCCGCCGATCTTCCCCTTCGTCTTCATCGTGATCGCCTGCGGCGCTGCCAGCGGCTTCCACTCGCTGGTGTCGTCGGGGACCACCGCGAAGCAGATTGCCAATGAGGCCCACGCCCGGCCAATCGGCTACGGCGGCATGATCGGCGAGTCGCTGCTGGGGCTGGTGGCGGTCCTGGCTTGCACCGCCGGAGCGCTGGGTTCCGAGGCCTGGACCGGCGGCGGCGTCTACGGCTCCTGGGCGGCGATCCGCGAACCCGGCACGGCGCTGGGCCACTTCATCGAGGGCGGCGCCGGGTTCATCCATGCGGTCGGCGTCGACCGGGATCTGGCACGCGCCCTGGTCGCGGTGGTGGTGGTCAGCTTCGCGCTGACCACGCTGGACTCGGCGACCCGGCTGCTGCGCTTCAACATCCAGGAGGTCGGCCAAACGGTGGGGTCGCGGTTCCTGCAGGGCCGCCATGCGGCGTCCCTGCTGGCGGTCGCGGCGATCGGCTTCTTCGCCTTCTATCGCGTGGACGGTCGGCCGGTGGGAATCCGCCTCTGGGCGCTGTTCGGGACCGTGAACCAGCTGCTGGCGGGCCTCGCGCTGCTGGTGGCGACGCTCTACCTGCGCCAGCGCCGGCGCGCGTGGGCGGTGTGCGGCGTCCCGTGCGCCTTCATGCTGGCCAGCACCGTGGTGGCCATGACGGGCAATGTGGGCCGCAACGCGGCGGCCGGCGACCTGCCCCTGGCGGTGATAGGCGGGGTGCTGCTTCTGCTGGGGGTCTGGATTGTCGCGGAGGGTGCCGCGGCGTTCCGCCGTGCCGGACGCGAGCCGCCGGTCGAGGACTGGGAGGTACCGCTGGGCTGAACGCTCGTTAGCCGCCGAACGAAGTGACGGCGGACCAGAGGTTGGCGGTGCCCGAGGAGAGCCCACCGGTCAGGAGTGATCCGGCACCCTGGAAGATGGTGCCGACCGGTTCCAAGGCAGCGCCGACCAGCTGGGCGGGCACCTTGGCTACCGTCCCGAGCGTGGAGCACGAGGTGCCGGCCATCAGCAGCAGTCCTGCGGTCCACGCCTGCATGCTCCTCTTCACTGTGCGATGCCTGCCGGACTCACGCCGTGGGATTCGGCCTCGCGGATGATCGCGAAGGCCTCGCGGGTCAGGGGATTGTCGGCCGCCTGGTCGGAGCGGGCCACGAAGGTGTGTGCGTCCTGGTGGGCCAGGAGCCACAGTCCGAGTTCCGCGCGCACCCGAGCACGGTTCAGGTACTCGGCCACCAGACCGGGGTCGAGTTCCAGGACGGTCCGCAGTTCGCGTTCGGCTTCCATGGGCTGGCCGGTCTTGTGGAGGATGTTGGCCCGCAGGCCGCGCCAGCGGGCCTCCTTGCTGCGGTTGGTGCGGATTCGGGACCTGATCATCCGCTCCTCCTCAGCTTCGATGCCGCGTAGGGTCAGTTTACGGGTCCATCCCTGCCTCGACAGTTCGATGTGGCGGACATAGCGGTCGGCCGCCTCCAGGCAGCGGTCCCAGTCGCCGGAGGCGGCCAGCACCTGCACGAATCCTTCCAGGGCATAGACGTCGTCGGGATCGGCGTCGAGCACACCCTCGTAGAGGGCGATGGCCTCCTCCGTGTCAGCGTCGGCCAGTTCCAGGCGCTGGGCCCTGCGAAGCACGTCGGCCCGGCGCTGGTGGGCCACCGCATGCTGGATGGTCCAGCGGTTCTCGGTGCCGTCATCCAGGTCCTCCCAGAGGTCGAGGGCCGCGTCCAGGCTGTCCATGGTGCGGCCGCGCATCAGGACCATGGCGCGGACGCGCAGGGCCGGTTCGAAGTCGTCGTCCAGGCCCAGGGCCCGGTTGGCCTGATCCAGGGCCCGGGTGTAGTCCCCGGATTCCCAGTAGCTCATCGCGTTGAGCGTGTGGGCCCTGGCGAGTTCGGCGTCCTCCTCGGGAATCCAGCCGAAGGGCCGCGCCAGGACGCAGCCCGAGAGGCCGAGGAGCAGGACTGCGGCGGAGGGCTTCAGCCCTCGTCGTCCACGTCGATGGTCCAGGGAAGGGTGTCGGGCTGCCATTCGTGGATCTCCTCCGCGTCGAAAAAGTTTGCCAGTTCGCGGGAGGCTGCCTCCGGCGAGTCCGACGCGTGGACGAGGTTCATAGACCGGCTGACGGCCAGGTCACCACGGATCGTGCCCGCATCCGCCTCGGACCCGTAGGTGGCGCCGACCAGGCGACGGCCCACGGAGATCGCCTGATGGCCCTGCAGCGCGAGGGCCAGGATCGGGCCGCTGGTAATGAAGGCCTCGAGGCGAGGGAACCAGTCCTTTTCAACGTGCGCCTCGTAGTGCCTGCGGGCCATGTCGCTGTCCATACGGATCAGCTTGGCGCCGACGAGGTAGAGTCCCTTGCGCTCGAAGCGGGAGAGGATTTCTCCGGACAGTCCGCGCTGGAGACCATCAGGCTTGACGAGGATGCATGTGCGTTCCATGGGGCCGCAGAGGTTAGCGGGATTAGGGCCCAAGCGGGGGCTTGATCCCCCGCGCGTGGACACTAGTCTGGTTGCCCCAATTCACGGCGGACCCCCGTCGTGGGCCGGGCACGGATGGCCCGCCGGGGTCAGCCGATGGACGAAAACACCCGCAAGAACCTTTCCGACTTCGCCCGCTTTTCGGGCGTCGGGCTGGAGTTTGCCGTCACCGTCGCCTTGTGCGGCGTGGCCGGCTGGTGGGTGGATGATCGGCTCGGGTGGTCGCCCGTGGGACTGCTCGTAGGACTGCTGACGGGAGCGTCGGTGGGATTCCTGTACCTGGTCCGAAAGATCGGACCGGGAGGTCAGTGAAGCCCGGGCGCCCCCTGGTACGTGCTGTTCTCTCGGTCCTCCTGGGACTGGGCGCGGCAGCCATGCTCCTTGACGGATCCGACATGACTGTGCAGACCGGCGGCAGCGTTGGAATGCTGGCAGGCGGACTGCTTGCCGGCGTCTCTGGAACCGTCGCCCTGTACAGGGACGGGCGCTGGTGGCTGCCCGCATTCGGTGCCGGATTCCTATTCAAACTGCTCGTCCTCGGGATCGGCGCCTGGTCCGCCTCGAGGAACTGGTGGCCGGGTGATCCCGGCTCCTTCGCGCTCGCCTTCGTGGCGGGGGCGGGATGGGTGAGCGCCTGGGTCCTGGGCCCGGCGACGATCCCGAGAAAGACATGACCGCATTCCTTGTGAGCCTCCTGCTGACTTGCGTGGCGACGGCCGTCCCGGCCGACGTCGGCGCCGGGGCTGTGCCCCAGGGCCCCGAGGCCGAGGCGTTGGGCAGCGAGGTCTTCATGCAGCTGTACGGTCACGTGATGCCGCACAAGGTCGGCAGCGTGCAGGTCGGCGGAATCGAGATTCCTACCTACAACCTCCAGTACTTCCAGATCGGGGCGGTCTTGCTGATCGTCCTGCTCTTCGGGAACATCTCCAAGGGCGTCGGCCGATCGGATCTGGGGCCGATTCGCAGGGTCCTGGCCGGCTGGGTGCTGTGGATCCGGGACGAGATGGTGGTGCCCGTGATGGGTCCGGAGCGGGGCGGCAGGTTCACGCCCTACTTCTGCTACGTGTTCTTCTTCGTCCTCTTCATGAACATGCTGGGTCTCCTGCCTGGAGGCTCCACGGCCACCGCATCCATCTTCGTGACCGCCGCGATGGCGCTCACCACGATGGTGCTGGTGCTCGGGTTCGGCATCTGGGCGCAGGGGCCGATCGCCTTCTGGAAGAACCTGGTGCCGAGCGGCGTGCCGCTGGCCATCTGGCCGCTCATGTTCCTGGTCGAGCTCATCGGCATCGTGGTCAAGCACGTGGCCCTTACCATCCGGCTGTTCGCGAACATGCTGGCCGGCCACCTGGTGGTCCTGAGCTTCATGGGGCTGATCTTCTATTTCGCCCAGACCATCGACAATTGGGCCTACCTGGTCGCCGTCCCCTCCGTGGGCCTGGCGGTCTTCATCATGATCATCGAGGCATTCGTGGCCCTTCTGCAGGCCTACGTTTTCACCCTTCTATCCATCGTGTTCATCGGGGCGGCGATCCACCCCGAGCACTAAACCTGAACGGAGACATGAGAAATGCTACTGGTTGAAACTGCCCTTGAGATTGGAAAGCTCGGTGCCGGCCTCGGCGCCGGAATTGGCATCATCGGCGCTGGAATCGGCCTTGGGCGCATTGGCGGAAGTGCCAACGAGTCCATCGCCCGACAGCCCGAGGCAGCCACTGAGATCCGCGGCTCGAGCCTGATTCTGGCTGCCATGCTGGAAGGCGTGGCGCTGTTCGGCGTGGCCGTCACGCTGCTGCTGGCCCTCTAGGACCGTGGCTTTCGTATCTGCAGCATTCCTGGCGGTGTCAGGTGAAGGGGGCTTCAACCCCCTCGACCCCGACGGCTGGGGCAACCTGGTCTGGACCATCGTCATCTTCGGCCTCTCCCTGCCGCTGATCCTGAAGATCGTGTTCAAGCCCATCGTGGCTGCCTTGGCCGACCGCGACACGGCGGCGAACACGGCGGTCACGGAGGCCAAGGCGGCCAGGGACGGTGCCGAGTCGGCCCGGGATGAACTGGAGAAGCGGCTGGCGGAGGCCTCCGAGGAGGTCACCGCGATGCTCAGCCAGGCCCGTGCCGACGCAGAGGCCCGAAGCCGGACGATCCTGGCCGAGGCAGAGGAGAGGGCCGCGGGCCAGATCGACCGGGCCCAGGCCGAGATCTCTGCGGCGAAGGAGCAGGCCATGGCGGAGATTCGGGCCGAGGTCGTGGACCTGGCCCTGGGTGCCGCCGGCGCCGTGGTCGGCCGCTCGTTTGCCGAGGGCGATGACCGGCGCCTGGTGGAGGACCTTGTCCGGCAGGTGGAGGCCAACTGAACATGGCCGGTACCGGATCTCTTGTCCTGCACCGCTACGTGAAGGCGCTCTTCGAAGCGTCCACGGATGCGGGAAGCCAGGAGGCTATCGGCCGCGATCTCGAGTTCGCGGCCGAGATGCTCGAGGACCGGGCCGTCCGTGAGTTCTTCCTGCATCCGCGGATCCGACCGGCGACCAAGGTCGAGCGGTTCGTGGATCCGCTCCGGGCCCACACCAGCGCGCTGTTCGTCTCCTTTTGCGAGATGTGCATCCGCCGTGGCCGGGAAGCGGTGCTGGTTGATGCTGGCCGGATCTTCCGGCGCATGGTGGGGGAGGCGCACGGCGAGCGGGAGGGCACCGTGGAGGTGGCCCGGCCTCTCGGCGAGGAGGCGCGGGCAAATCTGGAGAGGTCGCTGACCTCGCGTCTGGGCGTCCGGGTCGTACTGACAGAGAAACTGGATCCCTCCCTGGTCGGGGGGGCCCGAGTGCGGGTTGGCGACACGCTGATCGACGGCACGGTCGCGGGGCGCACGGCGCGTCTGCGGCGCACATGGCAGGGCGCACGACTGACAAGCGCGTCCGCACAAGACAACGATTGAGGCTGAGTGATGGAACTGCGTCCGGCTGAAGTGACCTCCGTTCTGAAGCGCGAGTTGGAGGGCTACCAGGACACCCTCGAGATGGAAAGCGTCGGCATCGTCCTCCAGGCGGGGGACGGGGTAGCGCGCATCCACGGTCTCGAGGGCTGCATGATGAGCGAATTGCTCGAGTTCTCGGGGGGCGCCATGGGCGTGGCCCTGTCGCTCGAGGAGGACAACGTCGGCGCAGTGCTGCTGGGCGGCGCGGAGACGGTCAAGGAGGGCGACGAGGTCAAGTCGACCGGGCGCGTCATCTCCGTGCCGACCGGACCAGCCCTGATCGGGCGCGTGGTCAACGCGCTGGGTCAGCCGGTGGACGGCCGAGGGGACCTGGGCGTAAGCGAGGACGACTACCAGCCCATCGAGAGCGATGCGCCGTCGGTGGTGGAGCGCCAGCCAGTCCATGAGCCGCTGGAAACCGGGATCAAGGCCATCGACTCGATGATCCCCATCGGCCGCGGCCAGCGAGAGTTGATCATCGGCGACCGGCAGACCGGCAAGACCGCCCTGCTCCTGGACACGATCATCAACCAGAAGGGCAAGGACGTGGTCTGCATCTACGTGGCAATGGGCCAGAAGCAGTCCACCGTCAAGGCAGCGGTCGCCAAGCTCGAGCAGCACGGCGCGATGGAATACACGACCGTGGTCAGCGCCCCGGCCGGCGACGAGGCGGCCATGCAGTACCTGGCGGCCTTCGCGGGCTGCGCCATGGGCGAGCGCTTCCGTGACGAGGGCAAGCACGTCGTGATCATGTATGACGACCTCTACAAGCAGGCGCTGGCCTACCGCCAGGTCATGCTGCTGCTGCGGCGCCCGCCGGGCCGCGAGGCCTTTCCGGGCGACATTTTCAACCTCCACTCCCGGCTCCTGGAGCGGGCGGCAAAGGTCGGAGACGAGGCGCCCAAGATCAACAAGCGCTACAAGGCTGGCGGGGGGTCTCTGACCGCCCTGCCTGTGGTCGAGACCCAGGAGGGCGACGTGTCGGCCTACATTCCGACCAACGTGATCTCGATCACGGACGGCCAGATCTTCCTCGAGGGCGACCTGTTCTACGCAGGCGTGCGGCCGGCGGTGAACGTGGGCATCTCGGTCAGCCGCGTGGGAGGCGCCGCCCAGGTGCCGGCCATGAAAAAGGTGGCCGGCGGCCTTCGTATCAATCTGGCGCAGTACCGCGAACTCCAGGCCTTCGCCCAGTTCGGCAGCGACCTGGACAAGGCGACCCAGGAGCAGCTCAACCGGGGCGAGCGGCTGGTGGAGATCCTCAAGCAGGGCCAGTACGCGCCGGTGCCTACCGAGGAACAGATTCTGGTAATCCACGCCGGCACATCCGGATCCCTCGACGAGGTGCCGTCCAAGGATGCGATCCGATGGGAAGCCGAGTTCGTCGAGTATCTGAGGGCCTCGCAGGCGGATCTTCTCGAGAAGATCGCCTCGGAGGGCCAGTGGACGGACGAGATCAAGGACGAGGCGGACGCGGCCATCGCGGCCTTCAACGAACGCTTCGGTGCGGCCGCGCCCGCGGCAACGGGGGTCGAGAAGACCGAGTCCACGGAAGGCGAGGAGAGCTAGGCCGAACCGATGGCGGACATTCGGGCACTGCGCGGACGCATCAAGAGCGTCGGCAACATCCAGAAGATCACCCGGGCCATGGAAATGGTCGCGACGACCAAGTTGCGGCGATTCCAGGACCGGCTGCTGGGCTTCCGCCCGTATGCGGACGCCATGGTGGGGATGACGCGGCGCCTGCTGGGATCCATGGGCGACGACGCCTCGCCGGGGACGCTTCCGCTGCTGGCGGCGCGGCCGGAAGGCGGTCGCACGGCGGTCGTGGTGGTGACCTCGGACCGGGGACTCTGCGGCGCGTACAACACGAACGTGCTGGCCAAGGCAGAGAGCGTGCTCGACGCGGCCGGCGACGACCCGCTGCTGTGGGTGTTCGGCGAAAAGGGCTATCGGTATTTCCTGCGCCGCAAGCGCGAGATTCACCGCTCGTTCCTTGACAGCCCGCTCGAGAAGATGGCCTACGGGGAGGCTGCCCAGGCGGCGCGCGACCTGACGGCGCAGTTCCTGGAGGGCGGCGTTGACAGGGTCCAGGTAGTCTCCTCGCGCTTCGTGTCGATGGCGAAATTCGTGCCCGAGATGAACGAATGGCTGCCGCTGCAGGTCGAGACTCTGGCGGCGGCGGGGGAAGGTGGAGAAGAAGAGAAGCTCGGGGGAGACATGATCCTCGAGCCCGACGCGCCGACGCTCTTCGAGGCCCTGCTGCCGCGGGTCCTCGAGGTTCGCTTCTGGAACCTCCTGCAGGAGGGCCTGACCAGCGAATACGCGAGCCGGCGCATGTCGATGAAAAACGCGACCGAGGCCGCCGAGGAGATGGGGGGCGAACTGCGCCGCATCTACAACCGGGCGCGCCAGGAAGCGATTACCGGCGAGTTGATGGACATCGTGGGCGGGTCGGAAGCCCTGCGCACCTAGAACAAGACAAGTTGAACCGACAGATGACGACAGCAACACAGACAGAAACTCACCTCGGCTCCGTGCGGCAGGTCCTCGGGCCGGTCGTGGACGTGGCCTTCGATGCAGCACACCTGCCGCCGATGAACCAGGCCCTTGTGGTCAAGGACGATGCCAAGGGGATCAAGGTGGTCCTTGAGGTGTCGCAGCACATGGGTGACGACGTGGTGCGGTGCGTGTCCATGTCCTCCACGGACGGCATGTGCCGCGGCATGGACGTGGTCGACACCGGTGCGCCCATCTGCGTGCCGGTGGGCCAGGAGACCATGGGACGCATCTTCAACCTGCTGGGCGAACCGCTCGACGAGCTGTTCAGCGGCAAGATGCCGGAGACAGAAAAGTGGCCGATCCGGCGGCCCGCTCCTCGTTTCGAGGACCAGGAGCCGATCAGCGACCTGTTCGAGACCGGCCTGAAGGTGGTCGACCTGCTGTGTCCATTCGCGAAGGGCGGGAAGATCGGCCTGTTCGGGGGTGCCGGCGTGGGCAAGACGGTCTTGATCCAGGAGCTCATCCGGATCACCGCGGTCGAGAAGGGCGGCTTCAGCGTGTTCGCCGGAGTCGGCGAGCGCACCCGGGAGGGCAACGACCTGTGGCTGGAAATGAAGGAGGCGGTCTACACGACTCCCGAAGGGAAGGAGGCATCGGTGATCGACAACGCGGTGCTGGTGTTCGGCCAGATGAACGAGCCGCCCGGAGCGCGCCTGCGGGTCGCTCTTTCCGGCCTGACCATGGCCGAGTATTTCCGCGACGAGGAAAAGAAGGACGTCCTCATCTTCATCGACAACATCTTTCGGTTCGTCCAGGCGGGCTCCGAGGTGTCGGCCATCCTTGGCCGCATGCCGTCGGCGGTGGGCTACCAGCCGACCATGGCCTCCGAGATGGGCGAGCTGCAGGAGCGGATCACGTCCACCAAGGACGGATCGGTGACGTCCATGCAGGCGGTCTATGTGCCTGCGGACGACTTCACGGACCCGGCGCCGGTGGCGACGTTCGC
>CAZZHK010000001.1:122199-182534 GCA_964653725.1 uncultured Planctomycetales bacterium | reverse complement strand
CCGGCAGATCGCCGAACTGGGCATCTATCCGGCGGTCCACCCGCTGAAGTCCACGTCGAACATGCTGTCGCCGGACGTGGTGGGCGAGGAGCACTATGCGGTGGCGCGCGAGGTCCAGCGGATCCTGCAGCGCTACACCGACCTGCGCGACATCATCGCCATCCTGGGGATGGAGGAGCTGTCCGAGGAGGACAAGGCGGTGGTGCACCGGGCACGCCGCATCCAGCGATTCCTGAGCCAGCCGTTCTTCGTGGCAGAGCAGTTCACTGGAGTGAAAGGTCGCTTCGTGAGCCGCGAGGACACGGTCCGCTCGTTCAAGGAGATCGTGGCGGGCGAGCACGACGACCTGCCCGAGCAGGCGTTCTACATGGTCGGTTCCATCGACGAGGCGGTCGAGAAGGCGGGCGAGCTCTAGACCGATGGCGTCCCTCCAACTCGAGATCCGCACGCCGGAGCGCACCGTCTACGAGGGCGAGGCGTCGTCGGTGCAGATCCCGACATCGGACGGCCTGATGGGCGTCCTGCCGCGGCATGCGCCGCTGTTGGCCGACGTGGGATCGGGGCTGCTGAGCGTCACGGAGGCGGCCGGCGGTGCAGTGATCGAGATGGCGGTCCACCACGGATTCGTCGAGGTCGGCGACAACCAGGTGCGTGTCGTGTGCGAGGCTGGCGAGCGGCCGGACGATCTGGATGCGGCGCGGGCCGACGAGGCCGAGCAGAGGGCGCGCGAACGGTTGAAGGGGAAGGTGAGCGACATCGACGTTCCGCGGGCGCGTGCTTCCTTGCAACGGGCGATCTGGCGGAAGAAACTCATGAACCGCCGTGCCCGCAGCTGACCATTCGCCCACCGGACTCCGCACCCACACGTGCGGGGACCTGAGGGCCGAGGACGCGGGGCAGACGGTCCGTCTGTGCGGCTGGGTCACCGGCGTGCGCGACCACGGCGGAGTCCTTTTCACCGACCTGCGTGACCGCTACGGGAAGACCCAGGTCGTTTTCAGGCCGGAGGACGCGGACCTGTTCAAGGAGGCCGGCAGCCTGCGCGGCGAGGACTGCATACAGATCGAGGGTCCGGTCTGCGAGCGCCCAGGCGACCAGCGCAACCCGGAGAGGACAACCGGCGACGTCGAGGTGGAGGCAGCATCACTGACCATCCTGTCGCGGTCGGACGACCCTCCGATCGATGTGATCGACGATGTCGAGGCCAACGACGAGGCGCGGCTGCGCCACCGGGTCCTGGACCTGCGCCGTCGGCCGATGATCGCCGGCCTGGAGGCGCGGTCCACCCTATGCGGCGCCCTGCGCCGGACGTTCGGCGGTCTTGGATTCCTGGAAGTCGAGACGCCGATCCTGACCCGCGCCACGCCCGAGGGAGCGCGCGATTACCTGGTTCCGAGCCGGGTCCATCCAGGCCGCGTCTACGCGCTGCCCCAGAGCCCGCAGGTGTTCAAGCAGCTGCTCATGGTGGGCGGTGTCGACCGCTACATGCAGTTCGCCCGCTGTTTCCGCGACGAGGATCTGCGAGCCGACCGCCAGCCGGAATTCACCCAGCTGGACCTGGAGATGTCCTTCGTGGACCGGGACGACGTCCTGGCGACGCTCGAGTCCTGCTTCATCGAGTCGTTCGGCGAGGTCGGCCTGGATGTGCCGGGACCCTGGCCGCGCATGACGTGGGACGAGGCCATGGACCGCTTCGGCAGCGACAAGCCGGACCTGCGCTTCGGGCTCGAGATCCAGGACGTGTCCGAGGCTGCAGGCGAATCGGGGTCGCGGATCTTCGACGGCGCGGTGGAGAGCGGCGGCGTGGTGCGGGCGATCCGCCTCCCGGGCGGCGCGAGATCCTCACGCAAGCAGATCTCGGCCTGGGAGGACGACGCCAAGGCGGCGGGCGCCCCGGGCCTGGCGTGGTCCAAGGTCGGAGACGGCGGAGAGTGGACAGGGCCCCTGGCGTCCCATGTGTCCTCGGAGGCTCAATCGAATATCAACGGCGCCGCGCAGGCAGGGCCCGACGACCTGCTCCTGTTCGGGGCGGGCGAATTGCGCGTGGTGAGGCTGGCGCTGGGCGCAGTGCGCACTGCGCTGGGATCGGAGCTCGACCTGGCGGGTGAGCCGCACCGTGCCCTGTGGGTGGTGGACTTCCCGCTCTTCGAGGAGGACGGCGAAGGGGGCTGGACGTCCAGCCACCATCCGTTCACCGCGCCCATGAACGCCGGCGATCTGGAAGGGGCGCCGGACCACGTCGCATCGCTGGCCTACGACGCGGTTATTGACGGCGTCGAACTGGGGTCTGGATCCATCCGGATCCACAGGCGCGAGGTCCAGGAGCGCGTGTTTGAACTGCTGGGGCTGGACGCCGCCACCGTCCAGGACCGGTTTGGTCACCTGCTCGAGGCGTTCCGCTACGGGGCTCCGCCGCATGGCGGTTTTGCCCTGGGGATCGACCGCACCGTGCAGGTTGCTCTCGGCCGGGACGGCATCCGTGACGTGATCGCCTTCCCCAAGACGACCAGTGCCTCCTGCCCCCTGACCGGCGCTCCGGCCGCACCGACCCCGCGCCAGGCGGAGGAACTGGGCCTAACGGTGGCCGAACCCGGGGAACAGGGCTAGGATTGACGCAAGTGACCCCGCGACGCGAAGCACCAGGCTCCTGACCTACATGGCGCCTCCCTCCCCCTTCTTGGATTCTCTCCACTCCCTGATGCCGGTCACTCGCTCCTAGTGGCACGTCGGCGTTTCCAGAAGCCGACCGGGCCGCCGGAGCTGCGGGTCAATGACCGCATCCGTGTGTCGGAGGTTCGGTTGATCGACGAGAAGGGCGAACAGCGCGGCATCGTGCCGCTGGAGGAGGCAAGGACCATCGCGACGCAGGCCGGACTGGACCTGGTCGAGGTGGCACCCACCGCCAGTCCGCCCGTCTGCCGGGTCATGGACTATGGGAAGTACAAGTACCTACAGAAGAAGAAGCAGAAGGGCGGCCAGAAGGACGCGACGCTCAAGCAGGTCCGGGTGCGCCCCAAGATCAGCCCGCACGATCTGGGCATCAAGGTGCGAAAGGCCAAACAGTTCCTAGAGGCCGGCCACAAGGTGCAGGTCAACTGCCTGTTCCGGGGCCGCGAATTGGCGCGGACGGAGCTGGGCATGACGCTCCTGATCCGGGTGGGCGAACTGCTCGAGGAAGTGGCCAAAGTGGAACGGCCGCCGTCCCGCGACAGCCACCGGACCATGTCGATGGTCCTGTCACTGAAGGCAGGGGCCAAGGACAAGCCGAAGGTGAAGGTGAAGGAGAAAGAGAAGGAAAAGGAGCCCGAGAAGCCTCAGGAGGCCTGACAAGGCACCGGGAGGGGCCTCTTGCAGGCTTGACCGGGCCGGGTGCGGCGGTAGTCTGGCGCGATTCCGATGCCCAAGCAAAAGACGAAAAAGGGCGTATCCAAGCGCATGAAGGTGACGGCGAAGGGGGGTCTCAAGAGGACCCAGTCTTCGACCCGTCATCTGAAGTCGTTCAAGGGCGCCAAGGCCAACCGTCGCAACCGGGCGAGCGTGATGACGTCGAAGGCCTACGCAAAGACGTATTTGAGCGTCCACAAGGACGCCTGAGGGACGATTCATGGTGCGTGTCAGTTACGGCGTAGCCCGCCACAAGAAGAAGAAGAGAGTCCTCCGGCGTGCGCGCGGGTACTGGGGCGGCAGGAGCCGCCTGTACCGGACCGCGAAGGAATCGATCCTTCGGGCTGGCCGTTATGCGTACATCGGCAGGAAGCAGCGCAAGCGGGTCTTCCGGCGCCTTTGGATCGTCCGCATTTCGGCCGCCGTCCGTGCCCGGGGCCTGTCCTACAGCCGGTTCATGGCCGGGGTAGCGGCCGCGGGAATCGAACTTGACCGCAAGCGTCTGTCGGAGATCGCCATCCAGGACCCCACAGGTTTCGACGCAATCGTCGAGGATGTCCGGGGCCACCTGGCGGCCTGAAGAGCTCGAGGAGCTCGAGCGGGAGGCGCTGGGGGAGGTAGAGGAGGCGCATGATCTGGCCGGGCTGGACGAGGCGGAACGGCTGTGGCTGGGCCGAAAGAGCCGTCTCTCACAACAGCTGAAGGGGCTGCCGCTTCTGGCGGCTGAAGACCGACCCGACGCTGGACGCCTTCTCAACGCGTCGAGGTCCCGGCTGGAGACGGCATTCGGGACGCGGCGGGCTGCATTGGAAGCCCAGGTCGAGGAGGCCGGCCTGGCCACCTTCGACCCGTCCGTGCCCGGTCCGAGTTCCTCGGCCGGTTCCTTTCATCCGGTGACCCTGGTGCGCCGAGAGCTCGAAGCGGTCTTCCGCAGCATGGGATTCACCGTTGCTGAGGGCCCCGAGGTCGAGACGGCCCGTCGCAATTTCGATGCGCTCAACATCCCTGCCGACCATCCGGCACGGGACGTATGGGACACCTTCTGGTGCGACGGAGACCTTGTGCTGCGCACCCACACCTCGCCGGTCCAAATCCGCGTCATGGAAAGCCAGGCGCCGCCCATCTATGCGGTGGCGCCGGGGCGCTGCTTCCGGAACGAGACGGTCGATGCGAGCCATGACCACACCTTTCACCAGATGGAGGGTCTGGTCGTGGACCGCGGAATCAATGCCTCCCACATGGTCGGGACTTTGCATGCCTTCCTCGAGGCGGCTTTCCGGCGCAAGGTCGAGGTCAGGCTGAGGCCTGGCTACTTCCCGTTCGTTGAGCCCGGCTTCGAACTGGACATTTGCTGCCTTCTCTGCGAAGGCGGAGGCTGTCCCGTGTGCAAGCGGTCCGGTTGGGTGGAACTGGTGCCGTGCGGCATGGTCCATCCCGAGGTCCTGTCCGGCTGCGGCATCGACGCGCAGGAATTCACCGGTTTCGCGTTCGGGCTGGGGCTGAGCCGGCTGGCGATGATGCGTTACCGCATCGAGGACATCCGCCACCTGATGGCTGCGCGACTGCCGTTCCTGGAGCAGTTCACGGCATGAAGGTCTCCCTGCGGTGGCTGGGGCGTCACGTGGACCTGGATGGTCTCGGCGCACAGGAGATCGCGGAGGCGCTCACCCGCCACTCGGCGGAGGTCGAGGGTGTGGAGTCCGTGTTCGAGGCCCTGGACGGGCTGGTGGTGGGCGAGGTGCTGGATTCCGCACCCCATCCGGACGCCGACAGGCTGAGCCTGAACCAGGTCGCGGTAGGCGAGGGCGATGCGTTGCCGATCGTTTGCGGGGCCCCCAACGTGGCTGCCGGCCAGCGGGTCGCCGTGGCGGTGCCGGGGACCGTGCTGCCGGACGGGACGAAGCTCAAGAAGTCGAAGATCCGCGGTCAGGTGTCGATGGGCATGATCCTGTCGGAGCGCGAGTTGGGCCTGTCCGAGGAACACGACGGCATCCTGGTGCTGGATCCGGACGCATCGGTGGGCGGAGACGTGACAACGGCCCTGGGATTGGAAGACTGGGCGCTCGAGATCGACAACAAGTCGCTGACCCATAGGCCGGACCTGTGGGGCCACAGGGGGATCGCCCGCGAGGTGGCGGCCCTGTTCGGTCGGTCCCTGATCCCGCTGGACGAAGCGCCGGCGCCGGCGCCGGGGGAAGGCTGGGAGGTCACCGTCGAGGATGAGGAGGGGTGCCCGGTCTACGCGGCGCAATTGTTCGAAGGCGTCGACAACGGTCCCTCGCCCCTGTGGCTGCGGGCCCTGCTCGCCGCCATGGATCAGCAGACTCTCGGCCGTCTGGTGGACGCCACCAGCTTCGTGCTGTTCGACCTGGGTCAGCCGACGCATGTCTTCGACCTGGGTGCGCTCGGTGGCGACGGCATCGTGGTGCGGCGGGCGCGGGCGGGCGAGAGCCTGCTGACCCTGGATGATGAAACCGCTGACCTGGAGGCCGACGACCTGGTGATCTGCGCCGGTGAGCGGCCGGTTGCGCTGGCCGGCGTGATCGGCGGCCAGGAGACAGGCGTGGGTGACCAGACGGACCGGGTCCTGCTCGAGAGCGCCAACTTCGAGGCTTCCTCGGTCCGGCGGACCGGCCAGAGGCTGGGCATTGCAACCGACGCCCGGACCCGGTTCGAGAAGGGCCAGGATCCGCATCAGGCGGCCGCCGGCGTCGAGCGGTTCGCGTGGGTGATCGACCAGGTCTGCGAGGGCGCTCGCCGAATCGGGAGTCCGGTGGTGGTGGGGGATGCGGAGCGGTCACGGCCCCCTGTTACGGTCAGCCTCCGGGGGGACCGACTGCGTTCGGTGCTGGGCATGCCGGTCACGGATGACGAGGCCGCCGACGCCCTGGGCCGCCTCGGATTCCCCGTGTCCGCCGACCAGGGCACCCTCGATGTCACGGTGCCGCCGGCAAGGGCGGGCGGGGACGTCATGATCGAGGAGGACCTGATCGAGGAGGTGGCACGTCTGGTGGGGTATGAGCGTATTCCCCGGTCTGCACCGATGCGGCCGGCGGTGCCGGTCCCGCACGATCCGGTGAGCGCTCTGGGGCGGATGCTGGAGGATCGCCTGGTGCTGGCATGGGGATTTTCCGAAGCCATGACCTACAACTTCGTGGAGGCATCCGTCCTGGATGCCTTGGGAGCCGATGCGCTGGAACATATGCACGTGACCAACCCCCAGTCCCCGACCGCGGCGCGGCTGCGCCGTGATGTGGCGGCGTCGCTGCTGCCGGCGGCGGGTCCGAACCTGAGGGAGCGCGTCGACGTGCGCCTGTTCGAGCGCGGCCAGGGCGTGCGGCCTGGCGGTTCGGATGAACCGGTCTCCGTCCACCAGATCGCATGCGTTTGGGCGTCACGGTCGGGCCGGGGCGGCTGGCGCGATGAGCCCTATGCGCGCGCACAGGCACTGGGACTGGACCTGGCCGCCGCGTCCGGTCTGCGGCCGGATCACGCCGGTGTGATCCTCGAGGAGGGGGCCGGCGATGGAGCGCCCTGGTTCCACGGGGTGCGCTCCGGACGGCTCGTGGCGGACAGCGGCTGGGCGGTGCGGTTCGGCGAGCTGGACAGCCGCGTGGCCGCGGGACTCGGGCTCAAGGGACGCGCGGCCGTGGTCGAAGCGGATGTGGAGGTCCTGGCGGCGGCCGGCGCCGACCCCGTGTCGTACGAGGTGCCCCCGCGCTATCCCGACCTGAGGGTCGATGTTGCCGTGGCGGTTCCGGAATCCGTGCGGGCGGGCGAGGTGGCGGACCTCCTGGCGAAGGCCTCACGGGGCAAGGCGGCGTCGGTGGATCTGTTCGACATCTATCGAGGTGAGCCCCTGGAGGACGGCCTCAAATCACTGGCCTACCACGTGGTGCTGCGCGCCGGAGACCGGACCCTGGAGGCGAAGGACGAGGCGTCGTTCCTGGGCCGTGCCGCCCGCGCCGTGGCAGAAGTCGAGGGTGAGGTGCGGCAGTGAGGGTCACGCTGGTGAACCCTCCCAGTCCCGGGTCGTCCCACATCAGCCGGGGGCTGATGGGCGGCTTCGGCATGGCCGTGGGCAAGTCCCTGCTCTATCCCCCGATCGAACTGGCCCACGTGGCTTCCGTCCTCAGGGCGGCGCGGCACAAGGTCCACATCTTCGATTGCGACGCTGATGAACTGACAACCGACGATCTGCTGGCGCGCCTGCGGGTCGAGAAGCCGAAGGTCATCGGTGTGGACACCTCGACCGCTTCGTGGACGTCCGATCTGGCCCTGGCTGGCGCACTGGCGGAGCAGATCGATGCGCACATCTTCTGCCTGGGCAGCCACGTCACCCACGCACCCGAGGAGGTGTTCAGCGATACGCCGGTGGAGGCCATCGTGCGCGGGGAGCCGGAACACACGGTGCGGGACCTGGTGGACGCCTGGGCCAAGGGCCGCCCGCTGTCGGAGGTCCCGGGCCTCCATTTCAGGGAGGAGGACGGTTCGATCTCCCGGACAGAGGAGAGGCCCCTGATCAAGGAACTTGATGACCTCCCCCTTCCCGCCCGGGACCTGCTTGCCAACGACCGCTACCACTTCCCTGACATGCACGGACCAGTGACGACCGTCAAGTCCAGCAGGGGCTGCCCGCTGGACTGCGCGTTCTGCGGCTACGTGCTGATCCAGGGGCAGCGGTTTCGCTTCCGCAGCCCAGAGAACGTCGTGGCGGAGCTCAAGGACATCCATGAGCGACAGATCCCCAACGTGGTGTTCCGAGACCCGATCTTCACGGTGGGGAAGCCGCGGGTGCTGGCGATCATGGACGGGATCCAGAGCGAGGGCATCAAGATCCGCTGGCAGTGCGAGACCGCGCTGCGGTACCTGAACGATGAGGTCATCGACGCAATGGCGAAGGCCGGTTGTGTGCACATCTCGTTCGGCGTCGAGACCGGCAACGCGGAACTGATGGAGAAGTACGCGGCGAACAAGCTTCCGGAGTCGGGGGTCGAGGCGGCTCGGGCCGTGGTCAAGCGCTGTCGCAGCAGGGGCATCGAGACGCGCGGCTTCTGCATGATCGGCTTCCCCGAGGAGACTCCTGCCATGACGGCGGAAACCGTCGATCTCATCGCCCGGCTGGATCCGGACACGGTCCAGTTCACGGCTGTCACCCCGTATCCAGGCACGCCCCTGTTCAACCAGGTGGAGGGCCGCGAGGACCTGCAGCTGAAGGACCTGACCGGCTACCTGCCGATGGCCGGCAACGAGCACATGGACGCAGATGAGATCAAGAACCAGATCAAGAAGGCGTACAGGCGGTTCTACGGCCGTCCTGGCAAGATGCTCGGCGAGCTGCGCCATCCGGGACGGCTGCTGCACAAGGTGGTCCGCTACCGGTCGCTGTTCGACGCCGCCGGCGCCTAGAAGGCGGGGTGGTAGAGTCGGGTCATGCCCGACATCGAAAACGTCCTCAAGGAGGACCGCTCGTTCCCTCCGCCCCGGGAGTTCGCGGCTTCGGCAGTCCTGGGCGATGCGTCTGAGGTCGATGCGCTGCGGAAGAGCGCCCTTGAGGAGCCGGAGGCATTCTGGGAGGGCGTGGCGGAACGGCTGCCCTGGATCGAGCGCTGGCACACCGTGCTGGAATGGGAGGTCCCGTTCGCGAAGTGGTTCGTGGGCGGCAAGATCAACGCGTCGGTCGTGTGTCTGGACCAGCATCTGGAGCACCGCGGTTCCAAGACGGCCATCCTGTGGGAGGGCGAACCGGGTGAGGTCAGGGCGATCACCTATGCGGAGCTCCACGAGGAGGTCTGCCGGCTGGCGAACGCCCTGGATGGGCTGGGAATCGCTGCGGGGGACCGGGTCGCCATCTATATGCCGATGGTGCCGGAACTGGCGGCCGCCCTGCTGGCGTGCGCCCGCATCGGCGCGACCCACTCGGTGATCTTCGGCGGCTTCTCGGCGGAAGCCCTGCGCGACCGGATCCAGGACATGGGCGCCAAGTGCGTCATCACCGCGGATGGGGGCTTCCGGAAGGGCGCTCCTCTCCCCCTGAAACCCGCTGCCGACGAGGCCATCGCCCAATGCCCGACGGTCGAGCACCAGGTGGTCCTGCGCCGCGCCGGCAACGAGGTGGCATGGGTCGAGGGGCGGGACCACGACTACGCCGAGATCGTGGCGGCCGCCTCTCCGGACCATGAGGCTGTTCCCCTGGACGCCGAGCACCCCCTTTTCACGCTCTACACATCAGGCACCACGGGCAAGCCCAAGGGAATCCTGCACACGACAGGCGGCTATCTGGTGCAGGCGTCCTACACCTGCGCCACCGTGTTCGACCTGAAGGAGGACGACGTCTATTGGTGCACTGCCGACATCGGCTGGATCACCGGTCACAGCTATATCGTCTACGGTCCGCTGTCGAACGGCGCGACCACCGTGATGTACGAGGGGGCCCCGACCACGCCGCACCCGGGCCGCTTCTGGGAGATCGTCGAGCGCCACAAGGTGACGATCTTCTACACGGCGCCCACCGCCATCCGGACCTTCATCCGGCTGGGGGACGAGCATCCGGGGGGATACGACCTGTCAAGCCTGCGGCTGCTGGGGACGGTGGGGGAGCCGATCAATCCGGAGGCCTGGATGTGGTACCGCAAGGTGATCGGCGGCGACCGGTGCCCGATCGTGGACACCTGGTGGCAGACCGAGACGGGATCGATCCTGATCACCCCCCTGCCTGGCGTCACGGCGGCGGTCCCCGGGTCCGCCACTCGCCCGTTCTTCGGCATCGATGCGGTCATCCTGGACGCGGAGGGCAACGAGGTGGAGGACGGCCAGGGCGGCTACCTGGTGCTGCGGACCCCGTGGCCGGGCATGCTGCGCGGCATCTGGGGAGACGAGGCGCGCTACCGTGAGACCTACTGGTCTAAGTACGAGGGCCTCTACTTCACCGGTGACGGTGCGCGCAAGGACGAGCACGGCAACATCTGGGTGATGGGCCGGGTGGACGACGTCATCAACGTGTCCGGCCACCGACTGAGCACCGCCGAGGTGGAGAGCGCCCTCGTGAGCCACGACGCGGTGGCCGAGGCGGCGGTGGTGGGGCGTCCTGACGAGGTCAGGGGGCAGGCCATCTGCGCCTTCGTGACCCCGGCGGGCGGGGTGGAGGGAGGGGACGACTTGGCGGTGCAGCTGCAGGCGCATGTGACGACCGAGATCGGTGCCCTGGCCCGGCCGGCTGAGATCCGCTTCGCCGATGCGCTGCCGAAAACGCGCTCAGGAAAGATCATGCGCAGGCTTCTGCGCGACATTGCAGCCGGGACCGTGCCGACCGGCGATACGACGACGCTGGAGGACTTCACGGTCCTTCAGGCGTTGTCGGATTCCGACGAGGAATAGGCGGCTTCCGGGAACCGAAAAAACCGGGTTGACCCACCTGTGATGAGGGGCCACCTTTCTCTCTAGGAGGTCGGTTTCCACCCCGGCGCCATGATTCTCTCCACATTCGTTCGGAAGCACTTCGAGCGCCTGGTGCACGTGTGCCAGGTGACCCTGGACGGCATCGTTGTCCTGGGGTGCTGCCTGTGTGCCTTTTGGATGCGTCGCGAATTCGGGGGCGACGCCACCCAGCTGCAGGTGTACACGCAGCTGTTCTTCTGGATCGTCATCCTGTGCCTGGGCGTGTTCGGGGTCTGCGGGCTCTACCGGACCGAGAAGAGCCTCCTGAACATCGACGAGTACAGGGCGGTGCTGAAGAGCACGATCATCGCCTTCCTCCTGACGCACACCCTGGTCTTCTTCCTGCGGGAGACGGAGCGCCAGCCCGAGGGTGGTGTGGTGGACGTGCTGCTTTGGGGCCGCGCCCTGCTGGGCAGGCTGCCCTTCCTCTGGCAGGACGCGTCGCTCCCCAACCCCGACGCCTATTCGCGGGCGGTGCTCCTGGCCTCCTTCGTGTTCATCTACATCGGGGTGACGGCGGAGCGGTTTTTCACGTTCCGGGCCATCCAGGTGGCGCACCGCCGTGGCATCGGGAACACGAGCGTGCTGATCTTCGGGACCGGAGACGTTGCCGTTCATCTGCGGGAGAAGCTGCTCCTGTCACCGACCCTTGGCATCCATTTCCGGGGCTTCCTGAGCGACGGGCCGGAGGGAGCGCCTGATGTCGGCAGCCGTGCGCCTGCGGAGGAGGTCATCGGGAAACTGGAAGATCTCGCACGGTGCGTGAGCGAATTGAAGATATCCACCGTCTTCGTTGCCATCCCGGAGTCCGGAGAGGAGCGGGTGATGGAGGTGACCGAGGCCGTTGCCGCCACAGGAGCCCAGGTGAAGATCGTGCCCAGCCTGATCCACCTTCTCGCTCAGCCGGTCACCATCACAAACCTGGAATCGGTTCCGCTGATCGCGCCCCGGATGGTGGCCGAGCGGCTGTCTACAAGGATTGCCAAGCGGGTCCTGGATGTCGCGCTGTCCGTGGCTGTGCTGGTGGCAACGCTGCCGCTGTTCCTGGTCCTGCCGTTCCTCATCCGCCGCGAGTCCAAGGGGCGCGCCTTTTTCACGCAGATCAGGATCGGCAAGGACGGCCGGCCATTCCCGATGCTGAAGTTCCGCACCATGTTCGGGACCGCGGACGAAGAGTCTCCGCGTTCCGGCGAGGATCCTCGCGTGACCAGGGTGGGGCGATGGCTCCGAAGGACCTCGCTGGATGAGCTTCCCCAGCTGCTCAATGTGCTGCGCGGGGAAATGAGCGTCGTGGGGCCGCGTCCGGAGATGCCCTTCGTTGTGGAAAACTATGGGGCGCTGGCGCGCGAGCGCCTGCGGGTGAAACCGGGGATCACCGGTCTTTGGCAGATTTCCTATGCCCGACTTGACCCGATCCACGAGAACCTGGACTTCGATCTCTACTACGTCGAAAACCAGAGTGTGCTCCTCGACGTGGTGATCGTGTTCCTTACCTGCTTCTCCGTGCTCAAAGGCACGGGGGCTCGGTAGCGCCCCCCCGGGCGCGTAGGCTTGGTCCCCATCATGCGCTGTCTCTTGGTGATGGAGTGCACCATCGGGGGCACCCGGCGGCACCTGGTGGACCTGGCCCTGGGTCTTGCAGATCGCGGGCACGAGGTCACCGTGGCTGCAGCTGCCGAGCGGGCTCCCGACTTCCGGGAGGATCTGGCGCTCATGATGCGCCGCGGCATTCGTTCAGTGGAGGTGGGCATGGTCCGGTCCGTTTCCCCGCTGGCCGATCGGCGGGCCGGCCGGATCCTGAGAACGCTGGTCAAGGAGACGGATCCTGACCTGGTGCACACGCACTCGAGCAAGGCGGGCGTGCTCGGCAGGCGTGCGGCGGGCCGCACGCCGAAGGTGCACACGCCCCACACTTTCTCTTTCCTGTTCGAGGGCGAGTTCTCCCTCATGCGCCGTCTCGCGTTCAGGACCCTGGAGGTGCGTCTGGCGCGAAGGACCGACCGCACCATCTGTGTATCCCCCTCGGAGGCAGCCGAGGCAATCGCGCGGGGTGTGCTCGATCCGGCCCGCACCCGGGTCGTTCCCAACGGGGTCGACCCCGGTGCCTATGGCTCGATCGAACCCCTGGAACGATCGACACTGGGCGTGCCCGAGGAAGCCTTCCTGGTGGGAGTCCTGGGGCTGCTCAGCGAGGCGAAGGGGCACGAGGACCTGTTCGAGGCACTGGCCGCACGACGTTCTGACCTGCCGTCGGTCCACTTGGCCATTGCCGGGGCGGGGGACCTGGAACATCGGCTGAAGGAACGGGTCCGGTCCCTGGGTCTGGACGACAGCGTCCACTTTCTGGGCTGGCGGGACGACGTGCCGAGGCTGCTGGCAACGCTCGACCTGCTGGCCATGCCGTCGCACTGGGAAGGCATGCCCTATGTGCTTCTGGAGGCCATGGCATCGGGGCTGCCGGTCCTGGCCACGGACGTTCACGGGTGCCGCGACGTGGTCCAGGAAGGGGTGACGGGCCGCCTTGTCCCTGCCCGCGATCCGGGCGCGCTGGGCGACGCGTTGGTGGGGCTGGCGGGTGACCTGGCTGCGGCCGACCGGATGGGGCAGAGAGGTCGGGCAGAGATCACGGGGACCTACACCCTCGACGCCATGGTGGACGCCACTGTGGAAGTTTACGGGGAGGCGCTCGGGTGAGGATCCTGCACGTGACGAGCGTGGTGGGGGTGGGCGGGGCTGAAATGGCCCTTCTGGAACTGGTCCGGCACCAGACCGCATCAGGGCACGAGGTGGAAGTCGCCCACGTGCGGCGGGATACGGGGTTGGGCGACGTGTTTCGCGACGCGGGCGCGCGGGTAACGCCGCTGGGGGCTGAGCGGGCCTCGAGCCTGCCAGGGGCATTCCTGCGGCTGTGCGCCTTGATGCGCGACCGCAGGCCGGACATCGTGCACACACATCTTCTGAAGGCCGACTTCCTGGGGGCCCTTGCGGCCCGCCGGCTGGGCCTGACCCGCCGGCTGGTGTCCAGCAAGCACAATGACGAGTCCGCGCTGCGGCGCAGGCCGGTCCAGTGGGCCCACGGGATCATCAGCCGCTGGGCGGCACGGGTGGTGGCGTTGAGCCGGCATGTCGGCGAGATCGTTGCCACGGAAGGCCGGGTCCCCCGGGACCGGCTCGAGGTGGTGACCTACGGTCTGGACCCGGCCCCGTTCGAGAACGCGAGAGCCGACGGAATCCGACAGGGTCTGGGACTGGGGACGGACGACCTCGTTGCCATCACGGTGGCCCGTTTCGCGCCCCAGAAGGACCACGCCGGTCTTCTGGAGGCCGCGTGCCTGCTGCGCGACGAACATCCGCGCCTTCGTTGGCTGTGGGTGGGAGGTGATCCCCGGGGCGACCTCCAGAAGCGCATGGAGAGAAGTGTGGCGGAGAGGGGCATGACGGACCGTGTGCTGTTTGCCGGCATCCGACGCGACATTCCGGCTTTGATGGCAGCGTCGGACCTGTTCGTCATGCCGTCCAACTGGGAGGGCCTGGGACTGGTCTACCTGGAAGCGATGGCGACGGGGCTGCCGGTGGTGGCCAACCGTGTCAGCGGCGTGCCCGAGGTGGTCGTGGACGGGATCACCGGCATTCTGGTGGAGAGGGGCCGCCCAGGGCCGCTGGCCGAGGCCATCGGCACGCTGGTGCAGGATCCGGACCTCAGGCGGGCACTGGGCATGGCAGGGCGGCAACGTGTGCGAGAGTGCTTCAGTCCGGAAGCGTTCTTCTCCGGCTATGACCGGATCTACTCCGAGATCATCGGGCCATGACCGTGGGTTCTGCGACGGGACGGACCTGGTTGATGCCGGGTGTACGGCCGGTGCCGGGGCGGATCCGCATCGAGCCCGAGGATTTCCGGGTGGAAGAGATCCCGGCGTACCTGCCTGTGGGAACGGGCCGCCACGTGTTCTTCCGGATCCGGAAGAGGGGGCTCCCGACCCTCGAGGCCGTGGAGAGGATTGCCAAGGGTTTGGGCTGTCCGCCGCGCTCCGTGGGCTATGCGGGGCTCAAGGACGCGCGGGCCGTCACCGAACAGACCATGTCCGTCGATGGGTTCGAGCCGGAGGACGTTCTCTCCCTGAGGCTGGAGGCAATCGAGTTCCTGTGGGCCGAGCGCCACGTGAACAAGCTGCGAATCGGGCATCTTCGCGGCAATCGCTTCACGTTGCGGGTGAGAGGCATCCCTTTCGGGAGGATGGGGGATGTGGAGCGGACCCTGGCGGCTCTGCGAAGGCGTGGACTGCCGAATCGGTACGGTCCGCAGCGATTCGGACGAGCGGCGCAGGGAGGTGAGCTGGGGCGCCTGCTGATCGCGGGTGAGTGGCGCTCCTTCCTGGATGCCTACGTCCACCAGCCGTTTCCGCGCGGCATGCCCGGCGTCCTGGAAACGGTCCGCCGATTATGGGCCAGGGAGGAATGGGCCGCGTGCGCCGAGCGAGCGGATGCGGTGCACCGGCAGTTGCGCGGCGTCCTCCGGGCGATGGCCGCCTCGGGCGGTGACACGGAGCAGGCGGTACGGGCCGTTCCCAGGCGCTTCCTCCAGCTGTACGTGTCCGCCTACCAGTCGCTCGCCTTCAATGCGGTCCTGGACGCGCGCGGCGACGCTTTTGACGAGCTCCTGGACGGTGACCTTGCATGGCGGCACGCCAACGGGTCCGTATTCCTGGTCGAGGATGTGCGGCGGGAAGCGGGTCGTCTTTCGGACCGCCGGATCAGCCCGTCCGGGCCGGTGCCCGGCTGGCGCATGACGAGGCCGGCGGGGGAAGCGCGGAAGGTGGAGGACCGGGCGCTCGAGGAGGCGGGGGTTGAGTTGGCCTCGTTCCGAGGGACGGGCATGGGGCTGGACCAGAAGGGCGCCCGCCGTCCCCTGCGGGTGCCGGTGGAGGATCTCCGACACCGTTATGACGAAGGAGTGCTGACGCTGACCTTTGAACTGCCCAAGGGCTCGTACGCGACCTGCGTCCTCGACGAGTTCCTCAAGGACCCCAACCTGCGCTAATCTGATGCCGATGCACCTCGCCCTGATTGTCTTGTTCTGTCTGCAGGATCCTGTCCCGTTCACGGATGAGGCGCTGTCGGCCCAGGGAAAGGCCATCGTGGACCAGGCGGTGAAGGCCGCGGGCGGATGGGAGCAATGGCAAAAGGTGGAGGGAATGACCTTCGCGCGAACGGTGGAGCGCCGCCAGGCCCGAAACCTTCTGACGCGAACGCGGACCGACGTGATGCTGGATCCGCGGGGCCGCGGCTCCATCCGCTATCGCCATCTCGTGGAACCCAACGCCATCACCTCGGACCTGATGTACCAGGAGTTCTTCGACGGGGTGCGTGGCTGGAACTACCAAAGGCGGCACCACATGCATCGGGCGGCGGCGGAGAACGCGCGTGAACGGGTCCGCCGGGAGCTCTTCCTTTCGACGCTGCCCTTCAGTCTGGTGGGCGAGGACATCCAGGTGGAGGGGGTCGGAGTGGCAGATGCCTTTGGTGCGCAACGCATATTCGTGCGGCTTCCGCGCGGCATCCGGATGGAGAGAAGCGAGCGCGTGACCGATTTCGAAGTGTCGTTTGATCATCGGACCTACGCCATCCGGTCGGTGCGATACATGGTGCAGGGGGATGATGTCGTGTCGATGAACCGGGGCGTGCACGAGGAGATGCATCGGATCGAGTTCGGTCGGCTGGTGCCGGCAGGAGCGTTCCGGTTTCCTTCGCGTCGTACGCTGAGGTTCGACACGGTGGCCCTTGCCTCCCTGCACGAGATGATGACCGACTACGAGATAGGGGCATTGGAGGAGCGCATGTTCGTGTTCCCCGGTGAAGAAGGCGGCGAGGGGGACAAGGAGACTCCGGAGCGCGAAGGCGAGCCGGGGGCGTCGGACTAGGAGCCGACCGCCCGATGAGGCGGATTCTCCGGATTGTCACCCGGCTGAACGTGGGAGGGCCGTCCCGACAGGTCCTTCCCTTGACCCGTGTCCTTCAGGAGCGGGGCTGGGATTGCTTGCTGGCGGCGGGTACGGGTCCGGCCTGGGAGGGCGCGATGCTCGATCTGGAGGACGCTGAGCAGGTCCAGGTGAGACCGGTAGACGGACTGGTGGCACGCGCCGCCCCCCTGCAGGACCTCCGCGCAGTGAGGTCACTGCGGAGATTGATGGAGGAGGTGCGCCCCGATGTGGTGCACACGCACACCGCCAAGGCCGGGGAGATGGGCTGGCGTGCGCTCAGGGGCCTGTCGGGGCCACGTCCCAAGCTGGTGCACACATTCCACGGCACCTCCTGGAAGGGACGCCTGGGACTTCCCGGTGCCCAATGGCTCAAGCGTCTGGAGCGGCGTCGCGGCCCCGGAACGGATGCCGTGGTCGCGGTCAGCGAGGCCGTGGCCGACCAGGTCCGGGCAGCGGGCGTGGCGAGGCCAGGAAGGGTCCATGTCCACCCGCCGGGCCTGCGGCTAGACCCGTTCACGATGTCGCCGGCAGCCGCCGACCGGGGCCGCCAGATCCTTGGTGACGCGGGCCTGATCCAGGGGCCGGTCGTGGTAGGCGGAGGTCGTCTGGTGGGGGTCAAGGATCCTCTTCTGTTTGTCGATGCAGCGGCGCAGCTGGCCGAGTCAGGAGCCGTGTTCGCGTGGATGGGGGACGGTCCGCTGCGTTCTGCCGTCTTGCGTCGTGCGCGTCGTCGCGGGCTGGGGCCCGAACGCTTCGCTGTGCTGGGCTGGGTGGACCGGCCTGCCTCGGTGTTTTGTGCGGCGGACGCGCTGCTGGTGACCTCGAGAAGCGAGGGCTGGCCGCTCCTGGTGATCGAGGCTCGCTGCACCGGACTCGGGGTGGTGGGCACGCCAGTGGGCGGAATGCGTGAGGCACTCGCGGGACAAGGGGGCTGGCTGGCCCCGACTCGGCGGGCAGCGGACCTGGCGGCCCAGATCCGGTGCGCCCTGGCCGAACGACCGGGCCGCGAGGAGCGGGACCGCCGCGGGTCGCGCCATGCGCTGGCGCATTCGGCCGACCTGCTGGCTGACCGGACGGAGGATCTCTACGACATGCTGTTGGCGGCGGCGGCGTGAGGCTGCTGTTTGTGACCCAGGTGGTGGATCGCGGCGACGCGGTTCTGGGGTTCGTGCCCGCCTGGATCGAGGGCATGGCGTCCCGCTGCGAGGCCTTGGACGTCATTGCGATAGAAACGGGGGATGCGGGCGGCTTTCCCGGGAACGTGAGTGTGCGGTCCCTGGGCCGAGAGTTGGGCAGGGGATGGGGCGCCCGGCTGGCGACCTACCTGGCGGCCTTGAGGGCTTCTCGCGCGGACTGCGTCCTGGTGCATATGGTGCCGCGCTTCGTCCTGCCGGCCGCCTTCCTGGTTCCGGCCAGACCGCCGATCGTGCTTTGGTACACCCATGCCGGCATTAACCTGGCATTGCGCGTCGGCCACTCCCTGTGCAGAAAGGTGCTCACAGCGAGTCCCGAGTCCTTTCCGCTTGCGTCCGGCAAGGTCGTGGTGACGGGACACGGGATCGATACCGGCCGCTTCGCTCAGCAGGACGGCTTTGAACCTGGCCGCCTGGTCACGGTGGGCCGTGCGACGCCCTCCAAGGACCTGGAAACGCTCCTCAGGGCTGTCGCGTGCCTGGTTGCCGATGGGCGCTCCGTCCGCTTCGAGATCCTGGGAGGCGGCCTGAAGCCTGCGGATGACGCGTATCTGGAGGAGATGAAGGGGCTGTCCACCGACCTGCGCCTGGACGATGTCGTAGAGTTCTGCGGCGTCGTGCCCCATGCAGAACTGCCTGATCGCATCCGTGGAGCAGACGTTTTCGTGTCCGCCAGCCGGACCGGATCGCTGGACAAGGCGGTTCTCGAGGCGATGGCGGCGGGCATCCCGGCGGTCACCGTGAATCCCTCCTTCCGAAGCATGCTCGAACCCCACCGGCTGTGGTCGGAGACCGGTGGTCCGGATGACCTGGCCGCAGCAGCAGCGCGTGTTCTGGACATGGGACCCGAGGAGCGGGGCCGGCTCGGGTCGACTCTTCGGGGACTGGTGGTGGAGCAGCACGGACAAGGAGCGCTGCTGGAGAGAATCGTGGCCGAGTGCGAGGAGGTGACGGCGTGACAGGCGCCGGCAACGCCGCCTACGGGGGTGTCCATCGGGCTGAGGACCTGCCCGCGACGGACCTCTGGGACAACCTCTACGGCCGCCGTTCGATCCGCAAGTTCACGGACGATGCCGTGCCGAGGGAAATGCTGGAGAAGGTGCTGGATGCGGGGCTCATTGCGCCGACCAGCTGCAACCTCCAGATGTGGGACTTCGTGGTGGTGGACGACGGGGACGTACTCGAGGAGGTGGGAAGGGAGTCCATCCAGGTCCTGACCGCGCCTGTCTGCATTTTCGTCGCCTACGGACGGGAGTATTCCGAGGGCGGTTATGCAAACGTCCAGTCGGTGGCGGCCGCGATGCAGAACATGAGCCTCGCCGCGCACGCCCTAGGCCTGGGTTCCTTCTGGATCACCCAGTTGGGGGACGTGGACCGGGTCCAGCAGATCCTGGGCATCCCGATGGAGAGGGAGCTGTTTGCAGCGCTGTCGGTCGGATGGCCCGAGGTCATGCCCAAGCGGGCGCCCAAGCGGCGGCCCAAGGACCATGTACGGCACTGGAACCGGTATGCAGGCCGGCCCATCCCGTCCTCGCCCGATCCTGAGGCCTGGACCATTGCGGAACTGGGCGCCTATCAGAGGGTCCGGGTGCTGAACGGCAACCGCTACAACAAGCCCCGTTCGTGGGAGAAGGAGGCAGTCCTGGCGGCGGTGGATTCGCTGATCGGCGAGGACGCCGGGGCGCGATGGCTGGACTTCATGCCTTTCAGCGGAGTGCTGACGGAGGCGGTGTCGCAGCGATGGAGGTCCGCCGACTGCTCGACCTGCGATCTCACGGCGGAGACGGCCGGATTCGCGGCGCGGCGCTCCTTCCAGGAAGGCGAGGCGCTGGTGTGGGATCCGCAGGCGGAGGGTGGCGGGCTGCCCGCTGCGGCCTTCGATACGGTCGCGTGCCTGTTTCGGCTCGAGGGCCTGCCCGCGGAGACTCGGAGCCGGGTGCTGAGGGATCTGCATGGGAGCCTGCGTCCTGGAGGGCGCCTGCTGCTGGGCTGGTGCAACGCGCGCTCCTACCAGGCAATCATGAGCAGGCTGCGCAAGGGGCGGATGGGCGGCGTCGAGTACGTCGTGGCGCCCGAACCGCACCTGGGTCCGTTCCAGCCTCTTGGGCGGTCCGCGGTCATGCGACTGGTTCGAGAGGCAGGATTCCGGGTGGTGGCCGGCAGCTCGCGCGGTGTCCTGCCGGGGAGCGACGAGGCAAACTTCCGGTCACGCAACCTGGGGCGCAGCGCGCGTGCCATTGCGCGGGCGGTGGCTGCCCTTTCACCGGTCGCAGAGGCGGTCCCGGGCCTGGCTCGGCTGTTTGGGCGACTCCAGTTCCTGTGCCTCGAGAAGCCGTCCTAGACCTTCTGGAGGGCGCAGCCCGCTGGATGGACTCTCTGGCTGATCGGGCCGGAGTGCCGGTCTGTCCCGCGCACGGGGTCGAACACCCGGGAAAAAGTGCCTACCGGATCCACATGGGCCTGGCCCTGGCGGGGGAGCGCGGGGTGCCCATGGACGCGCCCGCAGCGACTGCCTTGCGTCTTGCCCGAACCCTGGTGCGCAATGAGGACGGCGCCTGGGTTTTTCCTCCCGGGCAGCAGGATCGATGGAACTGCTCCCAGATGCTGATCGACGGCGGCGCCATCTGCGACGGCCTGGGCCTGCTGCTGCGGGACGCTCCGGACTCCCTCGGTGACGCGGAGCGCCGCGAGGTCGAGGACGCTGCGTCGGCCCATGCGGAGAGCTACCTGCTGCCTTCGGCCAAGACGAAGCCGGTCCTGGCGCAGTGCCTGTGGGGGGGGCTGGGCCTGGCGCGGGTCGGGGCACTTCTGGGCGGGGACGACCTGGTGCAGGGGGCGGCATCGGTGGTGGAGCGTGCATGTGCGGCCCAGAACGGGGACGGCTCGTGGCCCTATTACGCGCACGGCGCCGAACCCGGCTCGGAAGACGCGTCCGCCTTCTACCACTCGCGGCATCCGGGCTTCTGCCTGGCCATCCTGGATGCGATAGGCGAGAAAGCGGCGGGGGGACCGTTCGATGCAGCCTTGCGAAGGGGTCTGGATTTCCTGGAGGCCCTGCACAGGGCGGACGGGCGCAAGTGCCGGGCGTGGGAGGCCAAGCGCTGGTATTTCGAAGGGAGGGTGGAGACGGCGTCGAACCCATGGGACATCCATGCCCTTCTGTTGGGACAGCGTGCCCTCGGGGGCGACTATGCGGCGCGGGCGGCCCGTTGCCTGGAGGTGCTCAGCGGGAACCAGTCGGAGGACGGCAGCCTTGGCTGCGGCCCGGACCGGGGCTTCCAGTGCAGGACGTTCTGGACCGCTCACGTCGGGATCCTCGGGTCGGTCCTGGCGGATCAGGGCGGCGCGGCGAGTCCGACCGGTGTAGGGGCCACGACCCTGTTCGCGGACGCTGGGCTGCTGCGCATGACGGACAGTGACCGGGTGGTGCTTGTGCGCGGTCAGAGGCCGCCGCCCAGCCCTGGTTTCGGCGGCGAGGCAGGCGGGGGCCGGATCGTGGCCGACGGGCGCCCCGGCGGCGCCGACCGGATCGACGGATCCGTGACCGGCGAGTTCCTTGTGCCGGGCCGTGGCCGTCCGTGGACTGGACTCCGGAGGCATGCAGACTGGCTTCGTTTCGGTGTGTGGCGGTCACGATGTGCGCTCCGGTCCGATGGCTGGGCCCAGGCGCTGCGGGTTCTTGCGGGCACCATCCGGGAGTGCGCCGCGTTCGGTGGCGGCGACCTGTCGAGCCATTGGGTCACGCAGTCGCAGATCACGACCGGGGCGGACGGCTGCCGTGTCATCGGAAGCATCGCCGACCGCACCGGGCACGGAGGGGAGGGCGTGGTGGTGACGCGCAATTATCGCCTGTGCGAGGGCGTCCTGGATGTGGAGGACCGACTGGTGAGCAATGTGGCCCTGCGCCGGGTGGAGTACCGCGTGCCGCGCTCAGCAGTCGACCTGCAGGTGGACGGGCAGTCGGTCGGGACGATGGAGGCGGTCATGCGAAAGGCGGTCCGCGAGCTGGTTGTCGCCTATCGGATCCCCTGACCTGATCGGCACTTCGGGCCACGGAGGGGGATAGACTTCCCCCCGCATGACTGTCAGCGCAGAGCGTTTACGGCGCCCGAAGACCATCGAACCGAGCCTCTCCGAGGTCCGGTCCTGGTGGGACGAGAACCCGTATGAATACGACAGCGACACGGCCGATCCGGCCACCGCGAACTGGATCTACTTCAGGAACATCGACCGCCGGTTCATGAAGCGGCACTCGCCGTGGGCCCAGACCGGTTTCCCCATGCTGGGCTCTCTGGTGCCGTATCCGGAACTGGTGGACAAACAGGTCCTGGACGTGGGCTGCGGGACCGGATGGGGTGCGGAGCAGTTCGCCGGAACGGGTGCGCGTGTGACCGCTTTCGACCTCGCGCCACGGCACGCGCAACTGACGCGGCGCCGCCTGGAACTGGCGAACCAGGATGGGTTGGCGCTGGAGGGCGACGCGCTGCGGATGCCGTTCGCGGACGACTCCTTCGACTATGCGCTGGCCTGGGGCACCATCATGCACTGGCCCGACCCTCAGACAGGCGTCCACGAGCTTCACCGGGTGCTGAGACCCGGCGGACGGGCGGGGGCAATGCTCTATCACCGGAATTCGGTTCATTGGAAATGGCAACTGATGTTCCTTCATGGCGTCCTGCTGGGTTGGTTCCTGCGGATGAGCCCGGCCGAGGTGGCGCGCCGTCTGACCAATGCTCCAGAAGTGGGCGGCAGCCCTGTGGCCCGCGCATACAGCCGCGCCGAGATCCGCGACATGTTCAGCGAGTTCTCCGAGGTGCGGATCCGGGTGTTCGACCTGTCGGAGACCATGGGGTTTCTCCCGAGCAAGAGGCTGCCCATTTCCCAGTACCTGATACCGGGACGCCTGAAGGACTGGCTCACCCGAAAGGTGGGCTGGTACCTGTGGGTGGACGTCGTCAAGTGACTCCATGGCGGGATCCTCACCTGCCCCGAGCCCGCTCCTGACCGCCCTCTCCACCTTCGTGTGCGGGGGCTCCCTGTGGGGCGCCGCCGAGGGACTGGTGCTGTGCGGCCGCCGCTGGTCCGGCGCAGTCCCTGCCGGGGAACTGCCCTCCAATCCACTGGCGGTGGCGGCACCCACTCCGGACTACGCAGTGGCGGCTCTTGTCTTCGGAATGCCCTGCTGGCTGCTCTGGAGACTGGTTCGTCCCTGCTGCGATCCGGACAGCAGCCGCAGAAGGGCGCGCATCCTTGTGATGGGCGTCGCCCTGTTCGGGACGCTGTTCTGGATCACCAAGCCGCTGTTCCTGTGGGGCGTTCCCTATACCGATCCCCGCCGCATCGCATTCCTGGCCTGCCTGCTCGCGGCGAGCCTGGCGCTGGGCCATGGGATGCTGCGTACAGTCGGCACGGCCTGGCGTCGCGTGGAGGGCCGCGTCGTCGGGACGACCACGGTCTGTCTGATGCTGATGGGGGCGGGATGGCGTATGGCCGAGGCGGGCAGCGCTCCGGATGCGGGCGCGCGGGAGGGAAGCACCAACCTGGTGCTTGTGGTAGTGGACGCCCTGAGGGCCGACCATCTGGAGCCGCACGGCTCCGCGCTGCCGACCGTGCACACGACGGCCCTGGCGGCCCAGGGCGCGGTGTTCGAGCGCTGCATCGCGCAGGCACCCTTCACGTGGACCTCGTTCGGATCGTTCTTCACGGGCAAATACCCGTGGCGTCATGGGCTGGTACGCATGGACGAGCACTTTCGGATGCCGCGCCGCAACACGACCCTGGCCCAGGTTCTGGCGCGCGAAGGGTGGCGGACCGGTGCCATCCTTACCGGGACCATGACCCGGGGCACCGGACTGCTCGAGGGCTTCCAGGTGTATTTCGAGGAGATGGTGGGGCACGAGACGGTCGAGACCTGGAACGACTGGACCAAGGTCCGCTCGCGCCTGGTGGTGTGGAGGTTCCTCAGTCGGATCAAGGCTGGGCTGGGGGGCATGCGCACCGGGACCGAGGCGGTGCGCTTCATCGAGGAGAACGCCGGTCGCCCCTTCTTCGCGATGGTGCACCTGTACACCACCCATACGCCCTACGACCCCCCCGAGCGGTACCGGAAGGGCCGCGTGGACCCCCTGCATGGGGTGCAAGTCTTCACGTCCGACCATCGCAAGGTGATGGAGCGGGGCGACGTCGAGATCGACGAGCCGCTGGTGCGGCAGATCAGGGGCCTGTATGAGGGCGGCGTCCTGTGGGCGGACGAGGTCCTGGGGCAGATTCAGCAGGCTCTTTCGTCGGCGGGTGTGGCCGACAAGACGATTGTCGTCCTGACATCGGACCACGGAGAGGAACTGGGCGACCACGGCGTCTGGGAGCACGGCTGGATGTGGGACACGAACCTGCACATTCCCTGGATCCTCAGCGGCCCGGGCGTGTCCGCTGGGCTCCGGGTGCCGGACATCGTCGAGTCCGTGGATCTCATGCCCACGGTGCTGGGATTGCTGGGCGTGGAGCCGCCCGGTGACATGGACGGGGTCGACTGGGGCCCTGTGCTGTCAGGGACCGGTCCTGCGCCGGTGGATGCGTGGGGGGCGTTCGGGTTCAGCGAGAACGAGGACAGCATCTCGCTTACCGGCCAGGAGTGGAAACTGGTACGGAACAAGGAAAGCGGCGTACGGCAGCTCTTCCGCCTGTCGGACGATCCGGCGGAGCGGCGGGACCTGGCAGGAGACGGGCTTGATCATGAGCAGCGGCTGGACGCCCTGCTGACCGCATGGAATGACGCCCAACCCAGGGGCACCGAGGAACGTCAGACGCCTGACCAGGCTGCTGCGCGCCTGCTCCAGGAACTCGGCTACGTGGACGACGAGTAGGGCGATGCGCTGGATGGTCGTGGTCAACACTCGGATCCCGGGACGCCGGGCGGCGGCGCTCCAGACCGTCCGCACGGCCAGGGCGCTCGGGGCGGACGGCAGCCGGGTGACCATCCTGACCCCTCTCCGATGGCCCGATGCCCGCTCGCATCGTGAGGGCGCCATCGACCCCGCCCCGTCCAGGGTCATCCGGATCCCCTGTCTGGACGGCATCGACTGGTTTCCCCGGCGTCTCCGGAGCCTGCCGGCACGGCTCCAGGAGGCCTCCTTCGGCCTGGCCGCAGGCCTGGCGGCGTCCTGGTCAAGGGGCCACACGGTGCTCTGCCGGGAAATCGAGGCCGGAGCCGTGCTGGCCTGGACCGGCCATCCGTCCTGGATCCTGGAGATACACAGAATCCCGGCGGGCAGCGTCCGGCGCGGCCTGCTCAAGGCGGCGGCCCTGGGGGCACGGGCAGTGGTGGCCATTTCCGAAGGACTGGCGGCCGATCTGGAGGGCCTGGGAATCAGCGATGTGTCCGTGGTACCCGATGCGTTCGATGCCGGCGGCTTTCAGTCGCTGCCGGACCGTGCGGAGGCGCGGCGATCGGTGGGTCCCGACGACGGCCGGCCGCTGATCGTCTACGCGGGCCACCTGTTCGACTGGAAGGGCGCTGACGTGCTGGGGGAGGCCAGCGGCCTGCTGGGTACCGCCGTTCATGTGCGCATCCTTGGCGGCCTCGAAGAGGATGTGGAGCGTCTGCGGGCCCAGGCCCTGCAGCACGGGTGGCCATGCGAGGTGTACGGCCACGCAGACCCAGGGAGCATTCCCGTGCACCTGAGGGCCGCCGACGTAGCCGTGCTGCCGAACCGGGCCGGTCCCAGGATCTCGACGCACCACACATCGCCACTGAAAGCCTTCGAATACGCCGCCGCCGGCGTCCCGGTGGTCGCCTCCGATCTGCCCGCGCTGCGCGAGGCGCTGGGATCGGACGGCGCATTGTTCGTGACGCCGGGGGATGCGGAGGCACTGGCGCAAGGCATCCGTTCTGCGGTGGCAGATCGCGATGGCTCCGCGGGTCGTGCGGCGGCGGCGGCGCGGCGATGCGATGGCCGGACCTACGAGGCCCGGGCCCTTGCCCTGGCGGCGTGCGTGGGGGGGAGGTCCGCCGCATGAAGATCCTCGTCGTGACGGACTCGCTGGCCGACACGGACGGGGTGGGCCGCTATACGCTGCGGCTGTACCAGGCTGTCGAGAAGGTTGCGCCCCATGTGGAACTGCGCTTCCTGCTGCCGCGCAAGCACCCTCCCAACTCTGTCCAGCTGCCTGGGCACTGGTCCATCGTCGAGGCGCTTCCGCCGACGCACCTGTTCCACATGGCCCGATGGAAGGCGCTCGTCTGGCGTCTCCTGTCGAGGGGTGAATTGATGCGCGGTGCCCGGTGGGCGGACATCGTGCACAGCACCAAGGACTGGCCTCATGCGGGGTTGGCGCTGGATGCCGCCAGGCGCGCGGGCAAACCGTGCGTGATGACGGCTCACGGCACCTATGCGGTACTGCCTCTGGATGACGCCCGCCACCGTCGCGCGATGCGTGCGGCCTATCCGCGATTCGCGAAGGTGGTGTGCGTATCCCACTTCACGCGGCGCCTCATCGAGGAGCGGCTGCCCGACCTGGCCAATCTGGAGGTCATGCACAACAGGGTGGATGCCAGCCACTATTCCGGCGATGCGACGCAGTTGCTGGACCAGCCCTGGCGGGGTCTGAAGTACATCGCCGGAGTCGGGCCGGTCAAGGAACGCAAGGGCCACCACCTGGGCGTGGGCGCGTTCCTGCGCATTGCGGAGAAGTACCCGGAGTACCACCTGTTCATTGCCGGTCAGGTGTATCCGGAGGACCCGTATGCCCTGGGTCTGCGGCGGCGTGCGGCCGAATCCGGTCTGTCGGACCGGGTGCATTTCATGGGGGTGGTGACCGAGGCCCAGAAGGTGGATCTCCTGCGGGGCGCCGAGATCTTCCTGCACGCGCCCGTGACCGCGCGCGGCGGTGGCTTCGAGGGGTTCGGCATCGTCTATCTGGAGGCAGCGGCGTGCGGGGTGCCGAGCATCGCGACTACCGGGTCCGGAGCGGAGGATGCTGTCCAGCACGAACAGACAGGCCTGCTGGTCAGCCCAGCGGAACAGGACATTGCGCGCGCGCTCGACCGGCTGCTGGGCCAGCCGTCGCTGTGCAAACGGCTGGGTGCCCAGGCGCTGGCTGCTGTCCTACGCCAATCATGGGACGACAACGCTCAGCGCTGCATGGAGATCTTCGAGGAGGCGCGCAAGGCGTGATCGCCAGGATCCGGCAGCTGCTGGGCCGGAAATTCGTCCGGGACGCCGCCTGGCTGCAGTCCGGGTCCGGACTGCAGACCCTGGCCAGCTTTGGGACCTCGATCGGGCTGGCCTTCCTTCTGGGGCCCGAACTGCTGGGGAACTACTTCACGGCGGTGTCGCTCTATTCCCTGCTGTTCTTCACCCTCAACCCCGGTGTGCCGCAGGTGGTCGTGGCGCGGCTGTCCGAGGCCGTGGCCGCCAAGGACCAGGCGGCCATGCGAGCATGGATGGCCTACTTCGTGGTCGTTTCCGGTTCCATGGGCGCGCTTCTTCTTGCGGCGGGATCCGTCCTGGGTCCGATCGCGGAGCAGCAGTACGGGGACGCAGCCATCGGACGCTGGGCCTGGGTGCTGTGCGTGACAGCCTTGGCGGGTCTTCCCCAGCATCTGGTGGTGGCGTGCCTGCAGGCCACCCGGCGGATGGACCTGCTGGCGAGGCTGGAGGGGGGAGGTGAGGTCGTGCGCACGATCTGCACCCTGGAAGGCGCGGTGCTGGGGGGGCTGCCCGGGGCGGTGCTCGGGTTCACTGTCGCCCAGGTCCTTCTGTCGTTTCTTGCATTGTCGGTCTGGCTCAAAGCTGATCTGCCGGACCGCTACGGCCTGCCGCGACTGCGGACACTGGCGCGGTCGCTCCGCGAGGCTCCTGTCAAGACCGGCTTGAAGCAGGGGATCCTGGTGGGCCTGAACAAGAACATTGCGGGGGTGGTCTATCTGCACCTTCCGTCGCTGGTTCTCGCCGGCGCAGCGGGACCCTCTGCCGTCGCCTTCTTTCGCATTGCCCTGCGCCTGATGAGCGTTCCCCAGACGCTTGGGACGGGGATCGGTCGCACGCTGCTGCCAGCCATGGGGCAGCTCAAGGGGCGGGGGGAGGCGGGCGGCGTGGGTCGCGCACTGCGCAAGGTGACGCTGGGATCAGGCTGCCTGATGGCGGTGGTGGTGGCCGGTTTCCTCCTGTTCGTGCCGGTTCTGGTGGGCGCCTTCTATGGGGACGGCTACAGCGCGGTCGTGTCGCTGGCAGTGATCCTCGGTGTGGGGGCTGTGGGCCTGGGCTTCGCGATAGGCCAGGAGGCGTTCTACATCGTGACCGGCCGTCTCGCTCTCAGCGTGAAGATCAACGGGTGCCTGTTCCTGGCGCTGCTGCCGATCATGGTGTGGATGATCCGCGGCTCGGGAGCCACCGGGGCGGCCTGGTTTGTCACGACTGCGCAATGCACCAGCCTCATCCACCTGGCAATGGTGGGTGTCATCTTGCGGCGGGAGGCTCGCGCGGCGAGGCTTGAGGCGTGAGCGCCGAATACGAGGCAGCGGACTACACCCGCGACTACTACGAAGGACACGTCCGCCGTTACGAGTCGGGTGTCTACGGCAACCGCGTCAAGAACATCACCGATGGCGTGGGCCTGCTCGGCGGCGGTCCGTTGCTCGACTGCGGCTGCGGCATCGGGTTCTTCTCGGACGCGGCAAAGGACAAGGGACTGTCCGTGGTGAGTCTGGACTTCTCGCAGGACGCTCTCGATCGCTACCGGGAAAGGGGCGCGAACGGCGCGGTGCTGCTGCGCGGCGACGTCGAGACCCTGCCGTTCAAGGACGCCTCGTTCCCCGCGATCATGTGTTCGGATGTGATCGAGCACCTGTACCACCCGGAGCGGCTGCTCGCGGAGTGCCTGCGTGTGCTGGAGCCGGGAGGCCGGCTCCTGCTGGAGACGGACAATGTCGACCACGTCATGCGTCTGAAGGGCCTGCGGCGCGTGAACGCCTATCTGGAAGCGCGGACCCCCCGGGGGGTGGCGCTGGAGACGATCCGCAAGGACATCGAGACCAGTTCGCTTCACGTGCACACCTTTGGTGTGGGTGAGCTGCTGGGCCTGGTGCGCGGCGCCGGCTTCGCGGTGGAACACTGGCGGACGTTCCAGTACCTGCCTCATCCGGTCCGTGACGCCTTCCTGCGACTGCTCTGCCCGAAGCGCTGGCGCGGCAACTTCCAGATGGTGGTGGCCCGAAAAGTGTGAGGATCCTCCACCTCTGCGACCTCAGTGACCCGCGCATCGGGTCGATGGTGCGCCAGGTGTATTTCCTCTCGGAGGCGTCACGGGCTAGAGGCGACGAGGCGCGTCTGCTGTGTTCCGACGGGGATGCGGAAGGATGGAACGAGATTCTCGGCACGCCTGTCCTCCACGCGGACTGCATGATCCGGCCCCGGTTCAGGGGCTGGCAGGGCCTCGACCACGGCAAGGCGACGCGGGTCGCTCGTTCGTTGATGGCCGAATACCGCCCCCACGTGGTGCATGCCCACCTGATCCACTCGGGCCTCGGATACGCGGTTCTGGAGGAAGCGAGGAAGGCGGGCGCCGGGGTGGTCTTCCATGCGCACGACGTCATGACCTTCTGCTACCAGAAGCTGACCTGCTTCCACGGCGGCGAAGAGGCCGGCGGCACACTGTTCGACGTGGTGGCACACCCGGGCAAGTGCGTGCCGTGCCAGCGTCTGAGGTGGGTGCCGCACCGGAACCGTGCCATCCGGAGCGCGCTGGACAAGTGGGTGGATGTCCGTGTGGCGGTGTCCGACGCGCTGTCGGGCCTGCTGGCGGCGAACGGCCTGGACGGTTTCCGAGTGGTGCACAACGCGGTGCCCGATCCGGGACCGCCCGTGGCAGCCGGGAAGGTGCGAGCGTTTCGCGATCGCCTGCAGCTGGGGGACGATCCGCTGATCGGCTTTGCGGGCCGCCTGCACGCAGAGAAGGGCATCCTGCAGCTGATGCGTGCGCTGCCTGCGGTGCTCGAGAAGATCCCCCGGGCACGCCTGCTGATTCTCAGCCGGGTGGAGGACTACAAGGCGTATGCCCTGCCGGAGGCGGAGGCTCTGGGCCTGGCGGACCGGATGGTGACCCCTGGATGGCTCGACGGGGACGAACTCCGGGCGGCCGTTGCTTCGTGTTCTGTTTTCACCACGCCGTCCACGTGCTTCGACACCTTCGGGCTGGTCAGCCTGGATGCCATGGCCGAGTCGGTCCCGGTGGTGGGGACCTGCTTCGGCGGAACCTCGGAGGTGGTCGTGGACGGGGTGACCGGACACATCATCAACCCGTTCGACCTGGATGCCCTGGCGGGCCGCATCACGGACCTGCTGGAGGATCCGGACCGGGCAGCATCCATGGGTGCCGCCGGGCGCCGTCGGATGGAGGAGAAGTTCCTGATGCCGCGCCTCGTTGCGGAACTGCAGGAGATCTACGAGGAAGTGGTCGCCAGGGTCTCCACGTCCCGGTCGCCGTGACTGATGTGCCACGCGCGCGGCTCCATGAGGGTCGTGCGGTCGTGGCCTTCGGCGGTGAAGCGGAGGACCAGGGGGAGGAGCCTGGATTCGTCGGCGACCGGGTGGAAGCCGGCCGCCTGGTAGACGCGGTCGATGGGGGAGCCCGGCATGCTCACAGCATGGAGCGCCCGGCAGCCCCGTTCGAGGGCCTGTGAAGCGACAGCGGCCAGCAGGCCCTTCTGGGTCGACGTGGAGACGCCTGCGCAATCGTGCACGTAGGCAAAGCGCGGTCCGTACTCCGCCACCACGAATCCGTCGCCTGCCGCGGAGCGCGAACTCTGCAGGGCGCCGGACGGCGTGTCGCGGTAGCGCCAGTTCAGCCAGGCCTCGTCGCGGACCAGGGACACGGGCGCATCGGAACCGTGGGCCAGGGCCGCGTCGTCCGTGGTGAAGCGGTCCACGGGAACAAGGGGCGACGCGCTGCGATCCAGTCGGCGCCGAAGGCGCGGCTGGGCCAGTCGGTCCGTCAGCGTCCCCAGGGCCGCGGCGGCCTCGGGCATTCGGTGCTCCAGCCTGGGCAGGCGATGCACGGTGCGCAGGGGCAGAATCCATTCCCGGATCCGTGCGACCTCCTCCCAGCCCGCGGTGCGGGCCCCCTTGTGGCTCTGCCTGCCCTCGAAGCCGATCAGGAGCGTCACGTTGGCCGCTGCCGCGTCGCGGAAGATGCTGCGGAACAGTTCCGTCATGATGCCCTGGCCGCGCCAGCCGGAAAGGGTCATCGCGTCCCCCGGGTGGTGCAGGACCGTCTCAACGCCGGCGACCACGATGCGGCGCGGGATGGAGCCCAGGAACCCGACGACTTCGCCGTCTCCCTCGGCCAGGCGAAGAATGCCAGGACCGTGGGGATTCCGGTGGTACTTCCATGCGAAGAAGTCCGGGTCCCGGTCGTGTCCGAAGCACTCGGCGAAGACTTGGCACAAGGCAGGGAAGTCGTCGCGAGTCGCCGCCCGGTGCGTCCAGGCGCGTTCCCCGTCGGCAGGCACCCTTCCTACTCGGGCGACTTGGCGGGGCTCTTCTTCTCGCGCCGGTAGGAGGCCTCGCGGATTCGCTCGTGGCGCTCCAGGAGGTCCTCATTGACACTGCTGCCGAAGTCCTCCTGCACGTCCGCCCAGCGGCCGGCCTGATGGATCGAGTGGTCGCTCCGGGCGTTGTCCTGGCGCCCGCGAGGCTTCGCCTTGAACATGCCTGAGGCCTTCTCGATGACCTTATTCCAGCCATGGCGGGGGTTCTGCAGGTAGAAGCGCCACCTCCAGTAGGTTCTGTGGAGGAGCTGCTTCGGCTGGACCAGCCAGGCGTCGTGGTCGGCCCGCACCTGGTTGCGTATCTCGTTGAGTTCCGTGGCGGTGAAGTTCTCGTGGATGAGGGGGCTGTCATCGCTGTCGACGAACGACGTCAGCAGCTTCTCCTCGTCGATCTGCTCTCTCCAAATGGTGAAGGCGCGGGTGCTGGGCAGGGGATTGAACAGCGAGGTGCGGACGGCGTCCGGGTGCGCCTCCCTCAGCATCGTGCGGGTCTCCTCGATGTCCTCGGCCGTCTCACCCGGGGTCCCGAAGATCAGGAAGATCTTGGTCCAGATGTTCGCGTGGCGCATTGTCTTGAGCGCCTCGATCACCTGCTTGCGCGTGAACTGCTTGTGCAGCGTGGTCAGGCTGTTGTCGGAGCCGGATTCGACGCCGAAGTAGATGCGGCGCATGCCCGCCTCGTACATCTGGTTGGCCATCTCCAGGTCGATCATGTCGACACGGGTTTCGCAGACCCACTGGAAGTCGATCTTGCGGCGTTCGATCTCGGCGCAGAGGTCCGTGACGCGCTGCTTCTGGCAAGTGAACAGTTCATCGATGAACAGGACGCTGCCTGGGTTGTAGCGGTCGACCATCTGCTCGAGCTCGTCGCAGATGTTCTCCACGCTGCGGGTGCGGAAGCTCTGGCCAGTCAGCGACTTGTCGCAGAACACGCAGGTGAAGGGGCAGCCGCGGCTGGTGAAGATGTAGAACTGGTCTTCGGGATTGAGCTTGCGGTACGGCTCCAGGGGCAGCATGTCGTGGTCAGGGAACGGGACCGGATCCAGGTCCTTGAGGAGCGGGCGCTTCTCGTTGACCACCTTGCCCTTCTCGGGGTGGAGATAGGCGATGCCCAGGATGTCGTCCAGGATCGCCGTGTCGCCTTCGGCGTCGATGACCTCGGGCAGGGACTCTTCCGCTTCCCCGCTGAAGACGTAGTGGTAGAGGCCGGTGTCCGCGAAGACGTCCGGGTCCATCATCGTGTGCGGGCCGCCCTGCATGATGATCTTGCCGCCGGGCAGCTTGGATACGTACTTGGCCCAGCGGATGGAGCGGGCCACGAAGGGGGTCATGCAGGAAAAGCCGACCACGTCGGCCCAGTCCATCGCGTCGCGCATTTCCTCTTCCGTGTGGATGCGCTCGTCGCGGCACTGCACATCGATCCCCATCTGCTTGAGGATGGCGGCGATGGAAATGATCCCGAGCGGCTGTGCGATGAAGTCATCGTCCAGGCCGGGCTGCGACACGTAGAAGAGGCACCACTTCATGTCGCGCAACGACTTGCCGTGGGTCTCTTCGGGGTGAATGCTGGGGCTAGGGGCCGGTCCCTGAATCATGGGGTTTGCTGTACCTGTGCGTTGCGGCGCGGGGGGTGGTCGCGATGGACGCGTTTCGCCGCCACGCAACCCTATCACATAGGACAGGGTTTTGTGCCGTTCCCTAGGGATACGCTTATTGCCAGGACATGAACCGAACCAAGCACATCGTCAGGGAGGCCGTGCGCCGCTGGGTCTCCCGGATCGCCCATGCCGGAGGCCTGACCGGCCGGGCCGCCCGTACGGCCGGACCGCGCCTGCTGGTCCTGGGGGGGCACGACGTGGGCGTGTGTGCAGGCACCGCACACATGCCGGCCTCCTCGACCATTTCGGTGGACGGATTCCGTGGTCTGGTCCGGGAACTCGGGCGGATCTTCGACGTCGTGGACCTGGGGTCCGGTCTGAAGGCACTCTCGGACGGGACCCTGGACCGGCCTGCGGTCGCCTGGACTTTCGACGACGGCTACCGCGGATGCCTCGAGCACCTGCTGCCCCTGGCCCAGGAAGAGGAGATCCCGGTCACTGTCTACATCGAGACCGGCGTCCTGGACGGGCGGGGGGTCCATTGGACCCACAAGCAGTTCTGGGCGGAGGCGGAGATGGGCGAGCAGGCGGTGGCGGCCGGGGTGGCGGACGCCCTTGATGACGTTCCGGCGGCGCAGGCCGTCCGGGCGCTCGGCCAGGCGGCCGACCTCTCCTACCGGGTGAAGCTGATCCTCAAGTACGACGTGGATCCCCAGATGGCCGCCGCCGCGATGGACGCCGTGTTTCTTGGAGCAGGGGGAAACGAGGAGGACCTGGCCAAGGGGCTCTATGCGGGCTGGGACGGGGTGCGCTCCATGGCGGACGGCGGGCTGGCCATCGGTTCGCACACGGTCAGCCACCCCGTGCTGGCGCGTCTGGACGGAGCGGGACTGCGTCGGGAGCTGGCCGATTCCAGGTCCCGCATCGAATCCGAGACCGGGCGCGAGATTCGCGCTCTCAGCTACCCGTTCGGGCGTCCCTGGGATGTCCCGGAGGACATCGGCGAGGTCGCCGCCGACTGCGGCTACACCTCGGGGGTGACGGCGCTGCCGGGGACCAACGTGGCGGATACGGACCGCTTCCGGCTTCTGCGGCTCGACATGGATCCGGGCTCAGAAGTGGCTGCCATGGCGGCGGAAGGCACGGGCATCCTGGGAAGGGCGGGATCGATGCTGGGCGTCAATCTCTAGAGGAGGGTCAGAACCAGTCGAGCGCCACGATGGCGAACTGGTTTCCGGCGGTGGTGATGTTGTCCTCCAGGACCAGGACGTGGAGGGGCTGGTAGGAAAACGCTGGGGCCACCTTGATCAGGGCAGGGGAACCGTCGGGCACGTCCACCTCCAGGATCCTGAGCCGGTAGAGGAGGGACCATGTGCTGGTCGTTTGCACCGGTCGAATGATGCCGTCGCGCGGAGAATCGAGGATCAGCGTTTCGGCGACGGGCACATCGTCACCGTTCCGTCCCTCGATGCGGATTTGGACGCGCCCGGGGCCGGTGAGGACGAAGGGTAGGCTCCGTCGCGAGGGGATGCGCAGGCCCGGGCCCGGATGGCTGCCGGTGACCGGGTCGGGGCGCCTCAGACCGAAGTCGATCACGTCTCCTTGCGCCACACCCGCCAGTCGGACGCCTCCACCTCCGGGCAGGACCGGAGATTCAGGGTCGTCCGGAGGGGCGAACACGTTGCCGAGCAGCTCCTGGAAATCCCCCGCGAACCAGTCGATCATCCCGGCGAAATAGTCAGGCCGCCTGTTCTGCAGGATCGGCACACGCGATTCGCCGTGCTCACGGGCACTGTCCAGCACTTCCGGGTTGCCGATCCCGACCAGGTCGAGAATGGTCCGTTCCGGTCCCGCGTGAAAGGACATTGCTCCCAGGTCGTGGACCGCGATGGTTGCCCCTACGGGCACGTGTTCGTCGGCCCATCGGGCAGCAGCCACGTGCTGCCGGTCGGTATCGCGCACGTTCCGACCATAGTTGTCGGCCGTGATCCAGTTGGCCAGGCCGACCTGGAGGGCGGACAGGGCCAGGACGGTCACCACCAGGCCGCGGGCGTGACGCCACCTTGTGGGCAGCAGAAGCGGTGCCAGGGAGATCAGAAGGAACGTGGTGGCGGCTCCCTGGATGATGGACACATAGTTGCTCTGGGCCCGGGACAGCACCTCCTTCAAGGCGGGATCGTCAGTGGCAGGCAGGGCGTTGAGCGCGAAATAGTGCAGCGAAGCGATGCAGGCTGTGTAGCTGCTCTGCATGATCGTCAGCAGGGAATTCACCAGCACCAGGGCGATCAGGATGATCGTTCCCTGGACGACCCGGCCCTTGGGCAGCACACGGCCGGTCGTGCCCCGATCTGGAATCAGGCTGGCCAGCCCCACACCGCCCAGCAGCACCGCCAGCACCGGCATGTGCATGAAGTAGCGGCCATACTGGACCTCGGGGGGTGAAAAGCGCAGCAGGCCGACAAGGGGTCCGAAGCCGAGCAGCAGCGTGGGGAGGATGGTGTGGGTCCGATGGTGGGGCCGGAACGTGATGGCGAGGGCCCCCAGCAGGCAGAACGCGGACAGAGGCAGGTTCTGAAATGGCACGAAGGCGAGGAGCGACGCGGTCTGGAGGAAGCAGGACCGGGCCATCACGTGAAGGACGTCCAGAAAGTTCCCGGCGTCCAGCACGCTCCCTCGCATGGCTTTCACATAGAAGGTGGTGGGAAAGGGCTTGCCGTATGCGGCCCAGTGCCACGTGACGTAGATCAGGATGACGGAAGCGGCTATGGCGGCGCCGCGCATGAACTCGGTGCGCCGTCGATCGCCTCTCTTCCTGGTCCGGTACGAGTCGAACAGGAACAGCAGCGGCAGGACGAACAGCTCCGGGCGGGCCCATCCGCCCAGGGCAGCCAGCAGAACGGGCAGGTGGCTTTCAGGTCCGTCCCGGTCCCGGAGCCGGATCTGGGCAAGAACCGCCAGCATGACCAGGGCCACGTACATCGGCACTTCGAGGCCCGACAGAACGCCCCAGATGAACCTTGGGTTGAACACGGCCAGACCTGCGACGGCCGCAGCCGTCATGCGCTGGCCGAGCAGTTCCCTGGCGACGAGCAGCGTGAGCAGGAGCGTTGCGATTCCGCACCCAATGCCTAGCGCCTTGGCGGCGAGGACGGCCGCCCAGGCAGCCGGATCTCCCGGCGCCGCGAAGGACCGCGTGAGGGACAGCGTGCTGGACAGGACGGCGGTCCAGAGGGGTGCGGTGCTAGCAGGGATCGTGCCATGTCCCACGTTTGTCGTGAGGCCATGTCCGTCCGATGCGTTGCGGGCCAGGGCGAGGTGAATCCACGAGTCGTCCAGGGGCAGTCCGGGGGCGTCGGCGTGGTGGATTTCACGCAGGGTGTAAAGGCCCAGGAGGGCCGCGAACACGACCAGGAGGGCGAGTCGCAGTGGCCGGTTGGTGGTCACGTGCAAAGTCTAATGAACTCGGGTGCCTCCTGCGCGCTGCGCGCGGAGTGTCCTATAGTGAAATCGGCCTTCGGGCCGATAGGTCACTGCGGTGAAGGTCCAGCTACTGCACCCCCCGGTCTACCTGAACGTGCACGCGATGACGGCCTTGCGGCCGACGCTGCCGTTGGGGCTGGCTTATGTGGCCGCCTCCCTCGAGGAGGCGGGCCATGAGGTCAGCGTGCTGGACGGGCTGGCCGAAGCTCCCGACCTGGTGGAGCGTGAGGGGCGCATCCATCGCCTGGGACTCTCGCCGGATGCGATGGCGGATCGCCTGGATCCCGATGCGGACGTGATCGGAATCTCGAACGCATGGTCCTTCTCGTGGCCGCTGGTGCGCCGACTGGCGCATGCCATCAAGGAGAGGCGGCCGGACGCTTTCCTGGTGGCAGGCGGCGAGCACTTCACAGGGCTGCCTGAGTTCTCGATGCAGGAGGCGCCCCTGGACGCCTGCGTCCTAGGCGAGGGTGAGGAAATCGCGGTGGAGCTGATGGATGCTTTGGCCGACGGGCGGCCGCTGGACGACATCGAGGGGCTTGCTCTCAGACGGAACGGGGACATCGCCGTGCATCCGCGGAGGGCGCGCCGCACGGATGTGGACTCGATCCCCTGGCCGGCGTGGCACCACTTCGACATCGAGGCCTACAACCACCACGATCTCGTCACGGGTTTGCACAAGGGGCGAACCGTCCCGATCCTGGCGACCCGCGGGTGTCCCTACTCGTGCACCTACTGCTCCTCGCCGCGCATGTGGACGACTCGCTGGTTTCCGCGCGACCCGGACGATGTGGTGTCGGAGATCGCGTCCTACGTGGATCGCTACGAGGCGGTCAACTTCCCGTTCCACGACCTCACCGCGATCATCAAGAAGGACTGGATCGTCCGGTTCTGCAACGGGATTCTCGACCGGGGACTCGATGTCGTGTGGCAGTTTCCCTCGGGGACCCGGTGCGAAGTGATCGACGAGGAGGTCGCCGATCTGCTGCGCCGCTCCGGAGGACGCCACCTGGCGTTTGCGCCCGAGTCCGGCTCCGAGGAGACGCGGAAGCTCATCAAGAAGAAGATGACGACCGAGGGACTGATGAGCGCGGTGGATGCCAGCTGCGGCCAGGGACTGAACATCACGCTGTTCGTCGTGATCGGGTTCCCGCATGACCGGCCGGAGCACTTGAAGGACACCGCAGCGATGGCGCGGCGCGCGGCCGCCAAGGGCGTCGACGACGTCGCCATCGGCTTCTTCTTTCCGATCCCCAACACGCAGCTGTACGACGAGCTGCGGGAACGAGGCAGGGTGGTCCTGAACGACGAGTTCCTGCTGACGCCGGTGTTCGCGAACGACGAACGGCTGCGGGAGGAGAACAACTACTGCGACCACCTGACCGCCCGCCAGCTGACCAGGTGGAAGTACTGGATTCTCCTCAACTTCCATGCGGTCTCGGTGGTGACGCACCCGGGGAAGTTCCTGATGCTCCTCTGGGACACGATTCGGGGCCGCGAGAACCGGAAGATGGGGACCTTCCTGCTGGAACTGAAGCGCAAGTCGGGCCTCTGGCTGCGCACCACGCTCGGTCGTGCCTCCACCGAGTCCTGATTCCCCCCTAGGATGCGGGGCACGATGTGCCTGCTGTTCGTCCTCCTTGCCATGCAGGAACCGGTCGATCTGGAGGCGCGGCTGAAAACCCATGTGGAACTGCTGGCCTCCGACGCGCTGGAGGGCCGTGGCACGGGTGAGCCAGGGGGCGAAGCGGCTGCGGCCTACATTGAAAGCCGCCTGAGGGGCTGGGGCTTCTCGGTCCAGTCGCATTGGTTTGAGGTGCCCGCCGCAAGCCGTCCCGGCGCCACGCGGCTGGTGCGGGCGGGCATCGCGCCAGTGGATGCCGCCCTTGAACCAGAGGCGCTGCCAGCCGTCTTCTCGGGGGACGGTTCGGCCCAGGGGGTGACGGCAGCATCGGGTTCAACGGACCTCGACGGGCGAATCGTGGTCATCCGCGGCGGCAATCCCCATCAGGACGATCGGGCCATGGTCCTCGATGCGGTGCGAGCTGGCGCGTGCGGGGCTGTCATTGTCGAGGAGGGCGAGGGCCCGCTGGTGTTCAAGGATCGACCGACGGCCCCCGTGCCTGTTCCGGTGGTCCGCACAAGGAGCGTGATCGGGATCGGCGACAGTTGGTCCATCACGACCCGTGTCGAGCGCGATCGCGTGAGGGTCCGGAATCTTCTGGGCGTGGTTTCCGGTCGGAGGGACGACGGCAGTGTGGTGCTCGGAGCCCATTACGATCATCTGGGCCGTGGACGTGCCGGTTCATCCCTGGCGCCAGATCGGTCGGGCGAGGTCCACAACGGCGCGGACGACAACGCCTCGGGAACGGCCGCGGTCCTGGAGGCCGCACGGCTTCTGGCGGCCGGGCCCCGCCCTGAACGCCCGGTCATCGTGGCGTTCTTCGCTGCGGAAGAGAGGGGGCTGCTGGGGAGCGCCGCCCTGCTGGAGGACCGGGTGCTGGATCCGTCATCCGTCGTCGCCATGGTGAACCTGGACATGGTGGGGCGGTCCCACATGGGCTCGCTGCAGGTGGGGGGAGCGGGAACGGCGACGGCCCTGGAACAGGTGCTCGTTCAGGCGAACGGTGCGGAGGGGACCGGCCTGGACCTGAGTGTGTCGCGGGGCGGAGCAGGTGTCGGGGGCAGCGACCACATGTCCTTCGCCGCCAAGCGCATTCCAAACCTGTTCTTTTTCACCGGGCTGCACGCCGAATACCACAGGCCGGAGGACGACACCGATCTGGTGAATTTCGCGGATCTGGGACGGATCACCCGGCTGGCGGTCGCCACGGCCAGGGGTCTAGGGGTGGTGTTGGCGGATGGCCTGGCGTGGATCGAGCCCCCGCCGCCCAAGAACCCCCGGACGACCTCGTTCCGGGTTCGTTTGGGGACGATCCCCGACTACTCAGATCACCCGGAGGGCATGCGCATCACCGGGGTCACCAAGGGCAGTCCGGCTGCGGAAGCGGGTCTGGAGGCAGGGGACGTGCTGACCGGAATGGGGGATGTCGCGATCGAGTCGGTCTACGACCTGACCTACGCCCTCAGCGTTTTCGCGCCCGGTGAGTCGACCGAGGTTCGCTACCTGCGCGCCGGGGTGGCGGGGTCGGCCATCGTGACATTTGCGGCCGACTGATTCGGGCCGGCCTATTCGCGCCAGTCGGCGATGAACAGGTTGGTTTCGCGGGGCTCGCTGCCAAGGCGGTTCGAGGCCCAGACGAGCCGGGCCCCGTCGGGGGAGAACATGGGGAACCCGTCGAAATCCGGGGTCTCGGTGATCCGTTCCAGGCCGCTGCCGTCCAGGCCGATCATCCACAGATCAAACTCTCGGCCCTCCGGATCGTGATGGTTGCTCGAGAAGATGATCCGGTCTCCGTCGGGGTGCCAGAACGGGGCGAAGCTGGCCGCTCCCAGGTCCGTCACGCGCCGGATGCGGCCGCCGTCCGAGTCCATGACATGGATCTCAAGCAGCGAGGGCTTGACCAGGTGCCTGGCAAGGAAGTCCCGGAACTCGTCGACAGCGGCGGTGGTTGAGGGCCGGGAGGCGCGGAAGACGATACGTTGTCCGTCCGGACTGAAGAAGGGACCGCCGTCGTAGCCGACCTCGAAGGTGAGCCGGGTCAGTCCGCTGCCGTCGGACTGGATCCGGTAGATCTCGAGGTCGGCGTCCCGGTCGGAGGTGAAGACGATGGACCTTCCGTCCGGACCAACTGTGGCTTCGGCGTCGTAGCCGGGGGCGTGCGTGAGGCGCGTGCGTTCGCCGGTGGCCAGGTCCTGCACGAAGATGTCGTAGGCGGGATGCAGGGGCCACACGTAGCCCTGAGACCGGTCGGGCGGCGGCGGGCAGTCGGGGTCACCGAGGTGGGTCGATGCGTAGAGGATGCGCGCATCGTCCTCCAGCCAGTAGGCGCACGTCGTCACGCCCTCGCCGCCCGAGAGCATTTGCTCGCCGTCGCCGTCCGCCTGGATGACGTAGATGGCGTCGCAGGTCCGACCGGGCCGGGTTGCCTGGAAAACGAGCCGCGTGCTGTCGGAGGAGAAGTAGGCCTCCGCATTCTGGCCGCCGAACGTCAACTGCCGAACGTTGACCAGATGCGGCTCCGGTGCGCATGCGAGGCCAATGCTCGCTGCCAGCATGAGGATTGTGCGATGCATCACGGGCCTCCTAGGGGACCGGATCGAATCCGCTGCCGCCGAGCGGGTGGCAGCGCAGGATGCGCCGCAGGACCAGAACTGTCCCGGACAGCAGCCCGTGGCTGAAGAGCGCCTCCTCTGCGTAGGCCGAACAGGTAGGGGTGAACCGGCACACCGCACGGCCCCGCCGGGCGGAGAAGGCCCGGTACATGCGCACGGCGTTCAGGACGGCCTGCGACGCGATGCCGCCTTTCCGGTCAGCAGCACCAGTTCCCTGCGCAGTGCCTCCAGTGTCAGCTGCACCTGTGGGTTTGCGGGGATCAGTACCAGGTCCCACCCCCGCGGCAGGGTCGGGCGTTCGATCCGGAAGGCCTCGCGCATCAGCCGTTTGGCCCTGTTCCGGTCGACCGCCCGCTTGGCGAAGCGCCGACCGACCGACACGCCGAGCCGCGATTCGTCCGTTCCGTTCGGGGCGGCCACCAGGGTGATCAGCCTGCCCCGCTCGCGTGACCCCTCCCGGTAGACCCTCTGGAAGTCGGCATTCCGCCGGAGACGGGCGTTGCGCGGGAAACGCAGGCGGGGATCCGTCGGTTGGGGCGTTGTGCTGTCCTTGTCCATGGGCCATGGGCTCCGTAGCATAGGGCGTTTGACCCAAGGACCACAGACTCCCAGGAACCCCTCCCTTGAGCGACATCTACCAGAACCTGATCAACGGCCAATGGGTCGATGCCGCCAGCGGCGAAACGACGGAAAACGTCAACCCGGCGGATCACTCGGACGTCATCGGCCGCTTTCCCAACAGCGGCCAGGAGGACGTGGAGGCCGCTGTGGCCGCCGCAAAGGCCGCCTTCGAGAGCTGGAGCACCACGCCGGCGCCTGAGCGCGGCGAAATCCTCTATGAGGCGGGGCGGGTTCTCGAGAACAGCAAGGAGGACTACTCGGCGGTCATGACCCGCGAGATGGGGAAGATCCAGGCGGAAACCCGGGGGGACATTCAGGAAGCGATCGACACAGCCTATTACGCCGCGGGCGAAGGGCGACGGATGTTCGGTGACACGGTCCCCGTCGAGATGCCCAGCAAGTTCGGCATGAGCGTGCGCATGCCGATCGGCGTGTGCGGACTGATCACGCCGTGGAACTTCCCGATGGCCATACCGTCCTGGAAGATCTTTCCGGCCCTGATCTGCGGCAACACGGTGGTCATCAAGCCGGCCACGGATACTCCTGCCTCGGTGATCAACTTTGCCAGGGTCCTTGAGGAGGCGGGCGTCCCGCCCGGGGTCGTGAACGTGGTGTGCGGCGGTGGGCGGGCGGTCGGCAGTCCACTGGTGGACCACGCGGATGTTCCGGTGATCTCGTTCACTGGTTCCTCCGAGGTCGGCCGCGAGATCAGTTCGCGGGCAGGCGAACGCCTGAAGCGCGTCAGCCTTGAACTGGGCGGCAAGAACGCCCAGATCGTGATGGACGACGCGGACCTTGACCTTGCCCTGGAGGGAGCCCTGTGGGGTGCCTTCGGCACCACGGGACAGCGCTGCACTGCGACCTCACGGGTCATCCTGCACGAGGCGATCGCCGAGGAATTCACCACGGCGTTGGTTCAGCGCGCGTCCGAGATGCGTCTGGGCAACGGGCTGGATGCCCGCACCGAGGTGGGCCCGGTGGTGAACAGGGAACAGCTCGAAACGGTCGAACGCTACGTGCAGATCGGACAGGCCGAGGACGGCGCGGAGCTGCTGTGCGGCGGCGAGCGCGCGACCGGCGACGGCCTGGACAACGGGTGGTTCCACCAGCCGACCATCTTCGGCGGTGTCACGCGTGACATGCGCATCGCGCGCGAGGAGATCTTCGGGCCGGTCCTGGCCTGCCTGACCGTGGGCGGACTCGAGGAGGCGATCGATGTCCTCAACGACACCGAATACGGGCTGTCCTCCTCGATCTACACACGCGACGTGAATGCGGCGTTTACAGCGATTCGCGACATCCAGTGCGGCATCACCTATGTGAACGGGCCGACCATCGGCGCCGAAGTGCAGCTGCCCTTCGGCGGCATGAAGAACACCGGCAACGGACACCGGGAGGCAAGCCACACCGTCCTCGACGTGTTCTCCGAGTGGAAGAGCATCTACGTGGACTACTCAGGTGCCCTTCAGCGGGCCCAGATCGACAACCGGGAGGCCGAATGATGGATCCTGGCACGACGACAAAGGCGGACGTGCACGGCCGCATCGGCCGCTTCATGCTTGCGGACGGGCTGGACGTCGTCATGGACCTGGAGCGGAGCCACGGGTCCTGGATCTTCGACGGGCGGCGAGAGCGTGAGGTCCTCGACCTCTTCACCTGCTTCGGTTCGTCGCCGGTGGGCTACAACCACCCGGGCCTCGAGGATCCTGAGCACCGGGCGCGGATGGACCGGGCCTGCCGCATCAAGCCGTCCAATTCCGACATCTATTCCGAGGAGATGGCCCATTTCGTTGAATTGTTCGGCGAACTGGCGCTGCCTTCGGGCATGCCCCATTCGTTCTTCATCTCAGGTGGGGCGCTGGGGGTGGAGAACTGTCTGAAGGCAGCCTTCGACTGGAAGGCCCAGCGGGACGGCGTGGCCGAGAACGACTTGAGCGTGCTCCACTTCGAGCATGCATTCCATGGCCGGACCGGCTACACGCTGTCCCTGACCAATACCTACGATCCGCGCAAGACGGACGGTTTTCCCAAGTTCGATTGGCCGCGCGTCCCTTCGGCGGCCCTTCGATTTCCGCGCACGGAAGAGAGCCGGGCGGCGGACCTGGCGGACGAATCAGCCTCTCTGGACGCGGTCCGGGCGGCCTTCGAGGCTGCCGGAGGCACGGTCGCGCTGGCCATCATCGAGCCCATCCAGTGCGAGGGCGGGGACCGGCACCTGAGCGGGTCCTACCTGCGAGGCATCCAGGACCTGTGCGTCGAGTACGGCGCGCTGTTCTGCTTGGACGAGGTCCAGACGGGGTTCTGGTCCACCGGCGAGCGCTGGTGCTTCGAGCACTTCGCGAGTGACGGCGTCGCCCCGGACCTGGTTGCTTTCGGAAAGAAGACCCAGGTGTGCGGGTTCTTCGCTGGCGGACGCATGGACGAGGTCGAGAACAACGTGTTCCGTGAGTCCAGCCGCATCAATTCGACCTTCGGCGGCAACCTGGCGGACATGGTGCGCTGCGCTCGCTACCTGGAGATTGTCCGTGACGAGGATCTCGGAGCCGCCGCGGCGGCTACAGGGGCGTATTTTCTGGGCCGTCTCGAGGCACTGTGCGAGGCCCACCCCGACAGGGCATCCGGTGCCCGGGGCCGCGGAATGGTCCTGGCGGTCGATCTGCCCAGCGAGGAGGTCCGTGACTCTGCAGTGGCACGTCTGGCGGGCGACCGGAACGTGCTGGCGCTGTCCTGCGGGGCACAAACGCTGCGCTTCCGTCCGCCCTTGACCCTCTCGGACGAGGAGGTGGACTTCGCCATGGAAGCAATAGAGGCGGTCCTGACGGAGAACTAGGGCTTCCCGGGCGCGGTCTCTCGCAGAGTGCGCCGCAGTTGGCCGCAAGCTGCGTCTACGTCGCGGCCGCGGCTCTGGCGGACACGCACGCGCAGGCCGGCCTGCTCGAGTGCGATGCGGAACGAGTGCGTGGTCTCGGCGCGGGGGCGCCGGTAGGGCATGCCCTCGACAGGGTTGTAGGGGATGAGGTTGATGAAGAAGGGGCGATCCCCGATGCGAGCCGCCAGGGACCGGGCAGCCGCCGCATCATCGTTGACGTCGGCCAGCAATACGTATTCGACCGTCAGCGCGCCGCCGGTGCGGTCGCGGTAGTCGAGGGCGGCGGCCATCAGCTCGTCGATCGAGACGCCTGCCTGGGAAGGGACGAGTTCCGCCCGGAGCCGGTCATCGGCGGCGTGCAGGCTGATCGCCAGCCCGACAGGCCGGTCGACCCGGGCCAGGCCGCGGATGCGGGACGGGCCGGTGGCGGTCGATAGAGTGATGCGGCGCGGGGGTACTCCGAAGCCGTGACCGGGGTCCGTGAGGATATGGATGGCCCGGATGACATGGTCGGCGTTGAGGGCCGGATCGCCGGTGCCCATGAACACCACGCGGTTGAAGGGCGAAAGTTGCCGTGCTCGCAGGAACTGTTCCAGGATCTCCCAGGTCTCGAGGTTGCGGGCCAGCCCCAGGACTCCACTGGCGCAGAAGCTGCAGCCGACCGGGCAGCCGACCTGCGAGGAGACGCAGACTGTGCGGCCGTTCTCTCCGCGCATGACCACCAACTCGGCGGTTTCGCCGTCCGGCAGTGCCAGGGCCTGGCGGTGGACGCCATGGCCGCCCTGGAAGTCTGCCGCGACACGGCTGCCCAGAACCTCCAGGGTTCCGGCCAGGCGGGCGCGCAGGCCGGCCGGGAGGTCCGTCATCCGCTCGAAGTCGGTCACGCCCCTGGACAGGACCCAGTCGAGAATGGAGCGGGCGTGGAAGGGACGCCCACCCAGGTCCACGACTCGGTCCTCCAGTTCGGCGGATGACAGCGAGAGGAGCGGTGTGCGGTGGATCAGGCAGTCTCGGCAGCAGGGACGGAGGGCGGCGCCTCGTCGTCCTGATCGGCCTCTTCCCCGTTCCCCTGGAGCAGGGCCATGGCGGCATGCTTCTCGACCATTTCGGGGGTGACCACCACCTTGTGCCCCTTCTTGCGGTCAGCCAGGTCGAACATCAGGTCCTGGAGGACATGTTCGAGGATGGAACGCAGGGCCCTGACGCCAGTCTTTCGGGCGATGGCGTGCTGGGCGATCGCGGCGAGCGCAGGTTCGGTGAAGTCGAGTTCGGCGCCCTCCATGTGGAAGTACGCCTGGTACTGGCGAACCAGCGCGTTCCGGGGTTCAAGAAGGATGCGTTGGAGGTCTTCCACCGTGAGGGGGTGCAGGGAAGTGACCACCGGCAGCCGGCCGACGAATTCAGGAATCAGGCCGAACTCGATGAGGTCCCGCGGATCGACCTGGGCGATGAGTTCTGCGTAGTCCTCGTCGGCTGTCGCCACTGCCTCGCCTGGGTCGGCCGCGAAACCGATCATTTCTCTGCCGACGCGGCGGCCGATCAGCTCCTCGAGCCCGCTGAATGTGCCGCCGCAGACGAACAGGATGTGCTCGGTGCTGATCTGGATGTAGGACTGCTCCGGATGCTTGCGGCCGCCCTGGGGCGGCACGTTGGCCGTCGTCCCTTCGAGGATCTTCAGCAGTGCCTGCTGCACACCCTCGCCTGACACGTCCCGGGTGATGGAGACGTTCTGGGAGGTGCGGCCGATCTTGTCGATTTCGTCGATGTAGACGATGCCGTGCTGGGCCCGCTCGACGTCGAAGTCGGCGGACTGGAGCAGCTTGAGGAGGATGTTCTCGACGTCTTCGCCGACATAGCCGGCTTCCGTCAGGGTCGTGGCGTCGGCCATGGCGAACGGGACATCCAGGACCTGGGCGAGCGTGCGGGCCAGCAGGGTCTTGCCGGATCCGGTGGGGCCGATCAGGAGGATGTTGGACTTCTCCAGTTCGACGGCTGCCGCTTCCTCCTCTGAACGGTGCAGCATCCGCTTGTAGTGGTTGTAGACCGCGACCGCGAGCGATCGCTTGGCCTCTTTCTGGCCGACCACGTATTCGTCGAGCTTCGCCACCACTTCGCTGGGGGCCATCAGGTCATCCAGGGTCTGCGGGACCGTCACCGTGGCCGCGCTGACGGACTGCGGTGCTGCACCAGGTTGTTCCTGGAGGAGGATCGAGTTGCAGATCTCGATGCACTCGTTGCAGATGTAGATCCCCGGGGGGCCAGCGATCAGGGACGTGACCTGCCTCCTGCTCTTCTCGCAAAAGGTGCACCGTTCTCCGGCGGTCTTGTCGGTCGTGTCCGTCACTCGCCGTCCCCGACGCTGTCAACGACGTGGTCCACGAGGCCGAACTGGCGGGCCTCATCGGCTGACAGGAAGTTGTCGCGGTCGGTGTCCTTCTGCAGCTGCTTGTCGGTACGGCCGCAGTGCTTGGCGAGGATGCCGTTGAGGGTCTTCTTGATCTTGACGATCTCGGCGGCGTGGATCTCGATGTCCGAGGCGGTGCCCTGGAAGCCGCCCCAGGGCTGGTGGATCATGACGCGTGAATTCGGCAGGCAGTGGCGCTTGCCTTCTGCACCGCCGGCCAGCAGCACGGCTCCCATGCTCGCCGCCTGGCCGATGCAGTAGGTGGACACATCGCACTGCACGAACTGCATCGTGTCGTATATGGCAAGCCCGGCCGTGACGGCGCCGCCGGGCGAGTTGATGTAGAGGTGCACATCCTGTGTCTTGCTCTCCTTCTGGAGGAACAGGAGCTGTGCAACTACCACGTTGGCCACATGGTCGTCGATCGGCGTTCCGATGAAGACGATGCGGTCCTCGAGAAGACGTGAATAGATGTCATACGAGCGCTCTCCGCGCCCGGTCTTCTCGATGACAAAGGGGATGATCGTGTTCGTGCTGTCCATTGGTGCTGTGTTCCCTACGGTTGATCTTATCCCTTAGTTGGGGGATCCGGTGAGACCGGCTTTCTCTCTGAGGCTCCGGCGGACCCGGGCCTCCCTGATGTCGGCAGCCAGGTCCCCTTCCATGCGGTGACGCCGGTAGGCATCCCGCACGGCGCGAGGGGTGCTGCCGTGGCGGTGCCCGAGGCTGCGGTATTCGTTTTCCAGGTCCGTCTCCGTGACCCGTATGCCCTCCTGGACGGCGAGCGCCTCGATCAGGAACCAGCGCCGGAGGGATTCCTCCGCAACCTCCTGGCTCTTCTGCTGGGCGTCGCGCAGACGGTCATCCAGGTCCTCGGGAGGGGTGCCGGCCGCTTCCAGATCGGCCCGGTAACGGCGCAGCTGCGACTCCCGGGCATTGTCGACCAGCCGCTCGGGCAGATCGAAGGGTGCGGCTGCGGAAAGGGCGTCAAGGAGGGTGTCCTCCTGGCGACGGTGCTCTGCGGCGGTCTTGCGCGCCTCGATGTCGGCCGTGACGGCCTGGCGCAGGGCGTCGGCGTCCGCCAGGCCGAGCGCGGTCGCCAGTTCCTCCACCGGCGGGGACTCGAGGCGCTCCCAGGCTTCCATTTCCACGACAGCCTCTCCGCCCTCTCCGGCGAAATGTGTGGGGCGGAACTCGGCGGGGAACACCACAGGCAGGGTGAAGGACTCTCCGAGCGGTGTGTTGTGGATGGCGTCGCTGTAGGCCGCTTCGTCGGATCCGGGGAGGGGATGGGCCGGCGACAGGTGAGCGGCCGCCTCCGGGCGGACTTCGTCCTCGCCGCAACGGAAAGTCAGTTTGACCCGGACGAGCCCGTCTTCCTCGAGCGCGTCGGTCTCCACCGGACGCTGGTGGGCCTGGCCCAGTTCGTCGAGGGCGGTGTCCACCTCGGCTTCCCCTACCTGCACGTCTTCGGCATCCACGTTCAGGGAGTCCAGCGGCACCAACTGGACGTCCGGGTGGATGTCCGCGTCGCACTCCACGGTCAGGTCCGAGCCCGCGTCGAATGAGATGTCGTCCCAGGGAATGTCCGGATGGCCGAACAGGCGGAATTCCGCTTCGTGTTCCGCCTCATGGACCATCCGGTCGACCAGCGTCTCCTTGGCATCCTGGTGTATGGCAGCACCGAAGCGGCTCTCCAGGACCTTGCGGGGCACCTTGCCGCGTCGGAATCCGTCGATGCGGACTGCCTTGGACGCCCTCTTGTAGGCCGCATGGATCGCGGCATCGACTTCGCCCGCGTCGGCCTCAAGGACCAGGTGGACGCGGCAGGGGCCGGCCTTTTCGACGGTGCTGTTCATCGCAGGGGTTCCGCGCGCATGCGGGCCGAAAGTGATACGGGGTGGAGCCCCGTACGGCAACCATGGGGCATGATGGCCGCATGGTCAGGATTTTCGATGTCGGTGGTGGATGCTGGGATGAGCTGTCCGAATGGGCGGGCCGGGAAGGTCATGACTGGGAGGGCTCGCCCCCGCCGGACGGCAATTCCCTGGTCCTGGTTGCACGTGGAGACCGGGAGGAGTTGGCGGGCTGTCTGGTGGTCGAGGCAATGGATGGTGCGCCGCGGCTGGGGCCGATGCTGGTCGGGCGGGTGTTCCGCGCCCAGGGGGTGGGCCGCACCCTGCTCGATGCCGCCGAGCGGCTCCTGACGGATCGCGGCTGCACCGAGGTCGACGTGGAGCTGCCGTGGGGGGATGACGCCCTGGGGGGGATGGCGCAGCGCCGGGGCTACGTGCCCGAGGTGGTCCGCCTGCGCAAGGTGCTCAGCGCCGCTTCCACGCCTGGGACTCGGGACGCTCCATGAATGCGGCGAAGCGATCACGCCAGACGTGCTCCTGGATCTGCTCGGCGGTGATCCGGCCGGTCTGAAGAGTCGCGGCGGCCTCCTTCCAGTCCCGGTCTGCGCACAGCAGGAAGGCCCACTCGATGTGCCAGTCAGGGCCAAGCGGAGTGCCCGCTTTCTCGGCCAGTGACCGGGCCTTCTTGAGGTCCTGCCGGGCCTTTGACCGGCGATCGAGCCGGTTGTGGACGTAGGCGCGGTCGATGAACGCGCTGGGGAGCCTGGGGTAGCCCTTCACATAGTCGTCGTACGGGCCCAGCGCGGAGTCCGCAGCACGGGCGTCCCCCAGGGCGTGAAGCGTGAACCACGCCTCTCGGCGGACGTCGCGGTCGGTGGCGAAAGTGAGGGGGCGGACCGTTTCCCGGGCGGTGCGTGTGTTTCGCGGTGCGAGGGTCGCTACCGCCCGGAGCAGGGCAACGCGGCGGCTGCCGAGGATCCCAGGGCGCAGCAAGGCTGCCAGAAGGCCAGGCAGGGAGTCTTCCCCGCCCAACCGCGCCAGGATCTCAGCCGCGTCACCGGCAAGTGTGTCGGAGCCCGGGCCGGTGAGGAACTTGGTGATGGCGGTGGCGCACGTGGTCGTGCCGATGCTGCCCAGGGAGTTCAGAGCCGACTTCCTGGTGGCGTACGAGGCGCTGGACAGTCGGCGTGCCACGGCCTCCACGCACTCCTCTCCCCCGGCCGCTGCCAGTGCGTCGAGGGCGGCGACCTCAAGATCCGGATCGTCCAGCAGCGCCACGAGCGGTGTCTCGGCCGCGGAATCACCGATGGCCCCGAGGACGGACACGGCGTTCCAGCGGCCGAAGATGCCGCCCTCGCGCGTGCGCCGCACCAGTTCCGGCACCAGGGAGCCGTCCGCGACAAGGGACAATGCAGCCGCCGAACTGCGCGAAAGGAACAAGGCCTCGCCGTCCCCCTGGCCGGGGTCGAGCCACGCGAGCAGCCGGGGAATGGCGGCCGGCCCCAGCAGGGCAGCCCGGCGAACGGCCTCGTCGACAGCCTGCCCCCTGTTGCGCGGGTCCAGCGACATTTGGGCGCGGAGACTGTCGAGTTGGCCCTTCGCGCGCTTGCGGTCCCTCTCGGCCCGTTTCCTGACCTCCTTCAGGACCTCCTGGTGGGACGGAACGGGGTCCTGGACAATCGGGGGAGCGAGCAGCGGCAGGAAGACCAGGACGGCGGACACGCAGCCAGGATAGCGCGGCCGCGCTAGCCGCCGCTTCCGTAGATGCGGCGCAGACGATCCAGTTCACGGAGGATGTAGTCGCGCATGCCAGTGCTCTATCGGCAGGAGGGGCGTTGGACTTGCCCTCTTCCGGCCATCCCAAGGATACATTGCTCCGCGTATGCGTGACGTCATTGTCGTTGGGGGCGGACATGCGGGCTGTGAAGCGGCTCTGGCAGCCGCCCGCATGGGCCGTACGGTCACCCTGATCACACTGAAGGTCCAGTCCATCGGCACCATGCCCTGCAATCCGTCGGTGGGCGGCCTCGGCAAGGGACATCTGGTCCGGGAGGTGGACGCGATGGGCGGAGCGATGGGCCGTGCCGCCGATGCGGCGGGCCTCCATTTCCGGCTGCTGAACCGTTCCAAGGGGCCGGCCGTCCGCGGTCCCAGGGTCGGCTGCGACCGCGCGGTGTATGCGGAGGGGATCCAGGGGGCCATCGCCGCCGAGGACGCAATCGACATCATGGAGGAGGAGGTCGTGGCCCTGGTCCGCGAGGGGGGACGCTGCACCGGCGTGGTGACCGAACCGTCCGGGTACCTACCGGCGGGAGCGACGGTGGTGACAGGCGGCACGTTCCTGGGCGGCCGTCTTCACGAGGGACTCGAGATGCGGCCGGGCGGCAGGGTAGATGAGCCCCCCAGCAACCGTCTGGGGAACGCGCTCCGTGACCTGGGGCTGGATACCGGACGCCTCAAGACGGGGACGCCTCCGCGGCTGGAAGCGGACAGCATTGAGGAAGGGGCTTGCACGCTGCAGCCGGGGGACGATCCCCCGGTGTTCCTCAGCGACATGACGGAAGGGCTGACGGCGCCCCAGATCCCCTGTCTCCTGACCGCCACCACGCCGGAAACGGCGTCCTTCCTTCGAGCGCGACTTCACCTGACCCCGACCTACGGGGGCCGCGTGCAGGGACGCGGCCCCCGCAACTGCCCCTCCATCGAGGACAAGGTCGTGCGCTTTCCTGACCGGTCTTCGCACACGATCTTCCTGGAGCCTGAAGGCTGGGAGAGTCCGCTGGTCTATCCGTCCGGGCTGTCGACGGGCCTGCCGGCGGACGAGCAGACGGCCCTGGTCAGGACCATTCCGGGCCTGCGGTCGGCGGTTGTCGCCCAGCCTGGTTATGCGGTGGAGTACGACTTCGTTTTTCCGAGCCAGGTGCGCAGGACGCTCGAGGTCCGCACCATCCCCGGCCTGCTCCTGGCCGGGCAGATCCTCGGGACCACCGGATACGAAGAGGCGGCGGCCCTGGGCCTGGTGGCAGGGATCAATGCCGCCCTGGGGGCGGACGGCAGGACCGGGTGGGTGCCCGGGCGCTCGGAGGCGTACCTGGGCGTGCTCGTTGACGATCTGGTGCGGTGTGATCCTCGCGAGCCCTACCGCATGTTCACGTCGCGCGCCGAGCATCGAATCACCCTTCGGCAGGACAATGCGGACCTGCGGCTCGGCCCGACCGGTCGTCGGCTGGGGCTGGTCCAGGGCCTCCGCGCGGACAGGCAGGTAGCCCGGCAGCGACGTCTGGAGGACGCCCGCGCGGCCCTTCACAAGGCGCGCGTCGGGCAGCACAGCGGTTGGCGGCACCTGAAGCGTCCTGGTGCGCATCTCGAGGAGATTACGGGGGATTGGAGTGGGTTGGAGCCCCGTGATGTGGAGAGCCTGGAGGCGGAGGCACGCTACGAAGGGTACGCCCGCCGTCAGGCGGCGGCTGCGGCCCGGCTGGAGGAAGCGGAAGCCACCGCCATTCCCGACGGATTCGACTACGACGCCGTACGGGGGCTGCGCCTGGAGGCCGTGGAGAAGCTGGGCAGGACCCGGCCGGAATCACTGGGAGCCGCATCCCGGATTGACGGCGTGACCCCGGTGGATCTGGGGCTGGTGAGCGCCTGCCTGTCAGCCGAGGCGATCTAGGCGGACGCCCCTGCGAGCGCCCGGCGCACGATCTCCTCAAGAGGCGCATCGGGGGTCTCGGACAGGAGCTGCTCCACTGCCTGCGTGGCTCCGGCCGGTGTGTAGCCGAGTGCCATCAATGCGGACACGGCGTCCCGGCGCGGCCCGGCCGGCAGGATGTCGGTCGGCAGGTCCGTTTCCGGCGAGGCCATGCGCTCCTTCAGGTCCACCACGATGCGGCCGGCCGCTTTCTTTCCGATCCCCTTGGCGGCCGTTAGTGCCTGCTCGTCGCCGCGGGCCACGGCGGAGGCCAGTTCGCCGGGAGCGAGCGTGGTCAGAAGCGCAAGAGCGCTGGCGGGGCCGACGCCGCTGACGCCGATGAGGAGCCTGAACAGTGACCGCTCCACGGTGTCCTTGAAGCCGTAGAGGACGGGAGCGCCCTCCTTGGACGCCTGCATATGGGTGAGCAGTTCCACCTCGCTGTCCACGGACAGGCCCGCCGCGGTGCGCGGTGTGCAGACCAGGCTGTAGCCCACGCCGCAGACGTCAAGGGCGCAGGACGCCCCGTCGATCCTCGCGACGCGGCCCCTCAGAAAGTCGTACAAGGGTCAGCTCTTGAGGCTGAGGCCCCGGCGGGCGAGTTGGCTCTTGATCTCGTTCAGGGATGTCTCGCCGAAGTTCGGCAGATCGAGCAGCTCTGCCTCCGTGCGTTCGCAGAGTTCCCCGACAGTCCCGAGGTCCAATGTGTCCACGGCCCGGCGGCTGCGGACGCTCAGGTCGAGGGATGCAAGCGGCAGGCCCATGTCGGGCTCGGATTCAGTGTCGCCGGTCGCGACGACGGAGCGCAGGTCCGTGGACATGCCCAGGTGGAGTCCCTTCATGGTGAGGATCTCCTCGATTTCCTGGAGGGAGGTCTCGCCGAAGTTCTTGAAGGCGAGCAGTTCAGTCGTGGTGCGCCCGACAAGATCGCCGAGGGTGGCGATGCCCATCTTGTCGAGGCAGTTGCGGGCCCGGACGGAGAGTTCGAAGTCGGAGATTGGCGTTCGCAGGGTCTGCTGCAGGCGACCCAGGCGCCGCTCCTGGTCCTCGTCGTAGTGCATCGTCTGGGAGGCGCGAGCGTCATCCAGGTAGAGGCGTGCGCGGTCGTCTGACGGGTGTGCCTCGAGCACTGCCTCGAAGCACTCCGCAGCCTGGGTGTAGTCCTCGCGGTCCTCGTAGATGATCCCGAGGTTCATAAGGGCTGAGGTGTCCACGGGGACATGCCGCACGAGACGTTCCAGCAGGGTGGCCGCTTCCTCGTCCATTCCATGCAGGTAGAGCAGGAAGGACAGCCGGAAGAGCGCCAGCGAGTGGTCCCCGTCCAGTTCGAGGGCGTTTTCGTACGACTCCATCGCCTCTTCGGTGCGTCCCTCATGTTCCGCCAGGCGGCCGCTGAAGTAGACGTAGTCGGTGGTCTTGCGGAAAGCGGCGGGGAGCCCCGTGAGGCCCTTGGCCAGCACGTCCGCATTCCCCTCCGCATCCAGGGTCTCCAGGAGGGCGGCCTGGGCGTCGTTGTCGGCGGCATCCGAGGACACCAGGCTCTTGAGGAGCGATCGCGCCTCCCCGGGCTGGCCGGACCGCATCAGGCTGCGGGCCCTGAGGAACTTGGCAACAGCGGAACGCGGGGCCTGCGCCAGCGCGTCTGCAGCCTCCTCGTAGGCGCAGGCGGCCCAGAGGCACCCGCCTGTACGCAAGGAGGCGTCATTGCCAAGGGACGCTGCGTCGGCGGTACGGGCCCGCTCACCCAGCTGCTTGCAGAGAGCGGCATCGACGCGCACGGCGCGGGACAGCTCCTGGAATGCCTCGCGGGTGGGTTCCGCGCCATTCGGGTCCAGCAGGTGCGGGGAGGCCTCCTCCGCCGAGGTGGCCTCCGGGGCGGTTTCCTGGGTGGTCTCTGCGTCTGCTTGCGCGATGTCTTCGAACATTTTCGTTTCCGGTGTTTCCTGTCCGGTGGAAGGTCGGGAAGCCGCGATTTCCTTGCACGACGGGCCCCTGCCGCGGCGATCGGGGGCCGCAGATTCTAGGGAGACTGGCTCTGTTGGTCAACGCCGTGCGTGAATGTGCCTCGGCCTCCCGCTAGGCTGGGCGCGTGGCGGACGGGTGCTTGTTCTGCGGCATTGTCGCGGGCGATGTGAATGCGCGCATCGTGTCACGAGGGGGTGGTGTGGTGGCCTTCGAGGACGTTTCCCCTCAGGCACCGGTCCATGTCCTTGTGGTGCCGGAGGAGCATTTGGCCAGCCTCGACGCTGCGGATGAGGATCAGGAGGGGGTGCTGGGCCGTCTGCTGCTGACGGCGGCGCACATCGCGCGCCAGAGGGGCATTTCCGAGTCTGGCTACCGGGTGGCCATGAACTGCAACGAGGAGGGCGGGCAGACCGTGTTTCACGCCCACCTGCACCTGATCGGCGGCGAGCCTCTGGGCGGGCGGCTGAGGGGCTGACCATGGACAAGTTTGTGGTCGAAGGCGGACATCCCCTGGAAGGGACGGTCGCCGTTTCCGGTGCCAAGAACGCAGTGCTGCCGCTCATGGCAGCCTCTCTGCTGACCTCCGAGGAACTGCGCATCGGCCATGCGCCCCGCCTGAGGGACGTGATGCAGATGGGCCGAGTGCTGGGCGCTCTGGGAGTCAAGACCGATCATCAGAAAGACGGGACGCTGGTCCTTGATGCAGGAGGGGTCTCCTCCGTCCACGCTCCCTACGAGGAGGTGCGCCAGATGCGCGGCTCGTTCATGGTCCTGGGTCCGCTGCTGGCCCGTTTCGGCGAGGCGCGTGTGCCGCATCCTGGCGGCTGCGTGATCGGTTTTCGCCCGATCGACCTGCACCTCAAGGGGCTCCTAGCGCTGGGCGCGACGGTCACCGAGGAACATGGCGATATCGTCGCACGGGCGCCCGACGGGCTGCGCGGCGGCGAGATGTTCCTGGGTGGCCCGATGGGGTCGACGGTCACAGGGACCATCAACGTCATGCTGGCTGCTACGCTCGCCCGGGGGGAGACCATCGTGGAGGGGGCAGCCTGTGAGCCGGAGGTGGCGGATGTGGCCGCCTGCCTGAACGCGATGGGGGCCGGCGTAACGGGGGCGGGCACGCCGCAACTGGTCATCGAGGGGGTCGAGTCCCTGCACGGTGCCACGCATGTGGTGCTGCCCGACCGGATCGAGGCGGGGACCTATCTGCTGGCGGGGCTGGCTTCGCCAGGGGGCAGGGTCACCGTGGACGGGTGCCGGCCCGGCGATCTGGTCGCCCTGCTGGACGCCCTGCGGCAGGCCGGCGCGGAGTTCGAGCGAGAGGACTCATCGCTGACGGTGGAGGGGGGCCAGGACCTTCGCGCCACGGACATTGCCACGCACCCGTATCCCGGTTTTCCCACGGACCTGCAGGCACAGTGGCTTGCCGTCATGACCCAGGCCGACGGGAATTCCCTGGTCGAGGAGCGGATCTATCCGGACCGGTTCAATTACCTGGCTGAACTGGCCCGTCTGGGCGCCAAGATCCGCCGCAGCGGGCCGCGTGCCCTGGCCATGGGGCCGGTACATCTATCCGGCGCCCACATCATGGCCTCCGATCTGAGGGCCTCGGCCAGCCTGGTCATCGCCGGGCTGGTGGCCGAAGGGGAGACCAGCATCCACCGCGTGTACCACATCGATCGTGGCTACGAGCGGATCGAGGAAAAGCTGGGCGCGATTGGCGGGGTTGTCGCGAGGATGCCGGATTCGGACCCTGCGAGTGGGGAAGATGTCCTAGAATCAGCCGTCCAAGCGGATGGGACAGCAGGATCGGTCCCGTCACGACACGAGGTAATAGCATGATGATCAAGACAATGACGGCCGTCGCTCTGATAGGGGCCCTGGCCATGGAAGCAGGCGCCCAGGACCGCAGCGATGCCGTGGCTCGGCTTACGCAGTCCGTCGAGGGCCTGAAGGCACAAAATGTGGATCTGCGGGCCCAGGTGGACCGGCTGACCGCTTCGTTGGACGGAATGGTGAAGGAGAACGGCCGTTTGCGCGAGTCGATGGGCCGCATCGAGGCCCGGCTCTCGGGCAGTCGCCGCTCCGGCGCGACCGGGTCCGATGTCGGCGCCCCGATCGGTGGCCTGCGGAGCAAGCCCTGGCTGGACGATCTGAAGGCCATGGAGCAGCGGATTGGTGCCCGCCTTTCCGTCCTCGAGGCCCGCATCGATGCCCTCTACGGCCGCAAGCCGACCCCTTCCGGGGCTCCCTCCACGGACCGTGCCCGGCCGCAGCGAGGCGGTGATGGAGATGCGGGTGCAGGCCGGGCAAGGCCTGACGCACGCCCTCGCTCGCCAAAAGCGAAGGGGACGGACCGCGAACGGGGCGACGCACGGGCCAAGCGCGCCGGCGACGAAAAGAAGCGCAAGGACGTTCAGGCGAAGCGTCCCAAGACAGGCGGTGCCGAGACCCGGGGCGAAAAGCGCCCGTAGTGACCTGCGGCGATTCTGCCTGTCGCCGGGGACGGTTGTCCCCGGCGGTGCCAAGGGGTAGGGTCCGGGGTTCCATCGTCCCCGTGAAACGTATCCGGGGGCCCGTCCGAGCCTGTCTGGAGGAAACGTCGTGGTAGTCAAGATCCGACTCAAACGCACTGGTCGCCGGAATCGCCCGTGCTTCCGGATTGCCGTTGCCGATGCGCACCGTCCGCGTGACGGAGCGACGCTGGAGATCCTTGGCATGTACGACCCTCTGGTCAGAGATGACGCGAAGGCCTCCACGGTGGATGTAGCGCGTGCCGAATACTGGCTGGGCGTGGGGGCACAGCCGTCCGAGACCGTGACCACCCTGTTCAAGAAGCACGGGGTGACGCTGCCAGCCAGGCCCAAGCGCAAGCCGCGGCGCCGCTCCAAGGCTGACTGATTTGGCCGTCGACAGGCCCCGTTTGAAGAGGGTCCTGCGGACCCTCGAAGACCTGTACGGGAAGCCCCGGACGTTTCCTGCGGTGACCTACATCGAGGACGTCCTGGTCAGCGTGCTGTCCCGTGGGATGGCGGTATCCAAGGCGAGGGCCGTCGTGTCTGCCGTCAGGGACCGGTACGTGGACTGGAACGAAGCAAGGCTGGCGCAGGAGTACGACATTGCCCTCGCCGGCAAGGGGCTCTCCATCCGGGGGGATGAGTGGCCGACGATCCTGCGAGAGACGCTGCTGCGCATCTGGGAAGAGCGCCACGAATTGGATCTGGGAGGAATGGATCATGTCGTGCCTCGTGAACGGATCGCGTTCCTCGAGAACGTCGAGACCGCAGGCCGTTGGACCGGAATGCTGGTGGTGCGCAACCGATTGGGCGCCGCGGAGGCGCAGCAGCTGACCATGGAGGCAGGCTTGAGCCGGGTGGCCCAGCGAATCGGCCTGATCGATGAGACCAAATCCCCCAATCAGGCCCAGGAGTCTCTCCAGGCCCTCATGCCCCAGGACAAGGACCAGGTGCTCGGCTTTCATGTGCATCTGTGCCGCCTGGGTCAGGAGACCTGCACGACGAAGCGTCCCCATTGCCCCGAGTGCCCGGTGCTGCAGGAGTGCCGGACGGGCAAGATGCTGGCCTGACCAGCACCGGCTTGCCGGTGACCGGCGGCGCCGTTAGAGTCTCTGCCCCCACGCGCGGCCAACCGCGGCAGGATTGAGCCATGAAGACCGGAATCCACCCCGAATTCGTTGAATGCACCGTCACGTGCGGCTGCGGCGAGGAATTCCATACCCTGTCCACCGTCTCCCAGATCAAGGTGGAGATCTGCTCCCAGTGCCACCCGTTCTACACCGGCAAGCAGAAGTTCGTGGATACGGCAGGCCGGGTGGAGAAGTACCGACAGCGCTACGGACTTTCCTGAGTCCCGGTGTCCATCGCCGAGGGGCCCCGAAAGAAACTCGAGGAGTTGGCGTCGCGGCACGCCGAACTTTCGGACGCGATTTCCACACCGGAGGCGCCGCAGCAGCCTGACTATGCGGCCCGACTGAAGGAGTTGGGGCAACTGGAGCAAGCCAAGGGGCTGTTCGACCGGGCGGTGGCGCTGGAGGAGCGCCGGGCCCAGGCCATGGAACTGGATTCCGATCCGGAAATGGCGGATCTGGCGGTGGAAGAAACGGACGCATGTGACAGGGAAGAGACAGTCCTTCAGGAAGAGGTCGTGCGTCTGCTGGTGGACGAGGAGACAGGCGGAGGCCGCAGCGTCATTCTGGAGATCCGTGCTGGCACCGGGGGCGACGAGGCAGGACTGTTCGCGGCCGATCTGTTCCGGATGTATGCGGCATACGCCGAGGGCAGGAAATGGAAGACGGAGATCCTGGCCAGCCACGGAACGGACCTGGGCGGGTTCCGTGAGATCATCGGATCCATCCAGGGAGCCGGCGCCTATGGGCGTCTGCGTTTCGAGAGCGGAGGTCACCGAGTGCAGCGGGTTCCGGTCACCGAGTCCTCGGGCCGAATCCACACGTCTGCGGCCACGGTTGCCGTGCTTCCCGAGGTGGAGGAGATCGAGGTCCAGATCGCGAAGGAGGACCTGAGGATCGACGTGATGAGGGCCAGCGGTCCGGGGGGGCAGTCAGTCAACAAGACATCCAGCGCGGTGCGCATGACGCATCTGCCGACCGGTCTGGTGGTCAGCTGCCAGGACGAAAAGAGCCAGCATAAGAACAAGGCGCGCGCGCTGCGGATCCTGCGGTCACGCCTCTACGATCTCGAGACGGGCAAGAGGGAGGCGGAGCGAGCCGCCGAACGGCGTTCCCAGATCGGCTCAGGCGACCGCAGCGCGCGGATCCGCACCTACAATTACCCCCAGAGCCGAGTGACCGACCATCGGATCGGGTTCACGACGCATGACCTGGACGGCGTGCTGTCGGGGACCCTGGATCCGATGCTCGATGCGCTGACGGACTGGGATCGACAGGAACGACTGGCGGCCCTGTAGCGTCACCACCCCGCGAAGCCGCGATACAAGCAGGACATGAACCCCATGAATGAAGACGATTCCCAGGGATCCCCCTCCCACGAGCAGATCGCTGACATCCGTCGACGGATCCAGGAGGCCCTGCAGGCTTCCCAGGAGGTGAACGAGGAAATCGCGGAGACCCCGGAGGTGCCGGAACTTGAGGTGGCGGCAGAGGCGGAAGTCCCGTTGGAGGATGTGGAACTGCTGGGTTCGGATCCTGAAGAGCTTGTGCCGCATGCGGCTGCCGAGGAGTCGGGCGCACTGGAGGATCTGGATGAGGTTGAAGAACTCGAGGAACCGGGACACCTGGAGGAGTTGGAGGAACTGGAACCCGTGGCGGACCTGGAGGTGGTCGAGGAAGAGGAATGGGCCCCGATCGCCCATGAGGTGAACGAGGAAATCGCGGAGACCCCGGAGATGCCGGAACTTGAGGTGGCGGCAGAGGCGGAAGTCCCGTTGGAGGATGTGGAACTGCTGGGTTCGGATCCTGAAGAGCTTGTGCCGCATGCGGCTGCCGAGGAGTCGGGCGCACTGGAGGATCTGGGTGAGGTTGAGGAACTCGAGGAACCGGGACACCTGGAGGAGTTGGAGGAACTGGAACCCGTGGCTGACCTGGAGGTGGTCGAGGAAGAGGAATGGGCCCCGATCGACCCCAAGTCGGTGCGGGCGATGCTCGACGTCGGGCAGGAGGAGAAATCCGTCGGGGACGGGTGGGAGGCGCTGGAGGAGGACGAGGAGGCAGCGTCCGAAACCGAGGACGCCGGTGAGGAGGTTGCGGATTTCGAGGAGATGGAGCCGCTGGACGAGGACTTGATGGTCCTGGAGGACGACCTGGACATGGAGGAACTCGCCGAGGAGCTGCCCGCGGCCAAACCGGTGGACGTGGACCCCGATCCGGTCTGGGAAACCCTGGAAGAGCTCGAGGAGGAGGACCAGCCGGTGGAGGACGACCCTGTATCGGCGGCGGAACTCGCCGAGGATGCCGAGCTGCTGGGATCGCTGCTGGGGGACGAGGCCCTGGAGCAGCTCATTGAAGAGCCGGAGGATGCTTTCTCCCTTGAGGAAGAACTTGTCCTGGAGCCCGAGGAGGAACTCGTCCTGGAGCCCGAGGAGGA
>CAZZHK010000001.1:112776-122099 GCA_964653725.1 uncultured Planctomycetales bacterium | reverse complement strand
AGGAAGAACTTGTCCTGGAGCCCGAGGAGGAACTCGTCCTGGAGCCCGAGGAGGACCCCATCACTGAACCCACGCTGGAAGACGCCAGTGACCCCGTTGAAGGAGTCTCCGTACCGGAGCAGGAGCCGGCGACTGCTCCCGAGCCGGCAGCGGCGGCGGTGGCCGCACCGGTACAGCCAGCCGGTGAACAGAAGTACTGCATCCTGTGCCACAGCCTGATCGCCGCATCCGCGCGGGTGTGCCCCGTTTGCAGCAAGCGCGTCGTGTTGTATGAGGGCCAGGCTCACAAGGAGAACTGGCGGCTCCTGATCGGCTTCGGACTTGTGGTCCTTGGGACGCTGCTGCCCTGGGGAGAAAATCCCGGAACTCACACGCTGACGGGCGCGGCCCTGCTGGTGCTGGGCCTGGTCGGCATGTGGAAGATGTGGGTGGCCCTTCTGGGGAACCGTCTGTCCCTGGGCATGCTCATGGTGGGCAGTGCTCTGGGGCCGATTGGTGCCGCCACGATGCTGGGCCCTGTGACCGAATACCGCTGGATCGACACGGACGCGTTGACGAAAGCACTGCCGGAAGGCAGTCCGCTGGTCATGGATGGAACCGTGCGCGGTGACAATCCCCTGTTGCTGGAGGCGGCCGCGAGCATGCACGAGGAGCTGATGGCCGCCAACGATCTCGGCACCTTGACCGAGGCGCAGGCCCCGCTGCTGAAAGCCCTGGGCGAGGAGACCGGATTCAGCGCCCTTGCGTCCATGGCCGCTGAGGACGGCTGGGGAACTGCGCTGGCCGATCTGCTGGACCGCGCCGGCATTGGGCGATTCGTCATGACCTGCGGAGGATTCCTGGTGCTGGTCACTTTCGTCGGGACCGCGACCGGCATGGGCAAGGGGAAGGGCAAGGGGAAGCCGAAAAAGCGCAAGGCCCGCAGTACTTCCAGGAAGGAGTCGGGCGGCGGTGGCCGCAAGCGTGGCAAGCGCAGCGGACGCAAGGGCTGAGCCTGACGACTCGCCGACGGCGCCCACTGTCCGCGAACTGACAGTGAAGGCGGCTGGATGGCTCGAGGGACAGGTGCCCGACAGCCCCCGGCTGGACGCCGAACTGCTTCTGGCCTGGGCCATGGGGGGCCGGCGGCTCGACCTCTACATGGACCCGGACCGACGGCCCACGTCGGATGAGCTGGACCGGTTCAGGGAGGCGGTCAAGGGCCGTGCGTCAGGCATGCCGGTGGCCTACCTGACGGGGACACGCGAGTTCTGGGGCCTGGCGTTCCACGTGACGCCCGCCGTGCTGGTTCCTCGGCCTGAGACGGAGTCTGTGCTGGAGGCGGCCCTGGAGGGCGGGGTGGACGGCCTTGCAGCGGCCGATGTCGGGACCGGTTCAGGCTGCCTGGCCGTCGTGCTGGCCCTCAAAGGGGCCAGGGTGGCAGCGGTGGATGCCTCGGTCCCTGCCCTGAGGGTCGCGGCCCGGAATGTGGCGGCCCATGGGGTGGGGGACCGTGTGCTCCTGGTCCAGGGGAGCGGTCCATCCGGGGTAGGTCCCGTGGACCTGGTCGTGACCAATCCGCCCTACATCGACCCTGATGACCCGGCAGGGCTGGACCCGGCCGTGGCGCGGACCGAGCCGGCCGATGCCCTGTTCGCGCAGGGCGGCGACGGCCTGTCGCATGTGCGATCCTGGGCAGCCCTGTCCATGCAGGCCCTGCGGCCTGGCGGCCGCTTCGTGTCCGAGTTCGGCGATGGCCAGGACGAGGCGGCGGCGGAAGCGGTGCGTGCCGCCGGCATGGCCGACGTCAGGATTCGCTCGGATGCAGCCGGGCGTCCCCGGGTCGTGGTGGGACGCCGGGCCCCCTAGAAGGGCGGATCTTCTGCGGTGCCTGCGGCCTGAGAGACTGGCTGTGCCGGTGCTGCCTGCGTCCCCTGGTTTTCGCCGTAGTTGGTGCCGCCGCCACCGCCTTCGCGGGGTCCGACGAACTCCCAGTTGTTGGCCACGACCTCGAGCTTCGAGCGCTTGTCCCCGTTCTCGGCCTCCCAGGTGGAGTAGTCCAGCCTTCCTTCGATCAGGACCGGCTTTCCCTTCGAGAGATACCGGCTGAACGCCTCTCCCCGGGCGCCGAAGATGGTGATGTCGACGAAATGGGCCTTGTCCTGCCACTCGCCATTGCTGTCCTTGAACCGGTCGTTGACGGCCAGTCCGGCCTTGCAGATCTGGGTCCCGCTGCCGACCACCCGGAGTTCCGGATCGCGCGTCAGGTTGCCCATGAGAATCACTTTGTTGAAGCTTGCCATCACACTGTCTCCATCGATGCGGCGTGGTTCGGGGCAGGAAAACCCCGCGAATCCCTACTGTACGGCCACCGATTCGCGGATTCCAGGGAGGTGTTGACGGGGAAGGCGGAAGCACATGAAACTGCGCCGATGGACACAGGCGGCAGGGAACGGCGCGGCCACCCCAGGCGGACGATCTCCTGTTCGGTGATCGTGGGCGATGAGGCCTGCCGGGTGCGTGACCTGAGCCGCTCCGGCGTCGCATTCACTTCTGTGGGGGCGATGGCCGAAATGTCACAGGTGCGCCTGAGCATGGATCTTCCCGGTTCGAACCGTCACGTCGAAGGCCTGGGGACGGTGGTCAGGTGCGAGCCGGACGTCGACGGAGGGTGGGGCATCGCGGTCTTCTTCACAGAACTGGACGAGGAGGACCGCGAGGCGATCGACCTGATCGTCCATGCGGACTGACGCAGGGCGGTGGACGTCGAGGTCCGGCTGTTCGCCTCCTGGCGCGATGCGGTGGGGGCGGACCAGGTGTCCGTGGCTGGGGTTCCCGAGCCTGTGACCATCGGCGGGATTCGGACGAGACTCCTCGAGGACTGGCCCGCCCTGGTCGGCCTGCCGGCCGTGGCTGCTGTCGACCACCGCCACGCCTCGGATTTCGTCGAGGTGCGGCGGGGCCAGGTGGTGGCATTCCTGCCGCCCGTCAGCGGGGGCTGAGCGCCGCCCATGTCCTTCCGGGCCTGTGACGGTGCGGTCGATCCCACTGTCCTGCGTGCCGCCGTGCAGGATTCGTCCTGCGGCGCGGTCGTGCTGTTCGTCGGACGTGTGAGAGACAACACGGCGGGCCGCCGCGTGCTGCGCCTCGAGTACCAGATGTACGAGGAGATGGCCGTTCCCCTGGTGGAGGCGCTGATGGCGGAGGAGTCTGCCGGTCTGGAGGCCGCCCGGGTGGCCGCCGCGCATGCCACGGGGGTGCTCGAGCCGGGCCAGGCCGCCTTTGGTGTGGCGGTGGCATGTCCGCACCGGGCCGAGGCATTCGACCTCTGCCGGCGCATCGTGGACCGGATCAAGCACGAAGCCCCGATCTGGAAACGAGAGGTGTTCGAGGACGGGGCGCAATGGGTGGAGGGCTGCGCGGACTGATGGAGATCCACCGTCTGGTCGTGGGCCTGTTCCAGATGAACGCCCAGATCCTCAAGTGCCCTGATACCGGAGAAGGCATCGTCATCGATCCGGGGGATGAACCTGAGCGCCTGCTCGCGGCGGTGGAGGAGCACGACGTCGATGTGCAGTGCCTGGTGGGTACGCACGGGCATGTGGACCATGTGGGCGCGGCGATGGAGGTGCGGGCGGCCCTGGGCGTGCCGTTCCTGTTCCATGGCGAGGACGTGCCGCTCCTTGACCTGGTGCCCCGCCAGGCGGAGATGTTCGGTCTGGGCGAACGCCACGTTCCCGAGGTCGACCAGGTGCTGGCGCACGGCGACCGGGTCGAGTTCGGCAGATGCGCTCTGGACTTCCTCCACACCCCCGGTCATTCGCCCGGCTCCGTGTGCCTGGCGGACGGAGTCCGGGTGTTCTCGGGGGATGTGCTGTTCGCAGGTTCCATCGGCCGCACGGATCTGTGGGGCGGCTCGATGGATGTGCTCATGGACTCCATCCGGGACCGGCTGCTGGTCATGGAGGACCAGGTTGCCGTGCATCCGGGACACGGGCCGGACACCTCGATCGGCGCGGAGCGGGCGGGGAATCCGTTTCTGGTGGGGCTCACGCCGCCGGGCTAGTCTGCGGGCGATCATGGAACGCGACGTCCTCGAGGTGGATGTGCTGGTCATCGGGGCGGGGGCCGCGGGGCTGGCTTGCGCCATCCGTCTGGCCGATGCCGTTCAGGAGGCCGGCCGGGAGACCAGCATCCTGGTCCTCGAGAAGGGGGCCGAGGTGGGCAACCACATCCTCTCCGGCGCAGTCATGGACCTCCGCGCGCTGGATGAGCTGATTCCCGACCATGCGGAACGCGGCTTTCCGGGCGGAGTTCCCGTGGCCCGCGACGAGATGCGTTTCCTGACCGCCGGGGGCAGGGCTTGGAAGGCTCCGATCACGCCGCCCGGCCTGAGGAACCACGGTCACCGCATCGTGAGCATGTACCAGGTCACCCGGTGGCTGTCCGGGCAGGCCGAGGAGCGCGGTGTCGACGTGTACCCGGGATTCGCCGGCGCCGAGCTGCTGGTCGAGGACGGTGCGGTGTGCGGCGTGCGCACCGCGGACATGGGCCGGGGGTCGGACGGCCGACCCAAGGACACTTTCGAGCCTGGGATGGATGTTCGGGCCCAGGTCACCGTTCTGGCGGAGGGTCCCCGGGGTTCTCTTACCAAGCGGCTGATCAGCGACCTTTCGCTGGACGACGGGTGCAACCCGCAGATCTATGCGACCGGTGTCAAGGAGGTCTGGCAGACACCGGCCAAGGACATGGAGGGCCGGGTCATTCATACCCTGGGAGCGCCGCTGACCGGCTTGGTCGTGGGCGGGGGCTTCATCTACGGACAGGAAGACGGCCGAATTTCGCTGGGACTGGTGACGGGCCTCGACTACGAGGATGCCGGATTCGATCCGCATGCCGCGTTCAGCGCCTTCAAGGCGCATCCCTTCGTGGAGGGGATCCTGGAGGGCGGGAGCATGCTCCGGTACGGCGCGAAGACCATTCCCGAGGGGGGGTGGTATGCCATGCCGCGGATGTCAGGCGCTGGCTTCTGCATCGTCGGGGACGGGGCCGGCCTGGTGAACATGATGCGGCTGAAGGGGGTCCATCTGGCAATGAAGAGCGGCGCGCTGGCGGGTGAGACGGTCTTCCGGGCGCTGGATGTGGACGACGCGTCGGCCGACGTGATGAGCGGCTACGAGGACGCACTGCGGTCCTCATGGGCTGGCCGTGAAATGAAGTCCGTGCGCAATTTCCGGCAGGCCCTGTCGCTGGGCACCTGGGCGGGTCCGGCCGTTGCTGGGCTCCACGGCGTCACCGGCGGTTTCCTGCCCTGGTGGCGCATGAGGACCGCAGCGGGGCACACGCACATGGCGCGTGCGTCCGGGTCCAAGGTGCCGGCGGCGCCGGCACGCGAGGGCCTGGTGTTCGACAAGCTGACCGACGTCTACCACTCTGGCACCGTCCATGAGGAGGACCAGCCGTGCCATCTGGTGGTGACCGAGCCCGACCTGTGCGCGAACCGGTGCACCGAGGAGTTCGGCAATCCCTGCCAGCATTTCTGCCCCGCCAACGTCTATGAGTGGGGACGGGAAGGGGCCGCGGGGCTCACAATCAATGCGGCGAACTGTGTGCACTGCAAGACGTGCGACATCGCCGATCCGTACCAGATCATCCAGTGGACCGTCCCCGAAGGGGGTGGCGGGCCCGTCTACATCGACATGTAAAGGAGCCGCATGCGCATACTCGTCAAGGAAGCCGATCCCGGTCTCATATCCACACCCCTGCGCGTCGTGCTGCAGCTGCATGGTCCGCGGGCAGCGCGTCTGCTTGGCGTGAAGGGCCCGGCGGCGCGGGATTTCCTGGGCGGCTTCAGGGGCACACAGACGCTGTACGGCATGGGAAAGGCAGCCCGGCTGGTTCGCATCGGGCTCGGAAAGCGGGCCGACCTCGACACGGCACGCCTCCGCCGCGCAGGGGCCATCGCGGCCAAGCGGGCCCAGTCTCAGGAGGTGTCGTCGATGATCCTTGACTTTCAGCCGGAGGTCCTCACCAAGGTCGGTGTGGAGGAGGCCGTCCGGGCGGTCGCCGAAGGATGCGTCCTGGGCGGCTACCAGTTCGAGGAACTGCGGGAGTCGGACAAGGACGGGGACGTTCTGGGGCGGGTGACCGTGGTGGTGCGGACCGACCTGACGGCGGCGCGCCGCGGGGCACGATTGGGCGCGAACGCCGCCCAGGCAGCCTGCCTGACCCGGGACCTGCAGAACCGTCCTGCAAACTTAATGACCCCGGAGCTGCTGGCTGCGGCAGCGCGGCGGACGGCGCGAGGGGCTGACCACATCACCTGCCAGGTGAAGACTCCGGCCTGGATGGAGAAGAACGGCATGGGCGCGCTCCTGGGAGTGGCGCAGGGCGCCCGGGTGCCCTCTCGGTTCATCATCCTCAACCACAGGGCTCGCGGGCGGACGAAGGGGCGGGTCGCCATCGTCGGCAAGGGCATCACGTTCGACTCGGGCGGCATCTCCCTGAAGCCGAGCGGGAAGATGGATGAAATGAAGTACGACATGAGCGGCGGGGCTGCCGTGGTGGGGCTGTTCCAAGCCCTTCGGAGGCAGCGTCTGCCCCTGGACGTGTGCGGGGTCGTGCCGGCTACGGAGAACATGCCGGGGGCCAACGCGCAGCGGCCGGGAGACATCGTGACGGCGTTCAACGGCACCACGATCGAGGTCCTCAACACCGACGCCGAGGGCCGCCTGGTCCTGGCGGACGCGCTGTCCTGGACCATCAAGACCTGGAAGCCGGACTGCATCATCGACCTGGCGACCCTGACCGGTGCTGTGGTGACAGCCCTGGGACACGAGATCACCGGGCTCATGGGCAACAACGCCAAGCTCGAAAAGGAGGTCGTGGACGCCGGCAATGCGGTGGACGAGGCCTGCTGGCGGCTGCCGCTGCATGAGGTGCACAGGGAAGCTGTCAAGAGCCGAGTGGCGGACATCAAGAACATCTCCGGCGCGGCGACGGGCGCCGGTTCCTCCTGCGCGGGGGCCTTCCTCGAGAATTTCGTCGGGGACACGCCCTGGGTCCACATGGACATCGCGGGGACTGCCTGGGGCGGACGCAACCGCGATCACACCTCCAGCAAGGGCGGATCCGGAGTAGCGGTGCGGACGCTTCTGCGGTTCCTGGAGACGCGGGCCGGTCGCTAGCGGTCCGCGATCGGGACCCAGGTCTGGTCGCGCTGGCCGACGTAGTCGGAGCGCGGGCGGATCAAACGGTTGTTGCGGTGCTGTTCCATCACATGCCCGATCCATCCGGAGACCCGGCTGAGGGCGAAGATGGCCGTGAACAGGTCCTCGGGGACGCCGAGGGCGGCATAGGTCGACGCGGAATAGAAGTCGACGTTGGGTGCGATGGTGGGCTTGCGCTCCTTCATGACCTCCTCCACCCGCTGTGAGATATCGAACCAGATGGCGTGGCCCGACCGTTCGCAGGAGGTGCGCGCGAGCTCGCGCAGCACGGTGGCGCGGGGATCCTCGACCTTGTACACGCGGTGGCCGAAGCCCATGACACGCTGGCCCTTTTCGAGCATTTCGTCGACGACCGCCTCCGCCCGGTCCGGTGAACCGATGTCGCGCAGCATCCGCATGACCCGCACATTGGCACCGCCGTGCAGACGCCCTTTCAGGGTGCCGATGGCGGAGGTCACCGCCGCGTGGAGATCGGCTTCGGTGCTGGCAGTCACGCGGGCACTGAAGGTGGACGCGTTGAATCCATGGTCCGCATGCAGGACCAGGGCGACGTCGAGGACGCGGGCCAGTTCCTCGTCCGGCCGCTCGCCGTCCAGCATGTAGAGGAAGTTGGCCGCGTGTGACAGGTCGTCGCGCGGGGCAATGGGGTCGTCCCCGACCCGCAGCCTGTGGCTGGCGGCCACCAGGGTCGCCATCTGGGCGGTCACGCGGCTGGCCTTTCGCAGGTTCGCCGCCGCGTGGGCGTCCGGATCGTCGAGAGTGACCCGGGCGTCGGGGTCGTAGGCCGCCAGACAGGAAGCGCCTGTCCGGAGCAGGTCCATGATGCTCATTCGGGGCGCCAGGGGTGTGATGGCGTCGAGAACTTCGGAAACCACCGCCCGCCCGGCCGCCATGTCGGCTGAGAAGTCATGGAGCTCGTCAGTGGTCGGAAGTCTGTCGTACCACAGCAGATGCACCGTTTCCTCGAACGAGGCGTGCTCCGCCAGGTCGCAAATGTCGAAGCCCCTGTAGGAAAGCAGCCCCTTCTCGCCGTCAATCGTGCTCATGGCCGTGGGGGCGACGACCACGCCCTCGAGACCACCCTTCGCGGGGGGCCCTGCGGGAGCTTCCTTGGCTTGGGTCATAGTTCCGCGGAGTTTAGCGCAAGGGTCCCCGGGCAGGCGAGACAAACTCCGCGCGGAGCCGCGCGACCTGGGCTGGCCGGGGGTCCTTCTCGAGCCCCATCCACACCTCTGGTGAGCGAGGCAAGAGGCGTTCCTCCCCGAAGAACGCATTGATCGCACGGGCAGCATCCTCGGGCCAGTCGACTCCGCTTGACTCGGCCATGACCAGGACCGTTTCGAGCCCCCGTGCATCGCCGTAGCAGAGCAGGGCGGCGGCCGTGTGGTAGTCGGATTCGGCGCTGCTTCCGGATCGACGGTGGAACGCCGAGCGCAGGGGGCCCAGCAGGCGGGGAGGGCGCAGGTCCCGGGCGATGCCGAGGACCTGCAGGAACGCATCACGGTCTTCGAAGCCCGGCCTGAGCGCCTCGACCATGGCCTCCGTGTGTCCACCTGCGATGGGCACCAGGTAGCCGTCTGTGCTGGCAGCCGCCCACTGGGCCAGATCCTCGAGCGCGGGGGCGGTCTCCGGGAGGCCGGGTTCGAGCAGGGCGCGGATCCACTCGTGGAGGCCGTCGTGCGCGGTTCCTTGGAAAAGTGCGACGGGCCGGTCGGCGAACTCGGCGCGAAGTGTCCAGCCATCGCTGCCCGGCACCGACAGGAGGCGCGGCAGGGGGCCCGGGCCCGGTGGTCGCCTGGCTGCTGGAATGGTGATAAGGGATTCGATGACAAGCCGCCGGCCGGACAGGACCGATCCGGTGAGGTCCATAGGCTCCTGGGGCGTGCACTCGAGTTCCCATGCACGCTCGCCCGTGCGCAGGCTCCAAGTCACCCGCAGGGGCGATGCGCCGGGTTCCGGGCCGCGTCCGAAGCATGCCGGCAGGATTGCGGCGCACAGAAGCGCCGGCGCGGGGCACTCTGTGACCAGCCGCTGTGGCGCGTGCGTGGCGCGGCGGGGCCGCGCGATGGGGTGGCAAGCGGAGCCAGGCGCCAGGCCGGCAGCAGGGCTCGCGGG
>CAZZHK010000001.1:0-112766 GCA_964653725.1 uncultured Planctomycetales bacterium | reverse complement strand
CGACAGCGTTCGTCAGTTCGATGGCGGTGAAGCCGGGAGCCGCCACCAGGCCTTGGGCGTGGACGACTGCGCCCTGGAGGGCGTCGATGGGAGGGACCGGGACACCCAGGAAGGCGGTATTGGTGCCGGTGGCCGGTGTCGAGGGCATCGGAAGGAGGATGGCACCGGTGGGGTCAACGGACAGGGCGCCCCAGGGGGTAGGGACCGGTGTGGGGAGGGCGGTGGCCGCCACCCAGACCATGGAGTTGCTGCCGGCAGGGGCGCCGACCCCGATCGTCAATGAGCCACCGATGATCATGGGCGTGACAGCGGTCAGGTTGAGGGCGGGGGAGGGAGCCCCGTCGAAGGTGATGACCTCGACGCGATCGCCGCCCCGCGAGAACGATCCGTTGTCCCGGAGAATCCACAGGTTGCCGTCAGGTCCATTCTCGACGTCGAAGCCTGTACCGGCGTAGTCGTGGAAAATCGTCTCGCTGGCAACGGCAATGTCCGGCGGCGTGAGAGTGAAGGCGCGCAAACGGCCTCCGGACCAGTCGATGAAGAAGAACCTGCCCACATAGGAGGGCTCGTAGTTGGCTCCGGTATAGAACGTTGCTCCGAGGGGTTCGGGATCCGGATCCTTCTCCCAGATCGGATCGATGAAGTTGGGATTGCCCGCCTGGCCCTGGACCGTCGACCAGCCGTAGTTGCCGCCCTTGACGATGCGGTTCACCTCCCCGTTGTTGGACGGGTTGTTCTCCGTCGTGAACACGGTGCCGGTCACCGGGTGCACCGCGATGCCGAAGTGGTTGCGGAATCCGGTCGCCCAGATCTCCTCCCGGTTGCCGGTTCCGACGAACGGGTTGTCGGACGGGATGGAGCCGTCGTCGTTCACTCTCAGCATCTTGCCGGCCAGGGTGGTCATGTTCTGGCCGTAAGAACTGGTGCCCTTGTCGCCGGTATTGACGTAGAGCTTGCCATCGAGCCCGAAGGCGATCTGCCCGGAGTTGTGGATCGAGGACGAGGGAATGTCGTTGACGATGACGGTGAAGGAGGCGAGATCGGCGAGGCCGCCGACCTCAGTGAGGCGGACGACGTGGTTGTCCGTGCTGCCGGACTCGTTGTTCGAATAGTAGAAGTACATCCAGCCGTTGTTGAGGAAGTCAGGGTGGACCGCCTGGCTCAGCAGTCCCCGCTCGTTGCCCGAGGATCCGTTGACGTTGGTGAACGTGACCCAGGGCGTTGCATCCAGGACTCCATTCGTCACGACATGTACTTTTCCGTTTGTGCGGTCGCACACGAAGAGGCGCCCGTCGGGCGCAAACGTCATCGAAGGGGCGAGGTTGAACCCGGTGGTGATCATCTGGCTGGAATATCCAGCGGGCAGCTCCTGGGCGACGGCCGGGACAGGGCAGATGAGGAACACACCAAGCAGCAAGGTAATTCGCATGTCTTTAGGATATCCGAACGAGCGACCTGCGTCAGACATCGCGGCGATGGAGGCGCCAGACGGCCATTGCCAGGCAGGCCGCAGCAAAGGCTGCGGAGGTGCCGATGGAAAGAGCCATGTCGCCGGCGGTCCAGTGCGCTGACGACTCCATGAAGGACTCCATGGGACCGTCCATTTCCGTGTCGTCCAGCGCATCGGGCCAGCCCCAGTAGAAGAATCTCGCCTGGAAGTACTTGGCTTCCGCCGTCTTGGGCAGGACCCAGTAAAGGCCCTCGAGGATCCGCACCGGCCAAACGGGCCATTCCAGGCTGCGCAGGACGTCGAACAGGAAGGACTCCCCCTTGGCGATTCCATCGTGGATTGGCCGTAAGGCGGTCGAGACGGTCCAAAGGATCAGGGTGGCGACCAGGCTGGCCGGCGTGCTGCGTGTGATGACACCAATGAGCGTGGAGAAGGCGAAGAGCACCGCAAACAGCGCGACGATCGGCACCGTGCAAAGGAGGTACCCGGGCAGGACGATTCCGGAGGAGGTCCGGAAGCCCAGGGTCGTGCCGCCCAGCAGGAACAGCGCCAGGATCGCCACGAACAGCAGGCCTCCCAGGTAGTGACTGAGCAGCAGATGCGTCCTCGAGAGGGGCCGGCTGAGATAGAGGTGCAGGGTGCCCGGGCGCATGGCGTCGGGCGTGAATGAGGCCGTCGCCGCGACCGACAGGAACATGCCGGTCACCCCGGCCAATCCGATGACGAGCACCTGCTGGATGTTCCAGATGACCATCCTGACCCATTCTGGATGCACCGGCAGGGGGCTGTAGGTCTGCTCCCACATGCCCCAGAAGATGCGGATCCGGTCGGGCAGGATCTGGACCGCGAACGACATGAACACCACCAGCGCGCTCAGGGCTGCGAGGATGCGGAAGACCCGGTTGGACAGGATCTGCCGGTAGGTGTCGACGATCAGGGCGCGGAGGATCACGAGGGTTCCTCGCTGTCCTGTTTGAGGGTGTCGAGGAATGCGCCCTCCAGGGTGATGCGGTGCGGGATCAGCGAGGCAACGCCGACGCCGGCGGCGCGCAGCAGGTCGAGCAGGCGGTCGGTGTCGCTGTGGTCACGCAGCAGGACAGTGATCCTGTTTTCCTCGACCGACTCGACTGTCTCCACCAGGGAGCGGATCCCCTCCTGGGCGGCCTCCGTAATCTCGCCCCGGACGGTGACGGTAAAGCGACGGGTGGCGGGCGTCAGCTCGTCCACCGTGCCGGTGCGCAGGCAGCGGCCCAGGTGCAGGATGGCGACCCGGTCGCAGACGCGTTCCACTTCGCCCAGGAGGTGGGAGTTGAGCAGGACGGTGCGGCCCTGTTCCCGCCATTCTGACAGCAGGTCTGCGACCATGGCGCGCCCCAGGGGATCGAGGCCGTCGGTGGGCTCGTCCAGCACGAGGATGCGGGGTTCCGAGATCATCGCGGCGCCCAGGGCCAGACGCTGCACCATGCCCTTGGAGTAGCCGGAGACGCGATGGTCGGCCCGATCCTGGATCCCCATGCGCTCGAGGAGGCGGCCGATGCGCCGTCGCCGCTCCTGGCGCGGGATGCGGGACAGGGCCCCGAACAGGTCCATGGCCTGTGCTCCGGTCAGGTGGGGGGGGATGCGGGGATGTTCCGGCAGAACGCCCACCCGGGCCCGGCTGGCGGGGTTACGGGGGTCGAGCCCGTCCAGGTGTGCGGTCCCCTTGTTTGCGCGCACCAGCCCCAGGGCGATCTTCGCGAGGGTCGTCTTGCCGGATCCATTGGGCCCGAGGAGGCCGAACACCTCGCCCGGCCGCACGGCCACGCTGACGTCGATCAGGGCGGCCACGTCCGCCCGATTGCCGAACCAGGACCCGGGATAGGTCTTGGATACGTGGTCGACGGTGAGGGGGATGGTCAAGACTGTGGCATCGGGAGGGAGTGGTGGGGGAGCCGGGACTTGAACCCGGAAGGCCCGTGAGGGCCAGGGGATTTTAAATCCCCCGCGTCTGCCGATTCCGCCACTCCCCCTGTGGAGTGGAGGCGGCAACCGGATTCGAACCGGTGGATAACGGATTTGCAATCCGCCGCGTTGGGCCACTTCGCCATACCGCCAAGGCGGCGACCATAGCCGATCAGGCTCGGGACAACGGGTTGCGGTGGTGCGAGTGGGTCCCCCATGCTGGTGCAGTGAGCGATGCCTTGATGGCGGCTGGACTGGCGGCGGTGTGGAGCGGAACGGCACTGCCGCTCGGGTCCCATGCGGGCGCCGCCGGTCGCGGTCGATGGGCACTGGCGGCCCTGGCGACACTGGTGGCAGGGCCTGTGATGGTCCTCGGGGGACGCCCGCAAGCGCTGCTTCCTGGCATCGGCCTTTTGCTTCTGGGATGGGGCATCGGCCGGCGCTGGGGCGTCGGAGCGACAGCCTGGACCTGGGTGCTGAGCGCCGCGCTTTGCGCGGCTCCCTATGCGGCCGGGTGGTGGTTCCCGTGGGCCGGGGTGGATGGTGCGCGGTGGATCGTGCTGCTGTCGCCCATCGGCGCGGCACTGGACGGGCTGGACGGGTCATGGCTGCACCGCGATCCGCTGTACAGCGGGGTGCCCGAATGGAGCGGGGTCGGACCGCTGGCTGCCTCATCCGCATGGGTCATGTTCGCCGCTGGATCTGTCGTGGGTCTGGCTTTGGGCCTCTTGCGGCCAGCGACGCGCGACTAGAATCCCGGCATGACGAGCGTTCGCCGAAAGGTCCTGATCACGTTTCCCCATGACCGGATCGGGGAGCCCATCCTCTACACGCTGTACCGCGACTTCGAGGTGGTCCCCAATATCCGGGGGGCGAGCGTGACCGACGAGATGGCGATCATGGCGCTCGAAATGGACGGCGTTGGCGAGGAGATCGACCGTGCGGTGGCCTGGCTGAAGGAGCAGGGCGCGAAGGTCGAGGAGATGGAGAGCGGGAACGGGCCGGACTCTGCGGCCTAGAGGTCGTCGAGCAGCTCTTCGGGGTCGATCTCGTCGTCGTCCTCCGCGTCGTCGAGTCCGGCGGCCGCTTCTGCCGTAACGACCCGCGCGGTGAAGTTGGTCCAGGCCTTCTCGCTTCCTGAGAGCTTCGACCAGGTCTCGTGCCAGAGCGCCACCGCCTTGCGGTTGTAGCGCACCTGGTCGGGGTCGCCGGCGCTCTTCCATGTCATGGATTTGCCGGTGAGGTCCTCGAGCGCCTTGACGATGGGGTAGGCGTCCATCATCGCCTGCGGATCGGACAGGTCGAGAGACTTGAGGGCATTGACCAGGGCGGGGTACGCGCCGCGTCCGCTGCCCACCAGGCGGCGAAGCGCGCGTCCGCCGGCCGCACCCCGGTCGGTCAGGGCCGTGGACATGTCCGTCGCCATGCGGGCCCATTCCTCGGGAGACGTGGAGTCCAGCGGATCCAGATCGGGCAGTGCGGTGGTGTCCGGTCCGGGATCCGGGCCTGCCGCCACTTCCGGTTCAGCCGTTTTTGCAGGTGCCGGGTCCGGCTCCGCTTCCAAAGGCTTCACCACCAACTGGTCCGGTTGCGTCTTCTCGGGTTTGCCGGGCCCAGCGCCCTCCGGATCGGCGGCGGTGGCCGTTTCGTTCGCGGCGGGGTTCGCGGGCTCCGGATCGTCCTCACCGCCGAAGAACCACCAGGCACCCAGGCCCAGGATCAGGACGCCGCCGCCGATGCCGCCCCAGAGGACAAGCGGGCTGCGGTCAGGGGCGCTTTCTTCGCGGCCCTTGCGCGCTTTGCGGGCGGCATTCGAGGCAACTCCCTTGCGGCCGGGACGCGAGCCGCGGCCCGAGGCCTTCCGTTCCCTGGAGGACCTCCCGGTGGCGCGACGGGCCGGCGCCCGCTTCGGCCGTTCGGGTGCGGCTGCAGGCTGCGGCGCGGGCGTCGGCTCCTGTACCGGAGCGGGGGGGATTTCCACGACTCCGCCGCATTTCTTGCAGCGCGCACGAGCGGCGGTGACGGAGTCGGGGACCTTGAACCGGGCCTCGCATGAACTGCACGTACCGACGCGGGGAGTCACGCCCCGGATGCTATCGGCCGGCGGCCTGGTCGTGGAGGGCTATCCTGCTTCCGATCATGCCCTTCGAGCTGGATACGGAATTCAAGCCCTCCGGGGACCAGCCCCAGGCCATAGGGGGGCTGTTGTCCGGGCTCGAGGCCGGCACCGCCCGTCAGGTGCTGCGGGGGGTGACCGGGTCGGGGAAGACCTACACGATGGCCCAGGTGATCGCAGGATGGAACCGGCCCGCCTTGATCGTGGCCCCGAACAAGGTTCTCGCGGCGCAGCTCTACGCGGAATTCAAGTCGCTCTTCCCGCGGAACGCGGTCGAGTACTTCGTCTCCTACTACGACTACTACCAGCCAGAGGCCTACGTGGCCACGAGCGACACGTACATAGAGAAGGATGCCTCGGTGAACGAGACCCTTGACCGGCTTCGAAACGCGGCCACTCGGTCCCTGCTGGAGAGGGAGGACGTGGTCATCGTGGCCAGCGTCTCCTGCATCTACGGTCTCGGGTCTCCGGACTCCTACCGCGACATGGGGGTGTCCATCTCCAGGGGAGGCGAAGTGGACCGGGATGACCTGCTTCGGTCGCTGGCACGGATCCAGTACCGACGCAACCCCATCGACCTGCGGCCCGGCGCCATGCGTTCGCGGGGCGACGTGGTGGAGGTGTTTCCTGCCTACGAGGACGGGCGGGCGCTGCGGATCGAGCTGTTCGGGGACCTGGTGGAGGAGCTGCGGTGGTTCGATCCCCTGACCGGTGAGGTCCTGAAGGAGCTGGATGAGGTGACCGTCTGGCCGGTGGGCCATTACGTGACGCCAGAAGACAGGCTGCGAAGCGCGGTGGAGGGCATCCAGGAGGAACTGAAGGCGACGTTGCCGGTGCTGCGGAGCGAGGGCAAGCTGCTGGAGGCCCAGAGGCTCGAGCAACGCACGCGTTACGACCTCGAGATGCTGCGAGAGATCGGCTTCTGCTCAGGGATCGAGAACTACTCGCGGCATCTGGACGGCCGGGCGGCAGGGGAACCTCCGGCCTGCCTGCTGGACTACTTCCCCGAGGACTTCGTCGTGTTCCTGGACGAGTGCCATGTCACGCTGCCCCAGGTCGGAGGCATGTTCCGTGGCGACCGGTCCCGGAAGCAGACACTGGTCGAGCACGGCTTCAGGCTCCCGTCCGCGCTCGACAACCGGCCGCTGAGGCCCGAGGAGTTCGCCGCACTTGTGCCACGCATGGTGTACGTGTCCGCGACGCCGGGGCCGGCGGAACTGGAGCAGGCCGGGTCCGCCGTGGTGGACCAGATCGTCCGCCCGACCGGCCTGATGGACCCGCAGGTGGAAATCCGCCCTGCAGAGCACCAGGTGGATGACCTGCTGGCCGAACTGAACGCGGTGGCAGCGGACGGATCGCGTGCACTGGTGACGACCCTGACCAAGCGGATGGCCGAGGACCTGACCGACTACTTCAAGGGACTGGGGGTCCGCTGCCGCTACATGCACTCGGACATCGATGCGCTGGAACGGCACGCGCTGATCCGGGACCTGAGGCTTGGTGTCTTCGACACCCTGATCGGCATCAATCTGCTGCGCGAGGGGCTGGACCTGCCGGAGGTGAGGCTGGTGGCTGTGCTGGACGCCGACAAGGAGGGCTTCCTGCGCAGCGAGACCAGCCTGGTCCAGACCATGGGGCGTGCGGCGCGCAACGTGGACGGCCGAGTGATCCTGTACGCAGACCGCACGACCCGGTCGATGCAGGCCGCCATGGACGTGACGGGCAACCGGCGTGCGGTGCAGGAGGCCTGGAACCGCAAACACGGCATCACTCCTCAGACCGTGAAGTCCGACATCAAGGACGCCCTCGCCTCGATCTACGAGGCGGACTATGCGGGCGTGCCGACCGTGGAGGAGGAGGCCGGAGACCTGCCCCTGGACGCCGCCGCCCTGCGGGCGGAGATCGTGGAGACCCGGGAGGCCATGCTGGACGCGGCCCGACAGGAGGCCTTCGAGGACGCCGCCGGGCTGCGCGACAGGGTCCGCTTCCTGGAGGAGGCGGAACTGGAACGGGGAGGCACGGCGTGAGCGGCCCCGACCTGGAGGGACTGCCGCGCAGGCCCGGCGTCTATCTGTTCCGGGACGATCGCGGCGGCGTGCTCTATGTGGGCAAGGCCAGCGATCTGAGGAGCCGGGTCCGGTCCTACTTCGGGAAGTCCGATGACGGACGCGCCCATTTGCGCCTGTTGGTGCCGCGGATCGTCGACGTCGAAGTGACCGTGACCCCGACACCGGAGGACGCCCTGCTGCTGGAGGACGATCTCATCAAGCGGCACCGGCCTGCCTTCAATGTCATGCAGAGGGACGACAAGGCGCATCTGATGCTGCGCATCGACCGCAGGCATCCCTTCCCCAGGATCGAGACGGTCAGGCGAGGCAGGGAGTCCCGTACCGGCGAGACCTTCGGGCCCTACGTGTCGTCGCGCGCTCTGCGGGAGACCCTGCGTCTTCTGGGATCCATCCTGCCGCTTCGTGACTGCAGCGACCGGGAACTCGCGAACCGGTCCCGCCCGTGCGTAAAGCACCAGATCGGCCGCTGCAGCGCACCGTGCACCGGGCTGATCGGTGAAGCCGACTATGGCCTGCTTGTCGACCGGGCGGTCGGCATCCTGCGGGGCGGCGGCCGAACTGTCCTGAAGGACCTGGAACGTCGGAAGGAGCAGGCGTCCCAGGGCCAGGACTACGAGGCCGCCGCGCGCTGGAGGGACCGTGCAGCGGCCCTCCGCGAGACACTTCGCCCGGCGACCACAGACCTGGGCCGGGCCATCGACCGGGACGTGGTCGGCATCACGCGATCGGACGAGGGCCAGGGCCTTGCGGTGGTGATGTGCTGGCGCAGGGGCCGTCTGTCCGGCAGTCGCACACGGTCGTTTTCCTCCCTGATGCCCGAGCCCGAACTGCTGCTGGACCTGCTGACAAGGATCTACGACGAGGAGGCCCTGGTGCCCGCTGAAATCCTGGTGCCCACGCTCCCGAATGAACGCGCGCTGCTGGAAGGATGGCTGGGCGAGCGGCGCGGGACGCGGGTGGCCATCCGGGTGCCGAAACGGGGCACCCCTGTGCGGCAGCTGGGGGCGGCGGGTGAGCAGGCGGTGGCCGAATCGCGCCGCCGGGGTGCCCTGCGCGACGAGAGCCAGGCTGCCCTGGACCGCCTCGGGGACCGGTTGGGACTCGCCGCCGCGCCCAGGGTGGTGGATGGGTACGACGTGTCCCACTTCCAGGGCGCGGAGCTGGTGGCCTCCCGCGTGCGCTTCACCGACGGGGTTCCCGACCGCAGGGCGTACCGCTCCTTCCGGATCAAGACGGTTCTGGGGCAGGACGATTACGCATCCATGCGCGAGGTGGTTGCCCGAGCCCTGCGTCAGGACCTCAAGCGCGGCAAGAGCGCCGATGTGCTGGTGATCGACGGTGGCAAGGGACAGCTGCGGGCCGCCGAGGAGGCGGCACAGGAGGTAGGCATCTGGGATCTGTCGATTTGTGCGCTCGCCAAGGACCGGGCGCGCGCGGGCGGGCGCACCGGGGAGCGTCTGTTCGTCCCGGGGAGGGCCGCGCCCATGCCTCTTCGCCAGGGGGCGGCGGACACCATGCTGCTGCAGCGGATCCGCGACGAGGCACACCGGCGCGCCGTACGCCATCACCGCGCTCGGCGGGACCGGCCGGCCTCGCGCCTGGACGGGGTGCCCGGCATCGGGCCGAAGCGGAGAACGGAACTGCTGCGGCAGTACGGGTCCACCGAGGGTGTCCTTGCCGCCAGTGACAGCGATCTGGCGAAGATCCTGCCCGCCCGGGTCCTGAAGGACCTCCGGCGTCTGCTTGCCGGGACCTGAATCAGCCCCGGGGGTGGAACTTGGAGTGGGCCTTGGCGATCTGGCCGGACGCCACGTGGGTGTAGATCTGCGTGGTGCCCACGTCTGCATGGCCGAGCAGTTCCTGCACCGCCCGCAGCCCTGCGCCGCCCTCCAGCAGGTGGGTCGCGAAGGAGTGCCGCAGTGTGTGCGGACTGATGGATGCCGGTAGGCCGCGTGCGGCGCAGCGCGCCTTGAGAGCAGCCCAGGCGTCGCGCCGGTCCAGCGGGCGGCCGGACCGGCTGACGAAGACCCTGTCAGTCCCTGTCCTGCCCGCCAGTGCGATCCAGTGGCCGTCCAGCCACACGTCCAGGGCGGTGCGGGCGCGCTGTCCGAGGGGGACCAGACGTTCCTTGTCGCGCTTGCCCAGGACCCTCAGGACAGGGGCGGCCGCCCGTCCGCGGTGAGGCAGACGGTCGAGCGTCAGGCCCAGGGCCTCGCTGATGCGGCAGCCGGTGGCATACAGGGTCTCGAGCAGGGCCGTGTCGCGCACCTCCTTCCAGCCGCCGCTGGGATCCGGCTGCAGAAGGGTCTCGACCATGGCGTAGGGGAGGACACCGGGCAGGGTGCGCGCCAACCGCGGGGTGTGGAGGCCGCGGGTGGGGTCAACGGTCAGGTCCCCCTCGTCGAGGGCGAAACGGACCAGCATCCGGATGGCCGTGAGGGCCCGCGCGACGGAGGCGGGCGCGAGTCCGTCGGCGCGTCGAGACGACAGGTAGCGCTCGATGGGCTCAGGCCGGTCAAGGTCCGGGAAGGTGGAGACCCCATGCAAGGGGAGCCAGGCGAGGAATCTTGTCAGGTCGCTGCGGTAGGCGTCGAGCGTCCGGTCGGAGAGTCCGGCCTCGGAGGCGAGGCAGTCGAGAAAGCGCTCGAGGATGCCCATGTTCTCGGCCATGGTATGCGCTGAAGATCCGTCATTGCGTGGAGATGCGGTGTGCTCCTATCCTCCCGCCGCCATGGCAAATGCAGGGGTAAATGTTCGGGGCGCCTGCCTGATGTGGATCGTTGTCCTGACCTTCCTCGATCAGCTGACCAAGGTGCTGGTGTTTCGCATGGTCCCGGGGATGGGGGATTCCTTCACGGTGGCCTCCTGGGGCGAGACGGTGCAGCTCCACTTCACCCATGTGGAGAACAGCGGCGGGATCTTCGGGCTGTTTCCTGGCTGGACGGCGCCTTTGGCCGTGGCCAGGGGCGGGGCCGTCATCGGCCTGGTGACGTGGATCTGGCGTCAACCTGAACGAGGGGCCTGCCCTCACGCGCCGCTCGCACTGGTGGCGGCGGGCGCATTGGGCAACCTGCTGGACAACTTGTTTGCGCCGCGCCACGCGGTCCGCGACTTCGTGGATTTCCAGTTCGGGGCCACCTTCCACTACGCAGCGTTCAACCTGGCGGACGCATGCATCTGCGTCGGGGCGGTCCTGCTGTTCCTGTCCGGTTTCCGGAAGGAGGCCGCCGACTAGGGCAGGCATGGAAAGCCCTGCGCAGTCCCCGGTACTGGCGACGCGGCTCGGTCCGCTCGAACTCCGCAACCCCGTCATGAACGGGTCGGGGTGCTTCGGACATGGCACCGAGATGACTGCCCACATCGACTACGGGGAACTGGGCGCCTTCGTGACCAAGACGGTGACCCTTCGGCCACGGCCTGGCAATCCGCCGCCCCGGGGCTGCGAGGTGGAGCAGGGGATGCTCAATTCCATCGGACTGGAGAACAAGGGGGTCGAGGCCTTCATCGACACCACGTTGCCCGGACTGCTCGAGCAGGACGTGCCCCTGATCGTCAATCTGGGCGGGGATTCGAACGAGGACTTCGCGGTGGGCGCCGAAATGCTGACGGCCGCCGGGGGGATCGACGCGATCGAGATGAACCTGTCCTGCCCCAATGTCCACGGGGGCCGCCTGCCGTGGGCCACCGATGCGGAAGCGGCGGAAACGGTGGTGCGCCAAACGGGTGAGGCGACCGATCTGCCGCTGTTCGTGAAGCTCTCCCCGAACGCACTGGACCGGGCTGCCGAGATCGGCCAGGCATGCGAGGCGGTGGGCGCCGCAGGCCTGGTCGTGTTCAACACGCTGCTGGCCTTGTCCGTCGACTGGCGGGCCCGCAAGACGCGCCTGGGGTCGGGCGGCGGCGGCCTGTCAGGTCCGGCGCTCATGCCGGTGTCGCTGTTCGGGGTCTGGACGGTGTCACGGGCAGTGGATATTCCGGTCATCGGCAGCGGCGGCATCGCCTGCGCCGACGACGCTCTACAGTTCCTGGTCGCTGGGGCCGCGGCGGTCCAGGTTGGCACGGCCAATTTCGCCGATCCGACCGTCATGCCGGGCATCGCGGCGGGGATGGCGGAGCGGCTCGAGGAAGAGGGGACCACCGTGAATGCGGTCATCGGGACGCTGATGCCGCCGGACGGCGGTGACGGGGCGAGTTGAAGCTCGAACAGTTGACGCCCGTACGGCTCCGGGAGGCCCTGGACGCCTTTGTGGGAATCGCCTACCCGGACGGCGGCGCGCCCGACCTGCCCGTTCCCGCCGAATCTCTGGAGGTAATGCTCAAGGCCTTCACGGATGAGACGCCCGAGCGGGGGGGGCAGTTCCGGCGCTTCACACTGCGCCTGGGATCCGCGGGCTACCCCTTCATGAAGGTGGTGCTCCAGGAACACCTCATCAAGGGCGAGTACTTCCTGGTGGTCGACACGCACGACGACCTGGACATCAAGGAGGGCTTCCCGGACTACGCGGACTGGATCGACCTCAAGGCCGCCAACAGGGTGGTCAAGGGCAAGGTCGAGCGGCGCTGGGCAAAGGAGGGCCTGCCCACCGCAGCCAAGCTGGCCCAGGTGGTGGCGGATGCATCGGGGAGGACTGCGCGTCTGCGGCGGCTTCGGACGGAGGCGCGGATCCTGGTGGTCGATGACGAGAAGGACGTGGCCAAGGGCGTGAAGCGGCTGCTGGAGACGCAGCGCTGGCGTGTCGACGTGGCCCTGGACGGGGCCGAAGCGCTGCGCAAGGCGAAGAGGAAGACACCGGACCTGGTTCTGCTGGACTTCGGCCTTCCGGACATGGACGGGCTTCAGGTGCTGGAGGCGCTGCGGGCCGATGCCTCGACAGAGGACGTGCCGATCCTCCTGGCCACCGCCCGGCAGCTGCCCCTCGAAGTGCTGGGGCGTGCGAACGGCTTCCTGATCAAGCCGTTCGAGGGCGAGATCCTGTTCTCGCTGATCCGGAACCTGATGTCCGCCTGAGAGGGCGCGGTATCCTGCGCGGCTCAGACCCATGGACATCGACCGCATCGAAGACAGTCTGGGATCCCTGTCTTCGGGGTTCGGGCGGGGCCTGAAACGGGTATTCGGGAACCGCAACGACCGCGAAGTGGCCCGCATGGGGCCCCGCGTTAACGCCATCGGTGCGCGGGAGGAGTGGGCCCACGGGATGGACCAGGCGGCCATGCAGGCCCAGCTAGCTGAATGGAAGGCCTCCGTCGATGCCGGGGATTCCACGGTGGACGATCTCCTGATCGACTGCTTCGCGATGGTGCGGGAGGCCGCCCATCGGTCGGTCGCGATGCGGCCGTTCGACGTGCAGTTGGTGGGAGGGATGGTCCTGCACAACGGGGCCATCGCCGAGATGGCGACCGGCGAGGGCAAGACCCTGGTGGCAACGCTGCCTTGCGTGCTGAATGCCCTGTCCGGCCGCTCCGTGTTCATCGTCACGGTGAATGACTACCTGGCGCGGCGGGACCGTGACTGGATGGCCCCGGTGTTCGAGTACCTGGGCCTGACGGTGGGCGCCATCCAGTCCGACATGGGCAGCGTCGAGCGCAAGGAGGAGTACGCCTGCGACATCACCTACGGGACGAACAACGAATTCGGCTTCGACTACCTGCGCGACAACATGAAGGTGGACTCGGAGTCGCAGGTCCAGAAGGACCTGGCCTTCGCCATCGTCGACGAAGTGGACTCGATCCTGATCGACGAGGCCCGGACACCCCTGATCATCTCGGGGCCATCCGACGAGGCGACGGGCAAGTACCAGGTCTGCGACCGCATCGCCCGCCAGCTGAAGAAGGGAGAGCACTACGAGGTCAAGGAGAAGGAGCACTCGTGCACGCTGACCGAAGAGGGGATCGAGAGGGCGCAGTCGCTCGCAGGTGTGCCGACTTTCTATTCCGGCGAGCACATGGACTGGCCGCATCACATCGAACAGGCACTGCGCGCGCACGGCCTTTACCGGCTGGACAAGGACTACATCGTCAAGGACGGCGAGATCATCATCGTCGACGAGTTCACCGGCCGCCTCATGCAGGGCCGGCGCTGGTCCGACGGGCTGCACCAGGCGGTCGAGGCCAAGGAGGGCATCAAGCCGCGTGCCGAAAACCAGACCCTGGCCACCATCACCTTCCAGAACTACTTCCGCCTGTTCGACAAGCTGGCCGGAATGACGGGAACGGCGCTGACCGAGGCCGGGGAGTTCTCCAAGATCTACGACCTGGACGTGGTGGCCATTCCCACCAACAAGCCGTGCGTCCGGGAGGACGCCCACGACCTGGTCTACCGGACCCAGAAGGAGAAGTGGAAGGCGCTGGCGGACGAGATCGAGGAGGTCTACAAGTCGCCGGCAGACAACGGGGTGTCGCAGCCGATGCTGGTCGGCACGACATCCATCGAGAAGTCGGAGCTGATCTCCGGGATGCTTGACCGGCGCGGCATCCCGCACGAGGTGCTCAACGCAAAGCAGCACGAGCGCGAAGCGGACATCGTGGAAGAGGCCGGGCAGCCCGGCCGCGTCACGGTGGCCACCAACATGGCCGGACGCGGCACCGACATCGTCCTCGGAGAGGGCGTCATCGAGGCGGGCGGGCTCTACGTGATCGGCACGGAGCGGCACGAGGCGCGGCGCATAGACAACCAGCTCCGGGGGCGTGGCGGGCGCCAGGGAGACCCCGGGGGGAGCCGGTTCTACCTGTCGATGGAAGACGACCTGATGCGGATCTTCTATCCCGAGTGGATGGTCAGGAACATGGACAAACTCGGTCTCAAGGAGGGCGAGGAAATCGAGAGCGGCATGGTGACCCGCGCCATTGCCAAGGCGCAGAAGAAGGTCGAGCAGCGCAACTTCGACATCCGCAAGAACCTCCTCGAGTACGACGAGGTGCTGGACACCCAGCGCAAGCTGGTCTATTCGATCCGCCAGGATCTGCTCGAGGACCGCAACCTGCGCGAGAACCTGATGAACATGGTGTTCGAGGTCGCCGAGGACGGCGTCGCTGCGTCCACCGACGAGGATGGCAAGGTCGACCGGGGCGCACTGCGAACCTGGGCCCATCGCCAATTCCATCCCGAGGTCCTGGGCGACCTGGACCTGAACGACGTCGAAGGCGACGACCTGGCGGATTCACTCACAGAGTGCTTCGAGACCGCGTATGAGGCCCGAGAGGAACGGCTGGGGGCGGATGCCCAGCGCCGCCTTGAGCGCTACCTGATGCTGAATGCGATCGACTCGCGATGGAAGGAGCACTTGGCGGACATGGATGCGCTGAAGGCCGGCATCGGGCTGCGGGGATGGGCGCAGATCGATCCCAAGATCGAATACAAGAAGGAGGGCTTCGAGAAGTTCGAGGCCCTGCAGCACGAGATCGCCCGCGAGGTCACCGAGTACGCGCTGAAGGTGCGGATCCGGACTCAGGACGAGGAGCGGCTGGCCGACACCTGGGCGGGCGCCGAGGGCAGCCATCCCGAAGCCGCAGGAGCGGCGGCGATCGGACCTCCCCCGGCACCCGTGAGCGCGGGGCCGGACCGTTACGCCGGCGACCGCGCCGCCCAGGAGGCCGCCATTGCGCGGGACCAGTCGGGAGGACGCCGGGTGGCACCGCTGCAGACGGCCGCGCAAGTGGGCCGCAACGAGCCGTGCCCGTGCGGCAGCGGCAAGAAATACAAGAAGTGCTGCGGCGGGTGAGCGGCCTGCGGGCCCTGTACCAGGGACTGTTCGGTCTCGGACTGGTCCTGGGCCTTCCCTGGTTCGTGGTGCGCATGACCACGTCGAGGCGCTACCGGGCCGGGATCCGCCAGCGCCTGGGTCTTGTGCCGCCGGCTGCGCGGACCGACGGAGGCCCGTGCCTGTGGGTCCATGGCGTGTCGGTGGGCGAGGTGATGGCCGCGCGCGGCGTGGTCGAGGGCTTCCGGATCAGCCACCCGCAGTGGGCTGTGGCGGTGTCGTCGACGACGCTGGAGGGATTCGAGTTGGCGGAGCAGCTGTTTCCAGAAGCGGCCGTCTTCTACTACCCGCTCGATCTGGGTCCCGCCGTCCGGCGCACCTTCGACGCCATCGCCCCGACGGCGGTGGTCCTGGTGGAACTGGAACTGTGGCCGGCCTTTCTCGCCGAGGCGCACCGCCGATCGTGTCCCGTGATCCTCGTGAACGGGCGCATCACCGGCAAGTCGTTCAGGGGCTACCGGAGGATCCAGAGGATGCTCCCGCAATTCGACCTGATTGCAGCGGTGGGGGCCCAGAATCAGGAGTATGCGGACCGCTTCCTGGCGCTGGGAGTTCCCTCCTCACGGGTGAGCGTGACCGGCAACGTGAAGGTCGATGCCGCTGCGGGGGTCGGTGACGGGGGCGAGTGGCCTGACACGGGACCTGACGACGGACGGCCGTGGCTGGTGGCCGGATCGACCCATGACGGAGAGGAAGCGATCGCGGGCCGTGCCGCGGGGGCGGAGTGGCGAATAATCTGCGCACCGCGCCACCCGGAACGGGCGGGAGACGCCGAGGCGGCTCTCCGGTCAGTGGGCCGCACGGTGGTCCGCATCTCGGCGCTGCGCGGGGGAGTGGCGTGTCCCCCGGGAGCAGACGTCCTGGTGGACACCATCGGTGACCTGCGGACTGCCTATCAATTGGCGTCGGCGGCCTTCGTCGGCGGCAGCCTGGTGCCTCACGGTGGGCAGAACGTGCTGGAGCCGGCCGGCTGCGGGGTCCCTGTGGTGGTGGGGCCGCACACCGCCAATTTTCGAAACGAGGTGGACCTGCTGGAGGCGGCCGGCGGTTTGTGCCGGGTCGAGTCTGAGGACGGGCTGGCCGCCGTGCTGGCGGGCTGGATCCAGGAGCCGGAAGCCATGCAGGAACAGGGGAAGGCGGCGCGGCGGGCGCTGGACTCCCACACGGGTGCCTGCGCCCGGAGCCTGGCCGTCATCGAGGAAGTCCTCTCGGGCGCCGGACTGTGATAATCTGCGATTCCCCATGACTCATCTCTTCACCTCCGAATCAGTGACCAAGGGACACCCCGACAAGGTGTCCGACCAGGTCTCCGACGCCATCCTTGACGCCTGCCTCGCCGGAGACCCTATGTCGCGGGTGGCCTGCGAGACCCTGACCACCACCGATCTGGTTGTCGTGGCAGGCGAGATCACGACCGGTGCCGAATTCGACGCCGAGGCAATCGTGCGGGAGGTCGTGTGCAGCATCGGCTACGACCGCGAGGAGCTCCGTTTCGACGGCAACACCTGCGAGGTCCAGATTCGTCTGGACGAGCAGTCGACCGATATTTCACAGGGCGTCACGGAGGGCGCCGGGCTCCACGAGGAACAGGGGGCGGGCGATCAGGGAATGATGTTCGGCTACGCATGCACGGACACGGAGGCCCTGATGCCGGCTCCGATCCACCTGAGCCACCGTCTGATGGAGCGGCTGACGGAGGCACGCGAAAGCGGCGACATCGGCTGGCTGCGGCCCGACGGCAAGGGCCAGGTGACCGTCGCCTACGACGAGAACCACAACCCGGTCCGCATCGAGAATGTGGTCCTGTCCACTCAGCACGACCCCGACGTCTCGCACGACGAAATCAGGGACACCATGGTCGAGGCCGTGATCCGTCCGGTCATGCCGGACGAGTGGGTGGACGGGGACACCGTGTTCCACGTGAACCCGACAGGCCGGTTCGTGATCGGCGGCCCGCACGGGGACTGCGGCCTCACCGGGCGCAAGATCATCGTGGACACCTACGGCGGCCGTGGCCGTCACGGCGGCGGCGCGTTCTCCGGCAAGGATCCCAGCAAGGTGGACCGGTCGGCGGCCTATGCGGCCCGCTGGGTGGCGAAGAACCTGGTGGCGGCCGGCGCGTGCACGCGCTGCGAAGTGAGCCTGTGCTACGCCATCGGCGTGGCGGAGCCGCTGGCCATCGAGGTGGACGTCGAGGACTTCGGGACCGCTGTGGTCGAGAAGGGGGCGATCGACGCAGCCGTGCGCGAGGTGTTCGACCTGCGCCCCGCCGCGATCATCAAGGCTCTGGACCTGCGTCGTCCGATCTTCCAGTCGACCTCCTACCACGGCCATTTCGGCCGCGACGGGTTTGCCTGGGAAGAGGCCAATAGGGTCGATGAGATCCGCGCGGTCCTCGGCCTCTGACCGCCTGGCAACCCGCCCTGTCGCGAACGCTAGGATGGGCGGCATGAAACCTGCGCCCGCACGACGGCCCGACGGCGGCTTCACCTTGATGGAGCTGCTGATCGTCATCGCCATCATCGGCATGCTGGCGGCCTACCTGCTGCCCAAGCTGGGCGGTGTGATGGAGACCTCGCGTGCCGAGGCCTGCAAGATGAACCTCCAGGGAATCGCCCTTGACTTCAAGACGTGGGCCATGAGCCGGCGCAACCAGGAGGTGCCCAGGGCCTCGGGCGTGCAGTTCTTCATCACCCCCTGGCGCGACCGGAAGGTCGAGATCAGCCCCGAGCAGGCCCAGCGCTACCAGTGCCCGAACGTGCCGGTGAACCAGATCAACCCGTACCTGGACCCGAACGACCCGGAATCCTGGTGGGCCGACTTCGACGTGATTGACGGCTCCTACTCGTCCTATGCCGGGCGTGACATGGAGGAGCACTTCCGCGTGAACCCTGCGAAGAAGCCCTACGAGCCGATGGTGGCAGACGACAACAACAGCGACATGGAGGGGATGTTCATCCAGAACCACGGCAACGGGGTGACGAACGTGCTGATGATGAGCGGTGCCGTCCGGCAGTACGACAACGCCGTGCTTCTGGAGCAGGGGACGGCCATGGAGCTCGACGAGGACGGGGTTGCCTGGCTCCGCATCGGGCCGGGATCGCCGATCCCCGAGCTCGAAAAGCTCAGTCTGGACTGACCACGATGCCGTCCGTGCATTTGGAGGCCTTCGGCTGCCAGATGAACACCTTCGATGCCGAAACGGTCCGCGGTGCGTTCCTGGATCGAGGATGGACCCTGGCGACGGACCCCGGCGCGGCCGACTGCGCCCTGCTGCTGACCTGTTCGGTGCGCGACGGCGCGGAGGAGAGGATCCGGGGACGGCTGGGGGCGCTCCAGGAGGCCAAGCGCAACCGGCCCGGACTGCGCGTCGGCATCCTCGGCTGCATGGCGCAGCGGGACGGTGAGGCGATCCTGGATCAGTTTCCGGTGCTTGACCTGGTTGCGGGGACCCGGCAGTTCACGCGGGTTCCCGACCTGATCGATGCCGTCGAGGTCACGGGCCGTCCGGTCCTGGATCTGGGCACCGAAGGCGATCCGATGCCCCGGGTGCGCACCATGGCCGGAAGGGATCCCGGCGGGCATGCCTTCGTGCCTGTCATGCGCGGATGCGACCTGAACTGCACCTACTGCATCGTGCCGGCGGTGCGCGGCCGTGTGGTCAGCCGGGACGAGGACGACGTGGTCGAGGAGGTCCGCCGTCTGGTGGGGGACGGGGTGGTCGAGGTCACGCTGCTTGGGCAGACCGTCAATTCGTACGGCTGGGAGAGACCGCGGGGGCGGCGCGGCCTGGGAGCCCTGTTGGGGCGGCTGGCGTCCGTCGCCGGGCTCGAGTGGATCCGGCTGGTGACACTGCACCCGTCCTATCTCGACGAGAACCTCTGCGCGGCGCTGGCGGACCTTCCGCACCTTGCTGGTCCTGTTCCGCTGCCTGCGCAGAGCGGCTCCGACCGCATCCTCCGGCAGATGAAGCGCGGCTACACCACCGACCTCTACCGCCGCCGCCTGGAGATGCTGCGGACTGCGGTTCCGGGTGTCGAGATCACCAGCGACTGGATCGTCGGCTTCCCCGGGGAAACGGCGGAGGAGGCGTCCATGAGCGAAGGCCTGCTGGCCGAGATCGCGCCCCTGAAGAGCTACGTGTTCCGCTACTCGCCGCGGCCAGGCACGGCCGCCGACGGCCTGTCCGATGACGTGCCGGAAACCGACAAGGCGGTGCGCAACACCGCTCTGCTGAAGGCGCAGTCGAAGGCCGCCGGGTCCAGGGCCGCGTTGCGGACGGGCGCCTTGATGGACGTGCGCGTCGCGGGATCGTCTCGCAGGCCGGGGTGTTCGGCTGGACTGTCCCGCGAGGGGTTCCGGGTGTGGCTGCCCGAAGGCCTGGCGGCGGGGACGCGGCTGGACGTGGAGGTGACCGGGGCGGACGGCGCCGCACTGGTCGGCCTGCCGATCGGGTGACTTTGGACTTCCTGGGACGCGTTCGCGAACTGGCACGCAACGGACTGGGGTCGTGCGCCCCCAATCCCCGTGTCGGCGCAGTGGCTGTCGTGGATGGCCGGGTCGTGGGCGAGGGCTGGCACAGGGGCTACGGCCGGCCCCATGCGGAGGAGGAGGCGCTGTTGGCCGCCGCGGCATCCGGCCACCCGCAGCCCCATGAGGTCTGGGTGTCGCTGGAGCCCTGTTCCACCGTCGGCAAGCGGCCTGCGTGCACGGACCTGCTTGTGGCGGCAGGCGTGGGCAGAATCGTCTGCGGAGCGGTGGACCCCAACCCCGAGCACAGGGGCGCGGGCCTGGAACGCCTGGCGGACGCCGGCATCGACGTGATGCAGGCGGATGGATCGGGCGCATTTGCGGAGGACAACGCGGCCTTTGTGCGGTCCCTGTCGCTCGGCAGGCCATGGGTGATCCTCAAGTGGGCATGCGACGAGGGGGGGCATGTGGGCGGGTCGTCGCGACGATGGGTCACGGGCGAGGAGGCCCGGGCCAGGGTCCACGATCTGCGCGGCTCGTGCGAGGCCGTCATGGCCGGGTCGGGCACACTGCGTGCGGACGATCCGCGTCTGGATGCTCGCGGGGAGTGCATTCTGGATGGACCGCCCATGCGCGTGGTCCTCGACTCGTCCTGGTCGACGGCGTCCGACGCGGCTTGGCTGCGGGATGGGTCCGGCGATCGGCTGGTTGTGGGGTGTGAAACCGCGTCGGTGGAGGCACGGCGAGCCCTGGAGGAGGCAGGGGCTTCCGTGGAGGTTGCGGGGGCGGGCCCCAACGTGGATCTCGCGGCCGCCCTGTCCCTGCTGGGTGACCGCGGGGTGCGTCGGGTTCTGGTCGAGGCCGGCCCGCGTCTGGGACGCGCCCTGCTGGAGGCGGGCCTGGCCGACCAGGTGGAGGCCCACGTCTCCGCGGATCCGCTGGTCGAAGGGCTGGTGGAGGGGCCGCTCGGCGCTGGAACGGCGGATCCGGTCTCTGCATTGGGGCTTGTGGATCCCTATGGCTGGGAAGCTGGCGCCGACGAGATCCGGGGCGGCTTCCTGCCCTAGCGCTTCCTCTCGGCCAGCCGTTTGGCGGCCTTGGCCCCCCAGGTCGTGTCGGCGTACTTGCGGGCCAGCTGCTTCCAGATGGTTCTGGCGCGTGACAGCTTGAGACGCCGCTCTTCCACGAGCGCCTTCTTCCACAGGGCGTGCGCCTCTCGGGCACGGACCAGGGGTCGAATGACATCGACGAGGTCCCTGCGCCTTTCCAGGGCTGCCCGTTCCCGTTTTGCGACAGTGGCCGGCTCCGTTTCAGGCCATTGGTCCTCGAGCAGGGCCAGCGCCTTCCATGCCGGCCCCCAGTCCTCTTCCTCCAGCAGGGCGAGCGATTCATCCAGGGCCATTTTCGCCTGCTGTTCCCGGTAGGCGGCTGCGACCGAGGCCACGCGTGCGCCGACGCCGGTCTCGCCGCCGATCTCGAAGGACTGCTTCCAGCGGCCCAGGATGCGCCCGGCCTGGTCGAACACCACCAGCTGCGGGGTGGTCAGCGTTCCGTCCTCGGCCAGGGACTGGTAGGCCGGGAACCAGTTCTTGGCGTGGGCTTCGCAGGTGATGGTCTCGAGGACCGGGCACAGCTTCACCCCGTCCGGACGCGGGTGCAGGTGGCGCCCGGCGGCCAGCAAGGCGCATCGCTCCACGCCACGGAGGAAGGCGCTGTCGCCCAGAAGCGCGTCGATCTCGGAGTCCTCACCGTCCTGGAACAGCAATGCGACGAACGGCGCCTTGCCGGGCTCCGCTGATTGGATCGCTGTGGCCCAGGGACGTGCGTCCCACGGCAGGGACGGTTCGCACAGCAGCAGGAGGAGAAAAGCGGCAAGGCCCCGGGCCATGGACGCATCTTAGGCCCGGCTGCGGAAGCGGGGCATACTTCCTGCGTGAAGGTCCTTCCTGTTCTGGCCGGATTCCTGGCCGCTTCATGCAGTTCCCTGGCAGGCGGGGGATTGCCGGAGCACCGGGTGCTGCCAGAGCGCGGGCTCTGGAATGTGGCGGCGGAAAGGACGCGGCAGGAGGATTTGCGCGCCGGGCTGCGGCTGGGCGAAGCGGTGGAAGAGGCGCTGTCCAGGACCCAGGCACACCCGGCCAGTCCGGAGGCGTGGTACCTGCTCGGTCGAGTCCGCTCGGATCCGGGGCTTCAGCGCGTGGCTTTCCGGCGAGCCATGGATCTGGATCCCACCTTTGCCTGGGCCCGATACGGGATGGCGCATGTCGAGCGCCGTCTGGGCCGACTGGAGGAGGCGGAGTCACTAATGCGCCAGACGACCGGTCTGGACCCTGAAGAACCCCTTTTCGCCCTGGTTCTCGCAATCACCCTTGGCGCCAACCAATCGGATCGCATCGGGGAGGCTCTGGATGTCCTGGCGTCGCTCGGAAGGGATGACGAGGCTGCGGTGGACCATCGCGCCCGACTGCTCGCGGGTCCGCTGGCGGACTCGGGCGGCGCACTGCGAGTGCTGGACGAAGGCATCGCCGTGCGTCCAGAGTCCGACCGGCTGTGGGGTTCCGTGCGGAGCGTCCTGGAGCGCAGCCAGGAATCCAGCGTTCTTCGAACGGCGGAGCGGATGCTGGTGCGCCATGGTCCGGAGGTGTCCCGGCAGGCGTGGCACTGCAGGGCGCTGTTGGCGGCTGCCCGCGGCCGCCCGGCCCGGGTTCTGGCTGCCCTGGATCGGGCGGGCGCCGGGCCGACCGGCGAGGGACTGCTCAGGCGTCCGGAGATCCTGGCCGATGCGGGCCGGCTGTCCGAGGCGCTGGACGCCTGGCGGGCGTCGCTGCCGATGCCGGTCCGCGAGACGGCGCGGACATCGACCTTCCTGTCCCGGGTCGGCGGCGGCGACACGCAGCAGCGTTCCCTGCTGCTGGCCCGCTCGCTGGCCGACCGGCTCAGGGCCGCTTATGCAGGTGAGGACCTGACGCTGGAGGAATTCCTTGTGTGGGGCGAGCAGGAAGCAGACCGGTGGGGCTGGCCGAGCCGGGGTCCGACGCTGATTCGACGGGTCCCACTGGCCGGCGAGGTGACCGTGTCGAGGGAGGGTGCCCCGGGGCTGCCGGGGGCGCTGGCGGCTGCGGGGTGGTTCGGCCTGTTCGGCCGTCGGGTCGGTGAAAAGGTCGAGGGGACCCTCCTCAGGCTGGTCCACCGTCAGCCGCTGGTTGGCGAGATGCTTGGTCGAGCGCTGGCGGGGGAGGTGGTCTATGTGGAAGATCGGCTGCTGGAGGCGCGCGCAGGACACGGCGGGGCGCGCATTGCCGGCGCGGCCGTCCACCAGGGGTACTTCGTGGACCTGGACCGGGTTCGGACGATGGCCGCGGCCATCGAGAAGTTGTGGGCGGACTTCCCCTCGGCTGAGGCCAGGGATCATGTGCTCTCCGGGCCTCTGCCGGCGCGCGTGGCAGGTGGTCCCGCGGAACCGCTTCAGGTCGCCCAGAAACTGCTGCTGAGGGGCGCAGAGCATCCCGGTGCGGCCGCGGACCGCGTCCTGGCGTTGGTCGAGCGCCATGAACAGGTTCACCTGGCGGACGCGGGGGAACTGCTGGGAGGCCCGATCGGTTGGCTGGACTTGCTGCGCCTGGCCCTGGAGGGCGGGCTGCGGCCATCCCAGATGGAAATGCGGCTGGAGTACCGGGCCGAACTGGGGATGGTGGCTTCTTCCGATGACCCGCATCTGGCCCTGGGACAGGCCCTTGCCGGTTTCGGCCCAGTCGGGGCCCACGCGCGTGCTGCCGACCGTCTGGGGCGGCGGTTCGCGGATCGCGCCCGCGGGCTGGAGCGGCTCGATCCCGATGTGGAAGCGCTGGCGCAGCTTCATCTGCTGGATGCGGGGGAGATCAGGGAAATTGCGCTCGACCTAGCCCTCGAGGAGGGGGTGGCGCGCGCCCGACCCTAGGCCCGGAACGCGTTGATGGCGGAGCCAGCCCGGAACCAGCCGATCTGTTGTTCGTCCAGGCTGTGTTCGGCCTTGATCCCCTCCGTGGTCCCGTCGGAGTGGTGGAGGACCAGATCGAGGGGGACGTCGACCTCAAGACCGGACAGGCCGAGGACGCTGATGCTGTCGCCGGCGCGGACGAGGTCGTAGTCGGATCCCTCGGCGAAGACGCAGGGCAGGACCCCCTGCTTCTTCAGGTTGGTCTCGGCGATCCTGGCGTAGCTTCGGACCAGCACAAGCCGGCATCCAAGGAAGCGCGGCGACATGGCAGCATGCTCACGGCTGCTTCCCTCGCCGTAGTTCTCGTCGCCGACGACTGCCCATCCGCGGTTCGCCTGGCGCATGCGGGAGCCGATGACATGCAGGGGCTCGTCCTCGGCACTGGTCAAGGGGCAGGTGCCGGTCCCGGTACCGCCGTTGAGGTCGTTCACGGCCCCCGAGAACATGTTCTCGCTGATCTTCTCGAGATGGCCCCGGTAGCGAAGCCAGGGGCCGGCGGGCGAGATGTGATCGGTGGTGCACTTGCCCCGGGCCTTGAGGAGGATCGGCAGTTCGGCCAGATCCTCGCCGTCCCAGGCCGGGAACGGCTCGAGCAGCTGTAGCCGCTTCGAGGCGGGATCCACCGGTACCGACACGTCGCGGCCGTTCTCCGGCGGGAGAGTCCTTCCGTCGTCCTCCGGCTGCGCAAACCCCCCTTCGGGCAGGGTGTCGGCAGCCGGTGCGGACAGGCGCAGGCCGCTTCCGTCCTCGAGGGCAATGGAGTCGGTGGCAGGGTCGAAGTCCAATCGGCCGGACAGGGCTGCTGCCATGACCATCTCGGGACTGCCAATGAACGCCAGGGTTTCCGGATTGCCGTCGTTCCGTTTGCGGAAGTTGCGGTTGAAGCTGGTCACGATCGTGTTGGTCGTGCCCGCAGTGCCGTCGGTCCGCTCCCATTGGCCGATGCACGGCCCGCAGGCATTGGCCAGCACAGTCGCGCCGGCCTGCACCAGGGGTTCCAGCAGGCCGTCGCGCTCCATGGTGGCCTGGACACGTGCGGAACCGGGGCTGATGAAGAGCCGGGTCCGAACCCGATGGCCGGCATCCGCGGCCTGGCGCGCAAGGTGCGCGGCCCGTCCGATGTCCTCGTAGGAGGAATTGGTGCACGAGCCGATCAGTGCGGCGGACAGGTCCGTTGGCCACTGTTCGCGTTCGGCCTCATCGGACAGATTGGAGACCGGCCGGGCGAGGTCGGGGGTGTAGGGGCCGACCCAGTGGGGTTCCAGGGCCGACAGGTCGATCTCGATCACGCGGTCGTAGTGTCGGTCGGGATTGTCTTCCACTTCGGGGTCTGCGCGCAGGTCGGCTGCTTCGGCCTCCGCTGCGGCGGCCGCTTCCGCGCGTCCGGTGCACCGCAGGTAGTCGCCCATGGCGGCGTCGAACGGGAAGACCGAGCAGGTGGCGCCGATTTCCGCACCCATGTTGGTGATGGTGGCCTTGCCCGTGCAGGGGACCGAGGCCGCACCCTCGCCGAAGTACTCGATGATGGCTCCGGTCCCGCCGGACACGGTCAGGATGCCCGCCAGCTTCAGGATCACGTCCTTGGCGGCGGTCCATCCGTCCATTGAGCCGGTCAACCGGACCCCGATGATCCTCGGGCACAGCAGGCCCCATGGCTGGCCCGCCATGACGTCGACCGCGTCGGCTCCCCCGACGCCGATCGCGCACATGCCCAGCCCGCCGGCGTTCGGCGTATGGCTGTCGGTGCCGACCATCAGCCCGCCCGGGCACGCATAGGACTCGAGTACGACCTGGTGGATGATCCCGGCGCCCGGCCTCCAGAATTCGAGCCCGTAGCGGGCCGATGCCGCCTTGAGGAAACCGTAGACCTCGGCATGCGCACCCAGGGCCCGCTCCAGATCGTCGCTGCCGCCGTCTCGGGCCGAAATCAGGTGGTCGCAATGGACCGAGGAGGGGACCGCCACACGGTCCAGGCCGGCCAGCATGAACTGGAGCAGCGCCATCTGGGCGGTTGCGTCCTGCAGGGCCACCCGATCGGGAAGCAGCGCCAGCGTGTCCTCGCCGCGGCGCAGCGTCCCGGGGTCGGACGCGTCCAGGTGGGTCGCGAGGATCTTCTCGGCGAGTGCCAGCGGCCTGCCCAGCCGGCTTCGGGCCTCCGCAATGGCGGCAGCGCGAGAGGATTCCATCACGCGGGGGCTCCGGCGGCCGCAAGGACCGCGTCGATCGAGGCCAGAAGGCCGGCCACGGACTCCTGGGTGTGCTCACCCATGTGGGCAATGCGCCATGCGGTGGTCTTGAGGTCGCCGTAGCCGCCACCGACTGCATAACCCCGTTCCTTCAGACCTGCGAGAAGCGCCGGAACGTCGACACCGTCCCCCAGGACCGTGGTGACGGAGGGCGAACGCGCGCCGGCCTCGGCCAGGACCCCGAAGCCCTTGTGGCCGCACCATTCCAGGACCTGGTCGCGCATTGCGATGTGACGCTCGAAACGGCCGGCCCACCCTTGTGGTGAAGCCTCGATCCGGCGGATCTGCGCCCTCAGGGCGAAGAGCTGCGGAATGGCGGGGGTGTTCAGTGTGGCCCCCTTCTTTTCCAGGATCTCCAGGTTGCGCGGAAAGTCCAGGTGGTAGCCGCGTCCCTCGACGCTTTCCATGGCCTCGCGGCACCGGGCGGAGAAGGCCACCATGCTCAGGCCGGGGGGCAGGGCCCAGCACTTGGCGACAGACGCGAGAGCCAGGTCCAGGTCACTGTCGTCGAAGGCCATTTCGACTCCCGCCAGCGCCGACACCGCGTCGACCATGACCAGGCAGTCCGGCGCAGCGTGGCGGGCGGCCCGGGCGACGCCGGCGATGTCCGAAAGGGCGCCGCTGGACGTTTCGTTGTGGGTGACGCAGACCGCGTCGAAGGGTCCCTGTTCACCGAACGCCGCAGCGGCGTCCTCCTCGCCGAAGGCCTTGCCAAGCGGCTTCTCGACAACGGCGTGGTCCACGCCGCAGCACTCGCTCATCGTCGCCCAGCGGCGCGAGAAGGCGCCGTTGACCAGGTGCAGGACGCGTCCACCGGCCGGAATCGTGTTTCGCAATGCCGCTTCCATGACCGCACTGCCTGAGACGCTGAGGGGCAGCACGTCGCCACCGGTCCCGAAGGCGTGGCGCATGCCCGGCAGGCATTCCGAGATGAGGGCCTGGATCTCGGGTCCGCGGTGGCTGATCAGCGGCAGCGCCAGGGCCTCGTCCACGGCGGACGCTGTTTCCGTCGGTCCGCACAGGAACAGGATGGGGGCGTCGTCGGTCACGTGGGGCTCTCCATGGAGGGGCTGTCGTTGGTCAGGCCCGCGGTGGGCGGGTCCCGGTCGAGCTGGTCCCGCTCGGCGTTGCCGAGCAGAAGGGGCAGGATGGCGGTGAGAGACGGGTCGTGGCAATAGACCTGAGCGGCGTCCCGGACGGCCGAGCGCACGGCCACTCCCCCGAACCCGATGAAGAGGTCCACGGCGCGGCTGGCCAGGAAATCCGTCCATCCGTCTCCCACCAGGGCGGTCCGGGCGGGAGGCAGGGACGCCAGCACATGCGCCTTGCCCTCGGCCCGGGTCAGCGGCTGGTCCGCGTCGAGGCCGCTGTAGGAGCCGTTGTCCGCGAACTTCAGTTCCACGGCGTCAACCTGCGAGGCCGGGATGCCGAGACTCGCAGCCAGATGGGTGACAGGGATCCTCAGGCCTCCCGAAAGGACCCGGACCTCCTTGTCGAGGGACAGCAGGGCGCCGACGACCTCGCGGGCGCCGGGCACCAGGGCGCGGACGTAGGCGGGGCCGAGGGCGGTGACCTCCTCTCGGCTCGGCCGCAGGAGGTCCATGCGGCGCCCATAGACCTGCTCCAGCGGCAAGTGACCGCCCATGGCCATCTCAGTCAGGTCCGCGACCGCCTCCGGGTCGGAGCAGGGCAGCTGGTCCACGCCCTCGATGGCGGACAGGGTGGAGTCGCAGTCGAAAACGATCCGGTCGAAGGGGATCACAGCGAGATGGCGTAGGCCTCGAGGACCGGTTCGAGAGCACGGATTTCCGCGAGTTCCTCGGGTTCAAGAGGGCGGCCGATGGAGTAGAGCGCCACGGCCCGGTCTGTCTCGTCGGCCGGCACGCCGAGGTGGAGTCCGCCGATGTTGACGCCGTGGGCACCGAGACAGGTGCCGACGGCACCCACGACGCCGGGCTGGTCGGTGTTCCTGACCAGCAGCATCTCTCCTTCCGGAACGGCGTCGATTCCACAGCCGTCGAACATGACCAGCCTGGGCCGGCCCAGGAAGACGGTGCCGGCGACCATCAGATCGGTACCGGCGGCGGTCCTGGCGTGGACCACCAGCAGGCTGGTGAAGTCGCGGGCTCCAGGATCGCGTTCCTCGGTGATGCGCAGGCCTCGTTCCGAGGCAAGGATAGGCGCGTTCACCAGATTGACGGGGCCGTCCATGACCGGCGCCAGGGCCCCGGCCAGGGCTGCGGCGCGGAGGCCCTCGCCCTCCCATGAGGCGCAGGTCCCCCGGTAGGTCAGTTTGACGCTCTCGATGCTGGACCCGCAGGCCTGGGCAAGCAGCAGGGTGCTGCGGCGCGCCAGGGTGATGAAGGACGCCAGGTCCGGGTTGTCGCCGACCGACAGGAATGGTGCGTTGACGGCGCAGGAAACTGCGTCATGCAGCAGGTAGTCGGCCACCTGTTCAGCAATCTGCAGGGAAACCCGCTCCTGGGCCTCTTCGCTGGACGCGCCCAGGTGGGGTGTCAGCTGGATGTCCTCCCGGAGGCGCAGGGGATGGGATTCCGGCAGGGGCTCCTCGACGAAGACGTCCAGGGCGGCCGCGGCGATCTGGCCCTGATCGAGGGCGGCGACGAGGTCCTGCTCGTTGATGATGCCGCCGCGCGCGCAGTTCACCAGGCATGCCGTGGGCTTCATGCGCTCCATGGCGGCTGCGTCGATCAGGCCGAGAGTCTCGTCGGTGCGGGGCACGTGGATCGTGACGAAGTCCGCACACGCGAGGAGGTCGTCAAGCGAAACGATTTCGGCGCCCGCGACCGGACACTCGCCCTTGAGGAAGGGGTCGTAGGCCACGACCTTCATGGATAGGCCCAGCGCGCGTTCCGCCACCACCCGCCCGATCTTGCCGAGCCCCACGACGCCGAGCGTCTTGCCGGTGATCTCACTCCCGACAAGGACCTTCTTGTCCCAGCGTCCGGCGCGCATGGACCGGTCCGCTTCCGGAATGCGCCTTGCGAGCGACAGGATGTGCGCCACCGCCAGTTCCCCGGTGGTGACGGAGTTGGCTTCCGGCGTGTTCATGACCATGACCCCCCGGCGGCTCGCCTCGGCCACGTCGACATTGTCGACCCCCACGCCGGCACGGCCCACCACGCGGAGCGCCGGTGCGGCTTCCATGACATTGGCGGTGACGGAGGTGGCGCTTCGGATCAGCAGGGCTGCCGCACCGCTGACCGCGGCGCAGAGGTCCTCCTCCGACAGTCCGGTTTCCTCACGCACATCGAAGCCCAGGGAGCGGAGATGGTCGGGCCCCGCGGGGTGCATGGCGTCGCATATGAAGACGGTGTCCATGCGATGCAATGTAGCGGAGGGCAACCGGGGATACCTCCCCCGGTTGACCGCGTTCCCCTAGAGGGCGCCCTTGCGGAGCAGGACCACGCGCACGGTCTGGAACAGGATGGCCAGGTCGAAGGCGACGGACAGGTGCTTCACGTAATAGAGGTCGTATTCGAGCTTGCGCTTGGCGTCTTCGACCGAGGCGCCGTACGGGGCGCTCACCTGCGCCCAGCCGGTCACGCCGGGCTTGACCATGTGGCGCTGCGAATAGAAGGGGATCTGCTGCGCGAGGTCCCTGACGAAGTGCGGCCGTTCGGGGCGCGGGCCGACCATGCTCATGGTGCCGGCGAGAACGTCGAACAGCTGGGGGATCTCGTCGAGCCGGGTGCGCCGGATGAAGCCGCCGATCTTGGTGATCCGCGGGTCGTCCCGCTGGGCCCAGACCGGGCCGGTCTCCTTCTCGGCGTCTATCGACATGGACCGGAACTTGGTCAGGCTGAACGGCTGCCCTCTCTGGCCAACGCGTTCCTGGCGGTAGAAGACCGGGCCCGGCGAATCGAGGGCGATCAGCAGGGCCACGAGGACGATCAGGGGCAGGGCCAGGAGGAGCCCGACCAGGCCCAGCGTGATGTCGAGTGCGCGTTTGAACAGCTGGTGGGTGGGGCTGAGGCGGAAGCCCGTCTCGAATACGGGAAAGGAACTAGGCAGCAGGTCCACGGGAATGCGGCCGGTCACGCGCTCTGACACGCTCAACAGCTCTTCAATGGCCAGGCCGGCCATACGGCAGTTCAGCAGCCCCTCCAGCGGCAGGTTGCCGCGTCGGTTTTCGGGAGCGATGACCACCAGCTCTGCGTTCAGTTCCTCCGCCACGAGGTCGATCCCCTCGTCATGGTCGTGCACCGGCGGGGCGTCCGGACCGAGTTCCTTGGCGCTTTCGTCCTGGGGCGGCCGCACGAAGCCGACGATCTCGACCCCCGAGCCGGGATGCGCACGGACATCCTCCAGGAGGGACAGGGCCCGCGGGCCGCAGCCGAGGACAAGGACCCTTTCTCCCCAGAGCCACCTCTGGAAAGTCCAATGGAAGATGGCCCGCCAGACGTAGGAGAATGCGAACGCGGTCAGGACGGCGAACACGGTGCGTCCCGTGGGGTCCTCTCCGGGTCGCCGGGGGAATTCATGCACCCCCGGGATGTCGAGGAACCTGGTGACGCCGTACAGGAGCCCCAGCAGAAGGAGCGACGCTCCTGCCGAGACGAAGAAACGGTAGGTCCGCTCCGTGGTGTCGGCGGAGATTTTCCAGTCGTAGAGCTCGTTCAGGATCATCACCAGCTGAATGGTGAAGACCACAGCTGCGGTGGTGTAGGCGGCTTCGCGGAGCACCCCCTCGGTTCCTTCGATGCCCACCAAATGCCGGGCCATCACGAAGAACACGGTTCCCCCCATCAGGAAGGAATCGCTCAGGATGAGGAAGACCTTGCGCGGATTCAGCTGGCGGAGGACGCCCACGGGCTCGAATCAGCGGCGCAGGGCCGCTTCGAGTTCCTTGACGCTTCGCGGCAGCCGGGCGGTCAGCAGTTCGGCGCCCTTCTTCGTCACGACCACGACGTCCTCGATGCGGACACCGAGGTTCTCCTCGGGGATGTAGATTCCCGGTTCCACAGTGAGCACCATGCCCGGTTCCAACTTGCCGCGGAAGGAGCCTGTGTCGTGCACCAGCAGCCCGAGCCAGTGGGATGTGCTGTGGACGAAGTACTTGCCATAGCCCTTTGATGCAATGTGGTCGGCTGCCACCTTGTGGACGTCGCGCATGGTGAGTCCGGGACGCACAGCGTCGATCGCCTTCTGCTGGGCCTCCAGGACGATCTCGTAGATCTCCCGCTGCCGCTTGCTGAAGCGGCCGCTGACCGGCACGGTCCTGGTGATGTCGGCGCAGTAGTAGTTGAACTGCGCCCCGACGTCGATGACGACAAGGTCACCGGATTCCATCCGTCGCTCATTGGCGCGGTAGTGCAGATAGCAGGTGTTGGGGCCGGAACCGACGATCGAGGCGAAGGCTGTGTCATGGCTCCCGCGCTTGCGAAAGCCGGCCTCCATGGCGGCCTCCACCTGCCACTCGCCGTTCCCCGGCCGGACCTCCTTCCAGGCCTCGAGGTGGCTGTCCATCGTCACCTCCAGGGCGTGCCTCAGGATGGCCAGTTCTACTGGCGACTTGCTGACCTGGAGGCGGTCGAGAATGCGGCGCAGCGCCCCGTCGCCGTTCGTGTAGCCGCTGTCGGGTGTCTCGGCATGGACGGACGCCGCGTCGCTCCGCGAAGCCTTGTCCAGCGCTACGACTTCGGGGAAGCCCGTAAGCAGGGCGGCGTCCTTGTCAGCGGGGCCCAGCCGCGGCCCGTTCCAGCGTTCGTTGAGCGCGTTGCGCGGCTGCAGGAACAGGGTTTCCTCGACGACGCGGCCCTTCTTGATGACCAGCAGCAGCGCTGCGTCGGGGGCCGTCACACCCGAAAGCCACCAGAAGTCCGGATCCTGCAGGAATCGGGCGTCGTCGTCCTCCTTCGCACCCTCGAGCCATACGACGCCGTTCTCGACGGCCCTGGCCAGCCTGGCGCGGTGCTCCTGGTGGTCTGTGGGGCCCAGGGAGGGGGAAAGCGCCTGGGCGGCGGCAAGCAGCAGGGGAATGATCATGCGTCCTCCGTGACGTTCGGGTAGTGCAGGCAGTTGGTGAGTCCATCGGGCCCCAGAGACACGGCCACGACGTCCACGCGGACCGGACCGTTCTCCGCCAGGACGCCGGCAGCCCTGCTCAGGCGTGCCAGACGCCGATGGTCGACTGAATCAGCGGCATCGAGGGCGTCTAGAGCCGACAGCCGGAGTGTCTTCACTTCGCAAACGACCTGTACGTCGCCGTCCCTGGCGAGAATATCCACCTCGACCCCGGCAATCCGGCGATTGCGTGCCTGGATCGCCATGCCGTTTGCTGCCAGCCAGGACGCCGCGGCTTCCTCGCCCGCGCGGCCGGTGGCGATCCTGTCAGTCGTCCTGCGCGCCTTCGTCGGCCAGGACCTCGGCGATGGCGCTGCGGGCGAAGCGCACCCGTACCCCGTCGGCGATGCGGAGGGTGATGTCGCTGTCGCCTACGGCGGCGACGGTGGCGAAGATGCCGCTGCTGGTGACCACACGATCGTTCTTCTTGACGGCCTCCCGCATGGATTGGAGACGCTTGCGCTCCTTGCTCTGGGGCCTGATCAGCATGAACCAGAAGACCAGCCCGATGCCCCCGTAGAGCACCAGCAGGTCGGTGGTTCCCGGTCCGGTGGCCTCACCGTCCTGGAGGCCGAGGGCAATCGCAGCAAGGAGGGGCATGGTGAGGTTTCCGTCTGCAGGGGGTGCAGGGGGCGAAATCATAGGTGGGCAATTCCGCGGGTGTCCACCAGAATCGGTGCATGCGCATCCTGGTCGCAATGTCGGGAGGAGTGGACTCCTCGGTTGCTGCCCTGCTTCTGCAGGAGCAGGGGCATGAGGTCGTGGGCCTCTTCATGAGGCATGGCCAGGCTTCGGAGGCGCGGTCGGGCAGCTGCTGCTCGGTTTCCGATGCACGCGACGCCCGACGGGTGGCGGATCGGTTGGGTGTGCCCTTCCATGCAGTGGATCTGACGCCCGAGTTCGGTCGCCTCATCGACGACTTTGCCGCTGCCTACGCCGCCGGCCGGACGCCCAATCCCTGCGCCGTCTGCAACCGGGACCTGAAGTTCGACCGGCTGTTCGGTTTCGCGGATGCGATCGAGGCGGATGCGGTTGCCACCGGCCACTACGCCCGGCTCGATTCCGGACCGCAGACGGTGCTGCGCCGCGGCGTGGACGCCGGCAAGGACCAGTCCTACTACCTGTTCGCGGTGGCAGAGGAGGCCCTGAAGCGGACGCTCCTGCCCGTGGGCGGGATGTCCAAGGCTGAGGTCCGCGCCGTGGCAGAGCGCGCGGGCTTCCCCAATGCGGACAAGCCCGACAGCCAGGAGATCTGCTTCGTCCCGACGGGTGACTACCGCGACGTTCTGCGGGAGCGCGGCGTCAAGGGCGCGCCCGGGGCCATTACGGACACTTCGGGCCGCGCACTCGGCTGGCATCGCGGAATCGAGGGATTCACAGTGGGGCAGCGTCGTGGCCTTGGCCTGGGCGGGGGTGCGGCGCGCTACGTCGTCAATGTGGATGCGCAGACGGCAACGGTGGAGGTCGGGTCGAGGGACGACCTTCTGTGCCGCTCCTTCGTGCTGAGCGAACCCAATCCGATCGGGTTCTGCGCCTCAGAGCCGCCCGCGGACCTTTCCGTCCAGGTGCGCGCCCTGGAAGCCCCATTTCCCTGCACGCTGACCGAACAGGACGGATCCTGGGCGATCACCCTTGTCGAGCCGGCCTGGGGGGTGGCCCCTGGACAGGCAGGGGTCCTGTACTCGGGGGACCGCTGTCTCGGCGGCGGCTGGATCAGCCGGGACGATTGACTAGTTCTTGAGGCTGTCCTTCAGGCCCTTGCCTGCCTTGAAGGACACCGCGCGGCCGGCCGGAATCGGCACGGGCTCGCCGGTGCGCGGGTTGCGGCCCATGCGGGCTGCGCGGTTGCGCACCGTCCAGGCGCCGAATCCGACGATCTGGACGGAACCGTCCGTGACGAGTCCTTCCGTCACGGCCGAAAATATCTCGTTTACGGCCCGTTCGGCTTGCGCCCGGGGGATGCCCCCCATGCGGAAAGCCACGGCATCGATCAAGTGTGCCTTGTTCATATGATCCTCGGGTGATGGTGCGCGTTACCGGTGCCAATAGTCTAGTCGCGACGCGCCGCGCTTCCCAGGGGCCTACGCCGCTTTGAACCGATCCGTCGGCACCCGCGTTCGGAGGGAAATGGCCCCGGCATCGCATTGGAGCACCGCCAGTCTGGCGTCGGGGGCGGCCTGTCTGGCGGTGGCGGCCTGGGGTTCCTTCGGGTCTGCCGGCGAGGTCACGCTGCTGGACGCATCGGGCAGCGCACTTAGGGTCGGGCTGCCCGCCGGACCTCCCGGGCCCCATGTCATTGCCGCCGGGTCCGGCGCCGCCTGGTGGACCGGCGGGCCGTCTCCTGTCGGCCCTCAGCGGGGCGGGCTCGCGGCCGGACTTGGCCTGGCTGCGTCGAGACTGGAGGACGGCGGCATTCTCAGGGTCGTGACCGACGGCCAGGACGCCGGTCCCGCCGTGCTGCGCGGAATCAAGGTCCTGTCCGACAGGGGAGTCGGGATCCGCGTGGAGTCAGTGGCTCCGGTGAGGGATCTGCGGCTCCTGGCGCTGAGGGTGCCCGCGCGCGTGCGGGTTGGTGACCTTATGGGCGTCGAGGTCGTGATAGGCGGGCGGTCGCCGGGGACCGGACCGGTGTGGCTGGTGTGCGGGGGCGTCCGGAGGCCGGTTGACGGTCCCGGAACGCTCCGGTTCGACCTGGCCATGCCGGAGGCCGTGTCGCTGATGGTCGAGGCCCGGCTGGAGGGGGCCGCCGGCCCCTTTAGGGAGAATGACATGGCGCGGGCTTGGGTGGCAGCAGGCGGCCGGCTCCGGGTCGCCGCCTCGGGGCCGGGAGCCGCGAGACTGCTGGGGAACTGGGGTGCGGCCGTTGGCGGCCGGGCGGAGGTCCATGTGGTCTGCGGTCGTCCTCCTTCCCGGAAGGCAGAAGGCCCGCTCCTGCTGGTGGGGGAGCCCGATCATTCAGGCCGGTGGCCCCTGCAGCCCGGCCTGCCTGGAACGGAAGCATGGGCGCTGGCGGTCGACGTGTCCGGAAGCATGGACGGTGCAAGGCTCGCAGCGGTCGAACAGGCCGTCCGGGCACTGGCCGCATCTGTGGAGCCGGACATCCCGATGCGTGTGGTTCCGTTTGCGAGGGAGCCGCGGCCTGCGGTGGAGGCCCGTGATTGGCTTGCTCCCCGGGGGAGCGGCGGGACGGATCTTGTGGGGGGCCTGAGGGCGGCGGAGCAGGAACTCGGACAGGCCGAGCGGGGTGGGCTCGTGCTGCTGTCGGATGGCAACGATGCCGACGCCCCGGGCAGGGTGTTCCATTCAAGATGGCGCGCCTGGGCGGTGGCCATCGGGCCGGACGCGGATGTTTCCATGCTTGCGCATGTAGTGGGCCCGGATCGGGTGATCGGCGTGGACGAGACGGACTGGAGTGAGCGGCTGGTGGCCCTGCGCGAACAGGAGACGGGCATTTTGCTGGGGGGCAGCGTGGCAGCGCTGGTGCCCGGGTTGCCGCTTCCCTCGGAGCTCGATCTGGGGCCGCGAGCGTGGCCGGCCCGTGCGGGTCAGGGCAGCGTCGCCCTCTTCGGGGGCGGAGGTTCTGTGGTGGTGGGAGCAGACAGGACTGCGGGTTCGCAGGTGGTCCAGGTGGCGGCGCCAGCGCATTCGCTGCCGGCGGGCACTGCGGGCTTGCTGGCCGCGTGGCTGGTTTCGGGGACCGGGGACCTCAACCCTGCCGCGGCGGCACGGAACGAGTGGTCCCGCGCGGGCGAACTGGACGAACCAGGGCTGGCACGACTGCGGATGGCGGCGGGGGCCGGTCGTCCACGCCCGTTCCTGCCGGCCGCTGCTGCCCTCGGCTGCTGCCTTCTGGGACTGGGCGCGGGACTCGAGGGCCGCCGTCACCGGGTGGGCTCGCGCCGCTAGACTCCAAAGAGGCTTCCATGGACCTTCACTTCTGCAGGATCTGCCAAGCGTCCATTCCCCAGGCCGACCTGGATTCAGGCCAGGTGACCTGGGCGCAGGGCCAGGCGGTCTGTCTGGCCTGCGTGCCGCCTTCCACCAGGACCGCGGGGCGCGGCGGACGCCGAAGCGTGGCTGCACTGCTGATCATCACCCTTGTCGGCGGTCTCGTGGGCGGTGCCGGCTACGCAGGCCTGCGCCAGTGGTCGGCGCAGTGGGAGGTGCTGGACCGGCGGATTGCCGTCATCGAGACCGATGCGTCCGGCGCTTTCGTCCTGCTGGCGGAACAGGCCGCAACTCTCGAGGAATTGGCGGCAACGGGCAGGCAATCCCGTGCCGCCGTGGACCAGGCAAGCGCGTCGCTGGAGGGCGTGCGGGCGGAGATCGACCATCTGCGTACCGCGCTGGAGGAGGATCTGGAGCCGCTCCAGCTGTTGGTGCCTCTGCACCGTCGCATGGAGGCCGCAGAGTCCAGCATGCGCTCCATGGAGGAGTCCCTGGCACGCAGTACGGAAGTGGTGAGGGGCCTGCAGGAAAGCGTCGGATGGATGGGCGAAACCCTGCCGGCGACGATGGAGAGCGTCCAATCGGGGCGGCCGCGGGCCCAGGCAACGCCGTCGGAGGAGCCTGACGCCACCGTGGCAGGCGCCCTGCGCCGTTTGGCCTCGGAGGATCCGGGGGTTCGCTGGAACGCGGTGATCGACGTGGAGCGTACCGGCGACGCGCGGCTCGCCTCCCATCTGATCCCCCTGCTGAAGGACGAGGACGAGTTTGTCCGCCACAACGCGGCCCACGCCCTGGGGTCTTTCCAGGCGCAGGCGGCCGTGGCCTCCCTGGTGGACGCCCTCGAGGACGAGTCAGGCTTCGTGAGGGACAGCGTGCTCACGGCGCTGCGCAAGGTGACCGGTCAGCAGTTCGGAATGGACCCATACGCACAGGGCAGGGATCGGGACCGATCCGTTGCCAAGTGGAAGGCCTGGCTCGACCAGAATCGGGGGTCAACCGGGACCGCCGCTGGGGTATAAGGCGCTGCCCATGTCTACACCGATCACACTCATCAAGGGCGACGGCACAGGGCCCGAACTGGCCGCCGTCACGGCGAAAGTCATCGACGCCACCGGACTCGACATCGACTGGCGCATCTGCGAGGCGGGCGTCGACGTGATGGAGGAAGCAGGCACGCCGCTCCCCGAAGCGACGCTCGAGTCGATCCGGTCCACAGGGATCGCGTTGAAGGCACCGATCACCACGCCGGTGGGGACAGGGTTCCGCAGCGTCAACGTCGAACTTCGCAAGATCTTCGATCTGTATGCCTGCGTGCGTCCGTGCCGGTCCTACGAGGGCGTGCGGTCCAACTTCCGGGACATCGACCTGGTGGTGGTGCGCGAGAACACCGAGGATCTCTATGCCGGCATCGAGTTCGAAGAGGGTACCGACGAGTGCGGCGAGGTCATCAAGTACCTGAACGAGGCCGGGGAGCACAAGCCGATCCGGCAGGACTCGGGGATCTCGATCAAGCCGATTTCCCGCACCGGCTCGGAGCGCATCGTGCGCTACGCGTTCGAGTACGCCCGTGCGAACGGGCGCCGCAAGGTGACCGCGGTCCACAAGTCAAACATCCTCAAGTTCTCCGACGGTCTGTTCCTGTCCGTGGCCCGCGAGGTCGCCGCTGACTACGACGACATCGAGTTCGAGGACCGGATCGTGGACAACATGTGCATGCAGCTGGTCCAGAAGCCGGAGCTGTACGACGTGATGGTGCTGCCCAACCTCTATGGCGACATCCTGTCCGACCTGTGCGCCGGAATGGTGGGCGGTCTGGGTGTGGCGCCCGGCGCCAACATCGGTGCCGGCGACGTGGCCATCTTCGAGGCGACCCACGGGTCGGCGCCCAAGTACGCAGGCCAGAACAAGGTCAATCCTTCGGCCCTCATCCTGTCGGGTGCCCTGATGCTGCGGCACATGGGGGAAATGGCGGCCGGGGAGAGCGTCGAACAGGCGGTGGCCGAGGTCATCGCTGCAGGTGACCAGGTCACCTACGATCTCAAGCCGCACCGGGATGATCCGAGTGCCGTCGGCACGCGTGAAATGGCCGACGCCATCATCGACGCCATGGGCGCCACGGTGGCCTCCTAGGACCCCAGACAAGGATAGACATCATGGAGAAGCGGAAGATCGTGGTCGTGGGGGCCGGTTTTGTCGGCATGACCTGCGCCCAACGCGTGGTCGAGCAGGGCCTGGGCGACTGCGTCCTGATCGACATCGTCGAAGGCCGGCCGCAGGGTGTGGCCCTCGATCTCAACCAGGCGGGACCTGTGGTGGGCTACGAGGGCGTCGTGACCGGCACCAACGACCCCAAGGACACGCATGGCGCCGATCTGGTCATCGTCACGGCGGGCCTTCCCAGGAAGCCGGGCATGGACAGATCGGACCTCCTGGACGTCAACGCGAAGATCATCCTGGACGTGGCGGACTACGTGCGCGATGGCTCTCCCAAGGCGCGGGTGATCGTGATCACCAATCCCCTCGACTCCATGACTCATCTGATGCGGGCGCGGACCGGCTTTGCGCCCGAAAGGGTGGTGGGCATGGCCGGGGTGCTCGACTCGGCACGATTTCGAACCTTCCTGGCCGAATCACTGTCGATGGGGCGGCGCGAGGTCGAGGCCATGGTCCTGGGCGGCCACGGCGACTCGATGGTCCCGGTGCGCGCCTATGCATCTGCCGGGGGCGTCCCGGTCCAGGAACTGATGGAGTCGGGGACGTTCGACGCCATCGCCGACCGGACGCGCAACGGCGGGGCCGAGATCGTCGCCCACCTGAAGACGGGCTCGGCCTACTACGCGCCGTCCGCCAGTGCGGTGGCCATGGCCGCCTCGATCCTCAACGACGAGCGCCGCATCTTCCCTGCGGCTGCGCTGCTCAACGGCCCCTACGGGCTTGAAGGTGTGACTCTGGGCGTTCCGGTGGTGCTGGGGTCGGCGGGGGTGGAGAAGATCGTGGAACTCAACCTGACGGCGGAGGACCGCGCTGCGCTTCATCACTCCGGGGCGGAAGTCCAGGCAGACCTGGATCTTCTCTCGGAGAAGGGGCTGCTCTAGGACCGCGATGCGCGAAATCCAGGCCGCGGACATCACCGAGGCCATCGCCCGGATGGCCCGGGAGGCCGGCTGCGTCCTTGGCGACGACGAGGTGCAGGCGCTGGAGCGGGCCCTGGAGATGGAGGAGTCCCCGCAGGGGAAATCCGTTCTCGAGCAGCTTCTCAAGAATGCGCAGCTGGCGGCGGAGAACGAGACACCGCTGTGCCAGGACACCGGGCTGGCGCTGGTTTTCCTGGATGTGGGCCAGGAGGCCACGGTCGTCGGCGGCGACCTGTCTGACGCAGTCAACGAGGGCATCCGGCGCGGATACGAGGAAGGGCTGCTGAGAGCATCGATGGTGACCGACCCGCTGCTGCGCGAGAACAGCGGCGACAACACGCCGGCCGTGATCCACACGCGGATCGTGCCTGGAGACCAATTGGACATCATCTTCGACGCCAAGGGCGGCGGCTGCGAGAACATGAGCGTCGCGAGGGTCCTCAAGCCCTCGGACGGGACCGAAGGGGTCATTGAATTCGTGGTGGACCGGATCGTGAACAGCGGCGGCAATCCGTGCCCTCCCCTGGTGGTCGGCGTCGGCATCGGTGGGTCGTTCGAAAGGAGCGCCGAGATGGCCAAACGCTCCCTCATGCGTCCCCTGGGGAATCCGAACCCTGAAGCGCATCTGGCGGAACTGGAACGCGATCTGCTGGAGCACATCAACGCGACCGGCATCGGTCCGATGGGCCTCGGCGGCAAGGTGACGGCGCTGGCGGTCCATGTCGAGGCGGGCGCATGCCACATCGCCAGCCTGCCCGTCGCGGTGAACCTCGACTGCCACTCTCACCGGCACCGGCACACGGTCCTGTGAGCGGCGTCGTGGAGATCACCACGCCGATCACGCGGGAGGGCATTGCGGCCCTTCCGACGGGCACGCTGGTCCACATCAGCGGGGTCCTCTATACAGCCCGCGACGCGGCCCACAAGCGCATGGTCGAGGCGCTCGAGGCGGGGGACGGCCTGCCGTTCGACGCGACCGACCAGATCCTCTACTACGTCGGGCCCACGCCCGCGCCGGAAGGCGCCGTCATCGGCGCCGCCGGGCCCACGACGGGCTATCGGATGGACTCCTACCTGGAGCCGATGCTGCAGGCCGGCATCCGCGCCACCATCGGCAAGGGCCAGCGGTCGCCCGAAGCGCTGGAGACCATGCATCGCCACGGTGCCGCCTATCTGCTGGCCACCGGCGGTGCGGGGACGCTCCTGTCCCAGTGCATCACGGCCTGCGAAATCGTTGCCTACGAGGATCTGGGAACAGAGGCGGTCCGGCGGCTGGAAGTGGAGGCCTTCCCCTGCGTCGTGGTGTACGGCGCGGATGGGGGGGACCTGTTCCGCCAAGGCCAGGACGACTGGGGTTCCTGAGCCATGGGCCGCCGCGCCCCGACGAGGGTCAAGGTCATTGCAACCCACGGGCCCGCCTGCGCCTCGGCCGCGTGCCTGGGAAGGATGATCCATGCCGGCATGCACGTGCTGCGGATCAATTTCAGCCACGGCACGAGGGACGATCACATGGGGGCGGTCGAGTCGGTCCGCAAGGCGGCGAAGAAGGCGGGGCGCCCTGTGGCGGTCCTGGCCGACCTCCAGGGGCCGCGGCTGCGGGTCGGGGACCTGGCTGCTCCCCTGGTCCTGAAGAGGGGCGAAACGGTCCGCCTGGCGCCGGCTCGCGAGGCACGGGTGGGCGACATCCCGGTCACCTACCGCAATCTTGCGACGGACATTTCTCCTCACGACCCGATCCTCCTGGACGACGGGCGCCTGGAACTGGTGGCGGTCCGCCGTCGCCAGGGCGTGGTCACCGCCAGGGTGAAGACGGGTGGCATCCTGCGCACGCGCAAGGGCATGAACCTGCCTCGCACGGACATCTCCGCGCCGGCCGTGTCGCGCAAGGACCTGGCGGACCTGGAGACCGCCCGGGAGGCCGGGGTCGACTATGTGGGGCTGTCGTTCGCCCGCAGCGCGGAAGACATAGTCGGGCTGCGGCGGCGCATGCGGCGCCGTGGCTGGGATGCGGGCATCGTGGCCAAGATCGAACGCCCGGAAGCGGTGGCCTCCCTGGCGGGGATCCTGGAGGTTTCGGACGCGGTCATGGTGGCGCGGGGGGACCTGGGCGTGGAAATGGGGGTGGCCAAGGTTCCGGCGTTGCAGAAGCGGATCATCGCACGCAGCGTGGAGGCGCGGCGTCCGGTGATCACCGCCACCCAGATGCTGGAGTCGATGATCGAGAATCCTGGTCCGACGCGGGCTGAAGCAAACGATGTCGCCAACGCGGTGCTGGACGGGACCAGCGCTGTGATGCTCTCGGCGGAGACGGCGATCGGGAAGTACCCCGTGGACGCCGTGCGCGTCCTGCGCACCCTGGTGCACGAGGCCGAAAGCGGACTGATGGTCCAGCCGCGACGGCGCTCGGACAGGACGGAGCAGAGCGTGGACGATGCAGCAGCGCGGGCAGCGGTCGAGGCCGCCGAGGCGGTGGGCGCCCGGGTCCTGGTCGCGTTTACCGAGTCCGGCAGCACGGCCCGGTTGCTGTCCTCCCTGCGGCCGAATGTGCCCATCGCCGGGTGCAGCAGGCATCGAGACACTCTGCGGCGACTGGCCCTGGTGTGGGGCGTCCGGCCGCTGCGGATTCCCATTGCGGAGCACACGGCGGACCTCTACCGGATGGGGGCGCGAGCGATCCGGAAGGCACGCCTGGCGAAGAACGGGGACCGCATCGTCTTCGTCTCCGGCCGCACTTCGGTGTCGGGCGCCACCAACACGGTGCGCATCCACACGCTTGGCAAGCGGGCCTGGATGTAGCGGCATCTTGACGGACGGCTACGGGGACCAGAGAATCCGTGGTTCGCCGAGACGGAGCAAACTCTCATGAAAGTCAGGATCCGGAACAGCAATCGAAAGAAGGCTCGGAAGTGCGGCTTCCGGGCACGCAACCGGACTGTCGGGGGTCGGCGCATCCTGCGCAGGCGCCGCCTGCGCGCGAAGAACATGGCCTGATGCGCCTGCACGAGCACCAGGCGAAGGACCTCCTGAAGGGGGCCGGGGTGCCCGTCCCCCGCGGCATCGTTGCCGCTGATGCGGAGGCGGCGGGAGAAGCGTTCAGCTCCCTGGGGGTCGACCTTGCGCTGGTGAAGGCCCAGATCCACGCCGGGGGGCGCGGCAAGGGCGGTGGCGTTCAGAAGGTCCGTTCCGCAGGGGAGGCCGCGGATTTCGCCGGCGGACTGCTCGGGCGCGCCCTCGTCACCCCGCAGACCGGTCCTGAGGGACGTGTGGTCGGACGGGTCCTCGTCGAGGAGGGCCTGGAGATCGAGCGGGAGCTTTACGTGGCCGCGTTGATCGACCGCGAGGCGCGATCAGTCGTGATGATCGCATCCGAGGCCGGCGGCATGGACATCGAGGAGGTGGCCCATGACACGCCCGAGAGAATCCTGCGCGAGGAGGTCGATCCACGGGACGGGCTGTCGACGGAGGCCGCGGACCGGCTGGCGTCCGGACTTGGTCTCGATGCGTCGGGGGCGTCAGTTCTGCAGTCGATTGCCGGCACGCTACTGGACCTGGACGCCTCCCTGGTGGAAGTCAATCCGCTGGTGGTGACGGCTGCCGGCGAGGTGATGGCGGCTGATGCGAAGATCGACCTCGACGACAGCGGGCTGTTCCGGCACGCGGACCTCGAGGAACTGCGCGATTCGACGGAGGAGGACCCCCTGGAAAGCGAGGCGCAGGAGTCCGGGCTGTCGTACATCGCTTTGGACGGCACCATCGGCTGCGTGGTCAACGGGGCGGGCCTGGCCATGGCCACCATGGACGTCCTGAACCTGCACGGCGGAGAACCCGCCAACTTCCTGGACGTAGGCGGCAGTGCGGATGCGGACCGTGTCGAGTCCGCGTTCCGCATCGTGCTTGCCGATGAGAACGTGAAGGCGGTTTTCGTGAACATCTTCGGGGGCATCCTGCGGTGTGACACGCTGGCCGAGGGCCTGATCGCGGCGGCCACCAAGCTGGGCGTCAGCGTGCCGCTCGTCGTGCGGCTGGAGGGAACCAACAACCACAAGGGGCGAGATCTGCTGGCGGCAAGCGACCTCGACATGAAGGTTGTCAGCACGGTGGACGAAGGCGCACGAGAGGCCGTGTCCGCTGCGGGGGCAGGGTCGTGAGCGTCCTGGTCAGCGCGGAGACCAAGGTTCTTGTCCAGGGGCTGACCGGCGAGCAGGGATCATTCCACGCCCGGCAGATGATGGAGTTCGGGACCGACCTGGCAGGGGGCGTCACGCCCGGCAAGGGCGGCCAGCGGCACCTGTCGTGGCCCGTCTGGGATACCGTCGCAGAGGCACGCGAGGCCACGGGCGCGAACTGCTCGGTCATCTTCGTGCCGGCGAAGTCTGCGTCCTCTGCCATCGAGGAAGCGATCGATGCGGAGATCGAGCTGGTCGTCGCGATCACGGAAGGGGTGCCCTCGCTCGACATGGTGCGCATCGTGGACCGGCTCGAGGGCTCCTCGACACGGCTGATCGGGCCGAATTGCCCGGGGATCATCAGCCCCATGGGGGCGTGCAAGGCGGGCATCATGCCGGGCCACATCCATCGGCCTGCCATCAACGGCGGGGTCGGGGTGGTGTCGCGCAGCGGCACACTGACCTACGAGGCGGTGTGGCAGATCAGCGACCGGGGCCTCGGGCAGACCACGTGCATCGGAATCGGCGGCGATCCGGTCGTCGGAACCACGTTCGTGGACTGCCTGCAGCTGTTCGAGGAGGACGACGAGACCCACTCCATCGTCATGATCGGGGAGATCGGTGGAGCCGCCGAGGAGGAGGCTGCGGCCTTCATCAAGGACCACGTGAGCAAGCCCGTCATCGCCTTCATTGCCGGGACCACCGCACCGCCGGGCAGGCGGATGGGTCACGCGGGGGCGATCGTTTCAGGCGGCAAGGGAACCGCGGAAGCAAAGATCGCGGCGCTGCAGGACGCCGGCGTCATCGTGCTGGACAGCCCCGGACGCATCGGCGAGGCCTGCCTTGAGATCGCCGGTTAAAGCAGCGCGTCGCGGAGAAAGGTTCGGGAGACTAGGATCGTCGTCATGAGCCCCATGCTTGCCATGCCCACCGGCACCGAGCTCCTTGTCGTCGGCGCCATCATCGCCCTTCTCTTCGGTGCCAAGAAACTGCCCGGGCTGGCCCGGTCAGTCGGCCAGTCGTTCGTCGAGTTCCGCAAGGGCCTCAAGGACGACGGGTCGGACAACGATGCTCCCGGGGACTCGGAATCCGAGTCGCCCCAGGACCCTGAGTAGTCGGCGGTCTGCCCGGATGGCGGCCTCCGCTCTCGTCCGTACCTCCGGCGTCGTCCTGGACGGCGGTCGGAGCGTCCGCATGGGCCGCGACAAGGGCGCGATGGAAGTGGAAGGCGAAACACTGCTGATGCGCATCGGGCACCGACTCGAGGAGGCCACGGACGAAGTCTTGGTGGCAGGCGGCGCCCCGAAGGGGGAACCGTGGCCGCGCTTTGCGGATCACCGGACGGGGTGCGGTCCGTTGGCGGGGATCGAGACCGGCCTGGCCGCCATGCGTGGCGAGTGGGGCTGCTTCGTGGCCTCCGACATGCCTCATCTGCAGGTGGACCTTGTGGTTGGCCTGCTCGAAGCCGCGCGTTCTGGAGAGGACGACGCTGTCGTCCTCATCGATGACAGCGGGGTCCATCCCCTGCTGGCCGCCTATTCGTCTGCCTGCCTGCCCGTGGTGCGACAGTGCCTGGACGAAGGCCTGAGGCGGGCCGATGCGTTCCACGACCGGGTGAGGACACGGGCATGGAGGAAGACGGAATGGCGACATCTGGACCCCCAGGGCCTGTCGTCGACGAATTGGAACCGGCCGGCGGACCTCCCGACATGACCCGCTCCGCCTTGGCTGCCGACCTGTCGTTCCTGGCCCCTGTGGCCGAGGGGCTGGACGCCGTGGTGCAGCGGGCCCGCGCCTGCGTGGACGACACGGGCGCCCGTGTCCATGAGCGTCTGAACGGGAGCCATCTGGCCGGTGGAAAAGGCCTTCGCGCTGCTGTCACGCTGCTCGCGGAAGCAGCCCTGAGGCCCGGGCCCTCGTCGCTGGCGGCCATCGATTGCGCCGCCGCGCTCGAAATGATCCATGGGGCCACCCTGGTCCACGACGACATTCTCGACGGTGCCCGGGTGCGAAGGGGATTCCCCGCGCTCTACGAGATCTGGGGCGTCCAGACGGCTGTCCTGTCGGGGGATCTGCTGCTTGCCAAGGCGTTCGGTCTGCTCACCGCCCTGGAGGATCCACTCCCCGCCCGGGTCGTGAGCCGGACGGCCCAGGAACTCTGCGAAGGCGAGATCGAGGAGATCACGTGGCGAGGCATCGTGGATGTGAGTGTCGCGGACGCCCTGGGGGTCATCGAGGCAAAGACCGCGTCGCTCTATGGCGTTGCTGCCGAGATCGGCGGCGCTTGTGCCGGAGCGGATGCGCCGCAGCGCGCCCATCTGCGCGAGGCGGGCTTGGCCATCGGCCGGGCCTTCCAGATCACAGACGACTGCCTGGACGTCGTGTGCGACGAGGCGCAGACCGGGAAGCCCACCGGGCAGGATCTGGGCGAGGGTCTGCTCACGCTGCCGTGGGTATTCGTGCGCGAGCACCTGGACGCGTCGGATCGCGCCGCCTTCGATGCGACCTTTCTCGATGCGGATGATGCCGGCCGGAACGAGTCCATGAGGGCCGCATGGGACCCCGCACCGGGCGTGGAACGGTCCATTGAACTGGCTGGCCGGGAACTCGCCCGCGCCGAGGAGATCTGGGCGGGGCTGCCGTCAGGCGCAGGCCGGGACGGTCTCATGGCCCTGGGGGCGTTCATTCGCTTCCGGACCCGGTAGGCGCATGTCTCCCGAAAGCTCGTCGAAGGTCGGCTGGTGGACCTTCCCCCGTGCCATGATGGCGGTCCTGGCCGTCTGCGTGGCAGTGGAGGGTGCGGCTGGACTGGTGCGGGCGCTGGTATCCGATCCGACACCGGCCCGCTGGACGGTGGCGTGCGCCTTCGGAGTGTCCGCAGTGCTGTTCCTGCTGCTGAACCTGCAGGCGGTCGCGGCCGCCTTCCGGTCCGTGAAGGTGGGGGTGACAGTGCTCGTCTTCCTGTTTACTGGCTCCTGCCTGGGGGTGCTGTTCAAGCAGGCCGATCCGTATGCCGGGCCGGTCGATACCACGTGGGACAGCGAGGCAGACACCTGGTCGGATCCGACCACCCGCAGCTTCTACGACGAGTTTGCTGGGGCACAGGCGTTCTTCACCTACCACCTGCTCCACCCCATGGGCTGGGGCCTGCCGGACGGGAACCCGCCTGAATCCGCCCTGGATTCCACGGCCAAGGTCGCCGGTGCGCGGGGACCGGAGATCGCGAAGTCCATGCGGATCGGCATGGCCCAGGCATTTGCGGCGCAGGCGCGGCGGCGCGAGGTGATCGAGCATCTGGACGGCAACCGCGCCGCCTACCGTGCCCTGTTTCGCTTTGCCTGCTCACTGGACTTCGTCCGTGCGTACAGGAGCGACTGGTTCACGTCGCTCTGCTGCCTCCTGTTCGGTGTGGTGCTGACCCAGGCCATCGTGAGGCGCAATCGGGGCCTGCTTCGGGTGGAGATGCTCGGCTTCACCTGCGCGCACCTGGGCGTGATGACCGTGCTTGCCGGCGGAGGCTACTCCCGTCTCACGGAGGTGCGTGGGATTCTTCCACTCAAGATTGGCCAGTCTGCCGACCAGTTCTTCGACTACGACGGCGGCCGACCTCGACCCCTGCCCTTTGCCGTGCGGCTCGAGGACTTCCATGCCGACTACCGGCCGGTCCTGGACGTCTGGCTGCCGGGCGTCGACGCCGAGGTCCGGCACCCGGCCTACCCCATGAGGGACGGTGTCCGGATCCTGCTGGACCGGGATCCCGAAGGGCGTGCCCAACGTCGCCTCCTGGTCCAGGAGGTGGTCGGTCGGGCCCAAATCGTTCCACGCCTGGTGGAAGCAGAACCTGGTGAGGCCGCCCATCCCGTGCTCGAGCTGGAGGATCCCGATGGAGGAAGCCTCTACCGGCTGGCCGGAGCATCCCCGGCTGACCTGTTCCTGTCACCGGACAACGCGTTCAAGGTGAGATTCCTCTGGGAGCCCGATGAGGCGGCCCTGGCGGCCGCCCTTCGCGAGGCGCGCACCGACCGCACAGGTGACGTGGTGGTGACCGTGGCGGGGGAGGAAGCGGTGCGCGTGCCGGCAGTCAGGGGATCTGCGGCCGTGCACGGCGACGTGCGCGTCGAGGTCCTGGATGTGACGGGCAACTTCAAGCTGACCAACGACCCGACGACCGGCCGGACGGCACGCGTGCCGATGCCGGCCGATCTGGGGGCCTACGCCCATGAGCAGCCCGCGGTGGAGGTCCAGGTGAGCCGGGACGGGGTGCCGGAGCCGCGGACCAGGTTCGTCTTTGCCCGCTTCGATCTGGGCTCCCACCAGGTCTCCTATGCGTACGAGGAGGTTGCAGTCCGTCTGACCTGGGACGAGTGGCTGAGCCCGACCCGCTCGCGGTACCTGCTGGTCGGTCGTGAGGACGGATCCGAGTGGATCGACGCAGCAAGCGGCTCCTCGCAGCCGGTGGCCTGGGAGACCGTGGTGCTGCCCGGATTACGGCCGCTCCGGGTGCTTGGCCAGGCGGCCTTCCGCGCGGACATCACTCAGCATCCGGATTCGGAGGAGTTCTTCCACCATGATCCGGCGTCGGTCGAGATCCGCTACGAACGGAGGTCGCCAGGGTCATCGGAGTGGCTGCCTGCGGGGACGGTGCGTCTGGCTACCGAACAAGGGCTGGACGCCGCACGACTGGACGAAGGGCTGACAATCCGGCTGCGGCGCGACACATCCGGCTTTCCGCGCGAGTGGAAGAGCCTCCTGGGCATCCAGGAGGGCGGAGTTTCGTTGTCGGGCATCATTCGAGTGAACGACTACTTCAAGCACCGCGGCTGGCGCTTCTTCCAGACAGATGCGCGTCCGGAGGACCCCACCTATTCGGGAGTGGGGGTGGTGTATGACCCGGGCATCCCGCCCGTCGTGACAGGCCTCTATATGATCATGGGCAGCGTGTTCTGGGCTTTCCTTGTGAAACCTGCGGTGCTTCGCCGCAGAAGGAAGACAGCCTGATGTTCTCCCTTTTCCTCCTGAAGGTCGGTGCCCTCATGGCCGGGGCCGCCGGCGTACTCCGCTTCTGGACCGGCGCGCGCATGCTCGCCAGCCGTCCCACCGTGCAGTCGGGCCGAATCGCGCAATGGCTGCTGTGGGCCACGGCCGGCCTGCTCGCCTGGTCGCTCCTGATGCGCTGGAGCGAGGCCGGCCATTTCCCGTCCCAGACCATGTACGAGGTCCTGGGCTACTGCGCCTTCATGACCGTGGTGTCCACGGCCGTCCTGGTCTATGTGCTGGACCTCAACCGGACCCGGGAGGTCGGCGGCGGAATGGGGCACCTTCTGCTGGGCGTGGCGCTCATCGGGGCCTGCGCGCTGGTGTGGTTCCGGATCCTGGGGCTCGACACGGGGGACAAGAACCTGCCTCCTGCCCTGCAGTCCTACTGGTTCATTCCGCACATCACGGCCCTGATCTTTTCCTATGTGACGCTCACCATCGCCTACCTGGCCGCCCTGGCCTACTTCGGGCTGGTGTTTGCCCGGGGACTGTTCGAGGGCGGCGTGCCCCGAGGCAAGATGTGGGCCATTGGGCTGTTCACGTGGGCCCCGTTCGCCTTCGTCGTCAATGTCCCGGTGGTGCTGGGCTGCATCGGCCTTCATGCCTGGGCGCGTCGCCGCGGGTGGGCCGGGCAACTGGACGGGTGGCTGGCCGGCGTCGACGACTTCACCTACCGGATTTTTTCCACCGGGTTCCCGTTCCTGACGGCCGGTCTGATGATGGGGGCGCTTTGGGCCCAGGAAGCCTGGGCGAACTACTGGGGATGGGATTCGAAGGAGGTCTCCGCCTTGATTTCCTGGCTGGTCTACGTGTGCTACCTGCACCTGCGGTGGGTCGGCGGCTGGCGTGGAGAGAAGGGCCTCTGGATCCTCCTGATCGGGGCGGTTTCGATCCTGATCACCTTCCAGCTGTTCGGCTACCTGCCTGAGTCGGTGGACTCGCTCCACAAGTACACGGGCGACTTCGAGCTCCAGGCAGGAGGGGAGGGAGGCGCCGCAGAAGGCCGCATGGGCACGGGTCTGGAGGGGGGCTAGGGCCCCATGCCGCCTGCGAGCCCGCTGGTTCGGCGGCTTCTTGCGGCCAACCTGGCCGTGTTCGTGCTCGCGCTCCTGGCCGGGTTCTCGGGCCGGGGGGCGGACAATCCAGTCGTCGCACTGCTGGAACTCGACTCAAGCGCGTTCCTGTCCGGATTCCCTTGGCATTTGCCCCGTCTGGCGACCTACGGCTTCCTGCATGAGGACCCGATGCACCTGGCGATGAACGCCCTGGGACTCTATTTCTTCGGGACGATGACTGAAGGCGCCATGGGCCACCGACGGTTCCTGTGGGTCTACGGAGGCGCCATTTTCGCCGGCGGCCTGGTGTTCCTGGTCTGGTCGGCCACCGGGGACCGGATCGGCGCCCGTCTGCTGGGAATGTCCGGCGGCGTCTACGCGGTGCTCATCGCAAGTGCAGTCCTGTTTCCGGATGCGCGCGTGGTCCTGTTCGTCTTCCCCATGAAGCTGCGGACGCTGGCCATCGGCGCCTTCGCACTGGCGGCGGTCTATTCGCTTCAGCGCTTCCAGGTGTCGGGCGGTGCCCCTGGTGGGGTGGCCGAGGAGGTGCACCTGGCCGGCGCCCTGTGGGGATGGGGCGCCGTTCGGTTGCCCGAGCACCTTGCGTCGTTCCGTGCCAGGCGGCGCAGGGATTCAGCCGAACGGGACCGGCGCATGCTGGCGGATGCGCGCGAGGAGATGGACGATCTGCTGGCAAAGGTCAAGCGCGAGGGGATCGGTTCGTTGACGTCCCGGGAGAAGGAGCGGTTGACCAGGATCGGACGGAAACTCCAGGACCGGCAGGACTAGACTCACCGGATGCGCTGGATCTGCATGCTGCTGGCTGCCTTGCCGCTGGGTGGGTTCTGGGAGGAGTTTTCCCGCGCCATGGCGACCCAGGACGAGCGCAAGATGAACCGTCTGGTCCTCCGCGACAGGGACGCGGCACTCTACGAGTTCATCGACCGGTGCGTCAGGCTCGCGGACACCGGGGACGAGACCTACGCGGGGCAGCTGGACGCGCTGGAGAAGGCCTGGGCCACATCGTTCCGGGGGGATCTCCTCCTGAAGAAGGAGCGAACCTACCTGCTGGTGGACCTGGACGGTCCCGGCCGTACCCGGATGCTGGCGCTGCGGAACGACTGGTATGCGCTGCTGCCCGCCGTGCGCGGCGTGGCCGGCGACGAGGATTGGCGCACCATTCGCGAGGCCGCCGAGCCGATCGCCAAGGACATGGAGGAAATCGGCGATCTGCTCGAGGCCGCCGTGGTGCGCTACACGATCGGCCGATCGCACGATCCAGAAAACCTCGACGGCACCGGCAGCCTGGCCGCTGCTCTCACCGAGTACGAGGCGGCAACGGCGCACTGCGAGGCCATGGGGCGCAAGGACGGATGGGCCGTCGGAGTCAAGGAGAAGACCGAGTGGGCGCGACGCGAAGTGGAGCGGATCACGCTGAATCCCTCCGAGGAGGAGGCGGCCGGCCCTGCAGCGCTGCCGGCCGTTGCCGGCGCTCCGGTGCTCACGGCAGGCCTCGAACCCATGAAGCTGGGACGGAAGGCTGCCGCGGCAGGGGGCGCGGGGTACGACTGGGACGATGTTCCGATGACCTGGTGGGGCGTCACGCTCAAGGAGGAGAACGCCCACATGCAGGAGATCCCAGGCTTCGTGCCTCCGCTCATCGTCCACCGGAAGGATACCGAGACGTTCTTCCTGGATCTGGACGGGAGCGGCGTGTGGGAGAAGAAAGAGCCCTTCTTCAGAGCCGGGGGCAAGCCGAACTCCATGGAACTCCCGCTGAACGGCCCAGGCGGGCCGTTGCAGGCCACCCTGTTCCTTCACGTCCCTGGGAACCAGGAGCCCTACCAGGCGACAACCGCCAACCTGGCGCCCATCGAGAAGCAGGGGCTTGTCTATTACCGGACCCTTGCTGCCCTGAAGGCCAAACTCGGCGATGCATCGGTCCGCCTGCTGGACCTGAACGGGGATCAGCGGATGGATCCGAAGCCCCGCGAGAGGCAGCCCTGGGAATACGAGGGCGCGTCCGAGTGGATTCCCGACGGGATCCTTCTCGGGAAGGCGAAGCGCCCGGTGCCCTTGTCGCCCGTCCTGTTCATCGACAAGGCCTGGTACGCGGTGGACGTGGTGGACGAGGGCGGTGCGCGCCAGATCACTGCGACCCCCGTGGAGGTCAAGACCGGTCGGCTCAAGCTGGTTGTGGAGGGACCGAGGACGGCCCGCCCGGTGGCGCTCTATGTCCGTGGAATCGGCGATTCCGGAGGGGGGATCTTCGATCTCGCGGGTTCCAAGAGCGGGATCGAGGTCCCCGTGGGGCGGTACGAACTCCTCGGGGGAGTCCTCAGGTCGGGCAAGGGCCAGGGAACCGTCAAAGCGGTCATCCTGAAGGGGAGGCACAAGGGGTCGATCGTGTCGGAGGACGGGACGGCCGAGTTCGCGATCGGGGGTCCATACTGGTTCGGCTTCAAGCGGGATCTGGGTCGGGAGGACGTCACGGTCCAGGGCGCCAGCGTCACCGTCTGGGGAGCGGAGGGCGAGCAGTACGAGCGATTCTGGCAGTGCGTCCCGCGGCCCGATGTATTCGTGCGCAAACCGGGAAGGACGAAGGCCGGACGGGGGACGAGGATGCGCGCGGTGGTGGACCCGTCGATGCTCAGCAAGGAGGGCTTCGCCGCGTCATGGCATCCGCTGGACACGGTGGTGCCCAAGGATGAAGGCATGGTCGAGGTGCGGCTGGTGGAAGAGGAGCACCCGCTGCTTGGCGAAATCGAATCCGAGTGGCTGTAGGCTCCCGCCTGTGATCGACCTGAGGCTGATGCGCGAGAACCCCGCTGCCTTCCAGGAGGGGGCGGCCCGCAAGCATGTCGACGTGGACGTGGGCGAAGCGGTCGAGCTGGATGCTGCGGCACGGAAGCAGTTGGCGGCCATCGAGGAACTGCGGGCACAGAGAAAGACCGCCGGCAAGGAGATGGCGAATGCGGATGCCGCCGGCAAAGAGGCCATCCTGGCCGCCCAGTCGGAGCGGAAGGAGGAGATCCAGCGTCGCGAGGCCGAACACCGAGGCGTCGCCGAGGCACTGCAGGAGCTCCTGCTGCGAATCCCCAATCCGCCCCTGGGCTGCGTGCCGGACGGCAAGACCGACGAGGACAACGCCCTTGTGCGCGAGATGGGCGATGTGCCGGCGGCCGACGAGACACCGCGCGATCATGTGGATCTTGGCGCGGCGCTCGGTGTGCTCGACATCCCACGGGCGGCAGCAGTGGCGGGCAGCCGCAACTATGCGCTGCTTGGCGACGGGGCTCTTCTGGAGCGCGCCATCCTGGACCTCGGGTTTTCCTCCATGCTGGAAATCGGTTTCCTGCCGGTGAACCTTCCGGTCCTGGTGCGGGACAGCGCCATGGAGGGAACGGGGTACTTTCCCGGCGGCGAGGACCAGGCCTACCGCGTACCGCAGGACGGCATGTCACTGGCAGGGACGGGAGAAGTGCCTCTCACGGCCCTGTACGGCGGGGAGATCTTCGATGAAATGGACCTGCCGATCCGTCTCGTCACCGAGACGTCCTGCTACCGCAGGGAGGCCGGGGCGGCCGGTCGGGACACGAGAGGCCTCTACCGTGTCCACCAGTTTCGCAAGGTCGAACAGGTGGTGCTGGGCCCGGCCGACGATGCATGGTCGGCGGAGATGCTGGAAGAGATCGTGGGCAACGCGGAGCGCGTCATGGCGGCCCTGGAGGTGCCCTGGCGGGTGGTGGACGTTTGCGCGGGCGATCTGGGAGCGCCGCCCGTCCGCAAACTGGACATCGAGGCATGGATGCCGTCTCGGGGCAGCTATGGCGAGACCCACAGTGCGTCCGCGTTCCATGAGTACCAGGCCCGGCGCCTGGGCCTGCGCTACCGGGACAGCAGCGGCAAGGTCAGGTTCTGCCACACCCTCAATGGCACCGTCGTCGCCACGCCGAGGACTGTCATTGCGGTTCTCGAGTGCCACCAGCGGCCCGACGGCTCGGTGGGCATCCCCGGAGCCCTGCACGCAGCCTTCGGGGGGCGGACGGTGATCGAGCCTGGGCGGGCCCCCGCTCCTGCGGACGGCTAGCCGCCGAACAGGCCGTCCAGCAGTCCGCCGAGGTCGAGCGATCCACCTCCTCCGCCGCCGAAGCCGGGCCCCAGCTGCCCGGCATCGCCCATGTCGAAGGTGCTGCCGCCGAAGGCGCCCACTGAACTGAAGCCGCTGCTGCCCGGACCCCGGCCGCCTGCTCCGCCAGCCCCCAGGAAGGCCGCAGCGCCGGCCAGCTGGTCGCCGGTCGTGGGACCCTCCTGGGGGGGAGGAGGAATGGTTGGCCGCAGGCCGGTTGCCACTGCCACACGTGAGGGCTCCGGAAGTCTCCAGGTGCGCCGGTATTCGGGCGCCCTTCGCCAGATTTCCCGGGGGGCGTCCATGGTCGCGGGGATCTCCTTCATGCGCAGTTCCAGGACCAGTTCCACGCCGAGTCGAAGGGGCAGCCGGCCTTCGTGGTCCTTGGGGTCCCAGGAGTCGAGCGGTTCCGCGTCCTCGCCCTCCTCGTCGTAGTAGACGAAGTTCATCGACTGCACCCAGCCGTGCAGGAGGTCATAGCGGCCCCCCTCGAACGGGTCCGCGTCCACATGCAGCGATTCGCGGCGGTACAGCTCGAAGATGCCTCCGTAATCGCCGTCAGCGCTGCGTTTGGGCAGCAGCCGGTATCCGATCTCGCAGACGTCCGACACGTGGTCCTGACCGTCGATGCGCGACGGCAGCAGGCTGTCACGGGTCGACAGGAAGTCCAGCCGGTCCCCGGAATCCCCGTCGTCGCGTCCCAGGAACACCTGCGGCGACTGGACGTTGTAGACCACGAGGCCGCGGAGATCGCGTTCGATGATTCCCATCACGGCCGGCCCGTCGCGTTCCGATTCCGACAGATTGTGGATGACGTCGGCGCCCACCAGCGTGGTGTGCAGGATCTGGGTGGCGATCGTCATCACGAAGGCCACGATGGTGAACGCGATCAGCAGTTCGATCAGCGTGAATCCGCCCCGTGTCCGTTGCCTACCGGCTTCCATCCGCTTCCTCCTGTTCGGCTTCTTCCTCGGGGGGGTCCTTCAGAAGGCTCGTGGCAACCACGCGGTCCAGGACAAAGACCAGTGGCTCGCCGCCTTTGTGAAGCGGCGGAGCCGTGATCTCGATGACCACCCGGGTCGTGGGATCCCACTCGTCCTCGTCCTGTTCCTCTTCCAGGTCCGTCCGGTACAGGCGGAAGACCGGGCGGTCCGGATCCTGGTTGTTCTGCTGCTGTTCTCCTACCTCAGTGTCCTCGCCCAGCCCGATGCGCCAGACGATCCCGTCGTATTCGTCTCCCAGGTCCCCGAACGTCCCGTCCTCGCCGTCGAACACGTCCATCATGAGGCCCCCCTCGACCTCGTCCATCTTGGTCTGGGCCAGGCGCGAGATGATCCGGACCGATCGGGTCTCCCAGGCCATGGCCACAGCCCTCCCTCGGGCCAAAAGAAGAGCGGTCAGCGCGAAAGCCAGCAGCGCAATGGCTGCCAGCACCTCCACCAGTGTGAACCCCTCAGAACGACGCTTCATTGACGACCTGTGGCTGGAAGCGTCCGCTGTGAAGATCCACCCGGCCGGTCAGTCCCACGACCTGCAGGGTGAAGTCCTTCTGCATCTGCTCCTGGCGCAGATAGATGAGGGTGGGGGGCGCGCTCCCGGACGGCGAGAAATCCACCAGGTACGGCCCTGCGGTCACCGGGGCGGCGGTGCCGGCCACCACCGATTCGATTCGGATGCCTTCGGGCAGCTGATTCCAGGTCAGTGCGAAGCGGTCCTCCCTGGATAGCGCCACGACGCCGTCCTCACGCAGGGGCGTGACGATGCGGTAGCGCGAACCGTCAAGATCGAGTTCGACGCCGTAGGGCTTCGAGTGGGTGAGGGCGTGCATCCGGCAATCGCTGAGAAGCGCCACCAGCCGCCTCGACGCGGCCGACATCTTGGTGGACGGCACGATCAGTTCCAGGTTGACGGCCACCAGCGTGATCCCGATCCCCAGCACGACGGCCACCAGGGCCATCTCGATGAGGGTGAATCCGCCCTGGCGGCGGTTCTCCCCAGCGCGGCGGACCGCGCCGGCCGCCCTCATCCCTGCTCGCCCCTGTCGCGAACCGACTGGTTGGTGATGTCGTCGTCGGTGTCCGGGTCCTCGTCAGGACCCGCGCTTCCGAGCAGGAACCAGTTTCCCTGGGGCTCGTAGTAGTACTCGTTGCCCCACGGGTCCCGGGGAACCTCCGTTTGCCCCTTCAGATAGGTCTGGCCGTTGACATCGGGGTCGACCAGTTCCTGCAGGGACTCGGGAATGCGGTTGTTGTTGTTGAAGCGGTAGAGCGAGTCGATCGTGTCGACGATGTTGACGATGTCGCTCTTGGCGGCCTTGAGTTTCACTCCGGGCATGATGCTCCAGACGTTCTTCACGACGAAGGTCGCAAGCAGAGCAAGAATCGTGATGACCACCATGAGTTCGGCCAGGGTGAAGCCGGCGGTCGGGACTGTCGGGTGTCGTTTCATGGCATATAGCTCCTACGCATTCTGACGGACCAGGAGCGGGTCAGATTCCCGCCCCGGTGCTCATTTCCAGGATCGGCCACATGATAGCGAGCACGATAAAGCCGACGATGACCGCCAGGAAGACGATCAGGATAGGTTCGATGAGACTGGTCATCTTCTGGGTGCTGATTTCCACGTCCTCGTCGTTGGACTTGGCGATCCGCTCCAGCAGGTTCTCCAGTTCCCCGGATTGTTCTCCCACCGCCACCATGTACCCGACCAGGGGTGGGAACACGCCCGTCTGACGCAGGGGGGTGGCGATGTCCGAGCCTTCGATGACCGCCTCCCGCACCTGGCCGAGCGCGTCCGACAGGACGCGGTTCCCGACGACCGACTCGGTGATATGGATGCACTGGATGGTTGGCACGCCAGACCCCAGCAGGGTCGAGAAAGTAACCGCAAAACGTGATACCGCCGCCTTCCGGAGCAGTTCACCCACGACCGGGAAGCCCAGCCAGAATCGGTCGATCGCCAGACGCCCGGTGGGGGTGTTGTAGGCGCGGCCATACAGGGACGAAAGCGCGGCGATCCCCAGTGTCATCGCCCACCACCACGCACTTAGGAAGTCGCTGGCGCCCATGAGAAGCGCAGTCGGCCACGGAAGCGCGGTGTCCTCACCGCGCTGGCTGATGAGCGTTTCGGTGATCTTCGGCACCACGAAGGCCATCAGGACGGCGACCACAAGACCGCCGATCACCAGCATGACCGCCGGATAGGTCAGCGCTGCCGACACCTTGTCACGCATCGTGCGCTGGTTCGCCGTGAAGTCCGCCAGGCGGTGCAGCACCACGTCCAGGTTGCCGGCCGCTTCGCCCGCTCGGATCATGTTCACATAGAGTTCGTCAAACCACTCCGGATGGAAGGCAACGGCGTCCCCGAATGTGACGCCCTGCGTGATCTTCTCGCGGACATCCAGGAGCGCGTTCTTGAACGGCTTGCTGCCTTGCTGCTCCGTGGTGGCCCGAAGGGACTCGGTCAAGGGAATCCCGGCCGCGAGCATGGTGGCGATCTGGCGCGTGAATCCGGATACCAGGTCCAGCTTCTTCTTCGGCAGCACGGTTTGGGCGCGCGCCCTGCGGCGACCGCGCTTCGACTTGGCCTTGTCCTCGACCGCCTGGATCTCGACCACATGAACCCGGTCTCGCCTCAGCTTCAGGCGCGCGTCGCGGGGCGTGTCGGCGTCGATGACACCGACCTTGGATTCCCCGGTCGCCGTGAACGCCTTGTATTCGTAGACCGGCATGGAACGCTCAGAGAACGTCCAGCTGCGTGACCCGGAGCACTTCCTCGAGCGTTGTCTGGCCTGCTGCCATCTTGGACATGCCGTCGGCGCGCAGCGTCTTCATCCCGCGGTTCACGGCGCCCCGTTTCATGTGTGTCGCGCCGACCCCCTCCATGACCTGGTCGCGCAGGGGGTCGTCCACCGGAAGGATCTCATACAGGGCGGTCCGCCCGGCGTAGCCCGAATCGAAGCATGATTCGCAGCCTCGTCCCATCGACACCGTGCCGTCCGGGAGCTGATCTGGATCGAAGCCGGCCCGCGCATAGCGGTCGCGGTCCTCCGGTGACAGACGGACCCGGTCCAGGCAGTCCGGGCAGACGGTGCGAACCAGGCGCTGGGCGACAATCAGCAGGAGCGACGAGCAGACCAGGTAGGGGTCGACGCCGATGTCCACAAGCCGGGTGACGGTGGAGGGCGCGTCGTTGGTGTGGACGGTCGAGAAGACCAGGTGGCCGGTCAGGGCCGCACGAATGGCGATTTCCGCAGTTTCAAGATCCCGGATCTCACCGACCATCATCACGTCGGGGTCCTGCCGCAGGAATGACCTGAGACCGGCGGAGAATGTCAGCCCCTTCTTGTTGTTGACCTGAACCTGGCTGATGCCGGCCAGGTTGTATTCGACCGGGTCCTCGATGGTCAGGATGTTCAGCTTCTTCGTGTCCATCGCCTGCAGCCCGGCGTACAGCGTCGTCGTCTTGCCCGACCCGGTCGGGCCTGTGACCAGGATGATCCCGTGGCTGTAGTGGAAGTAGGAGTTGACGGCCTCGAGCTGGTCCCCGGTGAGTCCGATCTCCTGGAGGGTGTAGACGCGGGCCGTCTTGTCCAGCAGGCGCATCACCACGCGCTCGCCGTCGGCAGTGGGGATGGACGAGATGCGGATGTCCACCTCGCCGTCTCCCACGCGGATTGTCGCCCGGCCGTCCTGGGGCAGACGCCGCTCCGCAATGTCCATCTTGCCCATGATCTTCACGCGCGAGATGAGGGCGTCCTGCGCCTTCTTGGGGATGCGCTCCATGTCGTAGAGCACCCCGTCGATCCGCATCCGGACGGCCAATTCGTCAGCGCGCGGCTGCATGTGAATGTCCGAAGCCCGGAGCTTGACGGCCTGGAAGATCAGGGTGTTGACCAGTTTGATGATCGGCGCCTTGTTGGCGACGTCCAGGACGTCCTCGGTCTCCTGGATTTCCGCTGCCAGCCCCGCCATGTCGACGTCCCGCAGGTCGTCCAGCGCCTCGTCGACCCCGTCCGCCTTGTGGCGATAGGCGCGATTGAGGCATGCGGCGATCTCGCTGCGGGGGGCGACCACCGGCTCGATGTCGCGGTCGACCATTCCCGCGAGTTCGTCCAGCGGGTTCAGCTCGAGGGGGTGGCAGGTCGCCACCCTCATGCGCATCCCGTCCTCGTCCAGCGCCACCAGGTTGTAGGTCCGGGCGAACTGGACCGGGACGGTATCGATGAAGACCGGGGGCACCGCATCGGACGGGAGGGTCTCGCTCCAGTCCAGCCCCAGCATTTCGGCCAGCAGGGGGAGCAGGCGATCTTCCTCGAGCAGCTCCCGCTGCAGGAGGATCCGGTCCAGCGTCTGCCCGGTTTCCCGCTCGACCTGCAGGCAGTCGTTCAGCGCCGACGCCTCCAGGCCGCCGCGCTCCTCCAGTGCCTTGAGCAGCCGTTCCCTCACGAGGCGCTCAGTCTCCGGTTCCCATGGGGTCCAGGGTCTCGCTGGAGTTCACCGAGCCGGACGGCTGGGGTGCCGTCACGCCCACTTCCCCTGGCTCGACAGATCCGGCTTTTCGGCTGCGATAGATGGGGATGTCGAAGGCGCCCGAGTCGAGGATCTCGCTGGCTTCGAGCAGTCCGGCGCCACCGTCGAACTTCGGATCCACCATGCGCATCCGTTCGAGCGGCACCACATCGAGCGCCTCCAGCTTCTTCTGGTAGCTGAGCGCCGCCAGGTCGCTGAAATCCTCCTGTTCGAGAATGATCGGGGTGATGAAGAAGTAGAGGGTCCGCTTCACGGTGGACTTGGTGGTCCGCTTGAAGGCATGGCCGATCCAGGGGATGTCCATGAGGTAGGGGATGCCGGTGATCTCGAGCGTGTCGTCGTCGATCACCACACCGCCGATGACCATCGTGCGGCCATCGGGAATGACGACCTCGCTGTCGATGATCCGTGAGATCTTGCTCGGAGGGATCGTGGCCCCGCTCACGAAGGGCGCGGTGAACTTGCTGATCTCCATGTTGATTCCCATGCGGACGTAGGCACCGTCCTCGGAGATGGAGGGGCTGATCTTCAGCGTGATGCCCGCCTCCTCGTAGCCGCCGAAGGTCACGGTCTGCCCCACCGAAGCGGTGTTGTTGACTTCCGTGGTGGGGAACTCGTCCTTGCTCTGGATGGTTGCGTCGTTGTTGTCGTTCACCAGCACCGACGGGATGGACAGAATGTTGGCGCTCTCGTCGGTCTGGAGAATGTGCATCAGGACAGGGAACGAACCGTCTTCGTCGAGGAAACCACCAGTCAAGCCGCCTCCGAGCAGGTCGGGGGTCAGGGCCTTCTGCGTGATGTCTCCCGTTGTGGCGTCCTGCACGAAGCTGGAGAGGCCGAAGGACGTAAGCCCGAAGGGGCCGTCCGCGCCCGGAGCCAGGGACGCCTGGATCTCGACGCCAAGGTCGCGGGTCTGGTCCCCGGTGAGTTCCACCATGGCCATCTGCACAAGGACCTGATTGGGCTGCTTGTCCAGGGAGTCCAGCATGACCTGGATTTCCTGCCACTGGCTGCGGCTGGCCGAGATCAGGATCGAATTGCTGACCAGTTCCTCCTGGACCACCACGTCCCGGGTCATCGAATCGGCGCCCAGAGCCTGGTTGCCTCCCCCCTGGGACGTGCGCGCGCTGGCCTGCCGGGCCTGGTAGGCGCGCTCGATGAAGTCCTTGACTCCCTCGGCCAGTTCCTTGGCCTTCGTGTGCTTGAGCTGGTAGACGTGGAAGTCGCCCTCGGCGCTGGTCGTCTTCGTGTCCAGGCGCGCCACATATTCGTGGATCTGGTTCATCTGGGGCCGCAGGGCCAGGACCAGCAGCGCATTGGTCCGGCGGTCGGCGAGAATCTCGACGTCGCCCCGCTGCGTCGCGAAGTTGCCGGTGGCGCCCTGTCTGGACGCGTTCGGGCGGCCGCCGGCCGCTACGGTCGGATCCAGCGCCTTGCTGGTCATGAGGGTCTTGAGCGTCTCCGTCAGCTCGTCAGCATTCGCATTGCGGAGCGGTATGACGTCGAAGACGATGTCGGGGTCCGGGCGGACCTGGTCAATGATGTCGATCATCATCTTCATGCTGGCCACCGTGGGCCCGAAGCCGACCAGGTACATGGAGTCGTTGCCGACGGCGACCATGGCTTCCGTCCCGGAGGTCCGGGCATTGCCGCCGAAGATGGTCTGCAGCTGGGCGAGGGCCTGGCTGGCGTCGCTGATGACCTTCATCTTGATGACCGACTGGATCAGCACCCCGGGCTGGTCCGCGTAAGCCTCGATTTCCTCGGGCAGCACGAAGAGGGCCCTCGTACGCAGGTTCACTCCGGACGCTCCAGCACCCGGTTTGCGAATTGCGATCAGGCTCGTTCCCTTCTCGGGGCTCCCCTCGATCATGGTCGCCAGCCCCATGACGCGGAGGACGTTTTGGAAGAAGGAGAAGAACTGGTCCTTGGGCACCTCCTTCTTGCCGACGATGCGGATTTCCGAGGTCTCCACGCCCTGCGCCGACTCGTCGATAATGAACGTGTAGCCGGTGTTCTGCTCGCAGATCTTGATGAAGTCCATGATCGACAGACCGGCGCCGCCCCCTGATGCCGTGGGCTCCGGAAAGTGGAGGATGAACGTTTCATCGGTCACCTCCAGCGGGTTTCCCTGCTGGGCGGCGGCCGTCCGCGTGCCTGCAAGGAGAAGGACTGCAAGGAGGAGGACGCTGCTGTGCTTCATGGGGTGTTCGCGGGTTCGATGGGTCGGCCGGCCGGTTTTCGCCGGGCGCATGGTAGTCCCGGCGAGGGTCGGGGCAAACGGGCCCGGTTTGGACGTGAGGGGGCCGGTGTTCTTCCCCTGGTCCTCCTTCTTGCGTCGCGGCGGCTGGTGGCCGATGCTTCGCGGCTGATGGATGCCGCCGTGTTGAATGCTCCCGGGTGCCCGTGAGCCTATTCGTCCTGCTGGCCGTCACATGGGCGCTGTGGTCGGGGCACCTGACGGACCCCCTGCTCCTGGCCCTCGGCGCCGTCTCGTGCGTGCTGGTGACCTGGCTGTCGCGACGGATGGACGCCCACGACGGGTCGCCGACAGACTGGGGCGTCGCATTGCGCGCCCTTACCTACCTCCCGTGGCTTGTCCGGGAAATCCTGAAGGCCAACCTGCACGTCACCCGGCTGATCCTGCATCCGCGGCTGCCCATCCAGCCGCAGCTGGTGCGCGGGCCGGCCACCCAGAAGACCGAACTCGGGCAGGTCATCTACGCGAACTCGATCACCTTGACGCCCGGCACGATCACGCTCGACCTCCGCGATGACGGGGTCCTGGTCCACGCCATTTCCGACCGGTCCGCCGGGGGGATCACGGACGGCGTGATGAACCGGAGGGTGGCCCGGATGGAGAATGCCGGGTGATCTTCCTGACGGTGGCAATGGCAGGCGTCCTGCTCACGATGTGCCTGGCATTGGCCCGCGCAGCGCTGGGCCCGACGGTCTTCGACCGCATCCTGGCCGTGAACATGTTCGGAACCAAAACGGTCCTGCTGATTGCCGTGGCAGGATTCACGATGGGGCGGCCCGAGTGGCTGGACCTGGCCATCGTCTACGCACTGGTGAACTTCGCAGGGACGATTGCAGTCGCAAAGTACTGCCGGTTCGGGAACCTGGCCCATGACGGACGGAGGCGGGCCCACCCGTGAGCCTCCCCGAAGCGGCTGCCGCCGTCCTGCTGTCCTTCGGCACCTTCTTCTGCGTCGTGGGGGGGATCGGTCTTCACAGGATGCCGGACTTCTACACCCGGACCCATGCCGCTTCGATCACGGACACCCTGGGCGCCGGTCTCGTGCTGGTCGGGCTCATGTTCCTCTGTGAGGGCCAGCACTGGGTAGTGCCCGCCAAGCTGGCCATGGTCCTGATCTTCGTGCTGGTGACCAGCCCGACGTCGGGCCACGCCCTCGTCAAGGCCGCAGCCGGAGAAGGGCTGCGCTGGCGGACGGCACCTCCCGCCGCACAGGAGAGCGACGAAGAATGCCCGTCGCGCTGATCCTCTTTGTCCTGCTGTTTGCCACCGCCGTCATCGTCGCGCGGCTGAAGGACCTGTTCGCAGCCGCCATGCTTACGGGTCTCTTCAGTCTGGTCTCCGCGGGCCTTTTCATGTGGATGGACGCAGTCGACGTGGCCTTCACGGAGGCGGCGGTAGGCGCGGGGATCTCCACGATCCTGATGCTGGGAACCCTGTCGCTGACCGCCCGCAACGAGAACCAGCAGGCCTTCCGGTGGCTCCCACTGGTGGTCGTTCTCGTCACCGGCTCCGTGCTCATCGTCGGAACCCTGGACATGCCCGCCTTCGGGGACCCCCAGGCGCCGGCCCACCAGCACGAGATGTACGCCGGCTTCATCACCATCGCCGAGGAGGAGGTCGAGCACATTCCCAACATCGTCACCGTGATCCTGGCCAGCGTGCGAAGCCACGACACACTGGGCGAGACGACGGTGATCCTGACGGCGGCGGTAGGCGTCTTCCTGCTGCTCGGCAGCCGCAGGAGGCACGCCGCGGCTGCGCCGCCCGAGGCAGAGGATTCCGCGGAGCCACGGCCGTGAACGACGACCCCGTCGCGCGCCGCCCCATGCGCATGCGCGAGAAGCTGGTGCTTCGCGTCACCAGCAAGGCCCTGATCCCGTTCATCCTCCTGTTCGCCCTCTATGTGCAGTTCCACGGCGACTTCGGACCCGGCGGCGGCTTCCAGGCGGGTGTGATCTTCGCCGCAGGGCTGGTCCTGTACGGGGTGATCTTCGGTCTCGGGTCCATCGAGCAGGTGGTCTCGCCTCGCATGGTCGAGGTGGGCGTAGCGCTGGGCGTGCTCCTCTACGGCGGCGTCGGGATTGCCTGCCTCGCGCTGGGTGGGGGACCGGAGGGAGCCGGCAATTTCCTCGACTTCAACGTCCTGGGCGGACCTGCCGGGACGGGCGTCCACGCGCAGGGACAGCACCTGGGCATCCTGCTGGTGGAGCTAGGGGTCGGCATCACGGTTTCCTCCTCGATGCTCGCCATTTTCTACATGTTCGCGGGTCGCGGCCTGCCCGAGGAGGAGTCGTGAGCGCCCTCGCAGGACACGGTGTCTACTGGCTGTGCATCGCCCTGATGATGACCGGGCTGTACATCGTCATTTCGCGCGACCACCTGGTGAAGAAGATCATGGGGCTGAACATCTTCCAGGTCTCCGTGATCATGCTGTATGTCGCCATGGGGAAGATCAGCGGCGGGACGGCTCCCATCCTGGTGCCCGCTGACAGCGGGTCAGGTGAGGTCATCTACAGCAACCCGCTTCCGCATGTGCTCATGCTGACAGCCATTGTGGTCGGTGTGGCGACGACCGCCCTCGGCCTGGCGCTGGTCGTGCGCATCCAGCTGGCCTACGGGTCGGTCGAGGAGGATGAGATTGTCAGCATGGACAGGGCGGGCTCCGAATGAGCGGGCACGCCCCGGTTCTGCTGGTTGTCCTGCCCCTGCTGGCAGCCCCGGTCTGCCTCCTGCTGCGGACCGCCAGGGCGAGCCGCTTCCTGGCGGTCAGCGTCGCATGGACGTGCCTGGCCATCGCTGGATCGATCCTGGCCCAGGTCCGGGCCGGGGACCCCATCTCCTACATGCTGGGCGGCTGGGCCGCGCCGTACGGGATCGAGTACCGGATCGACGCGCTGAACGCCTACCTGCTGGTCATTGTGTCCATGATCGCATCGGTGGTCCTGCCCTTCGGCGGAGGCGCGTCAGATCTGACCGTGAGAACCGAGCGCCTGCACCTCTACTACGCAGCGCTGCTGCTCTGCTTCTGCGGACTGATGGGAATGGCCGTGACCGGCGACATGTTCAACCTGTTCGTCTTCCTGGAGGTCAGTTCCCTGGCCTCATACACCCTGATCAGCCTCGGCAGGGGGCGACGGGCGCTCCGGGCGGCCTTCAGCTACCTGGTGATGGGCACCATCGGCGGCACCTTCTACCTGATCGGCGTCGGACTGCTCTACCAGGCCACCGGGACGCTCAACATGCAGGATCTGGCCGACCGCCTGCGGGATCTGACGTCAGCAGGAACCGGTCTCCGCAGCGTGATCGCCGGTTTCGCCTTCCTGGTGTCAGGGGTGAGCATCAAGCTGGCGGTCTTTCCCCTGCACCAGTGGCTCCCCAACGCCTACACGTACGCGCCGGCCAAGGTGTCCGCATTCCTTGCCGCCACCGCAACCAAGGTGTCCTTCTACGTCCTGCTCCGCATCCTGTTCGGCATCTTCGGCGCCTCCTTCGTATTCGGGACGCTTCACCTCCACCTCCTTCTGGTGCCTCTTTCTCTCCTTGCCATGTTCGTCTGCTCGCTGGCTGCGATCTATCAGACAGACGTGAAGCGGCTTCTGGCCTATTCCTCGATCGCCCAGATCGGCTACATGACCCTGGGCCTGAGCACGGGCACATCCCAGGGCCTGACCGGATCGATCGCCCACATGTTCAACCACGCGCTGACGAAAGGCGGGCTCTTCCTGGTGGTTGCCTGCGTCGCCTACCGGATCCAGTCCACAAGGCTCGAGGACTGGAACGGCATCGGCAAGAGGATGCCGTGGACCATGGCCGCTTTCGTCATCGGCGGCCTCAGCCTGATCGGCGTGCCGGGCACGGTGGGGTTCGTCAGCAAGTGGTATCTGGTGCTCGGCGCGATGAAGGCAGGCTGGTATCCCGCGGCATTCCTGGTCCTGTTGAGCTCACTGCTGGCGGTGGTCTATGTCTGGCGGGTCATCGAGATCGCCTGGTTCCGCGAGCCGCCTGACACGGACGGGGTCCGGGACGTGCCGCCGGCCCTCATGCTGCCGACCTGGGTGCTCATCGGCGGAACCGTGCTCTTCGGCCTGTATTCGGAGGTCACGGTGGGGGTGTCGAGGCAGGCGGCCGGCATCCTGCTGGGATCGGGCTCTTGACGCCGGAGACCCTGGTCACCATGGCACTGGCGGCGCCGCTGGCTGGCGCCATCGTCGTGGCCGTCCTGGGCCGCAATGTCAACGATGCGGACCACACGTTCCGGACCGCCGTCAACATCAGGGACGGCGCCGCACTGACGGCGTCCCTCGTCACATTCGGCCTGGTGCTGGCGCTCCTGGAGCATGTACAGGCCGGCTCCCGTCCGTCTGTGGAGGTGATCCACGTCCTTCCGGGTGTGCCGCTCATGTTCGAGGTCGAGCCCCTGGGGATGCTCTTCGCTCTAGTGGCTGCAGGCCTGTGGATCCCGACGTCGATCTACGCCTTCGGCTACATGCGGAAGCAGCCGCGCATTCGAAGTGAGCCGAGCCAGACCCGTTTTTTCGCGTGCTTCGCCGTCGCAATCTTCGCCGCACTCGGCATCGCATTCGCGGGCAACCTGCTGACCCTGTTCCTGTTCTACGAACTGCTGACGTTCTCGACCTACCCCCTGGTGACCCACGCCGGGACGGACAAGGCGCGCCGCGCCGGGCGGGTGTATCTGGGCGTCCTGCTGTTCACATCCGTGGCCTTCTTTCTCAGTGCCATCCTGCTCACGGCACATTTCACAGGCGGTGACCTGTCGTTCCGCACCGGCGGCATCCTTGCGGGCCGGGTCGAGGGGGCGCCCGTGTTCGTCCTGCTGGGCCTGTTCGTATTCGGAACCGGCAAGGCGGCCTTGATGCCATTCCACCGCTGGCTGCCCGCGGCCATGGTGGCGCCCACCCCCGTGAGTGCGCTGCTGCATGCCGTGGCGGTAGTCAAGGCCGGGGTGTTCACCGTGCTCAAGATCGTGGTCTACATTTTCGGGATCGATTTCCTGCAGACGGGCGGCTACAGCACCTGGCTCTGCTGGGTGGCCGCCATCACCATTCTCGCCGGGTCAGTCATCGCTCTGACCAGGGACAACCTCAAGATCAGGCTCGCTTATTCGACCGTCAGCCAACTTGGCTGCATCGTCCTGGGGGCGGCCCTGGCGACGCCGGCGGCCCTCCTGGGAGGGGGCCTCCACCTGGCCATGCACGCGATGGGCAAGATCACCCTCTTCTTCTGTGCAGGATCCCTCATCGTGTTCGCCCGCAAGACGGAGATCAGCACGATGGACGGAGTGGGCCGCAGAATGCCGTGGACGATGGCCGCCTTCTTCGTGGCGTCACTGAGCATCATCGGTCTCCCGCCGCTGGGGGGCTCTTGGAGCAAGCTGTTCCTGGCGGCGGGCGCCGCCGATGGAGGCCAGACGGCCTTCATGGCGGTGCTCATGCTCAGCTCCCTTCTCAGCGCCGGCTACCTGCTGCCGGTGGTGGCGCGCGCGTTCTTCCGGCCGCCATCGTCCGGTGCCGGAGGGACCCAGCAGGATGCGCCGTCGGAGTTCGGGGAAGGCGCCGCGCTGTGCACGGTGCCCCTGATCGTGACGGCGGCCGGCTGCGGCGCCCTGTTCGTATGGGGCGGGTTCATGCGTGAACTGCTTGTGCCCATCCTGGAGGCGTCGTGACCGGGCACGGGCAGCCCTCGGTGGGCCCGCGGGCCGTCCGCAGGGTCATGATCTGCCTGTACCTCCTCTGCACCGGCTGGGTGCTCCTCGACTTCACCTACACCAAGCACGGCCATTACGGATTCGAGGAGATTCCCGGCTTCCATGCGGCGTACGGCTTCGTGTCCTGCGTATTCCTGGTGCTCGCCGCCACGCGGCTCCGGCGCGCGGTGAAGCGCGACGAGGACTACTACGATGATTGAGTCGCTCCCTCCGGGACTGCTGCTCATCCTCGGCGGCCTTCTGCTGCCGCTGGTGCCCCGGCGGCTGCGGTCGCTCTGGCTGGTGGCGCTGCCGCTGCTGGGCCTGGTCCACGTCTGGGTGCTGCCGGAGGATGCACGGTGCGCTCTCAGCGCCTTCGGCTACGACCTCGAACTGCTGCGCGTAGACAAGCTCTCGCGCATTTTCGGGCTCATCTTCCACATCGCGGCCCTGCTCAGCGCCATCTACTCGCTCCACGTGAAGGACCCGCTGGAGCAGGCCGCCAGCATGGCCTACGCCGGGTGCGCCATCGGCGCGGTGTTCGCCGGCGACCTCCTGTCCCTCTTCCTGTTCTGGGAGGGGACGGCTGTCACGTCGGTGTTCCTGGTGTGGGCAGGGCGAAGCGAGAGATCCACCGGTGCCGGGGTGCGCTATCTGCTCATCCAGGTGGGGTCCGGCGTTCTGCTTCTCGCGGGAGCGATCCTGCACTTCCGGGAAACCGGCTCCATGGCTTTCGGGGCCTCGTGGGCGAGCGGCGGAGGCGACGGCCTCCGCGGCGCATTCGCCTTCGCGTCCTGGGGCGATGCGAGCCCGGCGGCCGTGCTCATCCTCCTTGCTTTCGGCATCAAGGCCGCCTTCCCGCTGCTCCACAACTGGCTGCAGGACGCCTACCCGGAGAGCACGCCTACAGGGACGGTTTGGCTGTCGGCGTTCACGACGAAGCTCGCCATCTATGCGCTGGCGCGCGGATTCGCCGGGACCGACGCCCTGATCGCCATCGGGGCGGTCATGGCGGCCTTCCCGATCTTCTACGCGGTCATCGAGAATGATCTGCGCAAGGTCCTGGCCTACAGCCTCAACAGCCAACTGGGCTTCATGGTGGTCGGGGTGGGGATCGGGACGGAACTGGCCCTCAACGGCACGGCCGGGCACGCCTTCGCGTCCGTGATCTACAAGGGGCTCCTCTTCATGAGCATGGGCGCCGTCCTGCACCGCGTCGGGACCATCAAGGGGTCGGAACTCGGCGGCCTGTGGCGGTCCATGCCCCTGACCACGGTCTTCTGCAGTGTGGGAGCGGCCTCCATCTCGGTTTTCCCCCTGTTCAGCGGATTTGTCACCAAATCAATGGTGATGGCCGCTGCGGCGGAGGAGCATCACACCATGGTGTTCCTGGTCCTGCTCTTCGCCAGCGTCGGCGCCTTCCACAACTCGGGGATCAAGATTCCCTACTTCGCCTTCTTCGCCGGCGACTCCGGGCGGCGTCCGAAGGAGGCTCCCTGGAACATGCTGGCGGCCATGGCCGTGGCAGCCGTGCTGTGCGTTTGGATCGGGTGCGCCCCCGGGTTCCTGTACGGTCTGCTGCCCTTCGACGTCGCGGGGTTCTCTCCGTATGACCTGACGCACGTCGTGACGCAGTCCCAGCTGCTGTTCTTCTCTGCGCTGGCATTCGTCTTCCTGCACAAGTCCGGGCTCTATCCCCCGGAACTGCCTTCCACGAACATCGACGCGGAGTGGCTCTACCGAAAAGGGGGCCGCCGGATGGCCCTTGCCGCACGGGATGCGTGCACCCGGACCACGGCCGTTTTCGGCCGCTTCGTCGACCGGGCGGCCGGGCAGACCTTTGACCTTGTCGAGAGACTGCACCGCCCCGATCACGGCGCCCTCGGTGAGCCCTGGACCATCGGTACGGCAGCCATCTGGGCCGCCGGCATCCTGGCCGCCATCGCCGTGCTCGGCCTCACCTGACCATGCTTTCCCTCGCTGACGCCATCCATGAAGACGCCGTGCTGGTCGATCCGGACGCAGAAGACAAGTGGGCCCTCATCCGTCTGCTGTGCGCGCGGCTCGCGGAAGCCGGCGAGATTCCCAAGGGTTCGACGGACAGGGTGCTGTCGGCAGTCCTTGCCCGGGAGGAATCCATGAGCACCGGCATGGAGATGGGCATCGCCCTGCCGCACGCCTCCGTGCCCTCGCTGGACCGCCTGGCGGTGGCGCTGGCCGTGATCCCGGACGGAATGGATTTTCCAGCCATGGACGGCATGCCCACCCGCATCGTGATCCTGCTGGCGATTCCCCACAACGACCGGATCCTCCACGTACGCACCATGGCGCATGCGTCGCGACTGCTGCATGACGAGGACACGCGCCAGGCGCTGCTGGACTCCGTACGGCCGGGGCAGGTCCTGGCGGCCCTGCACGAAGCGGAAGCCCGGCTCCAGCAGGTGACCTGAGATCCTCTTCCGCGCCGCTGTCCTTGCCTGCCTGGCAGGCGCCGCTGGATTGGCGCATGAGATGGTTTGGATGCGGCGCATGGCTCTGCTGCTGGGCGGCACCGGTCTTGCCACGATCTGGACCCTGTCGCTCTTCACTGCAGGGTTCGGTGCTGGAGCCCTGCTGTTGACCGGCGCGGCCCGCCCCGTCCGGCGGTTGGCGCAGGCCCAGGTGGCGGCCGCTTTCCTGGGACTCGGGATTCCCCACCTGGAGCCTGCGTTCGGCGGAGTTGCCGGTCTGTGCGCTGTGGTCGCCGGCGCCTTCGCCCTGGGGGCCGCCCTGCCGCTCCTGATCCGCCTGGCCGGTCCACTGACGGCCCGAGGCGCGGGCGTGCTGCAGGCGAGCGGGTTCGCCGGCGCCGCGGTCGGCGGCCTGGCGTCCGGACTCGTCCTGATCGGATCCTGGGGGCTGGCGGCCACGGGCGCTGCTGCGGCCGCGGTGAACCTGCTGGTGGCCGGCGCGGTCGGCCTGGTGTTCAGGGGGCATGCATCCCGAACCGCCGATGATCCGAGAGCGGCTCGGTCCATTCCTGCTGTTAGGGGCATGTCCGCCTGCGCGGCGGCCGGCGCCTCGGCCGTCGGCCTGCAGGTCGTGGTGATCCGGATGTGGACGATGAAGTCGGGCTCCCACACCGGATCCCTGGCTATTCTCGTGGTGGCGGTCCTCGCCTCGATGGGGTTCGGCAGCCTGCTCTTCTCCGGAGGGATGGCCAGGAGCGACCGCTGGCGGGCGGCCCTTCTGGGCATTCTGACCCTCGATGCGGTGCTTCTTCCCAGGAGCGTCGAGCGACTGGCAGGAGGGGCCTGGCCCTGGGGCGAACTCGCCGGTGCCCTCGTGGCCGTAGGCCTGCTGGCCGCCGTCCTGGGCGCCGTCGCACCCGCCGGCTACGCGATGATGCCTGGCAGCAGCGCCCGGCGGGCCGCTCTTGCCTTCGGTTCGGCGGCCTTCGGGTCCGCTCTGGGCGGACTTGCCTGCGGGCTTCTGGTGGTTCCCGCAGCCGGTCCGACGACAGGCCTGGTGTTCTGCGGCGTCCTGGCCGTGCTCGCCGTGTGCTTCCTTGCGGGCCGGTCCCTGGTCCTCTGCGGGGTCCTGTGCTGCGGGGCACTGCTGTGGGTCCATGGCAGCCGGGAGGAATGGGGGACCGCCCGCAGTCCGTCCCTTGCGAACCGCCCCGACCTGGTGCTGGTGGCCGAACAGCGAGACGCGGTCACCACGGCGGCCGTGGTCGACGACAACCGGCGCAGCGACCGGGCCCTCTACACCCAGGGCTTCAGCGCCGCATCGACCGGCCCCGACGGGGCCTACATGACGATTCTCGGATCCCTGCCGGCCGCCCTGAGCGCCGATCCGTCCTCCGCATGCCTGATCGCGTACGGCACCGGCACCACGGCGGCCGCGCTCCTTGCTGCGCCTGGCGTCCAGCGCCTCGACATCGTCGAGATCTCCCGGGCGGTGCTTGGCCTTTCGCCCTGGTTCGCGGAAGCGAATGCGGGCCTTGAACCGCTGGCAGGCCTCCCCGACGGATCCGTGCTGCACATCGAGGATGGACGCCGGTTCCTTGAGAGGAGGAGCGGCCCGTTCGGCGTCATCACCCTGGAGCCGTTCCCGCCCTACGCGCCAGGGGCGACGCACCTGTATTCGCGCGAATTCTATGCGGCCGCCCGACGCCGCCTGGCCCCGGGAGGTGTCCTGGCGGCGTGGATCCCGTTCCACTCGGTGTCGCCGGCAGAGGCCCGCGCCTGCGTGTCGGCCTTCCTGGCAGTCTTTCCCGAGGGCTGTCTGTGGCGGTGGGGCACCTCCGCCATCCTGACGGGGTCTCCCGACGGCCTGCCGCCTGGGCGGCTTGCCCGCGCCGTGGAGGCTATTCCCACCGCTGCTGCCCACTACGTGGCGCGTGGTGCGGCGCTGAAATCCTGGATCAACGGCGCTGAACCGCTCACCGATGACCGCCCGTGGCCCGAAACGGCGCCGCCGCGCTCAGGCCGCGACGCGCTGGCCTGGACGGTCGCAAACCTGCGCTCACTGGAGAAGTGCTGGGAGGGCGATCCGACAGGAGTGGGCAGCAGCGGGATGCGGCGAGCGGGCCGTCTGCTGCTGTCCGGGCTCGCTGCGCGGCACTCGGCGGTGGCGGATCGCCGCATTCCAGAACCGGTGGCCGAGGGCACGTCTCCGTGGCTGCTGGACGCCTCCCTGGGACTTGCACCACAACTGGCAGAGGCGCTCGACTACCGGGCCAGGTGGGCTGTCGACGACGCGGTGCTGGGAGCACGCCTGGCCGTGCGGCTCTCGGCCATGGAACAGCAAAGACATCTGGGGCTTCTTCACAGGGCGGCCCTGCTGGGCGGAGACTTGCGCTGGGACCTGCATCTTGTCCAGGCCGCGCTGCTGGCCGCCACAGGCGACGAAGAGACGGCCGCGCATCACCTGGGACGCGCCCGGGAGCTGTGCCCCCGTATCGAGGAGACCCGGCATTGGGACGAGGTGGCGCAGTGGGTGGGACCGTTGCCCACTCCCGGCGGCTAGAGCATGCGGGGCAGCTGCTCCTGGAGCGCAGCCGTCAAGCGGTCGAGGCACGTCCTGTACATTTCCGCCGTTCCTCCGAAGGGGTCCGGCACGTCGGTGTTGTCCGGGCACAGCAGGCTTACCTGGAGTCGGTCCGCCGAGTCCCCGGCCAGATCCAGAACACGGTCGCGATGCGCCTGCGTCAGGCACCAGACCTGATCCACCGAAGCCAGCATCTCCCCGGTGACCAAGCGTGACCGATGCCGCCCGGTCGCCACTCCGGCAGCCGCCAGCGCGCCTAGCGCCTCTTTCGATATCGGCGCGTTGCCCTCCCCTTCCATGCCGGCACTGGTCGCGACATAGCCAAGCGACTTCAAGCGTCCCGGCTTGATCCCCAGGGCCTCGGACAGGAGACGTCGGGCGGCGGCTGCCGCCATGGGGCTCCGGCAGGTGTTTCCCGTGCAGACGAACAGCAGTCGGCGGCCGTGGACCCGGCGCACCTCCTCCGTCGGTATGGCCCCTTCGCGCAGGATCTGGAGGCGTCCCGCAGCAGCCCGGACCACGGTGGACGGCCGCCCCTCCCCGGACTCCCCGTCCAGCAGGTGCACACGCGGGTCGTCCAGTGCGGTCGCGGCTTCGTGTGCGGTGGCAGGGGTGGGGGACCCGTGGCGGTTCGCCGAGGTGAGAACCAATGGCCCACCCAGGTGTTCGCAAATGGCCTTGATCAACGCGTGGTCAGGCACCCGTACGCCGGTCCAGGCGCCGGCGGTGAGCCCCACCAGCGTCAGGGGACCTGGCAGCCAGCGCGCAGCGAGACGCTCCATGCCCTGCGTCACGTCGTCGAAGGCGGCCATGGCCGTCTGCGCATCCGCGTAGGCCACGGCAAATGCCTGGTTGCGAGGCGTCCCCTTGATCTCACGGAGCGTCTCGACCGCCTCAGGGAGCACGGCCAGTCCGGGCACGGTCTCAGTGGGAAGACAGAGTGCACGGCCGGACTGCAGCGCAGTGACGGCGGCGTGTTGGTCCCCTGTGGGTTCGTCTGCGGTGGCGTGGCTGATGGCGCCGACTATCCTTGTCGGCTGTCCGCCGGGGCGGCAAGACCGTTCCCCCGCGGCATGGTGCATCGTGGAAAGGACTCAAGAGCAACAAGGACGCTGGGCTTCCGTCGGCAAACTCGCCGGGGCCCTGGCTCACGAAATAAAGAACCCCTTGTCCACGATCGCGCTCAACCTGGCGCTGCTCAGGGAACAGTGGGAGGAACAGGCCGGAAACCGGGCCGAACGCACGGTTCGCAAGATCGACGTCCTCACCCGGGAAGTCGACCGCCTGCAGGTCATCCTCGACGATTTCCTGCGGTATGCGCGCGAACCGGTCCTCGAACGGGTGGAGGTCGATGTAGCCGCGCTGCTTCGCGACCTGGCCGAGTTTTCCGAGGCGGAACTGCGCCGGCAGGGCACGGCCCTGAGGCTCGATCTGCCCGCCGAGGGCCTGGGGGTCATTGATGCCGACATAGGTCTCCTTCGGCAGGCCCTGCTGAACGTGCTTGTGAATGCCCGTCATGCATGTTCCGACGGCGGAGAGATCATGGTGGCCGGACGGCTCGCAGAGGGGACCGTGGTGCTTGAGGTGACCGACACAGGCACCGGCATGGACGAGGAGACAGCCATGAGGTGCTTTGATCCCTACTTCTCGACCAAAGGCGGTTCCGGCACAGGCCTGGGGCTGAGCATGACTCGCAAGATCATTGAGGACCACGGCGGCAGCGTTGCGGTCCACTCCGAACCGAGGGTCGGGACCCGGTTCACCTTGACGGTGCCTGGAGAGGCGCGAGCATGAGTCCGCTTCCGGCGAGAATCCTTGTCGTCGACGACGACGTCGCCCACGCCGAAGCCATGGCCGAGGGACTGGATGGCGCCGGGTACGAGGTCGTGCAGGCCCATTCCGGCGTCGAGGCAGAGGCGCTGGTCCTGGACGAGGTGTTTGATGTGGTTGTCACCGACCTCGTCATGCAGGATCGCGACGGCTTCGAGGTCCTGCGCACGGCTCGCAGCGCAGTCCGCCCTCCCGCCGTCCTTCTTGTCAGCGGACACGGGACGGTGGAACGCGCCACTCGCGCGATGCGCGATGGGGCGGCCGACTTCCTGGCCAAGCCGATCAACCTAGAGGAACTCCGCACCCGGGTGGACCGTGCCCTTGCCGGGCGGCAGCTGGAACAGGAGAACCGGGATCTGCACCGGAGGCTGGACCAGGCATACGGCATCAGGGGCCTCATCGGGCGCGCGCCGTCCATGCAGTCCCTGTGCGAGAGCATCCTGCAGGTGGCCCCGTCGCCCGCCACCGTTCTGGTGCGGGGTGAGAGCGGCACCGGCAAGGAACTGGTTGCCCGGGCCCTGCACGAGGAGTCGAGTCGGCGGGCCGGCCCCTTTCACGCTGTCAATTGCGCCGCCTTCAGCGCCGGGATCATCGAGAGCGAATTGTTCGGGCATGAGAAGGGCGCCTTCACGGGCGCCGTTTCGCGCCGAATCGGCACATTTGAAGCGGCTGATTCCGGCACCCTGCTTCTCGATGAGATCGGCGACATGCCCCTGGAAACACAGGCCAAGGTGCTGCGTGTTCTCGAGGAGAGGACCGTGCAGAGGGTGGGGTCCAGCGAGTCCGTGCCGGTGGATGTGAGGGTCGTCGCTGCCACCAACGCGGACTTGGAGCAGCGGATCTCCGAGGGCACGTTTCGCGAGGACTTGTATTTCCGGATCAACGTGGTCGTCCTGCATGTTCCCGCGCTTCGCGACCGTTCGGAGGACCTGCCGCTCCTCGTGGACACGTTTGTGGACGAGTTTTCTGCCGCTGCCGGGCGTGAAGCCCCTGAGGTGACGCCCGGGCTGCGCGCGCTGTTGGCCGCTCACCCGTGGCCCGGCAACGTCCGGGAACTGCGCAACATTCTGGAGAGCATGGTGGTCATGGATCGGGACGGGGTTCTCGACGAGGACGACTGGCCGGGCACGGACGGCGTCCAGGGGTCGGCATCCGGTTCGTTCGCGCTCCTCGGCCGCTCGCTGGCTGATGTCGAACGAGAACTGATCAGGGTCAATCTGGAGGCGTCCGGAGGCAACCGGAAGCAGTGCGCGGACGTCCTGGGCATCGGAGAACGCACGCTCTACAGGAAACTGAGCACGTACGGGCTCTAGAGTGCCAAAACGGCAGACGCTGGCCGGGCGTCTGCCGAATCGGCAGCGCGAAGCACCCGAAGGCGTGGTTGTCAGACCTCCGGCATGGAACGGCGTTTGCGAACCCCTTTACGGACCGCGCGTCCGGACAGAAAATGAGGAACCCATGAGCAAGACAGACAAGATCATCGGCATCGACCTCGGCACCACCAATTCGGTGGTGGCGGTCATCGAGGGAGGCGACCCGGTCGTCATCGCCAACCTGGAAGGCGGACGCACGACGCCGTCCGTGGTTGCCTTCACGGAGAGCGGCGAGCGTCTTGTCGGCCAGCCCGCCAAGCGTCAGGCGGTGACCAATCCGCAAAACACAATCACGTCCGTCAAGCGGTTCATGGGACGTCGCCACAGCGAGGTCGCCGACGAGGAGAAGATGGTGCCCTACGGCGTTTCCGGAGGCCCCGACGACCCGGTGCAACTGACCGCCCACGGCGAGACGTTCTCGCCGCCTGAGATTTCAGCCATGGTCCTCGGCGCCCTTCGCGAAGCAGCGGAAGCACACCTCGGCGCCGAAGTCGAACGCGCCGTGATCACGGTCCCGGCCTACTTCAACGACTCCCAGCGCCAGGCCACCAAGGACGCCGGCAAGGTGGCTGGGCTGACCGTGGAACGGATCATCAACGAACCGACCGCCGCAGCACTGGCCTACGGCATGGAGTCCAAGGACAACAAGAAGATCGCGGTCTTCGATCTGGGGGGCGGGACCTTTGACGTGTCCATCCTCGAGGTGGGGGACGGGGTCTTCGAGGTGATGGCGACAAACGGCGACACGCACCTTGGCGGCGACGATTTCGACGAAGCGCTGGTGAACCATGTGGCGGATGCCTTCGAGGCCGAACAGGGCATCGACCTGCGCCAGGACATGATGGCTCTCCAGAGGCTCAAGGAGGCCTGTGAAAAGGCCAAGGTGGAGTTGTCCGCTGCGGTCCAGACGACCATCAATCTGCCGTTCGTGACGGCGGACGAGACGGGCCCCAAGCACCTGTCGCTCAACATCAAGCGGGCCGAGTTCGAACAGATCGTCGACCACCTGGTGGAGCGGACCCGCAAGCCGTGCCTGGACTGCATCAAGGATTCCGGAGCGGCTGCCAGTGACCTGGACGAGGTGATCCTGGTCGGCGGCTCCACCCGGATGCCTGCTGTCCAGGCTGCAGTGAAGGACATCTTCGGGCGCGACCCGAACCGCAGCGTCAACCCCGACGAGGTGGTCGCTTTGGGCGCGGCCATCCAGGGCGGCGTTCTGGCGGGCGACGTGAAGGACGTTGTCCTGCTGGACGTCACGCCCCTGAGCCTGGGCATCGAGACGCTTGGCGGCGTGTTCACGCGGCTGATCGAGAGAAACACCACCATTCCCACATCGAAGAGCGAGGTGTTTTCAACCGCTGGCGACAATCAGCCGGCGGTCGAAGTGCACGCCCTGCAGGGGGAGCGGGAGATGGCCTCCGACAACCGCACGCTGGGGCGCTTCCACCTTGAGGGCATTGCCCCTGCACCGCGCGGTGTGCCGCAGGTTGAAGTGACCTTCGACATCGATGCCAACGGGATCCTGAACGTCTCTGCAACGGACAAGGGCACAGGAACGGAGCAATCCATCCGCATCGAATCGACCAGCGGGCTCAGTTCGGACGAGGTGGAAGCGGCCGTGGCTGCCGCCGACGAGCACCGGACCGAGGACAAGGCTCGCCGGGCCGTGGTCGAGCTGCGCAATCAGGGTGAACAGGCCCTCCATGCCACCGCGAAGGCGCTTGCCGAGCACGAGGACAAGCTGGACGACGCTGTCAAGACGGAGATCGAGGAGGCCGAAAAGGCATTCCGCGCCGTCCTGGAGACGGAGGGTGCGTCCGAGGGGGATCTTGAGACCGCCCTGGAGGCATACCAGCAGGCGGCAGGAAAGATTGGAGAGGCCGTCTACCAGGAAGCCGCTGCTTCTGCCGCGGCCCAGCCCGAGGGCGCGCCCTCGGGGACCGCAGAGGGGGACGAGGAGAATGTGGTCGATGCGGACTTCACCGTGAAGGACTAACGCCAGCTGCACGTTTTGTTCGTGCAACACCCCCCTCCCGTTTCGTAGCATCAAAGCCGTGGAGGGTCGGCGGCGGTTGCGGGTGGTCCCCGCGGAGGCCGGCTCGATGCTGGCGGAACGTCGGTACGAGCAGGCTGGAGATGTGCCCGGAGAACCCAGCGAGGGGTGCTGGATTGCCCGGGCGCGTGTCCCTCTGCACCATGACCATGGCCTGTTCGGGCTGACCGCATGCCTGGACAGCGCTTCGGATGATCTGGCCATCGTGGCGCGCGATCCGCGACTGGTCCACTTTGACCCCCGGCGCGCCGTCTTCCTCGCGATGCGCCATGGGGTTCATCCTGGTTCAAGGCTGATCGGGTTGATCCGGGTCGTGGGAGACGAGCTGATCGCGGAACAGATCACCTGCCGGCGGCCTGACCAGGAGCGAGCGGCGCTGGCGGCTGTGGCGCGGCGCATCGGGCTGGCGGACTGGGCCGTGTCCTTTTCCCGGGCATCCTTTGATCGTCTCTTGCTGCAGCAGCGCATGGCGGAGTTGGGGGTCCCGTTCCCGTTCCCGATCCAGAGGCATCTGAAGTTGGTGGGCCCCCTGAAGGCCATCTACGGGTCGTTGGCAGGCCCCTGCTCAATGAAACTGATGGAGAGCCGCTGCCTGGGATTCCAGCGGCCCCGGACGGAGGATCCCTTCCACGAAAACCTGCTTGATCTCCTGAGCCTCGCTGGACTCCTGGGGCACCTGTCCAGGGCCCTGCGCGCCCCGGTCCTGCCTGAGGCCGCAGCAGCCGCCGCCCGGGCGGCCTGGTCGCTGGGACGCTGGGACGACGCGGCACGATGGGGGGGGGGCCGCAGTGAAGTCCGGTGCGGAGACCGCCCGGCTTCCGCTGGCGAGATCCCTGACGCGCCTGGGAAGGATGGACGAGGCCGCGCACCACTGGGAGATCCTCGGCCGGGGGGGGCGCAGCGAGGCCTGTGAAGTCATGGCCCGATTCGAGGCGCGGTCCGGGCGTCCCGCCTCCGCGCTCCTGTGGTGCGAGCGAGGCCTGCGCCACGGAGGCCTCACTTCCGGACGCCAGCGGCGGCTCCTCTCGATCAGCGGCCGGATTCTGGCCTGACCCGGATCAGTTCGCGGCTGCGTCCCCAGCCAGTACGCGCCGGATGGCCTCCGGATAGGCCAGACATTCCTCCACGAACACGCGCTTCGCCAGGGATTCAGCCGTGTCGCCCGGCAGCACGGGGATGCGCCGCTGCAGGATCACGGGCCCATGGTCGTAGATGTTGTCTGCAAAGTGCACCGTGCAGCCCGATTCGTCGTCGCCGGCATCGAGCACCTGCTGGTGCACCCGTTTCCCGTAGCATCCCGGCCCCCCGTGGAGCGGCAGGAGCGCGGGATGAATGTTCAGCACCCGCCCACGGAAGTCCTCGGGAATGTCCCAGAAGCGCATGAACCCGGCCAGCACGACGAGATCGACACGGGCCTCACGAAGCGCCGTCGCAATGGTCCCGGAGAAGGAAGCGTCGTCACCGTCGTGCTCAACGACGAGGTGCGGAGTCCCCCGGCGCCGGGCCCGTTCCAGGCCGCCGACCTGCGGCCGCGACGACACCACAAGGGCCACCTCTGCATCGAGGTCGCCCTGGCCGATGACCTCGTAGATGTTCTCCAGCGTCGTGCCTCCGCCAGACAGGAGCACCCCCAGTCGTGCCGGGCCGCTCACTGGTCCAGCGGTTCCCGCAGCAGAACACGAAGAAGGCGCCCCAGATGGTCGCGCCCGCTCGCAGCGGCTTCGATCATGGGCTCGACCCGGGACCCGCCCGGCACGTCGGGCAGCGGCATGTCCGTGATGACAGCGACCGCCAGGATGCGCATGCCCGCATGCACCCCGGCAATGACCAGGGGGATCATGGACTGGACCACCGCCGACGCTCCCGTCGAGCGGTAGAAGCGCCGTTCGGCCGGTGTGTCGAGGGAGGGGCCCCGCGATGACACAATCACGCCTCTGGCTGTCGGCGTCCCGTGCCCGGCGCAGACCGCTTCCGCACGGTCGATCCAGCCGCCGTTGTAGGCGCCGTCCATGGTCGGAAACAGGGGGCCCAATTCCTCCAGATCGGGGGCGGGAAGAGGGGACCTGCCCGCCAGGTTCAGGTGGTCCGTGACCAGCAGCAGTGAACCGGGGGTGATCTGCGGGTCCAGCGAGCCGGCCCCGCAGGACAGCCACAGATCCCTTGCTCCCGCCGCCGCCGCCACCCACACCGGGAAGGCCCTGTCCGTCTCCAGCACGCCGGATTCGGGCGATGGCAGCCCCTCCACGCACCATACGGAATGCGGACCGTTTGAACCGGTCCTGAGGACCGTGTCTTCCAGAGACGCAGGCATGCCCGGCAGGTCCCGAAACGCGAGACAGACTTCGTCTTCCAGGGGATCAGGCAGTCCCGGGTCACCGGCCTCCGACAGCACCAGGAGATCGGGCCGCGGACGCTCCGCCTCCCGGAGGGCCTGGACCGCTGACCGGATGCGTTCGCGCAGCGACGAACTCATCTTTGCATCTCCAACCCCAGCGGTGTGGAGCCGTCGGACAAGGCCGCTGCCAGGAAAGTGCCGCTGGACCCCAGCCTCACCAGCGGCGATTCCGCAAGGTCAATGCGGCCGGATGCGCATGCATCGATGGTCTCGCGGAGGGCGAGCAGGGCGTCCCGTTCCGCGGCGACCCGCGCATGGCCGATCTTGTCGTCAGGATCCAGCCATTCGAAAGCGGCCTTAAGCGCACTGTCTGCTGACGCGCGTACGTCGGGATCCGATCGCGGTGTCTCTCCTTCGAGGATGGCTCCCAGACCAGCCCTTGCGGCCGGCAACTCGGCGCCCAGGCCGACGAGCAGACACAGGCCAGCTGCCCCTCGGCGCTCCGACCGATCGAACGACCAGCGCCTCTGCAGCAGCCGTTGGATCCCCTTTGCATCAGCCAGGCGCGTGAGGGATACGCCCACTGTCGTTCCGTCCTTTACCTCGATCCTGAGGCGCTGCCGGTCCAATCCCACCATTTGCCCCCTTACCCGTCCGTCAGGAGTGGCCAGGAATGACGAATCCAGGGCGCCCTCGCCGATGCGCCGGGCGAGCGTCTCGAGCAGCGTCGCGGATGGTCCCCAGATGTCCCAGGCCGTCTCGGTGGCGGCGGACGTCTCTTCCGAAGGAGCCAGCGAGGCCAACGACTCCAGGAGGACCATCGGATCGAGGCTTCTTGCAGCCCCTTGAATACCCGTGTCGGACTGAAGCGCGGCAATCCAGCGCTCCCGGGCCGCGCGTTCGGACGCCGTCCGTTCCCGGGCCAGCGCCACAGAAAGTCTGGACTCCGCACCGGACAGCAGCCTGCGGCCCTCCGAGATGGCCTTGAGGGGGCCGGCCGCCCACGAAGCGGCGGCCGCATCGACGGGAATGGGAGGAAGGACAAGGCCATCCGAGGCCGATGCCAGCGTTGCCTCCGCGTCCTGGAAATGGCCTGCGTCGGCCGCCTCAGCGCTGCCGGACACGGCCGAGCGGGCAAGGTCCATTGCGCATCGGGAGATCGCGTCCGCGACTTCGGCCAGGTGGGGACCCAGTTCCGGATCGGCAAGCCACGACCCGAGGCTGGGAAGGGTGCTGACGCCGGCAACCGCTGCGGAGGGCCGACCCGCCTCGATGTGGTCCAGCGTCGCGCCATCAATCACGGTGAGCGCCCTGTCCCGCATCCGGCGGACGGCGTCCTCCGCTGCAGCCTCCTCCTCGCCTTGCAGCCGCAATGCATCGGCCTCAGCCAGGGCCAGGGCGGCGGACCGGGTATCCGGATGGGCTTGCGCATGGGTCTCCAGGGCCGAAAGCCGCTCCAGCCTGGGAAGATCGAAGGGCAGTGCGGCCAGCGCCGCGTCCGCTCGCGCCTCGGCGAGCTGGCTCTCCAGACGACGTCGCTCTGCGTCCCCTGCCGCCCGTCCCGCCTCGGCTGCGGCCGCCACCGCCTCCTCGTCGACGATCTCGACCACCAGCGGCTCCTGGTCCCCGGCACCGTCGCCGCGAGTCAGCATGACGGCTGCTGCAAGGCCCGCCGCCGCAAGGCCGGCGGCCACATACCGCCAGGGCGCCGAATGTGTGCCCTCGAGCAGTTCGAGGTCGGCCAGGAGCTCCTCCGGTCCGGCATGCCGGTCTTCGCGGTTCTTCGCGAGAAGCCGCGCCAGGATGCGCTCGAGGTCCGGTGACGCGTCGGGCAGCAGCTCCCTCAGGGGCGGGGGCTCCTGACCCAACTGTGCCTGCAGGATCTCCCTCACGCTGTCCCCCTGGAACAGTGTCTCGCCAGTCAGCAGCCGCCAGGCGGTGGCCCCCAGGGAATAGAGATCGCCCCGAATATCCACCGGCTCGGCCCGAGCCTGTTCAGGCGCCACGAAGTGGGGGGTGCCCTGACCGCCTCCCTCCCCCGAAGCCGCCGCAAGACCCAGGTCCGCCAGTTTTGCAGACCCTGAGGCCGAGAGCATGATGTTGGCCGGCTTGACGTCGCGGTGAACTGTGCCCTGCTCCTCAGCGAACAGCAGGGCGCGGCTGATTTCCCGCATGATCTCCACGACCTGGCCTTCCGGGAGGGCCCCCTGCCTAGCCACCACGTCCTCCAGGTTGCCTCCCTCCATGTATTCCATCGCCAGATAGGCGTGGCCCTCGGCCCGGCCCGCGTCGAATACGGCCACCACGTGGGGATGGTGCAGTCGCGCGGCGGCGCGCGCCTCGCGTACGAACGCCTCGGCGGCGTCCTCGCCGTCACCGCTGAGGACCTTCAGCGCCACCGCCCGGTCCAGGCTCAACTGGACCGCGCGGTAGACCGTTCCGCCTGAGCCCCGTCCCACACGCCGAGAGATCTTGAAGCCCTTGATTTCGGGCCACGACTCGTCGTCGGCCGTGGTCATCGTAAAAGTGAAGCGAGTGCCAGCGAGGGCGATCTGGTCGCCTTCGGCGAGCCGGGCATTCCGCACGGAAGTGCCGTTGACCTGGACTTGGCCCCCTGATGCCTGCAGCGCCCAGTTGCGCGACTGGGTCAGGCCGATCACGAAGGCCTTGGCGGGAACGGCATCATCCGACAGGCGGATTCCGGTCTCGCCGGGGTTGCTTCCGACAACCGTTCCACGGTGCGGCACATCGAAGACACGCCCCGCATCAGGTCCCGAATCGACCATCAGGCGGGGCATGGAATCTCCTGGAACAGGGCACGGCCGATCCGAACATGCGTTGCGCCCTCCTCGACCGCGACCTCGAAGTCGCTCGTCATGCCGCAGGACAGGGCCGGTCCGAGAGGACATCCATCGCCCCGCAGTTCGTTCGACAGGGATGCCAGGGCGCAAAACACGGCGCGTGAAGCTTCCGGTTCCCCTGTCCCCGTGGCCATCGTCATCAGTCCCTCCGCGCGGTGCGGCGCAAGGGCGCTGGCCAGCTGCGCCACCTCCTGGGGCGCCACCCCACCCTTCGTTCCTTCGCCGCTCACGTTGACCTGAAGGAAGAAGGGTGGCATCGGCTCGTTCAGCCTGACGGCTTGGCCGGCAAGCGAGAGCCGGTCCATCGCGTGGAACACGTCCGCACACTGGAAGGCCCGGCGGGCCTTGTTGCGCTGCAGGTGGCCGATCATGTGCAGCGTGGCGTCCGGAAACCGCCGCCGGCGGTCCTCCAGTCCCGCGAGCCGATTCTCCCCGATGTCATTGACCCCCAGATCCAGAATGGCCCGGACCTGGTCGTCGGTGGCCTGCTTGGTGACGGCCACCAGCGTGATCTCCGCGGGATCACGGCCGGCGCGGTCCGCAGCCCGGGCGATCCGCTCACGGACCCGGTCCAGGCTTGATGCAGTACGGTCTGTAGGCGGCACGCGAGCAACCTATCCGGGGCGCCGCGTGGCCGACAGGGGAGGACGGATGGTGATGGCGGTACGGTCCGCCGTCACCGTCGCCATGCCGGGTCCCGCCACCGCCCCTCGGCAGCCCTTGTCCTGCCAGCGAAGGAGCCGGCGCAGGTGTGGCGCCGGAGGATAGGGCGCTCCCGCCTTCTCGAAGGCGGCCCGCCAAACCACAGGACGGGCCATGCGACCCAGACGATCCATGGCCGATCTTCGGAGCACGGATCCTGAGGGGCCTGCTGCCCAGCCACGCAGGGCAAGATTCGCTGTCCTCGCTGCCGCCCCCGACCAGTCGGAGGCGGCGTGAGCCAGATCATCGAGCCTCCTCTCGACGCATCCCCCGTCGGAAAGGAGCGGAAAGAGCGTCCTGATCCGGTTGCGCGTGAACCGATGATCTGTGTTCGTCCGGTCCTCCCGCCATTCGTGGCTGCCCTTCTCCAGCGCCTTCTTCATGGCCGAAGGCTCGATCCCCAGGAGCGGCCGCACGACACAGCCGCCGGACAGGAAGCGTCGAGGCGCCATCCCTCGCACGCCCCCGGGACCCGTGCCGCGCAGCAGGCGCATCATCACGGTTTCCCTCTGATCCGCCGCATGGTGCCCCAGCAGTGCCCACGAACGGTCCTCGGACACAAGCGTCCGCGAGAGGGCCGCGTAGCGGGCGATGCGGGCCCGCTCTTCCAGGCCCGGGCCACTGTGCAGATCAAGCCGCACCAGGCGGAACGGCAGGCCGAGGGACCGGGCCAGCGCCCTCACGAATCCTGCGTCCGCCAGGCTTGCGGTCCCGCGGAGGCCATGGTCCGCGTGCCAGACCACAAGGTCCAGGTCCTTGCGCTCGACCATGCTGTGCAGCAGGAAGACTGAATCCGCGCCGCCAGAGCAGGCGACCAGGCACCGGGCCCCCGTGGGCAGCACCGCACGGCTGAGCCGGGCTGCCCGAGCGGTCAGGCCCGTCTTGCCGCCCACGGCGGGCGCGCCTACCCTGATCGCCCGTTTTTCGGCGCCCACTGCGTTCATGGCGCCTATTTTGACTCTCGCGGCCTCTGCCGCACAGCATTGATTGGAGCCCCCATGGCCATTCGCGTCGGCATCAACGGCTTCGGCCGCATCGGTCGAAATGTGTTCCGCGTCGTCTCGGAGCGCGAAGACGTCGAGATCGTCCAGGTCAACGACCTGTCGGACGCGGCGACGCTCGCCCATCTGCTCAAGTACGACTCCGTCTTCGGTCGCTACGACGGCACGGTCGAGTCCACCGAAGGCGCGCTGACCATCGACGGCCGCGAGGTACGCGTCACCAGCGAGCGCAGTCCTGCCGACCTGGCCTGGGGAGAGTCCGATGTGGACTTCGTGGTCGAATCGACAGGGGTGTTCCGGACCCGCGAAGCGATCTCGGCACACCTGGAGGCGGGTGCCTCCAAGGTTCTCCTCACTGTTCCCCCGAAGGACGAGATCGACGCGATGATCGTCCGGGGAGTGAACGACGACGACCTCGAGCCCGGGCATCGCATCATTTCGAATGCGTCATGCACCACCAACTGCCTGGCTCCCGTGGCCAAGGTTCTCCACGATGAGTTCGGGATCCAGTCAGGACTCATGACGACGGTGCACGCCTACACGAACGACCAGCGCATGCTCGACCTGGTCCACAGCGACCTCCGGCGCTCCCGCGCCGCGGCCCTGAACATCATTCCGACCACCACGGGCGCTGCCCGCGCAGTCGGCAAGGTGATCCCTGACCTGGCCGGCCGCATCGACGGCATGGCCATGCGCGTCCCGGTCCCCGACGGGTCCGTGGTGGACCTGACCGTCAACCTGGGGCGCGACGCGTCCGTCGACGAGATCAACGGCGCCATGCGGGACGCTGCAGCGGGGCCGCTGGCTGGCGTCCTCGAGTACACGGACGACCCGATCGTGTCCTCCGACATCATCGGCAATCCCCACTCCTCGATTTTCGACGGAGGCGCCACTGCGATCATCAACGGGTCACTGGCAAAGGTTCTCAGCTGGTACGACAACGAGTGGGGCTACTCGAACCGCGTCGTGGATCTGCTGGTCCGAGCCCACGGTCTCGGGACCTGACATTTGGATCCGTTTGAGGAGAGGGAGGTCCGGGACACCGCCGTCCTGTGCCGGCTGGACCTGAATGTCCCCCTGGACTTTGGAGAGGTCGCCGATGACGCACGCCTTGAGGCCGTGCTGCCCACGATCCGGTCGTTGGTCGCACGGGGAGCGCGTGTTGTCCTGTGCAGCCATCTGGGGCGGCCGCAGGGGCGAGTGGACGAGGAGCTGCGGATGGGACCCGTGGCAGACCGGCTTGGATCCCTGCTCGACATGACCGTCCGTGCCGTTCCCTGCACGGTGGGCGAGGAGGCTGCCGCCGCGGTTGCCGAACTCGAAGCGGGGCAAGTCCTCCTGCTCGAGAACCTGCGTTTCCATGCAGGGGAGACCGCACATGACCCTGCTTTCGCCGATGCGCTTGCGGCCCTGGGGGATTCCTTCGTTCTGGACGCGTTCGGCGTCTGCCACCGCGACCACGCAAGCGTCGTGGGCCTCGCCGGGAGGCTTCCGACCACGGTGGGCCCGCTCATCCGTGCCGAGCTGTCCGCCTTCGCCAGGGTCCTGAACGACCCCGACCGTCCCTTCGTCGCCGTCCTGGGAGGCGCCAAGGTGTCGGACAAGATTCCCGTGATCGAGAGCCTCCTGGGTCGAGTGGATGCACTCCTCGTCGGTGGAGCCATGGCCAACACCTTCCTCACTGCACGTGGGCAGGACATGGGCGCCAGCCTGGTGGAGGAGGACCTGGTGGAGGCGGCGGGCGGGCTCATTGCCAAGGCCCGCGAAGCGGATATCCCACTGCACCTTCCGCTGGACCTTGTGGTCACGGACGACTTCGATCATCCCGCACCGTCGCCGTCCGTTGCGGACGTGCGCCCGGGTGCCATGGCAGTGGACATCGGCACGGCCACATGCGCCGCCTATGCAGAGGTCATCGCGGGGGCCCGGACCGTGGTCTGGAACGGTCCGATGGGGGTCTTCGAGAAACCGCCGTGGGACGACGGAACCCGGGCGGTGGCCGAGGCCATCTGCAGTTCCGACGCCTATTCCGTGATCGGGGGCGGGGACAGCGCCGCCGCCATACGCCGGGCGGGACTCGCCGGCAAGGTCAGCCATCTGTCCACCGGCGGCGGGGCTTCACTGCAGCTCCTGGAAGGAACCCCGCTGCCCGGACTTCAGGCAGCGGGCGTGGCTGTATCCTCGGACCAGTGACGACCGGTCCGCCGCTGCGCATTGCGCCCTCCCTCCTGTCCTGCGACCTCGGTCGTTTTGCCGAGGAGGTTGCAGACGTCGAGTCGAAAGGTGCCGACTGGCTGCACGTCGACGTGATGGACGGGCACTTCGTGCCCAACCTCACCTGGGGCCTGCCGGTCGTGGCTGCCCTGCACAAGACCGCCCGCCAACCACTGGATGTCCACCTGATGATCAGCAACCCGGAGGACTACGTGGTCCGCTATGCGGAGGCAGGCGCGTCCGTTGTCACCTTCCATGTCGAGGCGTGCGACGATCCTCTGGTACTCATCGGGGCCATCCAGGAAGCCGGGGCCCGTGCAGGGCTTGCCCTTAATCCGGAGTCAGATGCGGACCGGGTGCGTCCCTACCTGGACGCGGCGGATCTGGTCCTTGTCATGTCCGTGCGCCCCGGGTTTGGAGGCCAGTCCTTCATGCCGGAGGTGCTTGAAAAGACTCAGGCAATCCGCGCATGGGGCTATGGCGGGGACCTGGAGATGGACGGAGGCATCGACCCCGACACGGCACCGCTGTGCACCGACGCAGGGGCCAACTGCCTGGTGGCGGGGACCGCGGTGTTCGGTGCCGACGACCGTGCAGCAGCCATTGCTGCGCTTCGCAGGGGCGCGGAAATCTGATCATGGCGTGGCCCCGCCTGAGACGACGCAAGGAGATGCCGGAGGGCCTGTGGCTCAAGTGCGGGTCGTGCGCCCGGACGATCTTCAAGAAGGAGCTGGAGGGACGGTTCCGCGTCTGCCCTGACTGCGGGTTCCACTTCACCATCGGATGGGAGCGCAGGGTCGCCATCACTGCCGACGAGGGGTCCTGGGAGGTCTTCAACGAGGACCTCGCGCCCGTGGACCGCCTGGCGTTCCAGGCGGATGACCCTTATGAGGAGAAGATCGCGCGCGCGCAGAAGAAGACCGGCCTGAAGGACGCATTCGTTTCCGGGACTGCGAGGATCGGTGGGCAGCCCTGCATCATCGGAATCCTGGATTTCAGCTACATGGGCGGCTCCATGGGGGTCGTGGTGGGCGAAAAGGTCTCGCTGTCCGCCGAACGCGCGGCCGAGGACGGTGTTCCCCTCCTGATCTTCACGTCGTCGGGGGGCGCGCGCATGCACGAGGGTGCATTCAGCCTCATGCAGATGGCCAAGACCTCCGCGGCCCTGTCCGAATTCCGCAGCCTGGGGGGATTCTACGTTTCTGTCCTGTCCAATCCGACAACGGGCGGGGTCACGGCCTCGTTTGCATCGATCGCCGACGTCGTGATTGCGGAGCCCGGAGCACTGATCGGCTTCGCAGGGCCCCGCGTCATCCAGGAGACCATCAAGCAGGAGCTCCCGGAGGGATTCCAGAGGGCGGAGTTCCTTCTGGACAAGGGCCAAGTCGACGCCGTCGTGACGCGCGAAGAGCTGCCCGACCGGCTTGCGTTCCTGTTTCGGCTGGCGAGGCCGGAGTCACGATGACCGACGATCCTGCCCGTCGGGGGGTTCAGGCGTTCGCGGAGGGCGACTACGAGGGCGCCCTCGAAGCGTATCTGGAGGCGGTGGATGCAACTCCCGATGATGCCGACGCCTGGAACGGCCTGACCATGACCTACTACAAGATGCAGCGCTTTGAGCACGCCCTGGAAGCTGCGCTGAAGCTGCTGTCCTTCGACGAGAAGAACATGTTTGCCTGGACCAATCTCAGCCTCATCTATCAGCGCCTCGACCGCATCGAGGAAGCGGAGCACGCGGGCGCCAAGGCTCGCGTCATCGGCTGGTCAGAGCCCGGCGCGTCCGATCCTCCCGCCTAGGCCGGATCCCCGCCATCATCCCCGGCATCCGGTTCGGGGTCCGGAATCCCCAGCACCTCGCGGCCTGCGTCGCTGATCAGGTGGGGGCCCCAGGGGGGGTCGAACGTCACCGTCACCTCCGCAGCCTCGATGCCTTCAAGCGCCTCGACAGCATCCTTGATCTGGCTCGGGATCTGCACGGCGGCGGGGCAGTGCTCCGAGGTCAGCGACATGAGGATGTCCGCCTTCCCTTCCGTGACTTCGATGGTATAGATGAGTCCCAAGTCGACAATGTTGACCGGAATCTCCGGGTCGAACACGGTGGCGGCCGCGGCGCGGATCTCGTCGGTGGTAGGCATGATTGACTCCTTGATTCGATGGTGGACAGCACCCCACAGCGAGTGCGTCCCCCCGCAGTCTAGGTCCCTGCGCCGGACTCTCCACCCTTCGTTTTCAATTGCCCGACCTTGCGCAGGATCCCCTCCAGGATGATCGGCATGGAAGCGTCAGCATCCGCGGCGATCCATGCACGAAGGTCCTTGACCGCCCCGATCAGATCCTCCAGCGTGCCCAGCAGGAGGCGGGCCTGCACCCTTCCTTCCAGGAACTCAGGAGTGTCTCCTGCCTCGAACAGGGGGAGGGCGTTGCCGGGGTGTCCGAATGCCAGTTCGAGGCGTGCCCCGAGCAGCAGGACATCCTGGTCGGGGACCGCAGAAAGAAGGTCCAGGTACCGATTCCTCAGCCCCTCTGCCTGTCTGATGTTGCCGCTGCGCAGGGCCAGATCGATCGCCGACATGGCTGCCGTTGGCGTTCCGTCCACCTTCAGCAGGGCCACCAGTCGGTCCAGCGCCTCCTCCCGGCGCCCGGCCCGATCAAGAAACACCGCCTGCCGCTCCCACAGGCCCATGTGGGAGGGCGTGTCCAGCAGCGCATTCTCGATCCAGTCGGCAGCCCAGCCGGGGTTCTGCGAGCCAACCCGATTGACCACGCGGAGGACCCATTTCGGATCCGTCGCCCTCAGATGTTTGGCAGCCGCCAGGGCTTCCCGAGACTGCCCGGCCATTAGCAATGACTCGATGTGGAAGGCGCCCGCAATAGCGTCCTCGGGATGCTGGGCCAGCAGACGCGCAGCCATCACGGACAGGTCGTCGCTCTTGCGGCTCCCGGCCAGCAGGGAGAGGATCTGCTCGCGCATGGCATAGATCTGATCGGAACTCAGTTTGGGCAGGACCAGGCCCAGGAAGTCGGCTCCCTTGTCGAACTTGCGCAGGTCCAGGAAGGTCTGCATCACGGTGCCGACAATCTCCGTGACGTCGCCCGACTCCAGGAGCAGGCCGCCCAGGAGGCGCGACAACATCGCGGAGTCGCCCTTCGTGACGGCGGCCTGAATGGCGTCGGAACGGGCAGTTCGGCCGCGCAGCCGTGCGTGGCTGCGAAGGGCTTCTTCGGCAGCGTCGTCCTCGCCCCTGCTCTGCCTGACGCGGGCGACGTCGACCATGGCCAACGCGAAGTCGGGCTCCAGGACCAGGGCCTCCTGATAGGCCTGCAGGGCGGAGGGCACCTGACCTGACGCCTCGTGGATCCGCCCTCGGTAGAAGGCAGGCAGGGGATTGTCGGGGAGTTTCCCGGCCACCCTGTCCAGTTCGGCCAGTGACCGGTCCCACCAGGTGGGCAGCTGCTGCATCAGAAGGAACCTGCCGAGCGCCCCATCCGGCGCCCGATTGTTCGTCAGAACGCGGAAGAACTCCTTCGAAGCGGCTCGCTCCTGGTCTGTAGCCTGCTCGAATCGACCAGTGCCGAGCTGCTCCAGGAGAAGCCGGGTGAGGGGCTCAAGGGCCTCGAGCCCCTCATCTTCGGGCTGCAGCCGGCAGCAGAGGGCAGCCGCCAAGGCCAATTCGGGGGGCAGCCCCGGCAGGACGAGGTCCGCCAGCCGTTCCCGGCTGTCCCTGTCAGGCAGGGTCAGCAGCAAATCCAGGCCCGCGGTCTGCCCTCCCTCGCGACCGAAGGCGCGGTCCAGCAGCCCGACCTGGGACGCAGTGAGCCCATCCTGCCTATCACAGGCGGCCAGGATCCGCTCTGTCTCAGGGTCTCCGGCCGGCAGTGTCCCGAGGAGCTGGCGGGCATCTGCCGTGTGGCGCTCTGCCAGGAGGGCCACCGCCGCATCCCGGACCAGGTCCGGTGGCATCACCGACCCTCCGCTGACGCGCGTCAGAACAGAGACCGCCTCCTGCACCTGCTGGTTCTCCAGGAACAATGTGGCCCGTTCCGCGGCCACGACTGCCTCTTCGTCGCCCCTGGGATCGACAGCTGCCAGTGCATCGATGGCAGCGTCCAGGTTGCCTCTGCGCCGCTCGATGGCGGCAAGAAGCCTGAGAGATTCGCCCGATGGGGGGGGGCCGCTGGCCCGGCCCAGAACCACCCTCTCCGCAGCCTTCAGGTCCCCGGCATCCATCAGTGCCCGACCACGGATCGCACGGCCGTAGCCATCGGGGTCGGACCGCATCCGCAGCAAAACCGCTTCGGGCGGAACGTGGTCCGGAGGCAGGGCCACCGCCAGACGCTGTGCTTCCACATTGTCGGGGTAATCCCGAAGGTGGGCCTTCAGGAGCCGACCTGCGTCTTCGGCGTCGCCTCGCGCCCGGTACACCCTTGCCAGGAGGACCTGCAGGAAGGGCAGGTTGGGCCGGGCCCGATACAGACGCTGCGCCAGGACCAGGGCCTGTTCCGAGTCGCCCGTCTCGAGCGCCTCATCTACCCCGTCCAGAAGGTCCGCAAGTGCCTTCCCGCCGCCCGACCCCCGGCCCGTATCGGCATGCTCATAGATGGCGGAGCGCCAGCGCTCCACCCAAAGCTCCGACCTCAGCGGGTCATGCTGCACCAGGAACAGATAGTGGCCAGCAGCGTCATACGGGCGGTCCAGGACCTTCCACTGCAGTCCGGCCAGCCGGGCCCTGTGCTGCACTGAGCCTGGCGACTCGGAGAGGATCTCCTCCAGTGCCTCCGCCGCACGTTCGGACTCTCCTGACTCCAGGTAGAGGTCCACCAGCATCGCGCGGGCGTGCTGGCCCTCCTCGACCATGATCCGGCCTCCGCCGTCCCTCAGGAAGGTGCCCAGGTGGTCCAGTGCGAGGTCCGAGTCTCCATCCAGTCGGGCCCCCCAGCCCGCCAGATACAGGTGCGGCAGCCGCCAGCGGTCGCCACGCCTGAGCAGCTGCTCGTGGGCCACGACCGCCGGCCCATAGAGGGACGCGTCTCCCGACTCGAGTGCCAAGTCGCACCAGAGCCGGAGAAGTTCCGGCCGTCTGCCTTTCGATGCCGTCACGTACGCGGAGAGGGCCGCCGCCCCGTCCCGGCTGCGGTTCGTCCGCTTCAGGAAGCGGGCATAGGCCATCTGAAGCCCGACGCTCGATCGCGCCTTCGGCCACAGGAGACCGGCCCTGACCAGGGCTTCCGCTTCCTCCCGGCGCCCCGCCATCGTCAGAAGCTCCAGTGCCTCGGTCAGCGTGACCGGATTGGGGCTGCCCATCAGGGCCAGCGTGCCCTGATGCTCTGCTTTCTGGGCATCCGCCTGGCTCTGCACCAGGAGCGACTGGGCCTCCGAGGCATCGGAGGCCTCCATCATCCGGGTCCAACGAAACAGGTCGGCCCGTGCCGACACCTGACGCAGGTCCGTCGTCGGCAGATAGATGGCAGCATCCAGCAGTTCCAGAGCGGCAGGCATTTCCGTTCTTGGCAGAATCTCCCTGTACATCTCGGCCAGGCTGCGGCGTGAGGCCTGGGCCCGTCGAAAATGGGAGGATGCGATCCACCTGAGGAGACTGGGAGTGGGCCCTTCCTTCGACTCGAACTCCCTCAGGGCCGCGTCGTAATCCGCGACGCCGAACAGGGCGCGTCCCAGCGCCACCGTGACGACCCGACTGTCCGGTGCCAGCAGCCTGGCACGCTCGAGGGTGGTGATGGCGCGCAGGTGCATGCCGCCATCCATCAGGATGTCACCCTTGATCAGCAGCGCGTCCGACAGCAGGGTGCGCTGCTCCACCGGGTCGGCCCAGTTGATGGCGTTCTCGATTTCCCTGCGCGCCCTCTCTTGATCGGGGGGAGCGCCATCCGCCGGTGCGAGGGCCGCCACCGCCCGGTCATAGGCCGCCTGTGGATCCCTCGTGCACCCGGACGCGGCCAGGACCAGGAGTCCTGCTGCGAGAAGGAGATTGCGCATCGCCATGGGAAGCGTACCCCCGGCGGTCTGGCGAACCCTAGGAGGGAGTCGTCGGCAGCAGCAGGGCCAGCCTCAATGCATCGCCCGACCGATCCAGCGTGACTTCCCCGCCGTGGGCGCTGGCAATCCCCAGCAGGGAGGGGTAGGCAGGCCCGACCGGCTCCCATTCGCCGTCGCCCGCGGGGCTCGGGAGTGTGCAGCGAACCGCCACCCCGTCCGCGTCCCCGTCCAGGGTGAAGCGGACGCTCGCACCCTCGGGCGCCTCCTGTGCAGCCAGGTCGGCAAGGTCCTCGATGGCGGCACGCAGGAGGCGGGCGTCGGCGTGGACCGCTGGCTGCCGGTCCGCATGGACCTCGTATCGGACCCCGCCTCGCGATTCCGCGCGTCGCAGGACACCTTCGACCAGGGGTACCAGGTCGATGCGGGTCGGTCTCAGGCGCGGGGGTTCACCGATCCTGCGCAGTCGTCCGATGAGCAGGCTGATCTCCTCGCAGCGGCCGGCCGCCTCCAGCAGGTGTCTGCTTGGCGGTCCCTCCTGCGCCAGCAGCTCGAGGCGCGCCGCCAGGTCCGCCAGAGGCTCCAGCAGCGCGGCAGCCACCTCCGAAGTCGAGCGCGCCCCTTCGGGAGACCCGTCAGCCGGTCTTGCGGAGCGGCCCATCATGTCCACGACGGCGGCATACACCTCGTCCAGGAGCACCGGCTCGATCAGCAGGCGGGCCCCGAGCGCGCGTGCCCGCTGGACGGCCGGGGCTGCCGGCTCGTGCGCAAGGACCAGGACGGGGCAGCCGGGCTTCAGCGCATTCAGGGCGTCGCAGCCGGCCTCCTCGCCCAGTCCAGCCATGTCCAGAAGGACCAGCGCCGGGGCCGTGGCGCAGTCATGCTCCCGGACGGGCTCCAGCCCGGCTGCCCGAAGGATGGCCTCCAGGGCGGGACGGGGGTGTTCCGTCACGAGCCACGCATCAGGCATGGATCCATCCTAGTCCACAGCAACCAGGCGTTGAGCCAGGCGTTCCCTGGGACCACAATCGGCATGCGGTGAACGTCTCCGTCGTCATCCCCGTCTACAACGAGAGGGAGAACCTCCATCCGCTCCTTGACCAGCTGAGGACGGTGTTCGACAGCCAGCCGTGGGACTGCGAAGTCATCTTCGTGGACGACGGGTCGTCTGACGGAACAGCTGGTGTCCTGGGCCGACTGCAGGCCTCCGACCCCAGGGTCCGCGTGGTCACCCTGCGTCGCAACTTCGGGCAGACCCCGGCTCTCGCGGTCGGCCTGGATCGCGCGCGCAACGACTGCATCGTCACCATGGACGCGGACCTTCAAAATCTGCCGTCAGACATTCCGCGCCTGGTGGCCAAGCTGGAAGAGGGACACGACGTGGTGGTCGGATGGCGCAGGGACCGACGCGACCCGTGGCTCTCCCGGCGGCTTCCTTCCCTGGTGGCCAACTGGATCCTCAGCCGCACCATGGGTCTCGCGATCCACGACTCCGGGTGCACTTTGAAGGCGATCCGCGCCGACGTGGTCCATCGTCTGCCGCTCTACGGCGAGATGCACCGGTTCATACCGGCCCTGTCGCTCGGGGCAGGCGCCCGCGTCACCGAGATCCCGGTCGGCCACCGGGAGCGCGCGTTCGGAACCAGCAAGTACGGGATCGGCCGGACCTTCGGCGTGGTCCTGGACATGCTCACCCTCAAGGTGCTCATCGAGTTCTCTTCCAGGCCGCTGCATTGGTTCGGGCTCACCGGCATGATCACCCTTCTGCTTTCCGGAGCGTTCTTCCTCACCTCGATCGCGGAGGGCCCCCGCGGCCTTGTGGGGACGACGCCCAGCGTCCTGCTGTTCCTGCTCGGCGTCTCGTTCGTCTTGATGGGTCTGCTGGCCGAACTCTGCGTGAAGGCAAGCGGGCACTTTCGCCGGGCCATCCTGGACACCATCGTGGGTTCATCACGATGAGCGAACAGGCCGCCGATCCCCTGCCGCCGCCCGACGCACCTGCGCGGGAGCATCCTGCGCCCGAAGTGTCGGTCGTGATCGTCGTCTCGGAGGAAGACGCGGAAATCGACGTCCTGTACGAGGCAACGGTCCGCCAGCTGCGCGAGGGGGACCGCACCAACGAGTTCGTGTTCGTGCTGGATGGCGTCGGCGGAGCGGCCCTCGACACCCTGGAGGCGCTGCGAATGCAAGGCGAGCCGATCCGGATCGTCATTTTCGAGCACCCGTTCGGGGAATCCCTGGCTTTCGCCGCCGGTTTTCAGCAGGCCCGGGGCGACATCCTGCTCACGATGCCCCAGTACCTCCAGATCGATCCCCTTGAAGTGCAGCACGTGCTCAGCGAGATCGACCAGGGAATGCACATGGTCAGCCCGTGGCGCCGCCCGCGCATCGACCCCTGGCTGAACCGGGCGCAGTCGACCGTCTTCAATGTCCTTTTGCGCCTGCTGATTCCCGACATGCACTTCCACGACCTCAACTGCAATTTCCGCGCTCTCCGAAGAGAGGTCATCGAAGAAATCAGCATCTACGGCGAGCTGTACCGGTTCCTGCCGGTGATGGCGATGCGTCAGGGGTTCCGCGTGGTCGAGGTGCCTGTCCGCCACCTCAAGGAGTGGGGGCGGTCCGGCTTCTTCGGCCTGGGGGTCTATCTGCGGCGGTTTCTGGACGTACTGACCATCCTGTTCCTCACGAAATTCGCCCTTCGGCCGCTGCGGTTCTTCGGGATCATCGGGTCGGTACTCGGATCGATGGGCACAGGCGTCCTGGCGTACATGGCCTACGGGCGCTGGCTGAGGGATCTCCCCCTGAGCATGGCCGAGGAACGGCCGCTGTTCGTCTTCGGGATCACCATGCTTGTCCTCGGCGTACAGCTGGTCGGCTTCGGCCTGGTGGGCGAGATCATCATCTTCACCCAGGCACGCCACCTGAAGGAATACAAGGTCGAGCGCGTCATCGGATGAGTGTGGACCTGGTCGTGCGTCCCTTCGTGGCAGAGGATGCGCCCGCCTGGGACACATTCGTCCGCGGCCAGCCCCAGGGGACCTTTTTCCACCTGTCCGCCTGGCGTGACCACGTGCGTGAAGTCTTCGGTCATCGGGACCAGTACCTGATTGCGCGGCGCGGACAGGACATTGCCGGCGTTCTGCCGTTGTTTCACGTGCCGACGCTGTCGCCGTCCCTGATGCCTCCCCGGACCACCCGCTGGAGCCTGGTGTCCACGCCCTACGCCACCTACGGAGGACCGATCGGCGACGGCGACGCCACCGCCGCCCTGCGGCAGACAGCCCTGGACCTGGGCGACGAACTGGGCGCGGCCCAGATGGAGTTTCGCTACCGCGACGATCCCGGGCCCCTGGGCGGCGACGCAACGACCGACCTGTACGCAGGATTCATTCGCGAACTTCCGAAGGCCGCCCAGTGCGCCGACGCACTGATGCTGTTTCCCCGCAAGGCCCGGGCCGCCGCCCGTCAGGGCCGGGACCGTTTCGGTCTCGAGTTCGGAGAGGGACGCTGGTATCTCCAGGATCTCTACGACCTCTACTTCATGAACAAGAAGGCGCTGGGCACCCCCGCCCTGCCCTTCTCATTCTTCGAGGGCCTGGACGACCGCTTCGGTGAGGACGTGGTGACGCACGTGGTGCGGTATCGACGCCTCCCGGTGGCCGCGGTCCTGTCCTTCCGGTTCGGCGACACCCTCCTTCCCTACTACTCCGGCTTCCGGCCGGGCTACAACCACGTGCGAGCCAACAACTTCATGTACTACCGGCTCGTTGCATACGCAATCGAGACCGGGTGCCGATGGTTCGATTTCGGGCGCAGCCGGACCAACGCGGGCCCCTATTCCTTCAAGGTCAACCAGGGATGGGAGCCTCAGCGGCTTCACTACCGCTTCATTGGGGTGCGCAAAACGGGGCGCCCCTCCAGCTTCAATCCTTCCAATCCGCGCACACGCCTCCTGCGCAAGGCCTGGTCGCTGGTGCCCGATGCGCTGGCAGAACCGGTCGGGGAGCGCCTCAGCCGCTACTTGCCCTGACCGTTCGCTGCCAGGATCAGCCGGACGGCTCCTGCCAGATCATCTGTCACTGCGTGGGGCACCGCCTCCGCCTCCGTGAGGACCTGCTCGGCGCTCGGATCATCGGCTCGCCGCACCAGAATGCCGGGAATGCCCAGCGCCGCGCCCGCCAGCAGATCGCGGGGCCGATCGCCCACACACCACGAGCGTCCCAGATCGATGCCCAGGGATCGTGCGGCCTGGTCCAGCAGTCCGGGGGCGGGCTTGCGGCAATCGCAGGCCTCGGGCTCCGGTCCGGCCCCGGGCAGGTGGGGGCAGTGCCAGTATCCGTCCACCGATGCCCCCTCACCGGACAGGAGGTCGTCCAGGCGCCGGTGGATCGAGGCCAGTGCGGCCTCGTCCAGCAGGCCACGAGCAATTCCCGACTGGTTCGTGACCACGGGGCGAAGGAAGCCGGCCTGCTCCAGTGCATGAAGGGCTGCCGGCACCCCTTCGAGGACCTCGATCGCCTCCGGATGCGCCAGAAAGTGGACGTCCCTGATCAGGACCCCGTCACGGTCCAGGAACACGGCGGGAGCCGTCAGGGACCCACCCTCCACCGCACGAAGATTCGCTGCGGGTCGGGGTGCCTCCTCATGAGGACGGGCATGACAAGGCTGCGCCAGGAGAGATCGAACGGCGTGACAGGGGTGTCGTCCAGACCTCCCGACGCTGCCGACCACGTAAACCTCCAATCGACAGTCCAGCGGATGTCCACATGGCGGCTCATGCCGTCGGCGTCGCGGACCGATACGGTGGCGGTGTCCCGTCCGGTCATGTCCAGCACGGCGGGTGTGTGGAAGCCTGTGTCCACGCCGTCCACCAGCACCGACGCTCCGGGCGGAACGGTCTCGACAAAGACGCGCGGGTCCAAGGCGACCTGCACGCAGGCGGGCAAGACAGCCAGGACCAGGGCGAGACCGGCACGTACGGGCATTGGAAGAGTGTCGCGACGGCCGGGATCCCCGGTCAAGGACACAGGCGGCTCCTTGCCTCAGGCGGGCCCGTACTGTTCCCTGTCGGTTATGAAAGCCGCACTCGACAGGAGACTGCGCGAGGAACTCCAGGCCCGGACCAGTTCGGACACCTGGATGATCTTCAAGATCATGGGCGAGTTCGTGGAGGGCTTCGAGACCCTCCGCACACTGGGCCCTGCGATCACCATGTTCGGCAGTGCACGTACCGAAAAGGGCACCGACCAATGGAACCTCGCTCGGGACACCGCCCGGCTGCTGGCCGAAAGCGGCTTTGCCGTGATCACAGGCGGCGGCCCCGGAATGATGGAGGCCTGCAATGTCGGCGCCCAGGAAGGCGGCGGCATCTCCGTGGGCCTCAACATCCGGCTGCCATTGGAACAGGCGCCCAATCAGTACCAGGACGTCGAGCTGCACTTCGACTACTTCTTCGCCCGTAAGGTCATGTTCATGAAGTACGCACTGGGCTATGTGGTCATGCCCGGCGGGTGGGGAACGATGGACGAGTTTTTTGAATCCCTCACCCTGATCCAGACCGAAAAGATCCAGGACTTCCCTGTGGTCCTCATGGGCTCCTCCTACTACGGAGGACTCCTGGAGTGGATGCGGGACTCGATGCTCCGCGAGAAGACCATCGACGCAGCCGACCTGGAGCTGATCCAGCTCGTGGACACCCCTGACGAGGCCTGCGCACGCATCCTGGATGCGGTGGGGCGGCCCGTGGCCGGTGCCTCCCATGAGGAGCAGGACGGCGGATCCTCCTGAACCCGGTCCGGGCGGGCAGCGGCTCCTTCCGGGCCTTCTCCTGCTGACCCTGGTCGCAGGAGCGCTCAGGCTCTGGAGGCTGGGAGAGTGGAGCGTGTGGATCGACGAGGCGTACTCCATCACCGACGCGATGGCGGGGGCCGGCTGGTGGGGCATGCCGGACACGAACTTTCCACTTGGCCTGTGGGGCATTCGCGCCTCCCTGGAGGCGTTCGGGCGGATCGATGAATGGACCGCACGGTTTGTTCCCGCCTGCGCCGGTTCGCTGGCCCCAGCCGCCCTGGCCTGGGCACTATCCTCCATCATGGGTCGCAGAAGGGCCCTCGCAGCCGGACTGTTCCTCGCCCTGCATCCCTGGCACGTCCAGTGGTCGCAGAACGCCAGGGCCTACGCGCCCATGGTCCTGTTCCTGATCGTATTCCTGGGATGCTCACTCCGGGCAGCACGCCAGCGGGGCCACGGCTTCGTGTGGGCTGGCGGAGGCGCCCTGACGATCGCCGCCCTCACTCATCCGACCGCCCTTCTTCCCGCCGCTGGGCTCCTGCTGCCGGGAATCAGCCGCCGCTGGCGCGATCATCTGAGGCGCCCGGTCCTCTGGCTGGCGGCCATGGCCGGGCTCGCCCTTGTCGCCGGCCCCGCCTGGGAGGCGCTGCGGACGCACATGCAGCAGAAAGGCAGCCCCTCCCCGGTCCTGTACGGGCAAACGGTGGCGTGGTTCGGCAATGTCCCGTTCCTGGCCCTGGCTGCCCTCAGTGCTGTCGCCGGCTGGAAGGGGCGCGACCGGACCGCCCGGTTCCTGGCAGAGTCAGGCTGGGGCGCCCTTGTCCTGGGGTTCGCCGCGTCGCTGCTGTTCCGCGTCAATGCGCAGTATGTGCTGGGCGCCCTGCCGGCCCTGTGCGGCCTGGCCGGCAGAATCGTGCCGGAGTCCGGCGACAGGGGTCGTGAAGCCCGGACCCGGTGGGGCATGTGCGTCGTTGCCCTGGCTGCCCTTGCGGTTCAGACCAGCCTGTATTTCGGCCCCTACCACGGGGTCCGCGGGCATTGGCGCGAAGCCTGCGCCTACGTGTGGGCTCACAGGGAACCCTCTGACATCGTGGTTTCGAATCAGGCGCCGGTGGCCGAGTTCTATCTGGGCCAAAGGACGGAAGTCCGCAAGGGCACCGCTGTGCGCGTGCTCGGGCCCCAGCATTCCGGCGAGCGGCTGGACCCCCGTGGGCGGGTGGCCAGGCGCGACGTCCTCCATGGCTGGGAGGCCGGCAGCGGACGCATCTGGCTGATCGTCAACGAGTCCGTGTTCGATGACTGGCCCGAGGCGGACCGCCGTCGGATCAGGAAGAGGCTGAGCGAGGAGGCGACGGTGCCCTTCGAGCGGCCCCTGCGCATGGCAGGAAAGGATTTGACGGTGAAGGTCTTCCTGCTCGAGGGCTAGCGGTCAGCGGAAACCCGCCCCAGGAACTCCCCGGTCTCCGTGCTCACCTTGATCGATTCGCCCTCCTTGATGTGCAGCGGCGCCTTCACCTGCACACCCGTGTCGCAGGTCACCGTCTGGAGGACCCCGCCTACCGTGTCGCCGCGGGTCCCGCCCTCGGTCACCGTGACGGTCAGGACGACCGACGCGGGCAGCATGAGCTTGAGGGGCTCACCGTCGCACAGGACCACGACCACCTCCTGGTTCTCGACGATGTAGCCGAGTTGATGCCCTACCAACACGTCGGGGAGTTCGAACTGGTCGTAGGTCTCCGCATCCATGAATACGCCCGCACCGCTTGGCTCCCTGTAGAGAAGGGTGCACTTGCGCTTGTCGAGATAGGCGGACTCCACCGTGTCGCCCGAGGCCAGCCGCAGTTCGGCCTTGGCGCCCGTCCGCAGGTTCTTCATCTTGACCTGGTTGTGGGCCCGGCCCTTGCCTGGCGTCACGTGCGTGTATTCGGTCACCTCGAACAGCCCGTCGGGCAATTTGAGGATTTGCCCCTTTCGAATGTCGGTCGCTTTCATGAGTCCCGGAGATTAGCCCCGGCTCTGCCGCCCGCCTAGTAGACCCGGCGCTGAGTGGAGGACGGGATGCCGAGCGCCTTGCGGTACTTGGTGACCGTGCGGCGTGCGATGGTGATTCCATGGCGCTGCTTGAGCCGCCTCGCCATTTCCTCGTCGCTGTAGGGCCTCTGGGAGTCTTCCGTCTCGACAAGGGCCCGGATTCGCTCCTTGACCGCGCGCTGCGACTTCTCTTCCCCTGCGTCGGTCCGCGTCCCGCCGGAGAAGAAGTACTTCAGCGGCACGATGCCGTGGGGTGTCTGGGCGTACTTGCCGGCAATGGCGCGGCTCACGGTAGAGATGTGGACGCCCACCCGGTCGGCCACGTCCTGCATCTTGAGGGGCTTGAGGCTGCCGACACCCTTGTCCAGGAACTCGCGCTGCACACGCACGATTTCGTTGGCCACCCGCTGGATGGTGGACTCCCGCTGCTCCAGCGCGTCGAGGAACCAGCGCGCGGAATCGATCTTCTTCTTCAGGAAGGCGTACACGTCGCCGTCCGTGCGGGCTTCCTTCAGCAACAAGCGATACTGCCTCGAAATGGTCAGGCGCGGCATGTCGCCGCGTTCCAGGATCGCAGACCACGCACCGTCCCGGTCATCCATGACCATGTCCGGACGGACGACCGCATTGTGGTCAGGCGTGAAGCCGGCAGCAGGCCGCGGGTTCAGGTGGCGAATCAGGTCCGCAGCCTCCTTGACCTCCTCGATGGTGGACTGTTCCTCGCGCGCGATGCGCGGCAGCCGGTTCAGCATCAGGTCCTCCAGATGGACCTCGGCGATCCGGCGCGCCAGGGCCATTCCCTGGCCGTCGCCCTGGAGCTGCAGCAGCAGGCAGGCGGGCAGCCCGCTGGTGGCCACGCCCACGGGACCGACCTCGCGGATCCGTTCGATGGCACGAGCGATCTCTACAGGGGTCGGTTCCAGATCCATGCCACTGGCCAGGGTCTCAGGGTCCTCCCGCAGGAAGCCGTCGTCATCCAGCGAATACAGGATGTATTCGGCGATGCGGAGATCCCTGTCCGACAGGTAGAGCAGGTGCAGCTGCGCAAGCAGCACCTCTGCCAATGTGTGTTCTTCGCCCCCGGGGATCTGCTGCAGGGCCTCGTCGTGCCGAAACATGGCATCGGGATCCACATGGCGGTGGGGGGGCCGATCCTGTGCCTCCCCGAGGAGGCGCTCCAGCCGCTCGATGTCACCCAGGTCGATTTTGTCGGAATGAGGGTCCGGAGGCTCCACGTCGGACTTTTCGGTTTCCGGCTCCTGGACCTCCAGGAAGGGGTTTTCGAGCATTTCCTGGTCGATCTTCTCCAGCAGGTCCAGCGCCGGCAGCTGCAGGATCTGCATCGCCTGGATCATCTGCGGCGACTGCATGAGCCGCTGTTCCATGCGCTGTCCCTGGACCAGGTCGAGGCGGAACGCTGTCATAACTCTGTTGTAGAATACACCCCCACAGCCGCTTCGCCCTGGTTCGCAGAAGGTGGAAAACATGTGGAAAAGTCGTTGACCAACGGGCCAGGAGACGGCGAGACTACGTACGTGCTGGGAAGTGACCTTAGGCGGAGACATTCCCCTCCCTAACCGCCCTCTTCGCCTTTTGGCTACCGGCACTGAGTTCCCTCCGCCTCCCGCTCGGGACGGCGGAGGGAACTCGTTTTTTTTGCTCCCCGGGCCTAACCTTCCAGCCAGCGCCCATGACGGACCCGACCAGCATCCAGTTCGGTGACGCAGGAGAAGGCCTGTTTTCGGAACAGCAGGTCCTCCATCTGCTCAAGGTGGAATTTCGACGATCACGCCGGTATTCGTACCCGTTGTCCTGCCTGGTGGTGCGCGTCGACCGTCTGGAGCGCATCGGCGACGTACACGGGTTCGAGGCCCAGGATCTGGTGATGTCCGAAGTGGTGCGTTCGGTGACCGCCCAGATCCGCACCTGCGATTTTCTCGGCCTGCTGCCCGATCAGCGGCTCCTGGTCGTCATGCCCCATACCCCCGAGGACGGCATCAGGATCGTGGCCGACCGGCTCGTGGAGCGCATCGGCGGCAATCGGTTCGAGTTCGACGGCAAGCAGGCCCGGATCACATGCAGCATCGGCATTGCAGCGTTCGACGCCGACCAGGCAGAGTTCTACGACCAGATTCTGGAAGCCGCGCGCAAGGCCGCCGACAACGCGGCCGCGAGCGGCGGTGGGCGGGTCGAGATGGCCGTTCCGGGCGCCTGAACAGGACCATGCGCATCCTCCTGGCCGAGGACGAGGAGACCATCCGGATCCCCCTAGCTGACGCCCTGACGGGCGCCGGACATCACGTGCAGGCTGTCGACCGTGCGGACGAAGCCCTCGCGGCACTGGACTCGGAGGGATGGGACCTGGTCGTGACCGACGTTCGCATGCCGGGCGGGGACGGCATGTCCATTCTGCGGCACGCGCGGTCCGTGGAGGGTGGACCGGAGGTCGTGATGATCACGGGGTACGCAACCGTGTCGCAGGCCGTCGAAGCGATGCGGGCAGGCGCCGTGACCTACGTGCAAAAGCCCTTCCCGCACGAGGCCATCCTGGAACTGGCGGAACGGCTCGGTCGGCTGCGTCGCCTCGAGGACGAGAACCGTCGGCTGCGCAGCGAGGCTGGCACCCGTTCCGCCTGGACCATGCTGGGGCAGTCTCCCGCCATGCGACGCGTGCACATGGACCTCGAGCGCGCTGCCGGGAGCGACGCGGGAGTCCTTGTCTGGGGACCGAGCGGATCGGGAAAGGACCACTTCGCGCGGTGCGTCCACCAGGCAGGCCGGCGGGCCGGCGGTCCGTTCGGCGTCGTGGAATGCGGGGCGCTGCCCGAAGGACTGGCCGAGGACGAGTTCTTCGGCCATGAGAGGGGTGCGTTCACCGGTGCCGTCCGGCTGCGGAGGGGCGCCCTCGAGGCAGCCGATGGCGGCACGCTGTACCTGGACGGGATCGAGACCCTGGATCCCGGGTCCCAGACGGGTCTGCTGCGCGTGCTCGAATCGGGACAGGTCCAGCGCATCGGGTCGGACCGCGCGCTGACCATTGACGTCCGCGTCATTGCGTCCGCGGGATGCGACCCGCGGGCAGCCGTGGAAGAGGGCACCCTGCGCGAAGACCTTTTCTACCGGCTTGCGGTCCTTGAGGTGCAGATTCCGACACTGGCCGAACGCCGCGACGACATCGCCCTTCTGGCCGCCCATTTCCTTGCCCTGGACGGGGGGGACGACTCTCCGCGGCTTTCCGGGGCGGCCCTGGCCGCCATGGAGGAGCACCCCTGGCCCGGCCACGTCCGGGAACTCCGGAACACCCTGCAGCGCGCGACGTCGCTCGTCGCGCCGGGCGCCTCCATCGGCGCCGATGACCTCGGCCTGCGAACCAGGGACCAGGTGCTCGACCCCCTGGCCGACGTCCTGGACCGCACGGAGCGCGCCCACATCCAGGCCGTCCTGTCCTCCAGCGGGGGCGTACGCACGGCGGCGGCCGAGACGCTCGGCATTGGCCGGCAGGCGCTGTGGAAGAAGATGAAGAAGTACGGCCTCTCGTGACATCTAGACGCAGACACCTGATGGCAGACCTGCATCTGGGGCCCGATGAGGCCGCATCGACGGCGTTTGCCTCCTATCTCGAACGCCTCGATCCCTCCAGGGATCTCCTGTACGTCCTGGGCGATCTGTTCAATTTCTGGTCCGGACACCGGATGGCCGCCTACCCCCCGTATCGGGAAGCCGTCGCAGCCCTGAGGACGTTTGGTGAGGCGGGAGGGAAGACGGTTCTGCTGCAGGGCAACCGGGAGCCCTTCCTCGGCCGCCGCAGCGGCCGCAGCCTCGTGGCGGAGGTGGCGGGAGACGATTGTTCCTTCGAGACAGCGAACGTGGCGGTGGGCCTGGTTCACGGAGATACGCTGTGCACCCGCGATGCCGGCTACCAGCGGCTGCGCCGCATCCTCAGATCCAGGCCGCTCCAGATCCTGGCTCCCGTCATTCCCCTTTGGGCCGCCGTACCCGTCGCACACTTGATGGAGCGCGGCTCAACAACCGCCAAGGCCGCCAAGACCAGCGGCGAGATGGGCATCGTCGACGCATCGGCCACGGACCTGGCCCACGACCGCGGCTGGCGGATCCTGGTGGCGGGCCATGTGCACATCCCCGAGATTCGACGCCTGCCAGGCGTCACGCTCGTCGTCCTGCCCCCCTGGAATGGTCCATCCGACACGCTGGTCGTGGACGACGGGCATTGGCAGTGGGGAGACGGGTCGCCCATGGAGGACCTGCCGTGACCACTGTTGTGGCGCTGGACGGTCCTGCCGGCTCCGGCAAGAGCACAGTGGCCCGGCTCCTGGCGGAACGCCTCGGATGGCCCTACCTGGACACGGGCTCCATGTACCGGGCCGCCGCCCTGCACGTCCTGAGGGCCGGCGCCGATCCGGCCGATGCATCCGCCGTTCTCTCTGTCCTGGCCGGCGCCGAGATCGAACTCGATGCCGACGTGCGCGTGCTGCTCGGCGGGGTTCGGCCGGGTGACGAGATCCGGACACCCGAGATTGATCACGCCGTCTCCGCCGTGGCCGGGATTCCGGAGGTCCGGGCCCGCATGGCCGTGCTGCAGCGGGCGGCGAGGCCCGATGCAGGCGGCCTGGTGGCCGAGGGTCGCGACATGACATCGGTCATCTTTCCCGACGCGGAGTTCCGCTTCTTCCTGACCGCGCCGCCCCAGGTTCGGGCCCTGCGGAGACATGCGGACAGCACCCGGGGGGCACCAGGCCGAGCCCTGGACGAGGTCCGCCGGGACATGGACAGACGGGACAGCATGGACCGGGCGCGAGAGCACTCGCCCCTGGTGGTGGCCGAAGGAGTCGAGGTGATCGAGACGGGAGAATGCGATGCCGCTGCCGTGGTGGAACTGCTGCTCGAACAGATCCGGTCCTGAGGCGAGGCATGTGGATGTACCGGTTCTGCACCTGGGTCCTCCGGTGGGTCTTCGGATGGTGGCTGGATCTGGAGACAAGGGGTGAGGACGGCATTCCCGCCGGACCCGGCCTGATTGCCGCCAACCACGCGTCGTACATGGACACGCCCGTCATGGCCGCGGCGCTGCGGAGGCCACTGTCGTTCGTCGCCCGTGACACGCTCGGCAAGCACCGCTTGGCCGCCTGGTGGATGAGGCGGGTGGGGGTGATCCTGATCCAGCGGGGGACGGGGCAGCGCGAAGGACTCCGCCAGATCCTCGCTGCGATTGAGGCCGGGCGCCTTGTGGCCGTCTTCCCCGAGGGCACCCGGACGCGGGACGGAACCCTTGGTGAATTCCGGGCGGGCATCCTGCGTGCCGCCGCCCGGCAGGGCATTCCGGTCATTCCGACTGCCATAAATGGGACATGGCGCGCATGGCCCCGACATGCGAAGATGCCGGGCCGCGCGCCGGTCACGGTGGCCTTCGGAGTCCCTCTGGAGACCCCCTGGACGGGCAAAGAGGAGCTGCATGTGGCAGTGCGGAACCGGGTCGCGGCCCTCCTGGAGGGCCTCTCTCGGGATTCCTGACGAACATCCATTGACCAGAGGGGGGGGCGTCCCCTCCGCCATTCATTCCATGTACCTGAAAGAACGATTCGCAGCCTACGACCTGTCGCCCGAGGAGCTGAAAAAGAGGGAACAGGCAGTCTTCACTGAAGCGGGCGTCGACAGCGTCGACGACATCATCCGTTCGGGCGACCCTGGCGTTGAGCCGGGGACCATCGTCCAGGCCCGTGTGATCGACGTCGCCGGCGACAACGTGGTGGTCGACTTCGGAGGCAAGGCCGAAGGCACCATTCCCATCGAGGAGTTCGGTGAGCTCGGAGACATCTCCCTCGGCGACGAGATCGAGGTCTTCTACGACGGCGAGGATGACCGGACCGACACCGCATCGGTCAGCAAGCGACGGGCGGACCGAACCCGGGCCTGGGACCGGATCATCCAGATCTACGATGTGGGAGACACCGTCGAGGGCGCCGTCCAGCGCAAGATCCGCGGCGGCATCCTGGTGGACGTCGACGGCGTCCACTGCTTCCTGCCGGCCAGCCAGATCAGTCTGCGCCGCATCTCGGACGTGACCGAATACATCGGCCAGGACATCGAGGCGCGCATCATCAAGATGGACTCAGAGCACCAGAACATCGTCCTCAGCCGGCGTGTCCTGCTCGAGGAGAAGCTGTCCTTCAAGAAGGACGAGATCCTCGCCGCGGTCGAAGAGGGCTCTGTGGTCAAGGGCCTTGTCAAGAACATCACCGACTTCGGCGCATTCGTGGACCTGGGCGGGATCGATGGCCTGCTGCACATCACGGACATCTCCTGGGGAAGGGTCAGCCACCCAAGCCAGGTGCTCCGCATCGAGCAGGAACTCGAAATGAAGGTTCTGCGGGTCGACAAGGAGCGCGAGCGGATCGCCCTGGGCCTCAAGCAGATGACCCCGTCGCCCTGGGAGGAGCTGGAGGAGCGCTATCCCACAGGCTCCAAGCACAAGGGCGAGGTCGTCTCGCTCATGTCCTATGGCGCCTTCGTCCGGCTGGAAGAGGGCGTGGAAGGCCTGGTGCACATCAGCGAGATGTCCTGGTCTCGACGCGTCAACCACCCCAGCGAACTGGTGGCCGTCAACGACGAGGTTGAGGTCCTGGTCCTCGAGGTGAACCTCGAGAAGCAGGAAATCAGCCTCGGCATGAAGCAGGCCGAGGAGAACCCCTGGGAGACGGTCGCCGAGCGTTATCCGGTCGGGACGGTCATCGAGGGTCCGGTCCGCAACACCACTTCCTACGGGGCCTTTGTCGAGATCGAGGAGGGCATCGACGGCCTTCTGCACGTCAGCGACATGTCCTGGACCCGCAAGGTCAGCCACCCCGCCGAATTCGTGAAGAAGGGCGAGGAGGTCAGATGCGTCATCCTCACAGTGGATCCGACCAAGCAGCGAATCGCCCTCGGCATCAAGCAGCTCGGGCCCGATCCGTGGCAGGACCGCATTCGCGCGACCTACCACGTAGGCGACTATGTCACCGGCACCGTCACGAAGATGGCCTCCTTCGGCGTCTTCGTGGCCATCGAGGATGACCTCGAAGGGCTGCTCCACATCTCGGAACTGGCCGACCACCATGTCGAATCCCCCCACGACATCGTGGCGCCCGGCATGAAGGTCGAGGTGAGGGTCCTGCGCGTGGACTCGGATGAGCGGAAGATCGCACTCTCCCTGGTCCATTCCGACTTCCCCGAGAACGAGGGCATCCTCGAAGCTGCCCTGGCGCAGGCGGAACAGAAGGCGGATGCCGAACCCGCGGAAGGCGCGGACGAGGAGGAGTAGCGGCGGGAGCCGGGCCGCCGCAGCCCTGCTGGCGGCGGCCTGCGCGATCGGCCCGGGTCCGGCCGACCCCGCACTCGAAACTCGCTGGGAGGCCGTCCAGGCAGCCCTGGGTTCCCAGGACTGGCGGCTGGCCCTGGAACTGGCCGAGTCCCTCGAGGAGTCGGCCTCGGGCACGGCCCTGGCCGATAGGGCAGCCGCCTTGTCCGGACTGGCTGCAGCCGGCTTCGTGCAGGCGGAGGTCGAGGGCGCCTCGTGGGCCGAAGTGCCGCGGCGGTGGGCGGTGGTGGGGGAGGAAGCCGGCGTCCTCCTGCACATCGAAAACCCCACTGACCGGACCCTGGTGCTCGAGGACGCCCGATTGCCGTGGTGGAACCTCCTTGGCAGCCGGGACGACATGGAAAGCCTGTGGGAGTTCACCCTGGTGACCCTCGACGAGGATGCCGTCGGGAACACCTGGCAAGACACGGTCCGCCGCCACCGCACCGCCGGCCAGGGCCTGGTCCTGCGTCCCGGCGAGAACGCCACGATCATGTGGGCCGATGTGGTCCGGACGCCCTTTGCAGTGGTGCGCAGGATGGAACTGACCGCCGCCCTGATCCCCGGTTCGACAACGTGGGGCGGGCGGCGCATTCCCCTGCGCCGCATCCGGGTGCCTCAGGCCGAGATCCTCGCGTATCCTCGCGGCGTCGAGGAATTGATGGACGCACCGCTCGAATCACTTCACCAGGCGCTCGCCGTGGACAGCCCCCTGGTCGAACCCCACATCGCGCTGAGCGCCCGTTTTCTTTCCGAGAGTGACCAGCAGGAGGGCCTCGGCGCCCTGATGGACGCCCTGGGCAGCAGCAGCGGTCCGCGTCGCGAAGCGATTCTCACTGGGCTTCTCTGGGCCACAGGGCGGACTGACCTGGCCCGCGACCCTGGCCTCTGGCAAACCTGGTGGGGGACGCGCGCTCGATGACTGCCGATCTCCTGCGGGGCGTCGTCGATTCGGTGCCGTCCGGTGCTGTCGAGGAGCGGTTGGCGGGGACCTCGCCGCTGCGCGTCAAGATGGGCATCGACCCCACGCGACCGGATCTCCACCTGGGGCACATGGTGTGCCTCCGGCGCCTGTCGGCCTTCCAGCAGGCCGGCCACATCGCCGTTCTCGTCATCGGCGACGCCACTGCCCGTGTCGGGGATCCCTCGGGCCGCAACAAGATGCGGCCAGTCCTGGAGGAGTCCGAGGTGGAGGCCAACGCCCTGGGATGCCTCGCCAAGATGGGCCGGGTCCTGGACCTCGACGCTGCGGAGGTAGTCCACAACAGCGCCTGGTTCGATCAAATGGCCTTCCAGGATGTGGTGGCCCTGGCCGCACGTACCACCGTGGCGCGCGTCATCGAACGTGACGATTTCCGCAAGAGGATGGACGACGGTCGACCGGTCGGAATGCATGAGCTGCTCTATCCGCTGATGCAGGGGTGGGATTCGGTCCAGGTGCGCGCCGACATTGAGATCGGAGGCACCGACCAGCTCTTCAATCTTCTCATGGGCCGGCAGCTCCAGGAATCGGAGGGCATGACCGGACAGGCGTGCCTGACCTGGCCCCTCATCCTGGGCACGGACGGCCGCAAGATGAGCAAGACCTACGACAATGCCGTCTCATTGGACGACTCCGCGTCCGACATCTACGGGCGGGTCATGTCGATTCCCGACGACCAGATGCCGGATTGGTTCACTCTCCTGACCGACGAACCCCTCGAAGGGGCACTCGCACTGGCAGCGTCCGAACCGCGCCAGGCCAAGGGACTTCTGGCGGGGCTCATCGCCGCATGGGCGCACGGGGACGAAGCCGCCGAGCGCGCCGGCGAGGAGTTCATGCGCATGTTCGCCGATGGAGGCCGGCCCGACGAGATGCCGGAGGTGCCGTGGGGCGGCGGGGGGGTACTGGACCTGGTTGTTTCGGCCGGTTTCGCCTCCTCCAAGAGCGAGGCGCGCCGCCTGGTCCAGCAGGGGGGCGTCCGGATCGATGACCAGGTGGTCGAGGACATTGCCGCGGAGGTGGCCCACGACGCCCAGCACCTGCAGGTCGGCAAGCGCCGCCACGCCCGGCTCGTCAGCGCCTGATCAGTGCTCGATGCCGGGCCAGTAGTCGTCGAACCAGAAGGCGGGGCTGTTCTCCGCGTCGTGGCAGCGGATGCAGTCCGTGGCGGTGCCCGGCGTGCGGTATTCGGAGGGCTCCGCGGCATGGGATCCGGACGGCCCATGGCAGGCCTCGCAGCCGACGCCCGCCAGGTCGGGGGGCGATGACCGGCCCTCGTAGCCGGAAACGAACCCGTATCCCACCGTGTGGCATGAGATGCATTCGGGGTCGGCCCAGGCCTGGTCCTTCTCCAGGACTTCCATGGCATGCCCATGGCGGGACTGCTTGAAGGTGCGATAGGCGTCCGCGTGGCACTCCTGGCAGGAGGCTGACCCTGCATAGGCGCCGTCGGGATGGTCCTCGAGCGCCGCCCGGGACGCCACGATGTTCCGCGCCACCAACTCCCGACGGTAGTCGAGAAACAGGGCTTCCATGCCGGGATCCGGCGGAACGGATTCGTCCACGGCAAGCACCCGGAGATCCGCGACCACGGTCCGGCCGGCGCGCCGGGAGATGACCATCGACACCAGGTGCCGACCCCTCTTGCCCGGCGCGAAGGTGGCGGCGTCCCCATATGGCACGACGGCCTCGTCGGGCTGCTCGCCCCCGTGCAGGACAAGGGCCAGATCCGCCTGCGGCGCGGCCTCGAGCGCCGCCTCCGCTTCCGCTCGGTCCCCATGCACCAGGAGGACGACCAGCGCGTCGGGCATCCCCGGCGCTTCCATGGCCTCCCCCGGAAGGATGGACTGCACTCGGACGATCACGCCATCCGGCGTCGCCACTGCGCGGCCGGCTCCAGGATCCACCAGCTCGTAGTCCTTGATGCCCTGCACCGGAGCCCACAGTTCCGCCGGAAAGCCTGCGTCCCCTTCGCCCAGAACCAGCAGCCGTGCGGCCGCGCCCCGCCCGCGGTCCCCGACGGCCAAAGCCAGGATCTCCGCCTTCAGGCGTCCGTATTCGCCGTCCGCTCCGGCCACGTCACCAGTGTCGACCAGGATCGTCGAGGACGTGGCCTCGAGGTCCACAAGGGTCTTCATCCGCGGAATGCCGCCCAGCATGCCGCCCGTGCAGCCGCAGGGCTCCAGACGACCCTGCAGCGGGCCGACCACAAGCAGATGCACGGGTCCCGCGTCCGGCAGCTCCGCCCTCAACGGCCCTCCGCAAGACCCGGCCCACGCAAGGGCAATGGCCACCCACCCGATGCCGACCCCCCTCATGGGGTGGTCTTTCGAACGAGGCCCACATACGGAATCACCAGGGGCCCACCGCCTTCGAGGACGGCCTGCAGCCGGACCTCCCCCGACGTGAAAGTCTCCGCTGACTGCTTCATCTCCAGGCGCAGCAGGTATTCCGCCCCCGGACGCACCTCGACCAGCGTCGCGTCGAGGTTCCGCTGCTGGACGCCCACCGTGCGGTGGATCCGGGGGGTCCCCGGATTCCAGGGCTGGATCTCGGCAGCAGCGTACAGGACGACCTCGGCGGAGGCCGGCTCACCCGCCGGAACCGAAAGGAAGTGGAGACGCCCCGGCCGGACATCCACCAGCGGCAGGATGCGCCCGGTCAGGATCAGCGGCAGCTCGGCATCCTGCCCGTCGATGACCGCGGGCAGGTTCAGGGCGATGCGGAACGGTCCTGGAGGGTCTGAACGGTCGCGCCGGAGGTCCATCACCAGGTCCTGGCCGCCAGCCACGTCCCGCAGCGAGAGGTCCAGCCGGGGAGGCCACGCGGCAGGCAGATGGACGACCGCATCGCGTCCCGCATGGGGCCGTATCCGCAGCACGTGACGCACCGGCACGCCGGGTTCCAGATCCCCGAGGAGCAGATCCTCGGGATCTAAGTCCCACGGCCGATCCACGCTGACATGAAACTCCAGCCGCACCCAGGGCTGGTTCGGATCGTTCGTCTGCAGCAGGACATGGCCCGCTTTTTCGTCCGTGCCGCGCCGGATCAACCCGGACAGGATCCGCAGGCGCACCCTGAATGTCCCGCCCGGCGGAATGTCCAGCGCACGGTCTGCCCTCTGCAGGTCCCCTCGGCGCCAGGAGCCGTCCGGCATCAGCGCCGAAATGTCCGCCACCGAACACCCGCATGAGGTCCTGGCCGAGAGGATCTCGAGGGTGCCGTCCCCGGTGTTCCGGCCTTCGAAGTCATGCTCCGCGGCGGAGCCGTCCACGACCGACCCGAAGTCGTGCCAGGCGTCAGCGAACTGGATGGAGGGTCCGGGCGTTCTCCCGCAGGACGCCAGAACAAGGAGGGAACACGCGGCCGCGTGGCCCAGTCCAAGGCGGGGTGCTAGACTTTCCACGAACCCCATGACACGCAACCATACTCTAAAGGGAATCATCGGCCTGGCCGCCGGTGCCTGCGTGGCCGGAGCACTCATGGTCCTCCTGGGGACCGGCGACCGGGATGATCGAACACTGGGCGACGGCAATCCCCGGACTGCCGGCGGCGCCGGAATGGACCGAACCATCATCGCCCCCGTGGTGAAGGATCCGGACATCCTGGCGTTCCAGGAGGCCGCGTTCCCCGAAGAGGACGAGCACGCCATCCTGCTGCAGACCGTGGACCCGGACGGCAATTTTCATTTCGTGGAGACGAATCGAAGAAAGACTCCGCAGGGCTACAACATGCGCATCTTCGTTTCCCCGTTCCAGGGAAAGCCCACGATGGTCAGCGCCGAGGGGACCACCGTCCAGGCTGGGGTAAAGGTGGACTCGGCCCTCATCGACAGAGTCAGGGCCGAGCAGAAGGAAGCCCAGATGAGGCGGTTCCAGGAATCGGGCGGACGGGGTGCCAGGAAGAAAGAGCGCTGATCCCGCGCGCATGGCTTCCGTGACGTTCCGGGAAACGCTCGCCGCATCCGATCCCCAGATCGCCGATGCCATCCGGGCCGAGGAGGGGCGCCAGGAGGCGCATCTGGAACTGATCGCTTCGGAGAATCACACGACCACCGACGTCCTCGAGGCGCAGGGGTCGGTTCTCACCAACAAGTACGCCGAGGGGTATCCCGGGCGGAGGTACTACGGCGGCTGCGAGC